>NZ_CP010777.1:3403597-4112195 GCF_001078055.1 Rufibacter radiotolerans | reverse complement strand
CGTTAGCATCAGCAAATGTAGCAGAAGTGTAAGCTGTAGTTAAGACATCTCCTGCCACCCTATTATCTGATAGAGTTACTGTAGTTACTGTATTTCCGTCATAAACCTTGTTTATTCCTGTTGCGGTTACTAACAATGTTTGCTCAGTTATGGTAGCTGTTGTAGTAGCCACTCCGCTAAGGCTGTAGTTGCTAGACTTTACGCCAGTGAGAGAAGCTCCTATTAGGGTTACCGTTTTACCACTGGCTACATTCTTATTAGCGAAAGTAGCAGTGCCCCCTGTTAAGGAAACGTAATCTGCATCAGAATCTACTACTCCATTTAATGAACGGCCTGTTACACTAGCGGAAGTGGACCCATCATATATTTTATCAGAAGCAGCAAAGGAACCATTGATTGACTTAGCGGTAATGTCACCAATAGAACTAATAGGAGCCATGCTGTAGTTAGCCGCGAGTCCGCCATTGGTGCCATCGGCAAGGAAATAAGTGATGGTAGTGGCTTTGGAAGTGCCCACATTGGCAGTAGCATAGTTGCTGGCAGTTGGTGTGATAGCCAATGTTTCATTGCCTATAAGCCCTGTTACCGTACCCAACGTTACCGCACCTGTAGCAGCAGAACCATCATATACCTTTGTTGAAACAGTAGATGCCGCTGCCAGTGCTTTGGGAGTAATCTGCGCCGTTGAAGAAGCAATCACGTTGGCAGAGTAGTTGCCTGCATCGTCACCTGACTTGCTTACTGAGGCGGTGACTAACTTGCCTGTGCCTACGTTCTTGTTGTTGAACTGGCCATTTGAAGCACTTACGGTTACCTTATCATTCAGTATCAGTCCGGCTGTGATAGAAGCCGCTACTTGGGCATTCGCGTTACCATCATATACCTTATCTGAAGCGGAGATAGCGATTGTCATAGCTTTGGAAGTAATGGTGGCTGTAGTGGCCGCAGTACCATTTGCCGAGTAGTTGCCAGCATCATCGCCGGACTTGCTCACGTTGGCGGTCACTGCCTTACCAACGCCTGCATGTTTATCATTGAACAGGCCGTTGGTTGCCGCTACGGTCACTTGGTCATTCTCTACCAGTCCGCTGGAGATTTGGGCTGTTACAGTGGCATTGGCGTTTCCGTTATACTCTTTGTTTTCAGCGGTGATGGCGATTGCCAGGGTTTTGGAAGTGATAGCGGCTGTGGTGGTCCCTACAGAAGTTAAGGTATAGTTGCCTTTATCATCGCCCGCCAGGGCAGCGTCTGTTAGCGTAACTGTCTTGCCAGGGGCAACATGCTTGTCAGCGAAAGTAGCGGTTCCTCCTGTTAAGGAAACATCATCACCATCAACAACACCAACCAACTGCCGATTAGCAGCCGCAGCAGAAACACCACCGTCATATACTTTATTCGCAGAAGAGAAAGTACCTGTAATTGCCTTGGCAGTGATGTTGGCTGTGGTGGTAGCCGTGGTTGCGGATAGACTGTAATTGTTAGCAACTGTGCCGCTCAGGGCCAGGCCGGTAGCGGTGACGGTCTTGTCATTACCTGCAGCAGCGGTGGCGAAAGTAGCAGTGCCACTAGTTCCCAAGCTTACGTTTGCGGCATCTGTAGAAAGTACACCAACCAAGGATCTACCTGAGATAGAGGCGGAAATATTGCCATCGTAGACTTTATTAGAGGCAGTGATAGAACCTGTGACGCTTTTAGGAGCAATCACAAGCGAGCCGGTGCCGTTGGTGGCAGAGTAGTTATTGTTGTTCAAAGCAGCAACCACCGCATAAGTGCCGGCAGCGGTTGGGGCGGTAGCAGATCCAGCATAGGTTACATTCACCGCGATACCGGACGGCGAGGTGATCACTGTGGCTCCCTGAGCAGAGCCGTTGTAGATCTTAGACAGGTCGGCAACGGTAATCGTGGCAGAGGCCGGCGTGATTGTTAGAGTCCCAGACGTGTTGGTCACCGCGTAGTTTGCCAGCTTGTTGTTAGGGTCAACCAAAGTAGCGGTGATGGTGTACTCACCCACATTGCTCACCTTGGTGGCAAGAGTGGCATACGTGGCACTAATGCCATCGGCTGGCACATTGCCGCTCAGTACACCATCTAGGGAAGGGTTAGCCACATCGTAGGCTCTTTCCTTATTGTTTGCCGTGACAGTTAGCGCCTTCTGGGTAATCACTAGGTTGCCTTTTACTGGAGCGGCTATGTAGTTATTGTTTGCAAGCGTCGCTTCCACTTCATAGGTCCCGAAATTGACCTTGCCATTGTTGCTGATGCTAATACCAGATAAACCAGCAGGGGAGATAATAGCAGTAGCGTTCTTCTCTGTACCATCATATTCATGGTTAAGGGTAGCTAAGCTCAGGGTGGCTGTCGCCTGGCCTATGGTAAATTCCTTGGTGTCGGTTGAGCTGAGGTGGTTAGCGGTTTCAGCGTAAGTTGCCGTTGCGTTGTAGGTGCCTGCGTTGGTTGGGGCAGAGGTGGAAGTAGGATAGGTGGTAGAGCCCGTGCCCATATAAGAAACAGCCAGCGCTTGGCCCAGACCACCAGCCCCGGTCACGGCAGCGGTGCCACCAATAGCATTGCCTGTGTAAATAGCTCCATTAGCGGTTACTAAGGTTGTGGTAGGTGCCTTGGCAATCTCCAGGTTTCCTGCAACGTCGGTTGCTTGATAGTTGACATTATTCAGGGAGGCCGTTACTGGGTAAGAGCCTGCATTGGTCTTGCCGTTGTTGCTGATACTCACGCCTGTTACCGTTGCAGGGCTAATGGTGTAACCAGCTGACTTAATGGTGCCGTCAAAGGTGTGGCTCAGGTCAGTGAGTGCCATGGTGGCTGTGGCTTTTCCGATGGTGAAGCCAAAGGCTTCGGAGGTCATGCCAAAGTGATTATCATCACCAGCCAAAGTTGCTGTTACACTGTAAGAACCAGCCAATGTTGGCTTGGTAGCAGAAGCGGCATAGGTGATATCACCGTTGCTGGTGCCGCTGTAGCTGTAAGTTACCGCGCCGGTAGAGCCCGTCTTAGTCACCGCGTCCGGGCCTTGTGCCGTCGCATTATAGATGAAGGTATTGCTACCTGTTACCGCCACAGTGGAGGCAGCCTTGCCGATAGCGAAGTTCTTGGTGTCGCTTGATGGCTCGTGGTTGCCGTCACCAGGATAGCTGTAGCTAGCAGTAGCGGTACCTGCATTAATGTTATTAGCGTAGGTGACGGCTGGTGCCAGGTTTAACCCGCCCGCGCCGGTTACACTCACGGTAGCAGGTGTGATAGCTGAGCCTGTATAAGTAAAGGGAGCACCCGTGATTGTTACAGTGGTTGTTGATATGGCCTTGCTGATGGTAAAAGTCTTACTGTCACTGGAAGCCTCGTAGTTGCTATTGCCAGCATAAGAGTAAGATGCAGTAGCCGTACCTGCATTAATGTTGTCTTCATACACTGCTGCTGGTGTCAGGTTCAGGCCACCAATACCGGTTACACTTACGGATGCTGGTGTAATGGCGGAACCGGTATAAGTGAATGGACCCGCAGCCAGGGTTACCGTTGTTGTGGTTGCAGCTTTGCCGATGGTAAAGTCTTTGCTATCAGTAGAAGCAAAATAGTTGTTATCCTCAGCATAGCTGTAGCTGGCAGAAGCGGTACCTGCATTGATGTTATTGGCATAATTGGCGTTTGGTGACAAGTCCAGCCCGCCGGCGCCAGTTACTTTTACACTAGCTGGTGTAATGGCCGAGCCAGTAAAGGTGAACGGACCTGCAGCGATAGCTACCGTGGTGGTGGTAGCGGCCTTGCCGATAGAGAATGAAAACGCCTCAGATGTCATGCCAAAGTGGTTGTCATCTTCCGCTAGGGTAGCAATTACGCTGTAAGTGCCAGCCTGCGTAGGCTTGGTGGTGGCTTCGTAGGCTACACCACCATTAGTGGTGCCGCTATAGCTGAGAGTTACCGTGCCGGTTGACCCAGTCTTGGTCACTGCATCCGGACCTTGTGCCGCTCCGGTGTAAGTGAAGGTATTGCCACCAGTTACCGCGATCGTTGAAGAGGCCTTGCTGATTGTGAAGCTCTTGCTGTCACTAGAACCAATGTGGTTGCCATCGTCCGCGAAGTTGTAAGAAGCAGTAGCCATGCCTGCGTTGATGTTATTAGCATAAACAGGGACTGGCGTCAGGTTTAATCCGCCTGCGCCCGTCACAGTAACGGTGGCCGGCGTAATGGGTGAGCCGGTGAAGGTGAAAGTACCTGGGGAGATCGTTATGGTGGTCGTTGATGGGGCCTTTTTGATCTTCAACGTGCCTTCGAGAGGGTTAGCCTCGTAGTTGTCGTTGTTTAGGCTGGCAGTGGCGGCGTATTCGTTGGCGTTAGTGCCCGAGCCAGTCACGCTCACACCATCCACAGCTGGGGTGGCCGTAGCGGTGGCTGTCTTAAGGCTACCGTCATAGATGTACTCCATTTGGCCGAAAACAAGTGTAACGGGTGCCTTATTTACCGTCAGGCTCACCTCTTTGGTGGCTTCATTGTAATTGGTAGTGGCAGCAGCCTTCACAGATAAGGTGCGGGTACCGGCTCCTAGTACAGTACCTTCAATAGGCATATAAGTGAGCGATGCTCCATCTAGGGCCGTCGAATTAAGCTGGACAGAAGAAAGTGCAGTACCATAGGTGATGGCGGGAGGGGAAGACCAGGTGATAGTCTGATTGGCCTTGGCAATCACAAGCGTACCGGTGGCAGAACCATGGTAGTTGGCGTTTACCAACGTGGCCGTTACCATATAGTTGCCAGCATTGTTCACGTTGGCAGCTGCTATTGGCGTTCCCTCTAGTATATAGGTTAAAGTGAAGCTGCTCGATCCAGATGCTGATGTTGTTGCGGTAGCGGATTTGGCAGATCCATTATAGGTGTGATCTAAGTCGGCCAGGGTAACATTAGCGATGGCCTTTGCCACGGTGAATGTCTGATCTATTGAACCTGCTGCCTCGTAATTCACAGTTTCAATTTGAAAGGCTCTAATAGTCATGTCACCGGCACCTGTAATGGTCAAGGAAGAACCGCTTACCGTGGCCGGGCCGCTTACTACCTCAAAACTTACAGGGGCGCCTGAAGTAGACGAAGCCATCAGGCTGAAGGGTGCATCCCCGAAGGTTTTATCGTCTGGTTTGGTGAAGGAAATGCTGTTGGTAGCCTTGGCTATATTGAAATCACGTTTAACAGCGACGGCAGCATTGTAGTTATCGTCGCCAGCCTGCGCCACCGTGATGCTGGCAGGGCCGGCACCTGTAATGCTAACAGTTCCGGTAACGGCATCATAGCTGATACCACCTGTTGTAGTAATTGCTACGGGCAGGCCTGAAGAAGCACTCAGGGCAATGGCAAAGGCCTCCCCCCCGAAGGTTTTGTTGGTGATGGCGGCGAATGTAATGGTTTGGTTTGCTTTGGCAACCATAAAGGTCTGGCTTACATCTGCCGCCGACAGATAGTTTGTGGTTGCCGCCGAGGAGGCGTTAATTGTCACGTTACCAGCGCCGGTCAAGGTTAAGGTAGATCCGCTTACCGTGGCCGGGCCGCTTTCCACCGCAAAGGTCACAGGGGTGCCAGAAGTCGCTGATGCATTCAGATCTACTGTTGCATTGGGGGCATACGTTTGTGTACCTGGGTTTGTAAAGGCGATACTGTTGGCGGCCTGCGCAATTGTAATAGTTCCATCAGCAGCACTGAAACTGTAGTTAGCAGCAGTTAAGGATGTCACTACTGGAGTAAGAGTCACCCCTGAGGTTGCTGCATTTGTGGTAGCTGTATATGTGGTTGTATAACTTGGTGAACCGCCAATCACATTTGCTGTTTCACTATTTACAAAACCTGTAGCAGTATAGCTTCCGGCTCCTGTTACTGTTGCTACTGCTGTCCCAAAAGTAACAGTTTGATTCGCGGCTGTTATCAGTATAGGTGCTTTGTCAATGCTAAAGGCGTAGGCAGCTGAGGATACAGCATTATAGTTAGTGCCCTGTGCGGCACTCAAGACCACCTGATAATTGCCAGCATTAGTTGGGGCTGTTGCTGATGAATATGTTGTTCCACCTACATTGGTGTACAACAATGAGGTAGTACCATCTCCATTGTAGCTGATGGTGGCAGGGCCTTGAGGATTACCTGTATAGGTAAAGGCTTGTGTTCCTGATACACTGATCGTTGGTGTTGCTCTATTTACAACTTGTGTTACCGTGGGATCAGTAGACGAGGCGTTGAAGTTACCCGTTGGAGTATATATGGCTTTAATAGTATGGCCAGATGTGTTTACCGCAAGAGCAGATGTAGTAAAAGTCGCTTCTCCGGAAGTTAATGTAATAGCACCACTTATAGCTGTAGCTCCATTATAAAACATAACTGTACCTGTAGGTGTCCCACCTGTCGGCACAGTATTCACAGTAGCAGTGAACGTGACATTTTGTGCGTATTCAGAAGGGTTAGCAGAAGAAGTTAAAGATGTCGCTGTATTCGCCTTGACAGTATTAATGGTAAACTCACTACTAGAGATAGTAGTGAGCGCAGGTGTTGGGTTTGTAGAACTAGCCGTTAAGCGATATGTTCCGGCAGGGGTAATGCTAAGATTATTGAAAGTAGCTAAGCCACTTGAATTTGAAGTAACTGTAGCTGTTCCACTTAAAGAACCTGAATTATTAAGGCTTAACAAAATTGATCTGGCTGCAGAAACTGGATTTCCAAACTGATCCTGTACCTGAACAGTGGGAGAAGGAGAAATAGTAGCTCCTGCGTTGGCAGTTGTTGGTTGCTGAACGAATGCAAGCTTATTGGCAATACCAGCAGCCTGTGAAAGGGACCCTACAGAAGTTCCATTACTGAGTCCCGCAACAGTTGCTGTTCCTCCAGTTCTAGTTATACTACCAGCATTAGGCAACATTGCCCCATTGTCAGCTTTTACCTGAATCCCTTTTATAGTCAGAACATCTAATTTAGTAGTTCCTGAAACACTAAACGAGATAGTAATTGTAGAAGCAGTAACAGTAATAGAAGGGGAAGAAAGGGATAAGTCAAAAGGAGTGCCTCTCGTTGCGCTTCCAGTTCCTGGATTAAATTTCCAACCCAAAGGAGCTGAAAAAACCAATGTACTACCTGTACTTGTACCTGTTTCTGATGCAAAGTCTGTGGATGCTGTCTCGCTTATTACAATATCTCCTAATGTTGTAAAGCTGCCACCAACTGGATTAGTTGAATTTACTGCTCTATCAGCAGAGATATTCATTCCTCCTGTAGCAGCAGTGATGGTGACACCAGTCTGGGCAAAAGCACCTCCTGTCAAAAAGAGGCTAAAGAAAAGGAAAAGCAGAAGGCCGTAGCGTCTGGTGTTTGCCTTTAAAACAGACAGTAAATGATTTTCCATAAAGTAGTTGTGAAAAATGATGAGTATAAATTTTTAATAGAAAATTGGTTGCAAAAGGAAGGGTAAGGGCAATACATAGAAAGTCTTGCTTCCTTGTGAAGGGAAGTAAAATCCAATAATGTCTTGGCTACTGCCAGGCAATAGATAAGCTGAGAAAATGAGAAAGTGGGGGCTTTAGGAACAGAAGGGTGTTTTTCCTCTGATAAGGTGTTATTTAATATTAAGTAAAGATTGTAGTATAAGCACTTGTTCTTTGGTTGGTCTTGATCAGATTTTCAGATCTGCCAATTCCTTTAAATGTGATAAATACGTATGCTCTATATTAAATACTATCTTCTTGGTGAGGGAAACCTCAAAGCGGTTGTGTTTAGAGTAAAAATTAACCGTAAAGTAAATGTATGCAAAAAAATATAAATACAATACAAGTAATAAATTTATCTATAGTAACAATTCAATAAATACTTAGTTTTAAGTAGTCTATTGGCTAATCAGATAGCTCTAGTATAATATTATGGTTAACTAATATTAGGCTGGGTCTGATTTGTAAATTTTAGCTAGTAAGGTGCGTAAGTGATATTTTATGAAGCTATTAAGCGCTCATTGATAACGGAATCTACTAAGGCTCCTTTAATGAACAACTAGAAGCCGGAGAATAATAAATGTAAAGTATAAGGGGAGAGGGAGGGGGTTAACTTTACTTATACAGTATTCTAGAACAAGGTAACACAGGTTAATAAAAGTAAAACCTGGTTTCCGTTTTCAGCCTGTTTTCTGTAAAACGGACCCAAACCGAAAAAGGCCGCACTTACAGCGCGGCCCTTTCCTATATATGCAGTGGTGTAATCCTTTGCTTATTTTTCTTCTTCTACCTCGGCCAGTACCGGGTAATCCGTGTAGCCGACTTCAGCTGTGTTGCTGTAGAAGGTGTTCGGGTCTGCCTGATTCAATGATGCTTCCTGGTCGAAACGGTCTACCAGGTCTGGGTTGGCGATGAACGGTACACCGTAGGCCACCAGATCAGCATTGCCTTCTTCAATGACTTTGTTCCCAGTTTCACGGGTATAGCCGCCGTTGGTGATCAAGGTTCCCTGATAGATTTTCCGGAAGTGCTTAGCTACCTCTTTAATGGCGTGCGGTAACTTTCTGGCCCCTGCGCCAGCCTCTGTCAGGTGCAGGTACGCCAGGCCGTAGTCATTCAGCTGGCGCACAATGTACTCAAAGGTCTCCGGTCCGTCCTCAGCCAACTCAATACCGAACCCACCGTGCATAGAGGGGTTCAGGCGAACACCTACCTTACTCAGGTCCAGCACTTCTTTCACGGCATCCAGAATCTCAAACAAAATGCGGGCGCGGTTCTCCACAGAGCCACCGTACTCGTCGGTCCGGACGTTGGTCAATGAGCTAAAGAACTGGTGCAGCAGGTAACCGTTGGAGGCATGGATCTCCACACCGTCAAATCCGGCGGTTACCGCATTGGCAGCGGCATTTTTGAAGTCCTGTATAATGGCCTTGATCTCAGAGACTTCCAGGGCGCGCGGCGTCACGGTTTCTTTGAAACCTTCGGGGGTGTAGGCCTGGTCGTTGGGGTTAACGGCCGAGGGCGCTACCGGCAGCTCACCGTTATGGAAGTCTGGGTGCGACATGCGGCCCACGTGCCACAGCTGCGCGAAAATCTTTCCGCCTTTGGCGTGCACGGCCTGGGTTACCAGTTTCCAGCCTTCTACCTGAGCCGGCGTATAAATACCCGGCACGTTAATGTAGCCAATGGCATGGCTGCTCACCGGGGTTCCCTCTGAAATGATAAGCCCGGCACTGGCCCGCTGGGCGTAGTACTCGGCAATGAGCGGCGTGGCGGCGTTCTCTGGGTTATTAGCCCGGCTACGCGTCATAGGCGCCATCACTAATCTATTTTTAAGCTCTAAAGAGTCTTTTTTGTATGGCTGTAACAGCGGTTGATTTTCTTGAGTTATCATAGTCATTTATTTGTGTGAAAACATAAGTTGTATATACAACTATATAGATAAAAAAATATTAACGGTCTCTCAGCTTGTCCATCAGTTCGCCAATGAGGGTAGCCTCCTCGGGGGTAATGTGGCTGAACCGCTCTTCCAGAGCCTGCAAAAGGCCATCGGTTTGCTTGAGCAGCTCCAACCCTTTATCCGTAATAATGATGTCTACTTTACGCCGGTTATCAGAGCATTGGCAGCGGGTCACCAAGCCTTTCTCCAGCAATTTGTCTACCAGGCGGGTAGCGTTGGAGTCACGATCCAGCATACGTTCCTGAATCAGGCCCAGCGTGGCGGGGTTGGGGTGTTGGCCACGCAAGATGCCCAAGACGTTATGCTGCTGCAAAGACAACCCGAACGGCTTCAGCAAAGAGGCAATTTCTTTCTGCACCCAGTTACCGGTGAACATCACGTTCACGAACATGCGCCGGTAAGGGCTGCCAAAAGATTTCTGCTTTATCTCGTCTTCTAATTTCATAGGCGCTCAGCCGTGGGGCCGACAAAAGTACTTATAACTATTGTATATACAATTGTCGCCGATATTTTGTTCCGTTTTAACTTAGTTTCTTCAAAGAAAGTAAGAGATACGCCTGTTGGCGGATGTAGGATTTGCTTTACAATTAACTAAATGTGTTTTGGGGCCGTTTTGGGTAAAACAAGCCTAAAACGCAATCAGGAGTAAATCTTCTCCAGAATTTCTGCCACGTCCTCGGCCTTGGAGAAGCCCCGGGCCACCAGAAACAGTTCTTCGCCCTTTTGCGCAATCATAGCCGGGAAGCCCTCAATGCCCCAGGCCTGCACCTGCGCAAACTCCTGCTGCGCCAGAAGCCGGTATTGGTCATCTGTGAACCGTTCCCTGAACTGTTCCTCAGAAAGCCCCGCCTCCCGGGCCAGGGGAAGGTACGTCTCTACCAGGTTCAGGTCCTGGCCCTCTTTGAAGTGCAGGTCCTGAATGGCTTTGGCGTATTTCACCTGTTCCTCTGGTTTTACTTCCTTGAAAATAGCCAGCGCCACCGCCGGCGGCACGGAGTTGCTGACGTAGGTGCCTTCGCCCAAAATGCCTTTAACATACGCCTCACCCATGGTCACCCCCGTTATCTCCGTGAGCCGGGGAAGCACCTGCTTTATGTAATCCGCCATTTGGCTGATGGGCCCCACACGGTCGCCGGTCATCATGCCGCCGCTCAGCACCTCAAAGTGGAATCTGTCACCGTAGGTTTCCTGCAGTTGCACCACCTGCGGACCCATGGCGAAACACCAGCCGCAAAGCGCATCAGAGATATAGTATAGGGTAGGCTTCATGGATAATTAAGAATTAGGAATTAAGAATGAACGGGCAGAACTGGGTTTCCGTTTCGGAGCTGTTTTCCGGAAATCGGGCTCAAAACAGGTGGAGCAAAGGTAGAGGAGGGAATGCTTACTTTTCTGAAGGTGCAGGTTTCTGCGAGTAAACCCTGGGCCAAATGTTTTTGGCAATAGGGCTCAGTTATACTCTCTTGAAGCTCTCTTGAAGCGGGGAGAACCATTACCTTTTCTCAGAGAGAGAACGCGCTGCTCCCTAGATCGCTCGATGGCTCTTCCGGATTTGCAATCCGGAAGTTCCGAAAGGGGGATTTGCAATCCCCGGCGGCATTCCTGGTCTTGGTCCCCGGCAGGCGGATTACAAATCCGCTTTCCAAAAGTTCGGGATTGCAAATCCCGAACAGCCAAGAGACAAGGGCAGAGGAGTACAAATCCGTAATTCGGGATGTTCAACGCAGACTCTCCCCTTGAGGGGAGTTAGAGGGGTGTCTGCACAGGAGAATACGCATTTCAGAGCCTGTCATAAGCGATTACCTTTGATCAATAGAAAAAGGATATCGACAATACGTAGATCAGTAGGTGTAAACACCCCTCTAACTCCCCTCAAGGGGAGAGTCTGCGCGAAGTTGAGGATATTCTATTTTGAGGCTGTTTTCAAAGAAATAGCCCCAAAATAGAACCCTAACAATCAGCAATCAACAATTCTCACTCAGCCTTAAGCCGGTTCTCCAGCATACGATTATTATACTGCTGAATAAAGGCCTTGAGTTTGTTCTCCATGGCCACGCGCACTTCCGGCAGGCTGTCTTTGAGGTTGTGCTTCAGGAGTTTGTCTTGCTGGTAATTGAACAGCCCTACGGTATTCGTGCCGTCAAACTGGAGAAAGTACTCGCCTTCGGTCCATTGGTAGCCAGCTTGGTAACTGATCGCGAAGTTGCCTTCCTGAGGGTTGAGCATGTTCTTCCCGAAGGAGAAGTACGGTTGGTCATAGCCCAGATAGCCTAGCACGGTAGGCATGATGTCCAGTTGCTGCACCACCCGGTCTTTCTCTATACCTTTAAAGGAAGGGTCGCCGGGGGCGTAGAAGAGCACCGGTACGGCAAAGTTGCCCCAGGCGGTCTGGTACTCGGGGTAGTAGGTGTAAGTGGCGGAATGGTCGGCGGTGATTACAAAGAGCGTGTTCTTGAACCAGGGGGCCTGGCTGGCGGTCTGGAAGAACTTGCGCAAAGCCATGTCTGAGTAGCCAATGGTCTCAAAGATCTCAAACGGACCTTTCTTGAATTTGCCTTTGTAGCGGGCCGGTATCTTGTAAGGGTGGTGCGAGGAGGTGGTGAACACGGCGGTCATGAACGGCTCCTCAAACGTCTTTAGTTTGCCGGCCATGAACTGCAGGAACTCCTCGTCCCAGATGCCCCACATGCCGTCAAAGTCCTCTTTGTTGCCGTACTCTGTCATGCCGTAATACTTTTCCACGCCAATGAGATTCATGAACGCATCAAAGCCCATGGAGCCGTTAGGCGCGCCATGGAAGAAGGAGGTGTGGTAACCGCTGTTCCGGAGCGTGCGTGGCAAGCTGGGCAGGTCATTGCTCACGTACTGAGTAAGCACGAACGGCTCTTGAATGCTGGGGATGCTGGTGAGCACGGAAGGGAGGGCATCTATGGACTTGCGGCCGTTGGCAAACGAGTTCCAGTACACCTTGCTGTGCTGCATGAGCGAGTCAATGAACGGGGTGAAGCCGGTGTAGGTGCCATTTTCCAGGTGCTGGTTGTAGCCGCCCACGGCCTCCTTCCCGAAGCTCTCCAGAATAATCACCACCACGTTTTTCTTCTTAAAAACCGTAGAGTCTGCCGGCAGATGAATGGGGTTGTAGAGCTGCGCCACTTCCTTTTCAGGGAAATACTCCAGCTTTTTGAAGCTGGTCTTGTTAATGGTCCTGATCACGGAGAAGGGCGTGTTGAGCACCAGGTAGATTTCTTGCGGCCGCTCCACGTACTCGCCGGCGTTACTGAGCGTGATGGGCCGCGTGCTGTGCCGGAACCCGCCCCGCATGGCCGCAATGCTCAGCCCCACGGTAAGCACCAGCAACACCACGTGCCAGGGATAATATACCCAGGGATTATAACGGACCGACTTCTCCAGTTTGATGCGGTTGTACAGCCATACCAAGAGCAGCACCAGCGCAAACCAGATAGCCGGAATGTACCAGAAATCTACCAGGAAACTTCCCGCCAAACCGCCCCAGTCCTCATTCCCGAACTCCCTGACCACACTGCCGGTAGTGCGGCGCAACGTGAAGCGGTAATACACAAAGTCAATGCAATTAAGGGCCAGGCCTAGGGCATTGAAGAAGATAAAGACCCATTTCACCGCCTTCCGGTAAGCTGGGTGGTGCCTGAACCGGAAGGGCAGGACCATGAGCGCAATGAACAGCAGGTTGGTGTACAGCACCGCCACCAGGTCAAAGCGCAGGCCGCCCCACATGAGGTACAGCAGGTCTGAGAGAGACGTCTCTGCAAAGAATCCCCGGTTGAAAACAAAAAAGAGAACCCGACTGATGGAGTATAGCAGCATAGCTACCGCCAGGGCCAGCAGCATCGCCACGTGCACACTCTGCTTGAGGACCTTCGGGTGGAAAGATTTTATCATGTTCAGAAATAAGCCCCGCAAAATTACGCAACCGGGCGCAGAGTTTCATGAGAGAATGCGCAGCCGGAAATCTGGGTATAGGAAGACGGTGACCAGTTGCGCTAAAAACAGAACTGATAAAACAGAAAACGGCCCCAAAACAGGATTTACTGTTTCGGGGCCGTTTTCCGGAAAATAGGGCGAAAACAGGTTACTTGTTCAGGGCGCCTTTCAACTTAGAAACAGCCAGGGCCTGGGCTTCTTTGGCTTCGGGCAATACGGCGGCCATCCCGAAGAACTCATGCGTCACCCCGTTGTACAGCTTGTGCTCTACGGTCACGCCATCGGCCTTAAGTTTATCGGCTAGTTTCTGGCCATCGGTCTGGAGCGGGTCCAACTGGGCATTGATGATGGTGGTTGGCGGAAGGTTTTTCAGGTTAGCGCCCACTAGGTTAATCATGGGGCTTTTCCCATCTTCAGGGGAGCGCAGGTATTGCTTGAAGAACCACTCCATCATGGGTTTGTCCAGGGGTTTGGCCGCGGCATATTTCTGGTAAGATTGGGTGTTAGTGTCATAGCCGGCAATAGGGTAGACCAGCACCTGGTGCAAAGGCATCTGTACCTTTTGGTCGCGGGCCATCATGCTCACCGAAGCGGCCAGGTTCCCTCCGGCACTCTCGCCTACTACGGCCACTCTCTTAGGATCACCTTTCATAGAGGCCGCATTCTGCAGCACCCACTTATAGGCGGCAAAAGAGTCATTATGGGCCATCGGGAATTTATTCTCCGGGGCCTGACGATACGCAACCGACACCACAATGGCATCTGCCTGCTCAGCTAAGCCCTTCGCGGAGGCATCATAGGTATCCAGATCAGCAATCACCCAGCCGCCGCCGTGGTAATACACAATAACGGGGTAGGTGGCTTTGCCGGTTTTAGGCGTGTATACCCGCGCATGGATCTGACCGCCGGTCACAGGTATTTTCTTACCCACAGTGTCTACTTTGGAAGGAGGTAGGGTGATGTTGTTTTCCTTGATCAGGTCCATGACGGCCGTAGTAGGCGTGGGGTTCTGGCGGGCCTGCTGCGCGGTTAACTGCGGAATAGGCTTGGCTTTGTAGCTGGCCAGTTTCTCCAGCACGGCCTGCATAGGTCCGGTGATCTGGTCGGCCCAGGCGGGTTTAGGACCGGTGGGCTTGAGCGCGGTGCCTGCCGGTGCAGTAGCGGGCTGCTCATTTTCATCAGCCATCTTATTGTTTTCTTTCTGGGCTCTGGCAACCTCGTCACGGGCTTCGCGCTCTGGTTCGTTGCTGCGTTTGCTCTCGCAGGAGCTGGCCAAAAAGCAGCAGGCAGCCACTAGCGCAACGCCGGCCTTTCTGGCAATGGGTAAAAATGATGTTTTCATAGCAGTAAATAGAAGGTTGTGTAATTTAAGTACGTACGGGCCTTGAGAAATTCCGGATTGACTGTGTGAATAAGGAGGGAACCGCTAGCAAAAGAAGGGGATTTCAAATCCCCCTTCAACAACTTCCGGATTGCAAATTCGGAAGAGCAGGGATGAACCGTTGCCACCGCATTGCCGCTCGGTCCAAAGACCTCGTAGTGTGCACAGCTCCTGCGAGCGTCTGTGCCGATGGCTTCTCCAAGAGTTGTTCTCCTTTGTAAACACCCCCTTGTCCCCCCACAAAGGGGAGCCTACATTTAGTAAGCGTTAAATGCGTTTTGATGCAGTTTTAGGGAAAACGGGCTCAAAACGGAAAATCTGATAAGAGCTTGGAACAAGGTTACTGGGCCTTGTGGATAATAGCGCACATTTCCTTTGCCCAAAAACTATTCCTGTTGTGCGTAGGGGAATGGCTGCCTATCTTTGTCTGTTAAGCGATCTTTATCCATCTGCGAGAGTAGCTCAGTTGGTAGAGCATCAGCTTCCCAAGCTGAGGGCCGCGGGTTCGAATCCCGTTTCTCGCTCCATTTTTTATTCATTTGATTTTTTCTGCCACAGGTATGCGCGTAACTGGTTTCTTTTCTAGCCAAGGGTCCTTATTGTTATTGGTGTTGTTGGCGTCCCTGGCCAGTTGTACCGCTCCTCGGTCCATTATCCATTCGGGGCGGGTAACGCCGCACGGGCAGTTCAAGGTTGGCGCCAACTTCGGCGGAAACCTGGCCTCTGAACCCATTGGCGAACTCAAAGACGTCACCGAAGACGCCATCAAGGCCCTGGCCAACCGCGACTCTGTGTACTATGACGGGCTGGTAAAGTCTGCCACCAAGGCCGCTATTGCCTATTCCCTGGACCCGGTGGGCCCCACCTTTGATTTCTATGTGCGCTATGGAGTGTTGCCGCGGGTAGACGTGGGCTACAAATATGCCTCTGGGGTGCACGTGCTGGATGCTATGTACCAGTTTATGGGTCCCGAGGCCGGAACCGGTGCGGGCGCCAATCTGGATTGGTACGGCAGCCTGGGCGTGCAGTACGCCGGGCAGAAGTCAGATATTTTTGATAAGATCTTCCTGGGAAAACTCACCCCTATTCTGGAGTTCAAGGCTACTAGAAAAGACATTCTGGTGCCTCTGGTGTTCAGCCGGTCGTTCGGGCCCGATGAAGAGTTTGGCAATATTTCCTTCGGCGTAGCCTACAACCACACGTTTGTGGAGTATGGTCTGGTACCGGGCCGGCTGTATGAGAAAATAGGCGGCGGAAAAGCCGTGCAATTGGAAGGCCTTACTAGAAAACAAAGCTTCGGGTCTTATGGACTGTTTGTGAACGGAAAGATTGGCGTGAAGCGCATTTACCTGTTGCCGGCCCTGTCTATGTTTTACCAGAACTACGGCACCTTTGAGCTCCTGAAAAGCGAGACAGTAGACTACTCCGGTATCACTATTGTGCCTTCTATTGGCGTGCAGATTGGCCTGGGCCAGGGAAAAAGCAGCAAGCGGTAAAAGCTGTTTCGGGGCTGTTTTGCCAAAAACGGCCCCGAAACAGACAATAAAGAAGCTGGCGAAAGGCTAGAGAAGGACCATCAGATCAGACCTGGTTGCCTCGTTTCTTTTGGCATAGTGCCCATGGCTATTAGCTGCCCTCCACAAAGTGCCAGCAAACGCCCGCCATGTCAATCACATTCACTTCTTTGCCATACGGTTGTTGGGTGGGCTGCCCAACGGTAACGCCGTATTTCTCTGGCAGTTTCCTGGAGAGCAAACCGTTTCTGAACTCCTCCACATCACTCACCTTTACATTGAGCATAAAGTTCTGGGCGAATTCTGCGTGGTCATATTTCTGCAGGATGAATTTGCAGGCATCGCGCTCAAAACCAATATAATCCCCGGCGTCCCAGGTAAGGGTAAAGCCCAGTTCCTGGAAGAATTGTTTGGCGTCTGTAAAGTTACTTCCGGAGGGAACGAAGGGTTCAAGGGATAGGAATTGCATAAAATATTAAGGTGAATTTGTAGAGGCGGTATCCGCTGCCAGAAAGGTAATAAATTTTTTGGCAGCCTCTCTTTCAGGAAAGCGCCTGTGGCGATGGGTTTCCGGCGGGGCTTGATTTATCCTCGGGGAGGGGCACAAACTCGGCGTTGTCGGTAGGCGGTAAGAGAATGCGGCCTTCTTTCCAGTCGGCTTTGGCTTGCTCAATGCGTTCTTTGCGGCTGGAGACGAAATTCCACCAGATAAACCGCTCGCCCAAGGGCTCCCCGCCCAATAGCATGAGCGTAGTAGGTTCTTTGGCCAGAATCACCGGTTCGGCGCCTTTGGTGAACACCAGCATCTGGCCCACGGTGTAGATTCTCCCAGATACTTCTAGGCTTCCTTTGGCAATGTAAATACCGCGTTCCGTGTGTTCTGTGGGCAAGCTTAACCGGGCCCCGGCCTCCAGCACCACATGCAGGTAGAACAGCGGCGAATGGGTTTTGACAGAGTTGCGCAGACCGTAGGCATCGCCGGCAATCAGGCGCATCCAGACGCCGGAGTCGGTGAAGATGGGCAGCTGTTCGGGTTTGTAGTTGGTGAAGGCGGGAGCGGCTTCTTCATCTTTCTCGGGCAAGGCCACCCAGGTCTGGATCATCTCCAACTGGCCGCCAGCCAGGGTGGCAGGGTCTTCAAAACGCTCTGAGTGGGCAATGCCGCTGCCGGCCGTCATCCAGTTCACCTCACCGGGCCTGATGATCTGCTCCACACCCAGGCTGTCTCGGTGCGTGACCTGGCCACCAAACAGGTAACTGACCGTAGACAAGCCAATGTGCGGGTGGGGCAACACGTCCAGGTTATGCTGCAGCGGCGGCTGCACGTCTACCGGACCCGCATGGTCCATGAAAATGAAGGGGCCTACCATGCGGCGCATTCTAAAAGGCAGAATACGGCGCACGTCCATGCCCGGCGCCAAGGAGGCTTTGCGGGCGTCTATGACAATATCCAACATAGGTTTTAGGGTTAGATTTTAATAAACGTAAGCAAGGAGGCGAAAGTGGTTGGATATTCTTTACTTCCCACATAAACGTTTCTACAGGTAGACTCTCCCCTTGAGGGGAGCGCAGAGGGGTGTTTACACAGGAGAGCACGCATTTCATACGTATTTCGTCCCCCTTTGAAGGGGGTAGGGGGGTGATTACTCCTGCTGATATATGGCATTCCCGAGAATTAGCTTTGTCCTTCTTTGTGGTGTAGCAGTTGGTTCTCCCACTGCCTTAGTCATCCCCCTACCCCCTTCAAAGGGGGACGAGGAAGAGGGCAACGCGTGCGGACAGGTCAAGCCCTGTCCCTACAAGAAATGCTGGATATGCTTTTGTATAGCCATGGCCCCTGGCAAGAATCCCCCGAAGCTTTTCTGTCTTTCTTCCGTTAGAACCAGAGGGCCTTGTGCCTGCGCACCAAACAGAAAGACCGAATGGAAATTGGCATTACCACCTTCGTAGAGAATACCCCAGACCCGGCTACCGGGACCTTGTTGAGCCCTTATGAGCGCATGCGGGACCTCATGGAGGAAATTGAGTTGGCGGACCAGGTGGGGCTGGATGTCTTCTCCATTGGCGAGCACCACCGGCCTGATTTCATTGTCTCTTCGCCGGCGGTAGTGCTGGCAGCGGCAGCCGTGAAAACCAAGAATATCAAGCTCTCCAGTGCCGTGACGGTGCTCAGCTCAGATGACCCCGTGCGGGTGTTCCAGGACTTCGCGCACGTAGACCTGCTCTCTAAAGGCCGCGCCGAGATCATGGCCGGCCGGGGTTCCTTTACGGAGTCTTTCCCGCTGTTCGGGCAGGACTTGAAAGACTACAATGAATTATTCTCTGAGAAGCTGGACCTGCTGGTACAGTTAAATAAAAGCGAGAAAATCACCTGGAAAGGCAAGCACCGACCTTCTATTAATAACCTGGGCGTGTACCCCCGGCCGTACCAGAAAGAACTGCCCATTTGGGTGGCGGTAGGCGGCACACCGGAATCTGTGCTTCGGGCAGCCAGCTACGGGTTGCCCATGGCCCTGGCCATTATTGGCGGCAACCCCGAGCGATTTGTGCCCTTTACTAACCTGTACAAGCAAGCCTGGCAGCAGGCAGGGCATGACGCCAACAAGCTACAACTGGCCATCAACTCCCATGGCTATATTTCTGATGACTCGCAGAAGGCGGCCAGTGAATTCTATGGGCCTTATGCGTATTTAATGGGCAAGATTGGCCGGGAACGCGGTTGGTCTGGTATGAGCCGCGAGCAGTATGACCTCATGCGCGCGCCCGAAGGTTCTCTGCTGGTGGGTAGCCCGCAGCAGGTGATAGATAAGATTCTGTGGGAACATGAGCTGTTCGGGAATACCCGTTTCCTGCTGCATATTAGCGTGGGCACCTTGCCGCATGCGCAGGTTATGCACGCCATTGAGCTGTTGGGCACGGTAGTGGCCCCGGCGGTGAAGAAGGCGGTGGGGGAGAAGGAAGGGAAGAGGTAGAATGGTTTTGCGAGGTTGGATATAGCAACTCTTGGCTCTGGTGCTTATTTAAGTAGTTTATCTACTTCTGCTTTCAACTTTGGTAAATGATTAATTATAATGGCCCAAATAGTTTCATCTGAGATATTATCATAGGCATGGATTATTTGATTTAGGCATGGATTATTTGATTCCTTAGCCCTACTATTCTTCTGGCTTGTTCAATTGGGAAATCAGGGTCTTTTACCAGAATCCGGTTTACTGCCTCCCCAACAATCTCCAGGTTCCTTTCTGTAGCCCGGCGAAGCATAACAATTGGTTTGGAACGACTCAAAGGATTTGGGGTAAGTGTTGAAAAATTGGTCTATTTCGTCAATGGCAGATAATATATCAAGCAGCCACTTTTTTATCCTCTCGTCCATAGATTAGTTTTTTGGTTCTGTCGATGGATTTTTTTAGGACAGGGTTCTTAATAGTCTGCTCTTCCAGTAAATCAACAGGTCTACAGAGTAGGTTTTCTAAAGACTCTTTAAACCCAAGATAATTTTCAAAGTAGTTGTAGGGAGGAACCGGGCCAAACTTCACTACAAAATCTATATCGCTTTCTGCACCAAATTTATCTGTTAGGATGGAGCCAAACACAAACAGCCTGTCAACTTTGTGTAATTGACAGAGTGCTTCTATTGATTTTATATTTTGTTCCACTGCGTTCATAGGGCAAGCTACTTGGTTCTTTTAGCGGGTGTTTTTCTTAAAAGGTTTAATTTAAATAAACGATACTGGGCTATATGGCGGCGGAGTTGCCTTAGCATACGAATTTATAAGTTATCAGGGTGTATAGGATTGAGACAGGTAACACTATCCACATTACTTTCTTGTATAAACTTACCAGCTTTAAGGTCTACTGCCCATAATTCAAGGATGCTCGTAAATTTAGCCTGCTGCTGGACTTTATAATTTATTATATACAAACCCTCACGATCCACTCCCTTCCCCTCGCAGGATGTCCAGATGTATTCATTCTCGGGATAGGTGGACTTTATGTTGATTTCGTCTAGTACCTCAAAAATCATTTTGTTTCCATTCCTACCGATATACCTTTCAAGGAGTATTTTGCCTTTTCCGTTCCCACATTCTTCTTGTGATTTCGCGAGTATAACAATAGAATACTTGCTTTTATAAATATTTATATAGGTGAGGGCACAACTCAACCAGCCCAAGTTTGCTACCTCAACAGTGGTTTTGCCTATTAGACTGCTCTCGCTTACTCCTGTGCGCTTTAAGTCACGGCTAGATTGAGGTTCTAGACCGACCATTGGGTTTTTGGGTATTCCATTACCATCAGCTTTTCCTCTTAAGTCTACATTACAAGAAGTTAATGTAACAGCAACAAGAATGGCCTTAAATAATGTTTTCAAAGTTAGTTTTCATTTTTATGCTAACTAATTGCTAAACGGAGTTATTTGGTTTATCTGTTATACTCAACAGTAAAGCCAAATAGTATCTCAATATATTAATTATATGCGCTTTTAAGTGCTTTTCGTTTTAAGCCCATTTCCCCCAAAACACCCTAAAACCAGAAGCCCCACCCGTTTTGAAAACGGGTGGGGCTTCTGGTCTCTAAAAATCTAACTAGTCTACAACTTCCTCCACCAAATCCTTCTTATAAGCATCAGCGTGCACGTTAGCCACGGCTCTGCCTGAGGGGTCGTTCAGGTTCTTGAAGGAGGCATCCCACTCCAGCGCGATGGGCGTGCTGCAGGCCACCGACGGTACAGACGGCACCGAGAGGGCAGCTGCATCACTGGGGAAATGCTTCTGGAAGATAGACCGGTAATAGTATTCTTCCTTGCTGCTGGGCGTCTGGATGGGGAACTTGAAGCGGGCGTTGGCCAATTGGGCATCGCTTACTTTTTGGTTCACCATTTCCTTGAGCGTGTCAATCCAGTTATAGCCTACGCCGTCTGAGAACTGCTCTTTCTGGCGCCAGGCCACGCTGGCGGGCAGGTAGTCTTCAAAGGCTTTGCGCAGCACCCATTTCTCCATACGCTCGCCGTTGATGAGCTTGTCATGGGGGTTCAGACGCATGGCCACGTCCATGAACTCTTTGTCCAGGAATGGTACGCGGCCTTCAATGCCCCAGGCGGCCAGAGACTTGTTGGCGCGCAGGCAGTCATACATGTGCAGCTTGTCCAGCTTACGCACGGTCTCCTCGTGGAAGGCCTGGGCGTTAGGCGCCTTGTGGAAGTACAGGTAACCGCCAAAAATCTCATCGGCGCCCTCGCCGGAGAGCACCATCTTAATACCCATAGACTTAATGGCGCGGGCCATCAGGTACATGGGGGTAGAGGCGCGCACGGTGGTCACGTCATAGGTTTCCAGATGGTAGATCACGTCTTTGAGCGCGTCTATGCCTTCCTGAATGGTGAATTTGATCTCATGGTGAATGGTACCCAGGTGGTCGGCTACTTTTTGGGCCGCGGCCAGGTCTGGGGAGCCTTCCAGGCCAATAGCGAAGGAGTGCAACTGGGGCCACCAAGCCTTCTCCGTGTCATTGCTTTCAATGCGCTTCTCAGAATACTTCTTGGCAATAGCCGAGGTGATGGAAGAATCCAGCCCACCTGAAAGCAACACGCCATAGGGCACATCACTCATCAATTGGCGGTGCACGGCAGCCTCCAGGGCTTCGCGTAGTTCCTGGATGCTGGTTTGGTTCTCAGCTACGTTCTGGTACTCTTTCCAGTCGCGGTCATACCATTTCTGGAAGCCTTCTTCTTTGCTGCTCAGGTAATGGCCCGGCGGGAACAGCTCAATTTTGGAGCAGGTCTTTTCCAGGGCCTTCAGTTCTGAGGCCACGTAAAAAGTGCCGTTTTGGTCCCAGCCAATGTACAGCGGTATAATGCCCATGTGGTCGCGGGCAATGAGGTACTCGTTGTTTTCAATATCATACAGGGCAAAGCCGAAGATGCCGTTCAGGTCATCTAAGAACTTAGCGCCTTTCTCCTGGTACAGGGCCAGCAGGACTTCGCAGTCAGATTTGGTCTGGAAGTTATAGTCAATGGTAAGCTCTTGGCGCAGGGCCACGTGGTTATATATCTCGCCGTTGGCGGCCAGCACCAAGGTTCCTTCCTGGTTAAACAAAGGCTGCTTACCTGAGATAGGGTCCACAATAGCTAGGCGCTCATGCGTCATGATAGCCTTGTCATTACTAAACACCCCACTCCAATCCGGACCACGGTGCCGGATAGACTTCGCCATTTCCAATAGCTGCGGCCGAAGCGCCTCAGCAGGTTCTTTTAAATCAAATGCACAAACAATTCCACACATACTTGTTGACTTTTAAATGGTCAATAAACAAATGTGGCAGTATTTATTCAAAAATGAAACATTATTCGCAAATAATTTCCTGATAAATTAAAAAATATACAAACAATAGAGTGTTTGCGTGAAGGAATGCTATTAACGGTAGCGATGAAGGTTTGTTCAATAGGCAGACTCTCCCCTCAAGGGGAGAGTCTGCCTATTGAACTGCATTTTGCTGGAAAACTAATCCCAAATGCATGAATTATGTTTCCTGTTGTAGCCTATGCGTTTATAGCCCGTTTTTCCCAAAACAACATAAAAACAGGCTTTGATTTCTTAAGAGGTGGCTGCCGAAAACAAAGGAAAAAAAGATGACTTGCCAGAAACTACAACCGGGCCGCCAGTTTTCCCTGCTTGCTGAGTTTGGCCACGCTGTCTGGGTGCACTGGGTACAGGAAATGCCTGAGTTCCTGCAGGTAACTGAAGCTCCCGTTGGGCAGGTTGCTGAGGATAATCAGGGCGCTGTGTTCTTTGGGGTTACGGAGCAGGTAGCTGGAAAACCCGTGCCACAAGCCGCCATGGTACACGGCGGTATCGCCGTTCTCCAGGGGTTTAATTCGCCAGCCGAAGCCGTAGTCTTCGTCTTTTCTTTTCTCTTGCCGGGTGCCGGTAAAGGCTTCGTGCAGAGTTTCGCGCTTCACCAGTTTCTGGGTGTAGAGCGCCTGGTCCCACTTGTAGAGATCTTCTACCGTAGAGTAAATGCCTTTGTCGCCCAGCACGGTGTCCAGGTAGTCTGAGGTGCGTTTCTGCCTAAAGCGGGTGTGGCCGGTGGCTATTTTGCCGGTAAGCGTGGCTACGTCTGGGCTGTAGGTGAAGGTGTGCTTCATCTCAAGAGGCTCAAAAATACGCTCGCGCAGAAAGGTGGCGAACGGCTTTTCAGAGACTTTCTCTACAATAGAGGCCAGCAGACTGTAACCGGTGTTGCTATAGTCAAAGCGGGTATTAGGCTTAAAATAAGGCTTGGGCTGGTGCTGTACCATCAAGTTGACCACGTCCTGGTTGGTGAGGTTCTTGTTGCGGTCTGGCCACAGCTTGTCACTGAAATAGGTGTAATTAGACAAACCGCTCTGGTGGGTGAGCAGCTGCCGGATGGTTATGCCATGGTACGGGAAGGCCGGAAAATACTGCTGTACGCTGTCTTCATAACTCAGCTTGCCGTCTTCCTTGAGCATCATAATGGCCATGGCCGTGAACTGCTTGGAGACCGAGGCCAACTGAAACGCGGTGTTCACCGTCAGGGAATCGCGGCGGTAGAAATCGGCCATCCCGAAGGCGTTTTTATAGATAACCTGGTCATATTTGGTCACCAGCACCGTGCCGTTAAAGCCCCGGCGCTTATGGAAATGCTTGAACACTGAGTCCAACTTCACAGCCAGTTGGCGCGCGCTGTCTGCCGTAAACGAAGCCGGGACGGCCACTTTTTCCCGGGTTTCTTCCTTTTCTTCCCACAGGCCGTTTTCCTGCCGTTTTTCTTTACACGCAAAAAAGAAGAGACACAGAATAGCGGCGCCGAGACACCGGAACAAAGAATAATTTACTCTGAATAAGGTCATACCTGAGATTTCCAACCTGAACACCAGCTCTAATATAAGTAGTTCGGTTCTGTTTTGGGAGTGATTTCTGAAAAACGCCTGCTTTACAGGAAAGTTAATTCCCAAACGCACGATTTCAGGAAATCTTACTGTCCTGTAGGTAGAAGGTCATCCCTTGTTTTTCCCCTTAGAGAGAAGGCTCTGCTTATTCGTGATGTCCCGCGCAGCCAATAAACCGCCATCTGCTTTACCGGTTAGGGTACTCTAAATGGCCGTTACCTGAGGGCGCCGCCCAAAATGTCCAGCTCCTGGGCCTTCTGCGGTTTTTCGGCGAGAAGCGGCATGGCCTGGGTAATCAGTTCGCGCACGCCGGGCACCTGCAGGGAGTTGTCATGGTCCTCTTTGCTGTCCCAGACCTCGGTGACCCAGACGGCGGCAGGATCATTCTTGTCTTCACTGATAAAGTAAACGTGGCACCCTTTCATGGTGAACACTAATTTGGAGGCTTTCACCAAGATAGAAGCGAGGGCGTCTTTGTTGCCGTCTGTGGCGGTTAACTTGCCGTGCAAGCCGTATTTCTTTGTCATGGGGTTGGGTGGTGAGATGTGTCTTACTATAAGTGAAATTATCTGGCGCCTAAAGTTCCAGGCCAGCAGTCTGTAAAGAAAAAAGCGGCTATGTTATTACTGCCAAGCTTATTTAGCATTAAGAAATGCTGTGATTTGCTGCCCAATGTCTTGGATAGTCAGAAGAACCGCTTCATTCTGGATACGGGCCGCTGCCTCTGCATTCTCAAGTTCCTCCTTTCCCTTCTGCGACAGAAAGTCTTTGGTGACTATGGTGGAAAACGGAATCAGGCCTGTTCTCACGTCTATGACGGCCAATTGGGTAGTGGCAAATGCTTTGATGTCTGGCCGTGAGAAAACCTTGTACTTAGAGTAAATATCACTTGAAATGGTGTATACCACTATAACATCTGCCTGCATTCTCACGGCGGCTTCCCTGAGGTTGGTAAAGGTAGGGGCTTTGGCCAGCAGCAGGTCTGGAATAACAGATAACTTGGTCACCTTGCCTGATTGCTTCAGTTTGTCTGAGAACAAATCTAAATAAGATTGCTGGGTCTTCAGATACTGTTCATCGCTCCAGTAAGGCCTTCTGAATTGGGTTGCCGGGTCAATTCTTGCAATGGCCACGCGCAGTTGCTGCGGCAACTTGTATTTGCCGTCCAGTATCTTTTGGATGTTCTCTTCTGAAATGGTGGCAGCCTTGTCACTAAACAGCGATTGGGTCATCAGTGGTTCGGTGGTCTGGAATTCAGGGCCTGCACTGGTACTTACTGGTTGCACGGTAGAACAAGCTGTTAACAAACCGATAACAGCCAGGAGTAAAGCTGATTGTTTCATGGGGTTTATAGTTGGGAATAACGGACCTTGCTTTGAAGTGGCGTAGCTGCCGAAGCTTTGCTTATGTGCTGTCTTAGGTGCTTTAATTCTACTTTTTGTTAATTATATAATGAGTAGTGTAAGCTTTCTTGCCCAAGGACCCTCTCCAAGTGTCACTAATCAGAAGCCCTTTTTCATTATAGGTATAGATTATAACCATTGAAACGCCATTTGATGATTTATCCTTTAACTGTTTTAGCTTGCCTACTTCATTGTACTCATAAGTCTGAGTTAGCGTAGTGCCACTAAAGTAGTACTTGGTTTTCATCTCCATCAGTTGCTTTCTGTCATTGTATTTGTAGTTGACCCTCTCTTCCTTTCCTATGGTATTATTAGACTTGTCCTCTTGAGTCAGGAGGGATTACTGTCATATTTGTACACAGTAACAGAACTGCCTGATGTGCCTGATTCTTTTGTTTCTTTTATCTTATTCCCAACTATATCATATGTGTATGACCAAGTGACATCAACTTTATCATCATCTAAGAGTTCAGCTTTAACCAGTTGACCCTGTGAATTGTATTGGTATTTTTTTGTTGAGTGAGTCCTGCCTGCAGTAGTATATTTAATGATTTCATTGAGCCGCCCCAATTCATCGTATCGGTATTCTTCATTAAGGCTAAAAGTGCCATCTATCTCTATTTCACCCGCTTTAACAATCTCACCCTTGGCATTAAAAAACTCAATTAACTGCTTGCCATCTTCATCAATTGCTGTTATGGTTTCAATGCCATGCTTCAGAATTTCTTCCTTAAATATCTCTTGTGAATATGCTCTCTGGAAAAGCAGAAGAGCTAGGATGAGGAGAAGTTTTGTTTTCATTATGAATTTTATGGTGCGTAACGGTTAGTACAGGCTGCGAATGAGGCGTAGCCGAGTATGAAGCCTGTGCCGTGTTAGCTACTGTCTTTTATTTTTCTGTATATAACCATCCAGCAAATCCCATCAAATATATCCAAGCTGTAATTAAAACAACTATATATGTTTTCTCGGCAAACATTTGTGTAGAATCTGCAGTCAGAAGCAATGGATAAATGAGAAAAGCAGTTAATACCAAGGTTTTCTGAATTTTATGTCTTGATTGATAGTCAAAAAGAAATACACTGCTTAACGCAAGTAAGTGTAGCACGCTATAGAATGATTTTAGTATTTGTGTGAGGTTTATGTCATATGTATTGGAAAGTAATAATGGAGGGATAATCCAAACTATTATGCCTGTTGATATAGTTACTTTTTTATTCATATTGTAGCTAACTAGTGTAAAACACACATAAACATATACTTTCTCCTCAATTCTTCACAGATAACCTTAACTGAACTGCCGAATATTCTATATATAGAAAAATATATGTACTAACTGCGCCGTTTGCCTTTCCAGCCCGTTTTCCCCAAAACACCTTCAAAACGCTTCCTTTTGTTTTCTCCCCCCAGATTGCAGAACTTTACCGCGTGAAACTTCTCCGCAAATTATTAGTGAAGGCGCTCGGGTTTGAGAGCTATCTGCGTTTGGTCAGCCGCATGTACATTATCATGATCGGTTCGGGCCGGGGGCGTGACAAGTACCCAGAGCTGTTCTTCCTGCGCAAAATCATCCGTCCGGGGTCTACCTGTATAGACATTGGGGCCAACCTGGGCTATTATTCCACATTCCTGTCTAGGCTGGCCGGGCCTGAGGGCAAGGTGCTGGCCGTGGAGCCGGTGCCTTTGTTTGGCCGAATCTGGAAAGACAACGTGCGGGCCAGCGGGGTAGACAACCTCACGCTGTTGCCCTTCGCCCTGGGCGGCGAGAACACCACCATAGAGATGGGCACCCCCGTGCGCGACGGGCTGGTGCACCACGGCATGACCAAAATCGCGAGCTCGGCGCAGGAGCAGTACGCCCAGAAATACCAGGTAGAAATGCGGGTGCCAGATGAGTTGTTCGCAGACCTGGACCGGCTGGACTTTATTAAGTGTGATGTGGAAGGCTATGAGCACCAGGTATTTGCCCACCTGCAGGAAACCATTAAGAAATTTAAACCGTTGATTCAGACAGAACTGAACGGGACAGACAACCGCAAGGCCGTGATAGAGATTTTGACCGGTTTAGGCTACGGCGTATACACGTTAAGCCCAAACCAGACGTTAACTCCTTGTAGCCCCTTTGAGGTGTACCAGTACCAGGGCGGCGACTTTTATTTCAAACCAAACCCTAACGCCTAGTGAAATTCTTTTTGATTATGCTGGCGGTGATGATTTTGATGCGGTATCTAATGCCGTACATCATCCGCTTTTTACTCAAAACGTTTGTACAGAAACAGATGCGCAACGCCCAGCAATACGTGTATGAGGCTCAGGCGCAGCAGCAATACCAGCAGCAACAGCAAAGATCTGCCGGGCCCACTTACGCCCAAACCACGGGCGGCAACGGCAAGGTGAAGGTAGCCTACGTGCCCGAAGAAAAGCGGCCCCGAAAAGACTTCCCCGGTGGGGAGTATGTAGATTATGAAGAAGTGAAATAAACCTAGTATCTTTCAAGCCCGATGCCCACCGCATCGGGCTTTTTGTTGCAATTAACGTCATCATGGCCCCAAAAATTGATTTCAAACGGCACGTGTTGCCGCACCTGCTGGTGCTTTTGTTTTTCCTGCTGCTGGTTGTAGCGTATTTCTCACCTATTTTCTTTGACGGCAAAAGCCTCATGCAGCATGACGTGGTGCAGTTCCAGGGCGGCGCCAAAGAAATTGCCGACTTCCGGGAGAAAACCGGCGACGAGGCCCTCTGGACCAACTCCATGTTCAGCGGTATGCCCGCCTACCTTATCAGCGTGAAGTTCTCCGGTGACCTGTTCCAGTACGTGCACTCCCTCTTTACCCTGGGTTTGCCGCTGGTAGCTTCCAATATCTTTATCACGTTGGTGTGTGCCTACATAATGTTTGTGGTGTTCGGCCTGCGGCCGATGCTGGCAGCCGTGGGGGCCATTGCCTATGCGTTTGTGTCGTATAACTTCGCTATTCTGGAGGCCGGGCACAACACCAAGTCACTGGCTATTGCCTACTTGCCGCTGGTGCTAGCCGGGCTCTGGTACGCCTACCGCAAAAACGTGTGGTTAGGGGCGGCACTGTTTGCCTTTGGTCTCACCATGCACATGCGCATGAACCACATGCAGATCACGTATTACCTGCTCTTTATCGTGCTCATCTTTGGTATTGTAGAGCTGGTGGCCTGGGCCAAGGAAGGCCGTCTGCCAGATTTCTTCAAACGCACGCTTATCCTGGCCATCGGGGCTGCCCTGGCGGCCGGCGTGAGCTTTGGACGTATCTATACCACTGCTGAGTATGGTAAGTATTCCATCAGGGGCGCTTCTGAACTGACCCAGGGTAAAGACGCCGCCCAGGTAGGGTCTGGTCTGGACCGCGAGTACGCTTTCCAGTGGAGCTACGGGGTGGGGGAGACTATGACCCTATTGGTGCCTAATTTTTACGGCGGTGCCTCTCAGGGACCAATTGAGAAAAACTCGGCTACCTATAAAGCCTTGTTGCAGGGCGGGGTGCCAGAATCGCAGCTCCAGAATTCTACCATGCCCTACTACTGGGGAGATCAGTCTTTTGTAGGCGGACCGGTGTACATGGGCGCCATTATCTGCTTCCTGTTCGTGTTGGGTCTGCTGGTAACGCCGCGCCGCCTGTGGGTGTGGCTGCTGAGCGCCACCCTGCTTTCTTTCATGTTGAGCTGGGGCAAGAACTTTGAGGCCTTCAACTACTTCATGTTTGATGTGTTCCCGGGCTACAACAAGTTCAGGGCAGTGAGTATGGCGCTGGTGATTGCCCAGGTAACCATGGTGCTGCTGGCCATTCTGGCGCTGTGCCGCGTGCTACAGAATTATCCTATTGAGAACCTGCAGAAGAAACTATTGATTGCCCTGGGCGTTACCGGCGGGCTTTGCCTGCTGTTGGTGCTGTTCAGTGGCATGTTTGACTACGTGGGCGCGGTAGATGAGCAACTGGCGCAATACCAGTACCCTATCCAGGCCATTAGAGAAGACCGGGAGTCCATGCTTCGCGGCGACGCGCTGCGGTCTCTGGTGTTTATTCTGCTGGCCGCCGGTACGCTGTACCTGTACACCAAAAACAAACTGACCTCTTTCATGGCCACCGGCGTGATGGGGCTGTTGATCCTGATAGACCTTTGGGGCGTAGACAAGCGCTACCTTAACAATGATGATTTCCAGAAAGACTATAGCAAGGCCTATTTCCAGCCTACGCCCGCCGACCTGGCCATTATGCAGGACAAGGAACTGAGTTACCGTGTGTACAATGCGCCTAACCCGTTCAATGATGCCCGCACTTCGTATTTCCACAAATCCATTGGCGGTTACCACGGGGCCAAGCTGCGCCGCTACCAAGACGTGATTGAGAACCACATTGCGCAGGGCAACGTGCAGGTGCTGAACATGCTCAACGCCAAATACGTGATTACCGGCCAGGAGAAACAGCCGGTGCAGTTGATTCCGGGCTACCTGGGCAATGCCTGGTACGTGGAGGAAGTGCGGGCGGTAAACTCTCCAGATGAGGAACTGAACGCGCTCAAAGGCATTGACGCCAAGCACGAAGCCATTGTAGATGTGTCTAAGTTCCCGAGTGTGAAGCCGCAGAATTATGACACGGTGGGTTCTATCATTAAATTAGTAGAGTATCAGCCTAATTACCTCAAATATGCGGTCAACGCGGCTAAAGATGGGGTAGTGGTGTTCTCAGAGATTTACTACAAAGACGGCTGGCAGGCGTTCCTGGACGGCAAACCTGTAGACCACTTCAGGGCCAACTACATTCTTCGGGCCATGAACATGCCGGCGGGCCAGCATGCCCTTGAGTTCAAGTTTCAGCCAAAAGAATATGCGTTGGGTAATACCGTAGCGCTGATTTCTTCCCTGCTCTTACTGGCCGGGCTGGCCGGAGCCGTGTACTACGGTTTCCGTCGGCGGGACCACGAGGCAGTATAAATTACCTAGTAGGTATACTTGCCGCCGTTTTGGGGTCGTTTTGAGAAAAACAACCCCAAAACGGCGGCAAGCTTTTTTATAAAGGCTGAAGTCTGGTTGCGGGGTAGATACTCATCTAACATCTATGCAGAAATCAACCTTCCATATCTCCCAGATGGACTGCCCCGCCGAGGAGCAGATGGTACGCATGAAACTGGAAGGGAAGCCTTCGGTGAAGCGCCTCAATTTTGACTTGCAGGCCCGTGAAGCCACCATCTGGCACCAGGGCCCCGTGGCGCCCATTGCCGGTGCCTTGGCCACATTGGGCTTGGGAGCCAGGCTACTGGAGTCTGAAGCCTCGGGAGAAACCGCTACCCAGGCAGATTCGCCTACCGGTGACCGCAAGCTGCTTTGGCTGGTGCTGGGCATCAACGCTGCTTTCTTCGTCATAGAAATGACCACCGGGCTGCTAGCCAAATCCATGGGCCTGATCGCCGATAGTCTTGATATGCTCGCTGATGCCCTGGTCTACGGCCTAAGCCTTTGGGCGGTGGGCGGAACGGTGCTGCGCAAGAAGAACATTGCCCGCCTGAGCGGCTATTTCCAGTTGGCCTTGGCCGTGCTGGGCTTTGCCGAGGTGCTGCGCCGGTTCCTGGGCGCGGAGGCCATGCCTGACTTCAGGGTGATGATTGGGGTTTCGCTTTTTGCGCTGCTGGGCAACGCCGTATCTTTGTACCTGCTTCAGAAATCCAGAAGCCGCGAGGCGCACCTGCAGGCCAGCCTTATCTTTACCTCCAATGACGTCATTGCGAATATAGGCGTGATCTTGGCCGGCGGATTGGTATATTTCACCCAATCTGCGGTGCCGGACTTGGTCATAGGCACGCTGGTGTTTCTGCTGGTGGCCCGGGGTGCGTTCAGGATTCTGCGCCTGGCCAAATAACTCTTTTCGTAGCTTTGCCTCATGCCTGTTCCTGTCCAGCCCATCCATTCGTCTTTGCTCACTGAGAAAGGAGTTTCTTTGTCTGTGCTGCGCGAGGATTTGATCCACCCTACCATTCCGGGCAATAAGTGGCGCAAGCTGAAATACAACCTGCAGGCTGCCCGGGAGCAGGAGGCCCAGACCCTGGTCACGTTTGGCGGCGCTTTCTCCAACCACATTGCCGCGGTCGCCGTCGCCGGGCAAGAGCACGGGTTTGCCACGCTGGGCTACATCAGGGGTGAGGAAACGCTGCCCCTCAACCCTACGCTGCAATACGCTACCAATTGCGGCATGAACCTGCGTTACCTCAACCGCTCTGATTACCGCCTGCGGCCCGACCTCCAGTTTCAGGCTGAAATGGCAAAAACGGCCCCAAAACCCTACCTCTTACCAGAGGGCGGTACCAATCTGCTGGCTGTGAAAGGCTGCACTGAGATAGTCATGGAGGTAGACGGTCCTTGGGATGTTCTCTGCGTAGCTGCCGGCACCGGGGGCACCCTGGCCGGAATGATTGCCGGTGCCCAGGGCCAGGGGCGCATTCTTGGCTTCCCGGCGTTAAAGGGAGGCGAGTTCCTGCAACAAGAGGTAACGGACTTGGTGCAGGCCTATTCCGGGCTGGCCTTCCAGAACTGGGAACTGCAGACGGCCTACCACTTCGGCGGCTACGCCAAACACACCCCAGCGCTGCTCACCTTTATTCAGGATTTCTATTCCCGGCACGGCATTCTCCTGGACCCGGTTTACACGGGCAAGATGCTGTTTGGCGTGTTTGATTTGATCAGGCAAGATTATTTCCCGGAAGGGACGAACATAGTGGCGGTGCATACGGGCGGTCAGCAAGGCTGGAAAGGGTACGCGCAGCGGTATGGGCTGGAGTGGCCTACCCAGGCGGAATGGTCTGCCCAAGGATAAACTGTTTCAAGCCTCTTTTCCTGAAAACAGCGCCAAAACGGCCGAGGCAACTTTCGGTGCGGTTTTCGCATATAGATACTTGCACCTATCTTCTGGCCATGCGTCTACTCTATATTTTCCGTAAGCTTATCCCGTTGCTGTTGTTTTTTGCCGTGGCGGTGGTGGTCTGGAAGTTCTTCCTGGCGCCGTTCCGTGATTTTTTCAGGGGCGACAAAGAGCCGTCGGTGGAGGTGATGCACAATACCATCTTGACCAAGGTAGAGGATATGGGCAAGCTGGAACTGGTGCGCTTCAATTTCAAAGACGTAGTGGAGTACAAAAAGGAAGTCTCTACGTTTCTGCCAGACTCCAAAATAGCCCTGATTGTGGGCGGGGAGGCCGTAGGCTGCATTGACCTGAGAAAGTTAGAGGCCAGCGACCTGCAATTCATTGGCGACTCGGTCCTGCACGTGAGCCTGCCGGCTCCCGAAATCTGTTATTACCGCATTGACCACACGCAATCCAAGGTCTTCGGGAAGGAGAATACCTATTTCCAGGATGCAGACCTGGTGGATGAAGGCTACAAATACGCCGAGGCCAACGTGAAAAAGGCGGCTATCAGTAGCGGCATTCTGAAGCAGACGTCTATCAACGCTGAGAAAATCCTGAAGCCCATGCTGGAGAACATGACCGGCCGCAAAGTCTACCTCATGCCCCGCGAGACCATGGCTGCCCCGCCGGTGCCTAAAAAGCGGTAAGGTAATGTGCTAATTTCTTAATGTGCTGATGTGCTATTTAAAAAAGGTGCAGAGGTAGGAATTTAGATTGAGGCTGACGCCTCATTGAAGTTGAAAACTTGAACCAGCTGTAGTGGCGACTCCCCGTTTTGGCAGTGTACGAAAGGCGAGATTAAAAATCATTAGAAGTAGGGGCAATCCCCTTTGGTTGCCCTAATGCGGTGGAAATGGTAAAGGGCAACCACAAGGGATTGCCCCTACTTCTCCTCAATATTTCCAGATCTGCATATCCCAAATTAGAAAAATAGCACACTAAGAAATTAGCACATTACCCTAGCCCCAACTCCTTCCACGCATCCTGGATCAGGTCTAGTTCATAGCCTTTGCTTTGCAGGAAATACTGTATTTTCTGGCGGCGGGCCATGGGATTGCGTTCCCCTTCGGTGGCATTCTTCTTTTCCAGGAGGTGCAGCAGGTTAGTCCAGTACACGTCTGGGTCAATTTCCTGGAGGCCTTTCCTGACGCAGAAGTCAGAGATGCCTTTGGCTTTGAGGCCCTGCTGTATTTTGCGGCGGCCCCAGCGTTTGAGGCCGTACTTGCCCCGCACGAACGACTGGGCGTAGCGTTCCTCGTCCAGAAGCTTTTCATGGGTCAGGTAAATCACCAGCTCATCGGCGTCGTCCAGGTCCAGGCCGTAATCCAGCAGTTTGGCGCGCACCTCGTTCTGGGTGCGTTCCTGGTAAGCGCAGTAGGCGGCAATCTTGGGCAGCGCCTCTTTCTTGGTATAGACTTTATTTTTCTTCGGCTGAAACACAGGTGCGCATTTAAAGTAGAACACGAAGCAACAGACGCAAAACGCTGGGTCTGGTACATTCCAAAGATGACGGTTAGCAAGCTTTTTCTTCCTCAGGAAGAACCTTAAACCAATCCCTTCTCTATCCCAACATTCTGGGTCTTAGGCTTTGCATCCTTGGTCTATAGAATAACCAAAAGTAGGCAAAAACAGTTTGCATGTTAGCGCTGGAAAACCAGAGTTTTTTCGGTTCCTAACCTATTATGCCCGACCTTTGCAGCCACATATTTTTACCGCTTACCATTATGACCAAAGGAGTGCAGTTTATGCTGCTTTCTACGTTCTTTTTTGCCTTCATGAACGTATGCGTGAAGTTTCTGTCGCATTTGCCGCCTATGGAAGTGGTGCTGTTCCGGTCTATGATCTCTTTGGTGCTCAGTTACGCCATGATCAGGCGGGCCAATATCTCGCCGTGGGGTAACCGGAAGAGCATTTTGATTACGCGCGGGTTGGCCGGCGGCTTCTCGCTGCTCATGTTCTATACCACGCTCCAGAATATTCCGCTGGCGGGGGCGGTCACCATTCAATACCTGGCGCCCATTTTCACGGCCTTGCTGGGGGTGTTCATTGCCAAGGAGAAAGTGACGCCGTGGCAGTGGGTGTTTTTCTTGGTGTCGTTTGCCGGGGTGCTGGTGATTGAAGGGGTAGACACGCGCATTTCATGGTATTACCTGCTCATTGGCATTGGCAGCGCATTCCTGTCGGGGGTGGCGTATAACTCGGTGCGTAAATTAAGCGAGACAGACCACCCGCTGGTGATCGTGTTTTACTTCCCACTGGTGTCCTTGCCACTGGCAGCTATCTTTTGCCTGTTTGACTGGGTACCCCTGCGGGGCGATGACTGGATATGGTTGGGTTTGACGGGGATTCTGACCCAGTTGGGGCAGTATTTCATGACCCGTTCTTATCAGATCGAGAAGCTGGCGCGGGTGGCTAACCTCAACTATATTGGCATTCTCTACGCGCTGGGGCTGGGGTTTGTGTTCTTTGGCGAGACCTTCCATTTCTATTCTTACCTGGGCATTGCGCTGGTCTTACTGGGGGTATTGCTCAACATGCAGTACAGCAGAAAGCTTCGGAAACAGGAGGCCGCCCTGGCCACCAAGTAAGCGTTTTGGGCCTGTTTTTAAGAAAACAGGCCCAAAACGCCCGCTGGCTTTGTTTCATAGGGCATCTTCTTTTTACCTTTAAGGGGAAGAAACAGGCCTCTCTTCCCTCAGAGGCAGGGCTGTTTAGAATATTGCGTTTTCTCTATAAAGGCCTATACCCAACCCGAAGGATCTTTCGTTATGCTGTCAAACCCTTCGTTCATGCCTTTTCCGTTTCTCTTTTCTTTTGCTTCAAGGCCAATACTGATGTCTCTGCTTTGCCTCCTTTGTCTCTTGGGCGGCACGGCCCAGGCGGGCATTGTGAAAGGCAAAGTCACCGATGAAAAAGGGGAGGGCCTAGCCTTCGCGACGGTGTATTTGCTGGGTTCTACCGTGGGCTCTACCACCAATGAGCAGGGGAATTACCAGTTCAACGTAGACCCCGGCAAGCACACCGTGGTGTTCCAGTACGTGGGCTATAAAAGCCAGTCTAAGACCATTGAGATACTTGACGAAGAGAAGCCTACGCCCCTGGTGCTGAACGTGCAGCTCCTTCCCGAGGTCTATAACCTCAACGAGGTGCGGGTAAGCCTCAGCGGCAAAGACCCGGCCTACGGCATCATGCAGCAGGCCATCGCCAAGCGCGAATACCACCTCAAAGAGGTGCAGGCCTACACGGCCCAGGTCTACGTGAAAGGACTGCAACGGCTCTTGAACATGCCTAAACGGATCATGGGCATCATTAAAGTGCCGGCGGGCCTCAAGCCGGGTATTCTGTATCTGTCAGAGTCGGTGTCTGAACTGAACTTCATGCAGCCCAACAAGTACCGCGAACGCATGATTTCCTCTAAGGTGAGTGGCAACAGTCGGGCCTTCAGCTTTAACCAGGCCTCTGAATTCAACGTGAACTTCTACCAGAACCTGGTCAAGGCCAAGGGCGTGAACGAGCGTGGGTTTGTTTCGCCGCTGGCCAGCAACGCCATGTTCTTCTACAAGTATGAGCTCATGGGTAGCAACCAGAACAACGGACACCTCATTCACCGCATAAAAGTCACGCCCAAACGCAAGAATGACCCCGCCGTGACCGGTTACCTCTACATTGTAGATGGTTCCTGGCGCCTGCAAAGCCTGAACCTGTACGTGACCAAAGACCAACAGATTGAGTTTGTAGACACCCTGCGCATTACCCAGCAGTTCACGCCTGCGGCCGGAAACGTATGGGTGCTGCAGTCCCAGAAATTCACGTTTGACGTAGAGGGTTACGGCTTTAAAGGCAATGGGTATTTCATGGCCGTGTACAGCAAGTACCGCGTAAAACCCGCCTCTTTTGTGAAGCAGGAACCGGCCCCCGCCCCAACAACGCCGGCTCCTCAGGCTCCGGTAGTTTCTCCGCCGGTGGCTGTGACTCCGCCTGCCGTGAAACTCAGCAGGAAAGAGCGCAAGGCCCAGCAGAAATCCGCTCCCGCCGATGGGGTCCCAGATGCCGATTTCTTCAAGAAAAAGGAGGTGCTGCTCATTGAGAAAGAAGCCAATACCCAGGACAGTTCCTACTGGGCCGAGGTGCGCCCGGTGCCTTTAACCGAGGAAGAAGTGGTGGATTACCATGAGAAAGACAGCCTGCAGGTCATCAAAGACTCCAAGCCCTACAAAGACTCCATAGACAAAAAGAACAACCAGCTGGGCGTGTCTAACCTGCTGCTCACCGGCTACTCTTACCAGAACTCCTTTGAGCGCACCACTTTCAGCCTGGACCCCATAACCCGTATCTGGCAGTACAACACGGTAGAGGGGCTAGTGGCCAACCTGCGCATTAGCTACACCAAACGTTTTGAAGACCGCCGCAGCTACACCATCACGCCTACGTTGCGCTACGGGTTCAGCAATGAAAAGCCGCAGGCCAAACTGTCGGCCTCCTACAACTATGACATGGTACGCCGCCGCTCCGCCGGCTTTGAGGGAGGTAGGTTTGTAAGCCAGTTCAATGCCAACGAGCCCATCACCCCGTTCATCAACACGGTATACACGCTGCTGGTGGAAGAGAATTACATGAAGCTCTACCAGAAAACCTTTCTGCGCGGCTGGCACCGGCGGGAACTGGTGAACGGCCTGGCCGCCATGTTTGAGATGGAGTACGCCCAGCGCGACATGCTTCAGAATACCGCAGACTACGTGGTTCGGGACCGAGCTACTAAAACCTTCACCCCCAATGATCCCTTTAACGCCGAAGTGGGCAGTACCGCTTTCCCGCGGCATCAGGCGCTCACGGCCACCATTGGTCTGGCTTTCCGGCCCGGGGCCGAATACATTTCCCACCCAGACCGTAAAATCAACCTGGGTTCTGAGTGGCCCACCTTCACCCTGGTGTATAAAAAAGGTATCTCTGGGCTTTTGGGCAGCGATGTGGACTATGATTTCCTGACCGTAGGAGTAGAGGACGAACTGGCGCTGGGGCTGCTGGGAACCAGTAACTATACCATCAACGTGGGCTCGTTCCTGCGCAAAAAGGAACTGTATTTCATGGATTTTCGGCATTTCTCCGGCAACCGCACCATTCTGTCCGGCGACTTCAGCGGGTTCCAGTTACTTGACTATTACCGCTACAGCACCCAGAAAACCTTCTTTGAGGGCCACTACAGCCACCATTTCAACGGCTTTATTTTGAACAAGCTGCCGCTGGTGCGCAAACTAAAATGGCAGGAAGTGGGCAGCGTGAATTACCTCCATACCCAAGCCTCGGGGCATTACCTGGAGGTGGGCGTAGGGCTGGAGCACCTGTTCAAAATCTTCAGGGTAGACTTTGTGACCGGTTTCCAGGAGCGCGAGAAAGTAAGCTCCGGCATTCGGGTAGGTTTCGGGTTTTAGGGCGTAAGTGCTTCCTGTATTTAGAAAGAGCCACCGGTTTTTATAATTCTGCAACACATGCTTCAGTTAAAGAACATCCATCACATAGCGGTCATCTGTTCCAATTACGCCGTCTCCAAGGCTTTTTACACCCAGGTGCTGGGCCTCACGGTGCTCCAGGAAATCTACCGTCCGGAGAGAGACTCCTACAAACTGGACCTGGCCCTGAACGGCGTGTACGTATTAGAGTTGTTCTCTTTCCCCGAGGTCCCCGCCCGCCTTTCCTTCCCTGAGGCCGCCGGCCTGCGTCACCTGGCCTTTGCGGTGAAAGACGTAGAAGCCGCTCGGCAAGACCTAATCCATGCGGGAGTGCCTGTGCAGGAAATCAGAACCGACGAACACACCAACCAACGCTTCTGCTTCTTCTCTGACCCGGACGGTTTGCCGTTGGAATTGTATGAGCTGTAGATAGCGTGTTTTGAGGGTGTTTTAGAGAAAACGGGCTGGAAACGGAATTGCTCTGCAGGAGTGCGTCGTCCCCCTACCCCCTTCAAAGGGGGACGGAATACGTGCTCTCCTGTGTAAACACCCCTCTGCGCTCCCCTCAAGGGGAGAGTCTGCGCTTAATGAGCGGAGCAGTGTTTTGAGCCTGTTTTTCGAAAAACGTGCTTAGAACGCCTTCCGGACAAATACCTCCTTCCCACGCCTTCCCTGTTTCCAGTCTTTACTCTGAGCGCCTCGCTTGTGGCCCTGTGATAACTCTAGCTAAGAGAAGAAGGCAAAGCGGCCGCAAGGGCAGTGCGAGGGGGAAAGACGAGGCCTCGCGGCAGTGAGCGCTCGGAGGGAAACCATGAAACAACCAAGCATAAGGACTCAGGCAAAAGCGGCCATCACGCTAGCTAAAGCAGGAAAACATACTGCCTTAACGCGAAAGCAACCTACAACGCCCTCACCTCTATCTTCGCTGTTTTCTCCGCCGGAGAAGTATTGGCGGTATTAGGATAGGGTTGCACCTCAGACAAAATCAACTGGTATTGCCGCGGACCCATGGAAACCAGAACGGTATCGGCAGAGCGCATGCCCCGGTTGTCGGGGGCGGGGAGGGCGTCGCCCAGGTACAGGGTTTTGGTGGCTTCGTTGCCACGGGTGTCCTGTAATTGCAGGTACGTGATAGCTGAGCCTTGCCGAATGCACATCGCATTCATGGGGCAGCGGCTGTCCTCTACTTTCTGCAGCTTCACCACCAGGTTGCCCACCGTTACCGGTTTCTCCAGGGCCAGGGTAAACGGCGCCGAGAACTGAGGCGTCTGCTCAGAAGACAGGTTTTCGGTGTGGGCGCAGCCCATGAGCACAAGGCTGGCGAAGACAAGAACGGGAAGAGATTTCATAGACATACACATAAATTCTTACAGGTAAGAGTCAAAAACGAAGCCAAAGGCTGCACCGGCTTTTACTTAAATAGAAGCTTCTGCCTCTTTTTTCTTGCCAATGGGCAGGTTGTACAAAATCACCGACAGGAAGATCACAAAATACGCTACAATCTTCTGCTGGCTGGCCACCTCGCCAAAGTACAGGAACGCCATGGTGAAATTAATGATGGGGTTCAGGTACATGAGCACGCCCACCGTGGCAGATTTCAGTTCCTTGAGCGCATACAGGTTCAGAAATAACGGAAGCACCGTGAACACCCAGCTCAAGAGCACAATCTGTCCGGCAAAATGAACCGTGATTGGCTGCGCCGAATCGCCCACGAACCATGGGTAACTAGGCCCGATGAACAGGAACGCCAGCAGCAGTTGCAACGTGAGCAGCACAATCTTGTCATAGTCTTTCATGAGGCGCTGCGTGATCAAATAGAACGCGTAAGAAGCGGCAATGAGCAGACTGAACAGCAGGTTATAGAGCGAATCGGTACCCACTAACAGGCAGCTCATGAGGCTTAGGCCAATAGAAATCCATTGGTTTAGGCGCAGTTGCTCCCGCAATAAAAGATAGCCCAGAAAGGCCGTGAGAATAGGGCACAGCAGATAGGAGAAAGACCCCGTCTGGATGTCAACATGGTTCACCACGTAAATGAAGGCCAGCCAGTTGACCGTAAGCAACACGCCGCCCAGAAACGTGAACAGCACAAAACGCTTCCGCTCCTTCGGGGCCTGGCCTTTGAATAACTGCAGGGTTTCCTGCCATTGCTGCCGGCGCGTGGTCAGGGAAATGGCCAAAAGCGTGAGCACCGAGACCAGAATCCGGAAATACAGAATCTGGCTGGCCGGAAAGTCGGTGAGGGCTTTGAGCGGGAAGGGGATAAAGCCCCATATTAAAAAGGCACTGATGGCCGCGCCGTGGTAACGATTCAACTTCACAACAAAAATATTTTCTGAGCCGCAAAGGTAACCCTTGCCCGCCCCACTGCCTAATCTGCGTTGATTTGTCCTTGAAAAGCAGCATGCGGTTACTAAGAAAGAACGCTTCTGGCAAGAGTGGGGCGTTTTGAAGCTGTTTTTGGGGAAACAGGCCGAAAACAGGAAAACTCTGGTTATGCGGCACCCGAAGCCGGGAAGGTGCAGGGTATAGGCATCTCTCGTATATTTGACTACTACTTGTAAGAGCCTATGTTTACCTTCAAAGAGATAGCCCACGTCATGGGCGGCACCCTGGCCCAGTGGAAAGCCAACTATCCGGTCCAGCACTTGGTCACCGACAGCCGCAAACTGGTCAACGCCGCCTCATCGGTGTTCTTCGCTATTAGGGGCGAGTTCCATGACGGGCACCAGTACCTACCCGAGCTGTATGCGCAAGGCGTGCGGCAGTTTGTGGTGGAAGACGCCGCCGGCATTATGGACCTAGCCGCTTACCCCGAAGCCAACATTCTGCTAGTTAGCAGCAGCATTGAGGCCATGCAGCGGCTGGCCGCCTACCACCGGCGCCAATTTACCTTGCCCGTTATTGGTATTACCGGCAGCAACGGCAAAACCATTGTCAAGGAATGGCTGGCCCAGCTGCTGAGCGTGTCTGAACGCGTGGTGAAAAGTCCGCGCAGCTATAACTCCCAGATTGGGGTACCGCTCTCCGTGTGGCAAATCAACGAGAGCCACACCGTGGGCGTGTTTGAAGCGGGCATTTCCCGGCCCGGGGAGATGGAGAAACTCGCCGATGTGCTGCAACCCACTCTCGGTATCTTCACCAACCTAGGCTCAGCGCATGACGAGGGCTTTGAGAACCGCAACCAGAAACTGCAGGAAAAGCTCAGGCTCTTTACCCACGTAGACAAACTCATTTACTGCGCCGACCAGGTGCCGGTGCACTACGCCATCCAGAAAGCCGGCCTGCCCGGGTTTACCTGGAGCAAGGCAGAACTTCCTTCGGCGGCCGCCGATGTGCAGGTAAAAGTGCTGGAGATGCGGCAGCGCAAAACCAAAATCCGGTTCCATTACCAGGGCCACGGCCAGGACCTGACGCTGCCCTTCTCAGACGAGGCCTCCCTGGAAAACGCCCTGCATTGCCTAGCCGCGCTGCTGTACCTAGGCGTGGCGCCCGAGCAGATGGCTTCGCGCTTTGAACGGCTCACGCCCGTGGCCATGCGCCTGGAACGCAAAGAAGCCATCAACGGCTGCTACGTCATAGATGATACCTACAACAATGACGTGGCTGGCCTTCGCATTGCTCTGGATGTGCTGGCCCACCAGGCCCGGCGCGGCCGAAAAACACTCATTCTCTCAGATTTACTGGAGGCCGGCATGGAAGAAGAGGCGCTCTACCAGCAGGTGGCGCAGGAGATTTCCGCGCGCGGCGTGGACCGCGTCATTGGCATAGGAGACATCATTACCCGCCACCAGGACCTGTTCCCCAAGGGCAGCGAGTTTTACTTGGGCACCGATTCCTTCCTGGGCCAGCTGCGCCCCGAGACGTTCCGGCAGGAAACCATTCTGGTGAAAGGCGCCCGCGTGTTCCAGTTTGAGAAGATTGTGGCCGCCCTGCAGCAGCAGGTGCACGGCACCATGCTGGAAGTGAACCTTGATGCTCTGGTGCACAACCTCAACTACTACCGCTCCCGGCTGCAGCCCCAGACCAAGATCATGGTCATGGTCAAGGCCTTCGCCTATGGCGCGGGGTCTTATGAGATTGCCAACCTGCTGCAGTTCCACCGGGTGGATTACCTGGCCGTGGCGTACACCGATGAAGGCGTAGCCCTGCGCGAGCACGGCATTACATTGCCCATCATGGTCATGAACCCCAGTGCCGACAGTTTCCTGAAGATGGAGCAATACGCCCTGGAACCCGAGATCTATTCGCCCGATCTGCTGCACCGGTTTCTGGACTATTTTCCGGAAAAGACCCCTAAAACGCCCCGCATCCATTTAAAGCTAGACACCGGCATGCACCGCCTGGGCTTTGACGCCGCTGAGTTGGAGGAGGCCCTTGCCGTGCTGGACCAGATGCCGCACGTGCGGGTGCAAAGCGTCTTCAGTCACCTGGCGGGCGCCGATGAGGCGCTTTACAATGACTTCTCCCGCGAGCAGATTGCCCAATTCACACAGATGGCTGCACGGGTGGAGAAATCCCTGGGCTACACGGTAACCAAGCATATCCTTAACTCAGCAGGTATTGTACGTTTTGGCGAGGAGGCCGCCTTTGACATGGTGCGCCTGGGCATTGGCCTGTACGGCGTTGAGTCAAGTGGCAGTGACCAGGGCAGCCTGTTAACCGTGGGACAACTCAAGACAACCGTCTCGCAAGTAAAGCAGATCAAGGCCGGAGACACCGTAGGCTACAGCCGCCGCGGCGTGGCAGACACAGACAAGCAGACCGCCACCATCGCCATTGGCTACGCCGATGGGTATGACCGCCGCTTCGGGAACGGGGTGGGTGAGGTGCTCATCCATGGCCAGCGCGCGCCTATCATTGGCAACGTGTGCATGGACATGTGCATGGTAGACGTGACCGGCCTGGACGTGCGCGCCGATGATGAAGTACTCATCTTCGGGGAAGGACTGCCGCTCACTGAACTGGCCGCCCGCATTGGCACCATCCCGTATGAACTGCTCACCAATGTGAGTACGCGGGTGAAGCGGGTGTTTTACAATGAGTAGCGTTTTGGGGCTGTTTTCAGGAAAACAGGCCTAAAACAGAAAAGCCCCGGCATTGACCGGGGCTTTTCTGTTTTAATAAAATATGAGTTCTAGTTACGGCTATTGATCTTAGACAGCAGACGTAGAATCTCAATATAAAGCCAGATCAACGTCACGGTCAGGCCGAAGGCCGAGTACCATTCCATGTACTTTGGGGCACCTACTCCAACGCCTTGCTCAATGGTATCAAAGTCCAAGATCAGGTTCATGGCGGCAATGATCACTACCAACACACTAAACGCGATACCGGCCCAGCCGCTGCTATGGATAAGCGCCATCTCCACGCCAAACAACATCAGTACCCAGGAAAGCATGTAGTAGCAGAAAATCCCGAAGGTGGCGGTGATGATGATGGATTTGAACCGCTCCGTGGCTCTGATCACGCGGGTACTGTACAGCAGCAACATGCTGCCAAAGATGGTAAGCGTCAGCAGCATGGCTTGGTTAGCTATGCCGGGGAATTTAGATTCTAGCAAACCAGAAATTCCGCCTAAAAACAAACCTTGCAGCGCGCAATACACCGGGGCAATGTAGGCAGCCAGGTGTTTCTTGAACGTGATCAGGAACGCCAGGCCCACCCCTACCAACGGAATAGCAATGAGGTAAGGCAGCGGCACTCCCATATAAAAGAATAGATCCCAGGAAAAAACCGCAAACCCTACCACAATGGCAAACAGGGCCGCCGTCTTGGCGATGGTGCCGTTCAGGGTCATGGTAGGTCCGGCGTAGGCCTCGGTATGCGCCAGTTCTGTGAAGGTCTCTTCTTTGAGGGCAGGGTTATTGGAAGTGAACAGTGACATGCTCTTTTGGTTGGTTTTACAGGAAAATTAGGGAACAAATACGGCAAATACAATAAATGTGCCGCGTTCATGAAGGTTCCCCAGTTAAACCTGTCTAACTTTTTGGATTCAAAAGGAACACCTTGTACCTTGCGGTTGTTTATAACAAGTCTAAATAAAGCAGAGACAGGTGCAGAAAGACCAAAAGAGCGTGCGGGATCTGAAGATAGGGGAGAAGGGCATTATCTGTTGCCTCACCGACCCTGATATGTCTTTGAAACTGCTGGAGATGGGCTGTATTCCGGGCGAAGAGGTGAAACTCAACAGCCGAGCCCCGCTAGGCGATCCCATTACCATCATTGTGAACGATTACACCCTTTCCCTGCGTTTAGACGAAGCTGCTACCATCAAGTTAAAGGCTTAGTCTATGTCCCAAGTTCTTGCTCCGGCTCCTGCCTCCGTTCCGCGTCCCGCTACCAGCACGCCCCGTACAGCCGTTGCCAAGATTGCCCTCATCGGGAACCCGAACTCCGGGAAAACCTCTCTGTTCAACCACTTAACGGGCCTCAACCAGAAGGTAGGGAATTTTCCGGGGGTAACGGTAGACAAGAAGACGGGCCTCACTAACCTCACGCCCAACCTTCGGGCCCAGGTCATTGACCTGCCCGGCACCTATAGCCTGTACCCGAAATCACTGGATGAAAAGGTCATCATTGACCTGCTGCATGATAAGAAGTCCGCGTTTTACCCAGACGTGCTCATCATCACCGCAGATGCCTCTAACCTTAAGCGCAACCTCCTGCTTTTCACCCAACTCGCCGACCTGAAGATTCCGGCGGTGCTGGCCCTGAACATGATGGACGTAGCCGAGAAGCACGGCGTAAAGATAGACATAGCCGAACTGCAGCAAGAACTGGGCGTGCCCGTGGTGCCGGTGAATGCCCGTACCGGCGGCGGCATAGCAGCCCTCAAGATTTTGCTTTCCCAGCAGCTGGAGGCAACCACGCCCACCTTCTTTAAGATACCCGAAGACCTGCTGGTGATGGTGCGCCAGATACGCTACTACTTTGAGCTGAGCAATGATTATCTGGCTTGGCACTACGCCCACCAATACCAGAAACTGTCTTTCCTCTCTGAGGATGACAAGGCCTACATTGCTGATCTAGTAAAGAAATACGGGTTTCAGTCTAACGCGCAGCAGGCCGCCGAAACCATTGACCGCTACACCCGCATCAACACGTTGTTGCTGGATGCCATGCGCGTGACCAAGGCCGAAAACAACGAGCAGATCAGCAACAAGATTGACCAGGTGCTTACGCACAAGGTCTTTGGCTACCTCATTTTCTTTGGCGTGCTGTTCATGATCTTCCAGGCCATCTTCGCCTGGGCGGCTTACCCCATGGACCTGATTGACGGCGGGGTGGCCACACTCAACGCCTGGATCCATACCCAAGCCGATGGTCCGCTGGTGGATTTGCTCACCGACGGCGTGCTGGCCGGTCTGGGCGGCGTCCTGATCTTCATTCCGCAGATTGCGCTCTTGTTCGCCTTTATTGCCGTGCTGGAGGAAACCGGTTACATGGCGCGGGTCACGTTCCTCATGGACAAGATCATGCGTAAGTTCGGGCTCAATGGCAAAAGCGTGGTGCCGCTGATCTCGGGCGTGGCATGCGCCGTGCCGGCTATTATGGCTACCCGCACCATTGACAACTGGAAAGACCGCATGATCACCATCTTTGTGACGCCGCTCATGAGCTGTTCGGCGCGTCTGCCCATCTATACCATCATGATTGCACTGGTGGTACCGGAGACCTATTTCCTGGGTTTCCTGAGCCTGCAGGGCCTGGTGCTCATGGGCCTGTACCTGATTGGGTTCCTGGCGGCTATATTCTCGGCGGCCATGCTCAAGTGGGTGCTCAAGACCAAGGAGCGGAGCTACTTCATCATGGAGTTTCCTACCTATAAAATGCCTCGCTGGAAAAACGTGGGCCTTACCATTGTAGAGAAAGTAAAAGCGTTTGTATTTCAGGCTGGTAAAGTGATTCTGGCTATCTCCGTCATCCTGTGGGTGATGTCTTCGTACGGTCCGGGCAGCTCTATGGAAAAAGCAGAAGCCCGCGCTACCTCAGAGCTAAAGACCTTGAACCTGAATGAGGCAGATGCCAGCGCGCATATTGCCGGGCAAAAACTGGAGGCCTCGTATGCTGGTCAGTTTGGCAAGTTCATTGAGCCGGCCATCAAGCCGCTGGGCTATGACTGGAAACTGGGTATTGCCTTGCTTACTTCCTTTGCCGCCCGTGAGGTGTTTGTGGGTACCATTTCCACCATTTACAGCGTAGGCGATTCTGAGAACATTGCCACCGTCAAAGAGAAGCTGATGGCCCAGAAAGACGAATTCGGGCAGCCGTTCTTTACCCCGGCGCGCGCGTTCTCCCTGCTTATCTTCTACGTGTTTGCCATGCAGTGCATGAGTACCCTGGCCGTGGTGTACCGCGAGACCAAAGGCTGGAAGTGGCCCATCATGCAACTGGTTTACATGACCGGCCTGGCCTATGTGTCAGCGTTTCTGGTGTTCAGGTTGTTCTCCTAGAACTTCCCGTTTTGGGCCTGTTTTTCAGAAAACAGGCCCAAAACGCACTCTTTGAATAGGTCAAGCCGTAAGCGGGCCTCCGGTGAACCATTGGGTGCTGGGCTCCGTTTCTTTATAGGCAGATGCGCTTCGCCGCGGGCTTTTGTCCCGGGGCTTCCTCCCCTAGAAAATTATTTTTCCAGCAACTTCTACGGTTCATCCTGCGCTGTTGCTTGTGTTTCAGTGGATTTATTTGTACATTTGTGCGATTAAAGTGAAATGGAGGGGACGAGAGAGTCCCCCTTTTTATTTGTTACCCAGATCGCGAATGGCCTTAGACCAGAAAACAATAGCAGATTTTGCGCAGGAAGCGTTGCCGGAACCGGACTTGTTCCTGGTGTCGGTGCACGTGTCTGACACGCCGGTGCGGCCCAAGGTAACTATCCTAGCAGATGGCGACCAGGGCATTACCATCCAGCAGTGCGCCAAGATCAGCCGCCGGGTGTCCAAGAGAATTGAGGAAGTGTACGGCGAAGACATGGAGTATTCCATTGAGGTTTCCTCGCCGGGCGTTGACTACCCGCTCACAGAGGCTCGCCAGTTTGCCAAGAACGTAGGTCGCAACATTAAAATTACTCTGGCTGGCGGCGCCGAGAAAGTGGGCGTGCTGCAGGAAGTACTAGAAGACGGAATTTTATTTGCCGAAGAGGTAAAACAGAAACATAAGGTGTCTTTGCAGGAGCCCGTGAAAGTGCCCTACCTAGACATTGTGAAAGCGCAGATTGTAATCTCTTTTAAATAAGAAAGACATGGATAGTTCAATATTAATCGAATCGTTTGCGGAGTTCGCGAAGTTCAAGAACATAGACCGCCCTACCATGATGCGGATCTTGGAGGACGTATTCCGTACAATGATCCGGAAGAAATGGACGACAGATGAGAATTTTGACATCATCCTGAACGTAGAGAAAGGTGACCTGGAAATCTGGCGTAACCGCGAGATCGTGGATGATAACTCAGAGGATATCTGGGACGATGACAAGATTCCGTTGTCTGAGGCCCGCAAGATTGAGCCCGACTTTGAGGTAGGCGAAGAGGTTTCTGAGCTGATCAAGCTGGAAGACTTCGGCCGCAGAGCCGTGTTAACCGCCCGCCAGACCTTGATCCAACGCGTGAAAGACCTGGAGAAAGACCTGTTGTACCAAAAATACAAAGACCAGGTAGGGGAGATCATCTCCGGCGAGGTCTATCAGGTATGGAACCGCGAGGTGTTGATTCTGGACTCAGAAGACAACGAGCTTCTGATTCCTAAGTCTGAGCAGATCCCCAAAGACCGTTACCGCAAAGGTGACGTGGTGCGGGCGGTAGTGCAGCGCGTAGAGATCATCAACGGTAATCCCAAGATCATTCTTTCCCGTACTTCTCCGCAGTTTCTGGAGCGTTTGTTTGAAGGCGAAGTGCCTGAGATTTTTGACGGTTTAATCACCATCAAAAAAATTGTGCGCGAGCCCGGCGAGCGTGCCAAAGTTGCCGTAGAGTCTTATGATGACCGCATTGACCCGGTAGGGGCTTGCGTGGGCATGAAAGGTTCACGTATCCACACCATTGTGCGGGAGTTGGAGAACGAGAACATTGACGTGATCAACTACACAGACAACATGGAGCTGTACATCCAGCGGGCGTTGAGCCCTGCCAAGATCAGCAGCATCAAGATAAACGAGGAAAGCGGGCGCGCCTCTGTGTTCCTGAAACCAGACCAGGTATCACTGGCTATTGGTAAGGGCGGGCAGAACATCAAACTTGCCAGTAAGCTGGTGGGTCTGGAGATTGACGTGTTCCGTGAAACCGAAGGATTTGAAGAAGATATTGACCTGACTGAGTTCTCTGATGAGATTGAGGCCTGGGTTATTGACGAACTGAAGCGTATTGGTCTGGATACAGCCCGCAGCGTGATGGCCGTCAGCAAGGAGGATTTGGTGCGCAGGACGGAACTGGAAGAAGAAACCGTGGAAGACTTGCTCAACATTATCCGCCAGGAGTTCGATTCAGAAGAAAGCAACAACAACTAGTGGTGCGCTTTATGTGCCGGGTTATTTGATCTGACCGGAAGGATGGGAGCCGTTTTGGGCCTGTTTTCCGGGAATTAGGTTAAAAACGCGAAGTCGTCATGGCCGCCCATCCTTTTCATGAGTAAGAAACAAGTAACTACAAAAAGTAAATCATAACAGCATATTTGAACATGTCAGAAGAAAGATCGATGAGGCTTAAACAGGTAGCAACCACCTTGAACATCAGTACCTCCACGGTGGTGGAGTTCCTGGAGAAAAAGGGGGTTGATGTCGAGAATAAACCTACTTCAAAAATTACCCCGGAGCAGTTCAATATGCTGTCGAAAGAGTTTGCTTCCTCTATGCAGGCCAAGGCCGAGGCGGCAGAGCTGAACATCCCCGGGAAAAAGCCCGCCGAGGTAGAGCCTAAGGCTGAACCTAAGCGCCAGCAAGAGCCCGAGCAGGAGATGCTCATCAAGTCTAACCAGGTGAGACCGCAGGCAGAGGCGCCTAAGCCAGCTGCCCCGGTAGCACCTGCTACGCCAGAGCCCGCCCCGGTAGCGGCTTCTCTGCCCGGCATTAAAGTGTTAGGCAAGATTGAGCTAGATGCCAAAGGCAGACCGGTTCCGGCAAAACCGGCGCCCGCTCCTGCGGCAGCAGCCCCAGCCCCGGCTCCGGTAACTGCTCCAGCGCCTGAGGCTAAAGCCCCGGAAGCGCCAGAGGCCCCGGTTGCTCCGGCAAAACCAGTAGAGGCCCCTGCGGCAGAGAAGCCGGTTACCCCGGCACCCGCTCAGCCAGCTCCGGCCGCTGCTCCAGTAGCAGAAGCAAAAGCCCCAGAGGCTAAAGCGCCTGAGGCACCCGTAGCTGCCGCTCCGGTAACTCCGGCTGCGCCAGCTCCCTCAGCGGCTCCGGCCCCTGCGGCAGAAGCCCCTAAGGCTGCTGCCCCGGCACCAGCAGCTCCTGCTGCACCCGCACCAGCCACTCCTGCGCCCGCCGCTGCCGCTCCGGCAGCGCCCGCACCAGAGGCCGCCGCAGAGCCAGAAGCACCCCAAGAAACCATAAAAGCCCAGGCAGATCAGCTGAAAGGCTTAACTGTATTAGGTAAAATAGAATTGCCGGTAAGCGGCGGACGTGGCAAAGGCGGTAAGCCGGTAGCCTCCTCAGATGAGCGTCGTCGTGGAAACCAACCAGGTGCCCCAGGCCAGGCAGGCCAGGGCCAGGGTCAAGACAAGAAAAAACGCAAGCGCATTGAAGTGCCTAAACCAGGTGCTCCAGGTGCAGCTGCCCCTAATCCTAACCAGCCTCAGGCACACCGCGCGGGTGACAGAGCTACCAGCACCCGTCCGTTAGGAACTGGTCAGGCAGCTAACCGTCAAGGCGGTGCCGGCGGACCAGGCGGCCCACGCCCAGGAGGCGGTGGTTACCAGGGTAACCGTCCAGGTGGCGGACCAGGTGGTCCACGTCCGGGTGGACCAGGCCAGCGTCCGGGAGGCCCATCGGCCCCACGTGCTGAGTTAACGGATAAGGAAATCCAGGATCAGATTAAAGCAACGCTGGCTCGTTTGAGCGGTGGTAAAGGTGGTAACCAAGGTAACCGCGCCAAGTACCGTCGTGAGAAACGTTCTGCCGTGGCAGATGCCGCTGATGAGCGCAGAATGCAGGAACAATTGGAATCTAAGATTCTAAAAGTAACTGAGTTCGTGTCTGCCAATGACCTTGCCTCTTTAATGGACGTGAGCGTCAATGAAGTGATCAAGACCTGTATGAATTTGGGCATGTTCGTGTCCATCAACCAGCGTCTAGATGCCGAGGCCATCACCATCATCGCAGATGAATTTGGCTATGACATCCAGTTTGCCACGTCTGAAGACGAAGAGAACATTGGTGTAGAAGAAGTAGATGCCGAAGAGGATCTGAAACACCGCGCTCCAATTGTGACTATCATGGGTCACGTGGATCATGGTAAGACCTCTTTGCTTGACTACATCAGAAACTCTAAGGTAACCGCCGGTGAGGCCGGAGGTATTACCCAGCACATTGGCGCTTACCAGGTAACCACAGATACCGGTAAGAACATCACCTTCCTGGATACACCGGGTCACGAAGCCTTTACGGCCATGCGTGCCCGTGGTGCCAAGGTAACCGACGTGGTTATTATTGTGGTAGCGGCAGACGATAACGTGATGCCACAGACCAAGGAAGCCCTGAACCATGCGCAAGCAGCCGGGGTGCCTATTGTGATTGCCATTAACAAGATTGATAAGCCTGCCGCCAACCCAGACAAGATTCGTGAGGAACTTGCCCAGTTGAACGTACTGGTAGAAGAGTGGGGTGGTAAATACCAATCTCAGGAAATATCCGCTAAAACCGGACAAGGCATTGATGAACTCTTGGAGAAAGTATTGCTGGAAGCAGAATTACTTGATCTGAAAGCCAATCCAGACCGCCGTGCCGTGGGTACTGTGATTGAAGCCGCCTTGGACAAAGGCCGCGGTTACGTAGCCACCGTGTTGGTACAAACCGGAACCCTCTCTATTGGGGATATTCTGGTAGCTGGTTCACACTACGGTAGGGTGAAAGCGATGACCGACGTATTGGGTCGCCGCCATAAGACCGCCGGACCTTCCATGCCTATCCAGGTATTGGGTATTGACGGCGCGCCGCAGGCAGGTGACAAGTTCCAGGTGATGGAGACGGAGCGTGAAGCCCGTGAGATTGCCGTAGGACGTCAGCAGTTGCAGCGTGAGCAGAGCATGCGGACCAAGAAACACATTACTCTGGATGAGATCGGTCGTCGTTTGGCCATCGGTACGTTCAAGGAACTGAATGTGATTGTACGCGGTGACGTGGATGGTTCCGTAGAGGCCCTTTCTGACTCCTTACTGAAACTGTCTACTGAAGAGGTGCAGGTGAACATCCTGTCTAAAGGCGTGGGTCAGATCTCAGAGACAGACGTCATGCTGGCTTCGGCCTCAGACGCCATCATCATTGGTTTCCAGGTACGTCCTTCGGCCAGTGCGCGTAAGTTGGCAGAGAACGAGCAGATTGATATCCGCCTGTACTCTATCATCTACAACGCCATCAATGAGGTGAAAGACGCCATGGAAGGTATGTTGGCACCAACAGTACAAGAAGTGGTAGTGGCCAACGTAGAGGTTCGGGATGTATTCAAAATCACCAAGGTGGGTACTATTGCCGGCTGTATGGTGACGGACGGTACTATCACCAGAAACTCCAAAATACGTCTGGTACGTGATGGTATTGTGGTTCACTCCGGAGAGATCCTGGCCCTTAAACGCTTCAAAGACGATGCGTCTGAGGTGAGACAAGGCTACGAGTGCGGTATCAGTATCAAGAACTTCAATGACCTGAACGTAGGTGACGTGATTGAAGCATACGAAGAGCGTGAGATCAAACGTACGCTGTAACCAGCTGCCGCTCTAGATTTAGTGTTATAATGAAGGCCTCTCCTGCAAAGGAGAGGCTTTTTGTTTTGAGGGTGTTTTGGCGAAAACGGGCTTAAAACGGTTTTTCTGTGTGCACAGTCATTGCGCTGTTTTTGGTGTTATGCCGTTGTTGGTGTTCCTAGGGGCCAACGACTGAAACTGCTTCTCCTTCTACCATTGCGCTTTTACTCTCTATTCTCTTACTGCCAAGCCTCCAGCCTGAAGTGGCGCCCGGCTGGCGTCTGTCACTTTTCTCCTTGATGAGAAAAGTAACCAAAAGAATCAAGAAGCCCCGAACTCGCTGCCGCTCAGATAGGCGGGGCTTCTACGCGGTACCACCGGGCAACCGTCCTCTGTTCCATTGGGAGCTTAGGCTACTGCCACTCATTCCGCCGCTGCTTGCCCCTGCCCATGCTTCGGGCTACGCGGTGGCGGCCCTCCGCCAGGTGCGGGGCAGGTGAGCCCGCTGCTACTCGATTGGTTGCAATGCATTTATCGCCCGGCGGGATGAAGAAAGGTAGGGACAGGGCTTGACCTGTCCGTGGTTCCAGTTGTAATAGACATGTTCTTTCTAATAACCTGGGAACAGGTTTTGAAACTGCGCCTCTTTTAAAAGCAGCTAAAAAGCTTTCTAGCATTTCCACCGCTTAACCATAGGGGCCCAAAGCAAAAGCCCCTTTCATGTACATGAAAGGGGCTTTTGCTTTGGGGAAAGTAAGTTGATATTTAGAAGATCAGAAACTTGCGGTCGCGTTTGTTCAGGGTCTGTTGGTAGATGCGGCCGTCTGGGTTGTCCTGGTCAATCAGTCTTTTTGATTTCTTAGGCAATGCTCTCTTGGGAGTGCTTTTGGTCTTGTATTCGGTGATCTTGAAACGGCCTGTCCCAGTTTCAAATTGGTTGTCTGGAAGGGAGGTGACGGACCTGGAAGTCATGCCGCCGCTGGTTTTGGCAGAGGCAATGGCTTTCTGTTTTTCCAGAAGCATCTGGCGGTCTACGTTGCCGGTTGCTACTTCCCCTTTCTTCATTCCATCTGGCCCTAATCGGCTGGCTTTCGCTTTTTTGGAACTTTGGGCCATAGCATCTGGGGCAGTGGCTCCCAGCAGGAACAGCGCCATTACAAAAGCTACATTTCTGAAAGTTGTGATCATAAAAGTAAGAGGAAATTTTGGATATGTTTGGTAACGCGAAAGTAGGGTCAACTGTTCCGAAAGCGAAGCCTAAATTTGAAATAAATTTTATACTTTCCTAAGTTTTGAGGCTAAAATTATGGACAAGTAGGGTATTTTTCTGGGGTAAGAACCTAAGGGGATATTCTGTGTGGATTTCTTTATATTTGCGCCTCCGAGTTAGTACAAGTTACTTACGTTAGATAATAGCATATGACCCATTATAATAACCTTCTGCTTGAAAACAAGGGCGGTATTTTGTTTATCACGGTAAATCGTCCTAACAAGATGAATGCCCTCAATATTGAGACGGTAAAGGAAATAAACACGGCCTTTCAAGGAGTATACGATGATTCTGAGGTGAGGGGGGTTATTTTAACCGGGAGCGGCGAGAAGGCCTTTGTGGCCGGCGCTGACATTGCCGAGATTGCGGAACTGAACGAGGTGAACGGCAGACGCTTTGCCGAGCGCGGCCAGGACGTGTTCTCTATGATAGAGGAGTGCCCCAAGCCGGTCATCGCTGCGGTAAACGGGTTTGCCCTGGGCGGCGGCTGCGAGCTGGCCATGGCCTGCCATATTAGGGTAGCCAGTGAAAATGCGCGCTTCGGTCAGCCTGAAGTAAACCTGGGCCTGATCCCCGGTTACGGCGGTACCCAGCGCCTGACCCAGTTGGTGGGCAAAGGCAAAGCCATGGAAATGATGATGACCGGCGATATGATCTCGGCGGCGGAAGCTTGCGAGTTTGGATTGGTCAACCACGTAACCCAATCGGTAGATTTAATGCCTAAGTGCCTGGAGATCATGGAGAAGATTATTAGCAAGGCGCCTATTGCGGTAGGCATGATCGTGGACTGCGTGAATGCCTGGTATGACAAAGAAGAGCATGGCTACCAGACCGAGGCAAACTCCTTCAGCCGCTGCTGCGGCTCAGAAGACTTTAAGGAAGGAACCGCCGCGTTCCTGGAGAAACGTAAGCCTGAGTTCAAAGGCGAGTAATCCTTTCGGGTAAAAACCTGTTTCTGTAAATACTTTATCTGCTCCCGTTTTTGGCCTGTTTTATGGAAAACACGCCAAAAACGGGAGTCATCGTACATAAGCGTACCTGTTTGTTTTTCTGTTTTAACTTCTCTGATTAGCCTTATATGAGTATTGCGAAAAAGCTGGTAGGGCAAACGGCGGCGTATGGCTTGAGCAGTATTATAGGCCGGGCGCTCAATTACCTTCTGGTGCCCCTCTACACCGGCGTCTTCGCGCCCGAGGAGTACGGGGTAGTTACTAAGCTCTACGCCATTGTCGCGTTCCTGAACATTGTGTACACCTATGGCATGGAGACCGCCTTTTTCCGGTTTGCCAATAAGCCGGGCGTGGACCGGCAGGCGCTATACCACAAGGTGCAAACGCTTATTATTACCTCCAGCCTTGTCTTGACAGCCGCCTTTGTGCTGTACGCTTCCCCTATTGCAGCGGCCCTGGGCTACACGGGGAAGGAGAAATACATTATCTGGCTGGCTATTACCATGGCCGTAGATGCCATCTCGGCTATTCCGTTTGCACGCCTGCGGCTGGAGAACAAGGCAGCCCGGTTTGCCATCATCCGGCTTACCAATATCTTTCTGGTGATAGGCGGCAACCTGTTTTTTCTGCTCTTCTGCCGACAAGTGTACGAGGGTAAATACCTGCAGGAGCTAAGACCGCTAATAACGACCATCTATGACCCTGAATTGGGGGTAGGGTATATCTTCCTGGTAAACATGGTGGCCAATCTTTTGTTTATTCCCATGCTCTGGCGCGAGTTCTCAGACTTTAAGTTCAAGCTGGATCTGAAGGAGATGTGGCCTATGCTGGTGTATGCGTTCCCTATCCTGGTGATGGGCATTGCCGGGGCTACCAATGAAATGCTGTCCAGGTTAATGCTGGAAGACTGGCTGCCCCCTAATTTCTACCCCGGGGTAAGCAACGAGAAGGCCTTGGGTATTTTTGGGGCCAACTACAAGCTGGCCATCATGATGAGTCTGATGATTCAGGCGTTCCGCTATTCGGCGGAGCCGTTCTTCTTCTCACAGGCCCAGGAAAAGAACTCGCCGGCCACCTTTGCCATGGTCATGCGCTGGTTTGTGATTGTCTGCGCCCTGGCGTATTTGGGCATCAGCGCCAACCTTGATATTTTTCAGTATTTCCTGGGGCAGAAGGCGTACCGCACGGGCATGGAAGTAGTACCGGTTCTGTTGCTGGCCTATCTGTTCAATGGCGTGTACTATAACCTCACGGTCTGGTTCAAGCTAACAGACAGGACCCATTACGGTACCTACATCACCATCTTTGGGGCCATTGTCACGGTTGTGGCCAACTTTCTGCTTATTCCGGTGTTGGGGTATATGGGAAGTGCCATTGCGGCGTTTCTCTGCTACTTTACCATGTCGGTGGTGTGTTACGTGATAGGGCAGAAGTATTTTCCAGTGCCATATCCGCTTATGGCTATCTTTGGCTACCTGGGGCTGGCCACCGGGCTTATCTGGCTGGCTAACGTAGTAGAGATTGATAATTTCTGGCTGGGCAACGCTTACCACATTGGGCTTTGCCTGGTATTTTTGGCCGTGGTCTGGGTAGTGGAAAAGCCGAAGGTCAGGGGAATAAATGCATAAATTACTATATTAGCTTTCTATGAACACCACCTTACCAGTAAAAGTCATCAACAGCGGCAAGCACGCGTTGCCTGCTTACGGGACACAACACTCGGCCGGGTTAGACCTGCGGGCCAACATTGAGGCGCCGGTCACGTTAAAACCCTTGCAGCGCGTACTTATTCCTACGGGACTCAGCATTGAACTGCCAGAAGGACATGAGGCGCAGATAAGGCCCCGCAGCGGCCTGGCCTACAAGCACGGCATTTCCATTGTCAACAGCCCCGGCACCATAGACGCAGATTACCGCGGCGAGATCAAGGTGCTGTTGGTAAACCTCTCAGACACTGATTTTGTGGTGGAAGACGGGGAACGGATTGCCCAGATGGTAGTGGCGCGGTATGAACGCATAGCCTGGGAGACGGCGGATGAGTTAACAGAGACTGAGCGCGGCGCCGGCGGTTACGGTAGTACCGGAAAACACTAGAAGCTTCGGTTTTTGCGCTATTTTCCTGAAAACGGCCTTAAATCAGAAATTACCTATATCTAAAATGTGGTCTGTCCGTAGGTAGGCCATACTTAAGCAACCTATATTTTAAGATTTACTATGAGAATTATTGTACCAATGGCCGGCATGGGCAAACGCATGCGTCCCCACACCCTTACTGTTCCTAAGCCGCTTATTCCCATTGCGGGCAAACCCATTGTGCAGCGTTTGGTGGAAGACATTGCCAAGGTGTGCCAGGAGCCCATTGAAGAGGTGGCCTTTATCATAGGCAACTTCGGGGAGGAAGTAGAGGCACGCCTGCTCAAGATTGCCGAGTCTGTTGGGGCAAAAGGTTCTATCCATTACCAGGACGAGCCATTGGGTACGGCCCATGCCATTCTGTGCGCCAAAGATGCCCTGAGAGGCAATGTGGTAGTGGCCTTCGCCGATACCCTGTTCAAAGCCGACTTTACCTTAGACACTTCTGCCGAAGGAACGATCTGGGTACAGAAAGTGGAAGATCCGCGTCCGTTTGGCGTAGTGAAACTGAACGAGCAGGGTCAGATCACCGAGTTTGTGGAGAAACCGCAGGATTTCGTGTCTGACCTGGCCATTATTGGTATCTATTACTTCAAAGACGGCGAGTACCTGCGCGATGAGCTGCAGTACCTGCTGGACCATGACATTAAAGACAAAGGCGAGTACCAGCTGACCAACGCCCTGGAGAACATGAAGAGCAAAGGTTCTGTGTTTATCCCGGGCCCTATCTCTGAGTGGCTGGACTGCGGAAACAAAGACGCCACCGTGTTTACCAACCAGCGGTATTTGGAATACATCCAGGATGAGGAAGGCTTGGTGTCTAAGTCAGCAAAGATCACCAACTCCGTAGTGATCCCTCCGGTTTATATTGGTGAAAACGTGGTATTGCACAATTCTGTGGTAGGTCCGCACGTTTCCATAGGTAACAACACGCAGGTGAACGGATCAGTGGTGAGCAACAGCATTGTGCAGGAGAACAGTAAAATTAATCATGCGCATATCGCTAACTCAATGCTGGGGAATTTCGTTGTATATGAGGGGATTCCAACTGACTTAAGCCTAGGCGATTACAACGTCTTGCGTGGCTAGATAGGGAATAAATTTTTATGTGGAAGAGAGGACTCACGGTAGTGGCCGCTTTGTGCGGGTTGGTGGTAGCGGGAGAAAAAAGCTATGCCCAGTCTGAGCGTAAGAAGGAGAAAAGCACAGTCACCTCGGCTGCGCCTTCCCCTGCGTTAAGCCCGCAAGAGCAGCAGCTAAGTGAGTCCTATTTTCTGGAAGGCATGAAGTTCTTTGTGCTGGAGGAATATAACAAGGCCCTGGACCGGTTCCAGCGCGCCTATGCCATCAGTCCAGACAACGCCGGGGTCAACTACAAGCTAGCTGAAACCAGTCTGCTGCTGGGCAGTGCCCGCGGGGCCCTTCCCTTTGCCAAAGCCGCGGTAGAGCTGGAACCCAAGAACCCGTATTACCACCTGCTGCTGGCCCAGATCTACACCAACCAACAGCAGATTGATGAGGCCATAAAGGTGTACGCCCGCCTCACCCAGGAACTGCCCAACACCCAACAATACCTCTTCAACCTCACCGACCTGTACCTGGCCAAGAACCGCCTGGACGATGCCTTGCGTACGCTCAACCAGATTGAGGAAAGCTACGGCATGGTAGAGGAAATCTCCTTCAAAAAGCAACAGATCTACCTTAAGCAGAACAACCTGGACAAGGCCCTGAAGGAAGGGGAGAACCTCATCAAATCCAACCCAGAGGAAATACGCTACCTGCTGGCGCAGGCCGAGATTCTGGCCGCTAATAAACGCGTGCCAGATGCGGTGAAAGTAGCCGAACAGGCGCTCAAGGTAGATCCGCAGAATGCCTATGGCCGGCTTATGCTGGCAGATTTGCTCCAACAACAGGGCAAGACAGCAGAGGCCGACACCCAACTGGAACTGGCGTTTAAGAACCCGGCCCTGAACATTGACGCCAAGGTGAAGATTCTGGTGGACTACATCCGGCGGCTGCCAAATGAAAAAGTAGCGGGCCAGGCCATTAAGCTGGCCGACCTCACCACCAAGGCCCACCCCCAGGAAGCCAAGGCATTCGCCGTGGCCGGCGATATCTATGTGAACACAGATAAGAAACTGCCTGCCCGTGACCATTACCTGAAAGCGGTGGCCCTGGACCCGGGGCATTACAAGATCTGGCAGCAGATTGTCTTCCTGGACGGGGAGATGAACCAGAATGATTCCCTCATTGCCCATTCAGAGCGCGCGCTGGAGTTCTTCCCTAACCAACCTATTTTCTGGTTCTACAACGGCACGGCCCACCTCATCACCAAGAATTACACTAAGGCCGTTAAGTCTTTGGAGTATGGCCGGCGCCTGGCTGGTAACAACGCCGACCTGCAGTTGCAGTTCAACCTGCAGTTAGGCGATGCTTACCATTCTCTGCAGCAGTTTGAGCAGTCTGACCAGGCGTATGAGAACGTGCTGTCCATAGACCCCAAGAACCCGCACGCGCTTAACAACTACAGTTACTTTTTGTCCCTTAGGGGGCAGAACCTGGTAAAGGCCAAGGCCATGGCTGGTTCATTGGTGGCGCAGTATCCAGACAATGCCACGTACTTAGATACCTATGCGTGGGTGTTATATAAAATGAAAGAGTACCAGGAGGCAAAGCGCCTGCTGGAAAAAGCGGTGGCTGTTTCATCAGATGCCGCTATTATTGAGCACTACGGGGACGTACTTTACCAATTGGGCCAGCGTGATCTGGCGCTCAAGCAGTGGGTGCGGGCCAACCAGGTAGGCGGTGCCTCAGAGGGCATCAGCAAGAAGATAAAAGACAAGAGACTATATGAGTAGGAGCAGATACGTATGCGCGTTAGGGTTAAGTTTATTGGTGTTGATAGGTTGTCAAAAGAAGATGGTGCCGGGTGCCTCTGGGGCCATTGCGCCGGAAAACATGAACAACATCAACGTGGTCAACACAGACTACACCTATTTAACGGCAAAAGGTAAGCTGCAGAGCGAGCACAGCAATCTAAGTGCAAACCTCACCATACGTATGAAGAAAAACGAGGTCATCTGGGCCTCGGTTCAGGCCTTCGGTTTTGAGGCCGCCCGTCTTAAAGTCACGCCAGACTCAGTATACATTGTTAATAGACTGAAGGAAGAGTATCTGATAGGCTCCTATGAGGTGCTGCGACAGCGCTACAACGTAGACGTAGATTTCAACACGCTGCAGGAAATCCTGATCGGGAATTTTGTACCAGGAGAGGCAGACAAGGTAAAGCTGGAACAGGACGGCCCCATGCAGCACGTACGCACCCTGCGCACCAACCTGCAGTTGGACCAGTTTGTAGACACCACCCGCTTTAAGCTCAAACGCGCCGAGGTGCGCAACCTGCAGAACAAAGACTACATGTCTGTGGATTACCAGGATTTTGAAGACGTGAACGGCAAGCCTTTTGCCATGGCGCTGCTGCTTTCCATTCAGCAGCCAGAGGGGAACTCGGCCAAAACATCAGTGGTGGCGGTGAAGCACCGGCAGGTTTCCACGTCTGAAACTTCCCTGGATTTTCCTTTTTCTGTACCTTCGAACCATGAACGTAAATAGGGCGGGGGTACTTTATCTTTTTTTATTCTTTTTCTTGGTTGGTTTCTATTCTGCCGATGCGCAGCAAAAGAAGACCACCCGTACCCCTTCCAAAACCACTTCAAAGACAAAAAAGGCGCCGGTAAAAAGCAAAGCGCAGCTGGAGCGGGAGAAAAACGCCAACCTGAAACGTATTCAGGAGGCTAACCGCATTCTGGCACAGACCGCCCAGAAAAAGCAGGCCTCTTTGGGCCAGCTGAACGTGATCAAAGAAAAAATCACGGTGCAGAAGGGCGTCATCAAAAACATTTCCTCAGAGATTGTCTACCTCAACAAAGACCTTAGAACCACAGAGGAGAAAGTAGCCGATACCCAAATGGATCTGGAGCGGCTCAAAAAGGAGTACGCCCGCCTGATTTATGCCGCCTCCAAAACGGCCAACAGCTACAACAAACTCATGTTCCTGTTCGCGTCAGATTCCTTTAACCAGATGATGCGGCGCATGCGCTACCTGCGGCAGTACACTGAGGCCCGCAAGGAGCAGGCGGCCGCCATTGAAGCCACCCAGCAGAACCTGAGCCAGCACCTCAATACCCTCACCTCCCAGAAAAAGCAAAAGAAAAGCCTGCTCAACGTGCAGCTCAGCGAGAATAAGAACCTGCTTTCCATGCATGACCAGCAAGACCAGGTCATTCAACAACTGAGCATGCAGGAGCAGACCTTGAAGCAGGAAGTGGAGCAGCGCGAGCAGGCCGTAAGGCAATTGGATAGGTTGATCGCTAACATTGTGCGGGAGGAGATTGCCCGGGCTGCCCGTGCCGCCGAGGCCGCCGCCAAAGCCAGGGCCGCCCGTGAAGCCGCCGCCGCGGCAGCGGCTGCCGCAGCCGGTAAACCCGCCCCAGCCCCAAGCACCGCCAAAGCCCCCGTAAAAACCAGCACCAGCCGGGTAACCCTTACCCCGGAGGGAGAGATTGTCTCCTCCAACTTCGCAGGGAACAAAGGTCGCTTTGCCTGGCCAGTAGAGCGGGGCTTTATCTCGCAGCGCTTCGGGCGGCAGGCCCACCCGGTATTGAAAGGCGTGTATGTGCAGAACAACGGCGTCAATATCCAGACAGGGGCCAACGAAAAGGTAAGGGCCATTTTTGGCGGAAAAGTACTCACCATCCAGACCATACCCGGGATGAACAACATTGTGATGGTGCAGCACGGCGAGTACTTCACTATCTATGCCAAGCTACGCACCGTAAATGTGACCGAGGGCCAGGAAATCAGTGCCAAGCAAACCATTGGCAGTGTGTACACAGACGCCGAGGGCACCTCTGAGCTCCAGTTCCAGATCTGGAAAAACCAGGCCAACCTCAACCCAGAGGGCTGGCTGATCCGGAAATAAAATATCCTGTTTCGGGGCCGTTTTTGAGAAAACGGCCCCGAAACAGGATATCACTTCTTCTACACTTACCGCTTATAGATCAGGAACACGGCCGGCTGCTTATGCAGGTCAGGCACTTTGCCTTTCCAATCTGCCACGCGCAGGGTTTTAATGAACTCCGTGGGGCCCGTAATGTTGGCGGCAATGCAGAGTTTGGTGTCTTTGTTCAGATTCTGCAGCAGGTCCTCTATCATCTGCCTGTTGCGGTAAGGCGTCTCCATGAAAATCTGCGTCTGGTCTTTGAGGGCCATCTCTTTCTCCAGGTTCTTCAAGGCCCCAATGCGGTCACGCTTCTCAATAGGCAGGTAGCCGTGGAACGCAAACGACTGCCCGTTGAACCCAGAGGCCATCAAACCCATCAAAATCGCCGAAGGACCTACCAAGGGCACCACCTTCACCCCATGCTGGTGCGCTAGGCGCGCTAGCTCGGCCCCGGGGTCTGCCACGCCGGGACAACCCGCCTCAGAGATAACACCGGCGTCCTGCCCCGCCAAAAGCGGTTTAAGGGCCGCGGTGAGTTCGGCATCTGAGGAGTTCTTGTCAATGACCGTGATCTGCAACTCTTCTATGGTCTGGCTGGGTGCAATGGATTTGATGTAGCGCCGGGCCGTGCGGGCATTCTCCACCAGAAAGTATTTGAGCTGCGCCGTGACCTCGGCCACCTGCTGGCAGATCACCTGCTGGGCCGTGTCCTCGGCCAGTACCGTGGGGATTAGAAAAAGCGTGCCTTTGGCCGATGTGCTCATGTATTCTTGATTTGGCTTGTACTGAACGGGGAGAGTCTGTTGCCTTTATAACCTGATAATCTACGCCTGCAGAAACTCCATGGCTATACGGTAGAACTCCTCGGGTTGCTCAGCGTGGAGCCAGTGGCCGGCGTTCTCTATGGTTTTGATCTCCGCGGCCGGGAACAACGCCTTTATAGGGGCCAGGTCCTGATCAGGTTTAATGTAGCGGGAATTGGCGCCGCGCAGGAACAGCACTGGCTTGGTGAACGGGGTGGTAGATTCAATGGTGCTCAATACCTGGTCCAGGTTCTTTTCAATGGCATCCAGATTCAGGCGCCAGCCGAAGGTGTTGTCTTCTTTGCGGTACAGGTTTTTGAGAAGGAACATACGTGTGCCCAGGTCCGGTACCATCTCAGCCAGCTTGGTATCAGCGTCTTGGCGGCTCTGGATGGCGTTCAGGTCAATAGACCTAAAGCCGGCAATGATATCGTCATGGTGCGGCGGGTAGTGTTTAGGGGCTATGTCGGCGACCAGCAGTTTGGAAAGCTGGTCTGGGTGTTGCAGCGCGAAGTTCATGGCTACCTTTCCGCCCATGGAGTGGCCAATGATCAACGCTTCTTTTAACTGGTGCTGCTGAATGAATTCCAGCAGGTCATCAGACATGAGCTGGTAGCTGAACTCGTCTGAGTGCGGGGAGCGGCCGTGGTTGCGCAAATCAATCAGAAACACCTGGAAGTTCTCAGAGAACTGCTTGCCCAAAGTCTGCCAGTTGTCTAACGTGCCAAACAGGCCGTGCAGGATAAGAAGCGGTTGGCCCTGACCTAAGGTTTTATAGTTTAATTCCATGGAATAGCGAAGTGAGGTGAAGTATGGTTTAGGCCTGTTTTACAGAAAACAGGCCCATTTCGTTCGGGTTTGGTGCGGCACGCGCGGCCAGAGGGCCTTCAAGAGCTCAAGATCAATTAACAATGAGGTGATGATGACCTGCTGGCCGTCTGCCAGCGTGAGCGTGAGGTAGTGGTAGGAACTCCAGAAATAGCGGCGCGAAGGACAGCGGGTTTCCAGAATGTGCTGGATCTGCTGTTGGTTGAGCAGGTAGCGGCCGCCGGGCTGCAACAGCAAGGCGGTATTGGTTTCCTTTTCCAGCTCCAGGGCATTCTCCCGCTCATGGCGCCAGTACTGGAAATGCAGCAGCAAGGTGGGTAGCGCGAATAGAAACAGCACCACCCCCAAGCCAATGGCGATGCTTCTCTCAAGAGGCGTCACGCTTTGGTCACGGGCCAGCAGACTGATCATGGAACCACCCAGCCACGCGCTCAGCAACGACCAGAACACCTTCTTGAACTGCCGCATAGGCGACAGAAAGAATACGCGCTGCTGCTTGTTAAAGAACTTGGAAAAGAAACGCACCAGGTACTGCACCACTATGATCACAGCCGTGATCTTGAGCAGCACGCCTAACATAGGCCGCCTGTTTTAGGCCCGTTTTCTGGAAAACAGGCGAAAACTGAAAATAGCCGCATTAGTAGTTGAGTTGGCGCAGGTACAGCTGGATGGTGTTTTCCAGCCCGAAATACAAAGCGTCACAGATCAGGGCATGGCCAATGGAAACCTCGGCCAGGTTAGGCAGTTGTTCTTTGAGGTAGCGCAAGTTGTCCAGGTCCAGATCATGGCCGGCGTTCAGGCCCAGGTTCAGCTGCTGGGCCAGGCGGGCGGCCTGGGCGTAGGGCTTCACGGCTGCTTCGCGGTTAGTGTGGTAGTTGTGGGCGTACGCCTCGGTGTAGAGCTCAATGCGGTCGGTGCCGGTGTGGGCGGCGCCTTCTACCTGGGCCTCTACAGGGTCCACGAAGATGGAGGTGCGTATGCCTTCGGCCTTGAATTGGGCAATCACGTCTACCAAAAAGTCTTTGTGCTTGATTGTATCCCAGCCGGCATTGGAGGTGATGGCATCGGGGGCATCGGGCACCAGGGTCACCTGCTCGGGCTTCACGGCCAGCACTAGCTTGATGAAGTCGGGGGTGGGGTTTCCCTCAATGTTGAACTCGGTAGTCACCACGGCCTTTAAGTCGTATACATCCTGAAACCGGATGTGGCGCTCGTCTGGGCGGGGGTGCACCGTGATGCCCTGCGCCCCGAACCGCTCGCAGTCCAAGGCGGTTTGCACCACATTTGGTCTATTGCCACCGCGCGCATTCCGCAACGTGGCTATTTTATTTATATTTACGCTGAGTTTGGTCATGTTCGTCTTGCGTTAACGTTCCTCCTGTACGGGATGGGGCAAAGATAAAAGAAACTTGGCGTCACGTAACCATCTGATTTCACACCCGGGGCACGTGCCCCTATACTACGTAAAACTATGAGCCTGAAAGAAAAAGTAGAAACCGGAATCAAGCAAGCCATGCTGGCCAAAGATAAAACCCGCCTGCAAGCCCTGCGCGCCATCAAATCACAGATTCTATTAGCCGAAACCGAGAAAGGCGGCGTGGACGCCCTGGCCCCGGATACCGAACTGAAACTTCTGACCAAAGCCGCCAAGCAGCGCCGCGAGTCGGCTGAGGTGTACCGCACTCAGTCCCGGCCCGACCTGGAAGAAGTGGAACTGGCTGAGCTGGCCGTGATTGAGGAGTTCCTGCCCCAGCAGATGGACGAGGGAGACCTGCGCGAGCGTCTGGTAGAGATTATTCAGCGCGTGGGCGCTTTGGGGCCTTCAGACATGGGCAAGGTGATGGGCGTGGCTTCACGGGAGCTGGCCGGCCAAGCCGATGGCAGAGCCATTTCCAACGCCGTGAGCGCGCTCTTGAATAACCCTAACGCCTAGTACTTCCCACGCGTGACCACCTTTGACCTTTTTCTGCTGTTGCCGCTGGCCTACGGGGCCTTCAAGGGATATTTCAAGGGCCTGGTGCTGGAGATTGCCTCTTTGGCCACCCTCGTGATCCTCACGGTCTTCGGGATGAAGCTGGTAGGGCTCCTGACGCCGCCTATCCATGAGTGGCTGGGCGACAACGCCGGGTTCCTCCCGTTTGTGCCGTACCTGCTGGTGTTCATTGGCATAGGGTTGGCGGTGCGCGCGTTTGGCATGGTGGTCAAGAAAGGGGTGCACCTAACGCCTTTCGGGGTGCTGGACAACCTGATAGGCGCGGGTATTGGCGCCGGAAAATGGGCCTTTGCCATCTGCCTGCTGGTGTACTTCGCCAATGCCACCGGGCTGGACACCTCGCTGCAGATAGTGAAGGAGTCTGATGTGTACCCGTTTTACCTGAATGCCGCCCCCGGGGCTTGGGCCTTTGTGCAGTGGATCATTCCCTTCGGCCGTGAGGCCCTGGAAGCCTTTGCGTAAATAAGGTCTCAAACTTTAAATGAAATACCGTTTTAGGCCTGTTTTTCTGAAAACAGGCCTAAAACGGAAATCTCTTCTCTTTGAGTATCAAACCTTTACTTTCTGGTTCTTCTGTTTTAGGGCTGTTTTAAAGAAAACAGCCCTAAAACAGAAGAATATCTTTTTCTCCTTTCTCTGCGTTTCTTCCCTGTGCTGCTGCTTTTAGACAATTTTGATTCCTTCACCTATAACCTGTTTGACTATTTCAGGCAACTGGGGGTGGAGGTAGAGGTGCGGCGCAATGATGTGTCCTTACAAGAGCTGCAGACGCTGCCTCTGGAAGGCATTGTGCTCTCGCCGGGGCCAGGTACGCCCGAGCGGGCTGGCGTGATGCCAGAGGTGATCTCCTACTACCATGACCGGCTGCCCATGCTGGGTATCTGCCTGGGGCACCAGGCGCTGGGGCAGTTCTTCGGGGCCAGGGTGGTGAAAGGGCTGCTGCCCATGCACGGGAAGGTCTCCAAGATACACTGCGTGCCAGACCCTATTTTCAAGGACGTGCCGGCCGTAACCGAGGTGGTGCGCTACCATTCGCTGGTAGTGCAGGAGTCACCGGCAGATTTGCTGCCGCTTGCGCAGACAGCCCAAGGGGAATTGATGGCTTTTAAGCATGCGCACTTGCCGTTGTATGCGTTGCAGTTCCATCCAGAGGCGGCACTTACCCCTTATGGGCTGCAAATGCTCAGAAATTGGGTGAATATTGCTAATATTACATCCCTATAATTGTTTCTACTTACATTCATTACAAGCGATTCTCTCACATGAACTTGGAAATCAAGAAGGAAGGCGGGTTTGAGTACATTGATGAAGGCCAGGGCGAAGTGCTCTTGCTTTTGCATGGTCTGTTTGGGGCGCTGAGTAACTGGCAGGGAGTAGTCTCTTATTTCCAGAAAAACTACCGGGTGGTCATTCCGCTGATGCCGCTCTATGAAATGCCCTTGCCGCAGGCCAGCGTGCCGGGACTGGTGGAGTTTGTGGAGGACTTTGTTGGCTTCAAGAAACTTTCCAACCTTACCTTGCTGGGGAACTCGCTGGGCGGCCACGTGGCGCTGGAGTATACCTTAAAGAACCCAGAACACGTGAGCCGGTTGGTGCTGACGGGTTCCTCGGGGCTGTTTGAAGACTCCATGGGCGGCTCGTTCCCTAAGCGCGGCAACTACGGCTTTGTGAAAGAGCGCGTGGAGTACACGTTCTATGACCCGGCCACGGCCACCAAAGACCTGGTAGACGAGGTGTTTGACATCACCAACAGCAACACCAAGGTGCTGCGCATCATCTCCATTGCCAAAAGTGCGCAGCGTAATAACCTTGGCAAAGACCTGGGTAAGATCCATGCGCCCACCTTGCTCATCTGGGGCCTCAATGACACCATTACCCCGCCTATTGTGGCCCATGAGTTCAATAGATTGATCCATAATTCAGAACTTCATTTCATTGATCACTGCTGTCATGCGCCTATGATGGAACATCCTGAGACCTTTAACAGTATCTTAGAGAGATTCCTGCTAAAGACCGCTGCCGTATGATTGCTGAAGAACTGATTAACCAGAAGGTGCCGCCGCTCAAACTCTCTGACTCTGGCAAGAAAGCCGTGCAGTGGATGGATGAGTTTCGGCTAAACCAACTGCCTGTGGTAAAAAACCGGAAATACCTGGGTCTGGTCACGGAGGAGAACGTGCTGGACGCCAAGAACCCTGAGCTTATCCTGGAAAACATTCCCTTTGATTTTGAGCACGTGCATGTGCAGCAGAACCAGCACTTTTACAACGTGATGGAGCTGGCCATCAAAAACAAAGTGCAGGTGGTGCCGGTTCTGGACGAACTGCAGGAGTACCTGGGCGTGATCACGGTAAACGATACCATTGCCGCTTTTGGCCAGATGTCTGCCTTACAGGGGCAGGGGGGGATTCTGGTGCTCTGCATGAACGAGCGTGATTATTCCCTGAGTGAGATCAGCCGCCTGGTGGAATCTAACAACGCCAAGATTTTGAGCGCCTATGTTTCACCAGATGAGCTGGATATCTTTAAGATTAAGCTAACTTTAAAGATCAATACCACAGACCTGGGCCGCATAGTGGCAACCCTGGAGCGGTTTAATTACAAGATCACGGCCCAGTTCCATGACACCCCTAACGTGCAGGATGACCAGGACCGGTTAGACCAGTTGTTGCGGTATATCAATATTTGATTTCAAAGGGAACGGTACGCAGTCGCCATATAGGCATTCCTCTATTCATCTTGAGCAGAACCTAGTATGAAAATAGCAATAGTTGGCAAGCCTGTGAAAGAGGAAGTGATTCCCTTTGTGCACCAGCTGTTTGAAATTCTGCTGCGGCAGGGAATTAAGGTGACGGTGTCTGAGCAGTTTGCTGAATGTCTTGATCCTTTTCTGCCTATCCCGGCAGAGGTAGATTATTTTAACAGGGAGACCAGTCTCCATGACGTTTCCTATATGCTTTGCCTCGGCGGCGATGGTACCCTGCTGGATGCCGTTACCTACGTAGGGCCCTTGCAGATTCCTATCATGGGGATTAACATGGGGCGGTTGGGCTTTCTGGCCTCCGTGCCGTATGCGCAACTGGAGGTAGCAATTGATTCTTTGCTGAAAGGCCACTTTACCTTAGATGAACGGTCTCTGATACACCTGGACAGTGACCAGGAGGTGTTTGACGGCAAGAACTTTGGGTTGAATGAATTCTCCATCCTGAAGCGGGATACCTCTTCCATGATTGCGGTGCACACCTATATAGACGGTGAGTACCTGAATTCCTATTGGGCAGACGGCTTAATAGTGGCCACCCCCACGGGATCTACCGGATATTCCCTATCTTGCGGCGGGCCGGTAATGATGCCGCAGACGAACAATTTCGTGATCTCTCCCGTATGCCCTCATAACTTAAACGTACGGCCCCTCGTAGTGTCTGACAGAAGTGTGATCTCCTTTGAGATTGAAGGCCGCAGTACCAAGTATCTGGTATCCCTTGATTCCAGATCAAAACCGGTAGATGCTACCATTCAGTTGGCGGTACGGCGGGAAGAGTTTAATGCAAGGCTTATCAGGCTTAACCAGATAAACTTTTTAACAACTCTGCGTACCAAGATGCACTGGGGACTGGACCACAGGAACGGATAATTAAAAGATTTATATTAAAAAATCCTATATACCTATTTGTTATATTGAAAAAAGGTATAATTTTGTCGGCGGCAGTTTAGGCGCACTTTAGGAAAAAATTAAAAATTCAGTAATAGTTGATGGCATGAAAAAATTATTCTCTACCTTATTTATCTTATTTGTTCTCTTAACCACTGTTCTCTCAGAGGCTGAGGCACAGCGTTTTAACAGAAGAAATCTTTACAACAGCGTAGGGATCAGCCTGAACGCCATGAACTATTTCGGCGATATTACCCCTGAGTCTGACTTTACCAGCTTGCGCCTGAACTCTACCCGGCCAAGCGTTGCGGTGAACTTCACCCACAAGTTTACGCCACGTATTTACGGACGTGCCGCTCTTTCCTGGGGTCGTATCACGGGTGATGACAGCAAAAGTGCATCTCCTACTGAAAGCGAAAACGAGCCTCGTTACAAGCGTAACCTTAGCTTCCGTAATGACATTAAGGAGTTGAACCTGGTGGGTATTATAGACCTGTTTGAAAACAGAAGATCTTACCTGCGTCGTCCTGACTTCACACCTTATGCCTTTGCAGGGGTAGCTGTTTTCCACCACAACCCTAAAGCCTACTATGATGGTGGCGCTGCAGGTGTTCCAACCGGATGGTATGAGCTTCAGCCTTTGGGTACCGAAGGTCAATACGCAAGTGGTGCAGGATATCCAGAGCCGTACAAAAAAGTACAGTTTGCTATTCCTTTCGGTTTAGGCGTAAAATACAAACTGGCTCGTAGCTGGGATGTAGCCTTTGAAGTTACCTGGAGAAAAACCTTCACTGACTACCTGGATGATGTGAGCACTACCTATGCCGACAAAAATGATTTGTTAGCCATGGGTGGCGATAACGGAAGAAGAGCAGCCGTTCTTTCAGACAGAAGCGCTGAAACCGGAAGATATTCAACTGTGACAGATGCCAACGGCTTAAGCCGCGTGGAAGGTTACGGCAGAAAAGGTGACCAAAGAGGTGACGCTTCTGATGATGACTGGTATATCACCACTGGCTTTACGCTTAACTACATCCTGAGCCCAATTGGCCGCGGACCTAAATTCCGTTAAGCCGGAACACTTTTTGATTTTGAGTACATGATTTTACAAAAATTACGCACACTCCTTATTTGCACCTTGGTACAAATAGGGAGTGTTTTTTTTATCTCCCCCGCCATTGCCCAAATGCAAATGGGCCAGCCAAGAACCACCAGTGAAATAGGCGTGGGCCTTGGCGGAATAGTTTACAAAGGAGAAGTGGCCCCGCGATACAGACTGGCCAACAACCGGCCGGCCCTTACGGTTTTCTACAAAAAGGATATCTCCAATGCGGTTGCCTGGCGGGGAAGCCTTTTGTTGGGAAGAATTAAGGCTGAAGACTTTGTGCCTGAGAAAAAATCCTCCTTGGGCAATGACTTGCCACTGGCTAACTACAGAAGAGCTACCGTCATCACCAGCCTGCTGGAGTTGAGCGGAGGCATAGACTATAACTTCCTGGACTATTATGACTTCCGGCAGAACGTAAGGTGGACTCCTTACTTTACGGTGGGTTTGGCGGGCTTGGTTTATAATAACAAAACCACTGCGGCAGACGAGTCCATCATCTACCCGGCCGGGAGCGATAAGTCATCTGCCTACAGAACTTCCTATGCCCTGGCCATTCCCATTGGCGCGGGTATTAAGTACGCCCTTTCTGAAAAGTGGAACCTGGGCCTTGAGGCTGGCGTGCGGATGATGCTTTCTGACGAGTTTGACAACCTTACCTCTCAGAACCAGGCCGTGATGAATAAGTATAACAATGATCTCTATTTCTACAACGGGATCAGCCTTTCCTATACCTTCTATAAGATTAATTGCCCTGTCTCGCCGGCTAGTAACACAACTATCAAATAAGAATAAAGTGCAAAGTGCTTAGCTTTTCCTAAATTGCATTGAAATTTCTTTTTTTAATGAGCATAAAGGAAAAGATAGATATAGGCAATTTGCCGCAACATGTTGCCGTTATCATGGACGGGAACGGTAGGTGGGCAAAGAAGAAGGGGAATCTCAGGATCTTTGGTCACCAGAACGCCATCACCGCCGTGCGGGAAACCGTGGAGGCGGCGGCTGAATTAGGCGTTAACTATTTAACTCTCTACGCTTTTTCTACAGAGAACTGGTCAAGGCCTAAGTTTGAGGTAGATGCCTTAATGAAGTTGCTGGTTAGCACCATCCGCAAGGAGACGGAGACGCTAAATAAGAACAACATCAGGCTACAGGCCATTGGGGACCTGGCTTCTTTGCCGGCAGCTTGCAGAGCTGAGCTGGAGGAGGCCATGGAGATTACCAGCCGAAACACCAGAATGACCCTGGTATTGGCCTTAAGTTACAGCGGGCGGTGGGAATTGGTGCAGGCTATGCAGAAAATAGCGGGCCTGGTAAAAGCCGGTGAACTGGAGCCATCTGCCATAGACGAAAACACCATCCGCCAGAACCTGAATACGGCCAATATGCCTGATCCGGAGCTTTTGATCAGAACCAGCGGCGAACAACGCATTAGTAATTTCTTGCTTTGGCAATTAGCTTACACAGAGCTATATATTACAGATCTGTTGTGGCCAGATTTTAGAAAAGAACACCTTTATGAAGCCATACTTGCTTTCCAGCAAAGGGAGCGCCGTTTTGGGAAAACAAGTGAACAATTACAAAAAGCACAACCTTAATGAGTAAGTACTTTTGGCTAGTATGCCTCTTCGTAATGTCTGGGGCAGCAGCCTCAGCTCAAATCAGAATTGGTCTTGGTAGCGGCAACTCAGCAACAATTGATTACGCTAACCCTCGCAAATATGAGATTGGCGGTATTACCGTAAGCGGTGCTAAATTTCTGGACCCCAATACTTTGATCTCCCTGACCGGCCTACGGGTAGGTGATGAGATTGAGGTACCAGGTGATGCCATCAGCAAAGCCATCCAGAAACTCTGGGACCAGGGTATCTTGGGCGGGGTAGATGTGCGGGCCACCAAGATTGAAGGAGACAAAATCTTCCTTGATTTCTTTCTAACCGAGCGCCCGCGTTTGTCGCGGTTTGATTTCTCCGGTACCACCAAGTCACAAGCAGAAGACCTTCAGAAGAAAATTTCCCTTAATAAGGGAAGGGTAGTGACCGATGACCTTTTGAGTTCTACCCGTACCACCGTTCAAAAATTCTTCCAGGAAAAGGGTTACCTCAATACCCAGGTAGTCATTAGACAGACGCCTGACTCCATCATTGCCAACAGCGTTGCCTTAGAAATTAAAGTAGACAAAGGCGAGAAGGTGCGCATTGGTGAACTGGACATTGTAAGGCTTAGAAACGGCCAGGTAATGGAAGACGAGGGAAACCTTTTCTCCAGGCTTTGGGGCGATGATGAGGCCTTTACAGAGGGCAAGCTGAAACGTCAGTTGAAAAAGACCAAGGAGAAGAAACTCTACAAGGTGTTTACCAGCTCTAAGTTCCAGAAATCTGAGTTTGAGAATGACAAGAAGCTGCTTATTGAGTTCTATAACAAAGAAGGCTACCGTGACGCCGCCGTTATCTCAGACTCTGTCTATACCATAAGTGATGACCGGATTGGCATAAAGCTGGTGGTAGATGAGGGCAATCGTTACTTCTACCGTTCTATCTCCTGGAACGGCAATTACCTTTATAATGACGCTGTGCTGGCCAGAATTCTTGGTCTTGGCAAAGGCGATGTGTATAACAAAGAAGAGCTGGACAAGCGCCTGAACTATAACCCAAGTGGCAGTGACATTACCTCTCTGTACATGGATGACGGTTACCTGTTCTTCCAGATTGAACCGGTAGAAGTTGCCGTAGAAGGTGATTCCATTGACATTGAGATGCGCATCAGCGAAGGTTCTCAGGCTAAGATCAATTCAGTCTCCATCTCTGGCAATACCAAAACCAGTGACCACGTAATCCTCAGGGAACTACGGACGTTGCCTGGGCAGAACTTTAGCAGGGCTAATTTGATCCGTTCACAGCGTGAGCTTTCCAACCTGGGCTATTTTGACCCCGAGAAGATTGGCATGAACCCGGTGCCTAACCCTGAGAACGGAACCGTTGATATCCAGTACTCAGTAGAAGAGCGGCCAAATGACCAGATTACCCTTTCTGGTGGTTGGGGCGGTGGCCTGGGCGCGGTAGGTACCGTAGGTCTGGTGCTCAATAACTTCTCCATGAGAAAAGCCAAAGATTGGAAAGAGTGGAGACCGGTTCCTTCTGGAGACGGGCAACGTCTGGCTTTGAATATTCAGGCCAACGGCAAGCGCTACCAGTCTTATTCGCTTTCTTTCACAGAGCCTTGGTTAGGAGGGCGCAGACCAAACTCATTGACGGTTAGCTTAAGCAAATCTGTTCAGCGTTTCAATGAGTATGATGAGTTTGGCCAGTTAAGAGATGCCAATATTGATATCTCCGGGGCCAGCGTGAACCTGGGCCGTAGATTAAAGTGGCCAGATGACTATTTTACCTTGAGTAACTCTATTTCTTACTTCAGGTACAATATGAGCAACGGTGCTTCTATCTTCAGGGGCTATTCTGAGGCAGATAAAATAAAGGATGCCAACAACGTTTCCTTTATCACGTCCTTCGCCAGAAACAGTATTGACAACCCAACCTATACCCGTTCCGGTTCTTCTATTGGCTTGAACGTAACGTTTACCCCGCCTTACTCCCTGTTCAAAGATGGGTCTAACTCCTTCCAGTGGATTGAGTTCCACAAATGGATGTTGGATGCTTCCTGGTTCCACTCCCTGAGCGGCGACGGTAAGTTGGTGTTGAACACACGGGCTCACTTCGGGTACATTGGTACCTACAGCAAAGACGGGGTCATTGGTCCGTTTGAAAGATTCAAGTTGGGTGGCTCTGGTTTAGGAGGTGGTTCGTTTATTGTGGCCACAGACTATATTGGTCTGAGAGGCTATGAAGATGAAAGTATCACGCCTAATGCCGCCGGGGGTATCGCCTTTAACAAATATGTGGCGGAACTGCGCTACCCTATCTCATTGAACCCGGCCGCTACGGTGTTTGTTTTAGGGTTTGCAGAGGCCGGTAACAACTTTGGCAGCTACCGCGAATATGATCCTTTCAAATTATACCGCTCGGTAGGCCTTGGGGCCAGGGTATTTATGGCTGCCTTCGGGTTGCTAGGATTTGACTACGGTTGGGGGCTTGATACCGTTCCTGGCAGACCAGGATCTAACGGCGGTCAGTTCCACTTTATCATAGGTCAGCAGATAAGATAGTTGGAACAGTATTTGTAGATAGATATAAAAATGAGGAAGCTAGCGTCTCTTTTGTTTATCAGCCTGTTCCTGCTATGCGGGATAGAAGTCAACGCCCAACGTTTTGGTTATATTGACTCAGGGTTTATATTGCAGAAGATGCCGGCCTACAAGAACGCCCAGGAGGAAGCTGAGAAGCTTTCACAGGGGTGGCAGAAGGAGATTGAGAACATGCGGGCGGAACTTGAGAAGCTTCAAAAGAGTTATCAGGCTGAGGAGATCCTGCTCACCCCAGACATGAAGGTGAAACGGCAGGAAGAACTCACTCGGAAAGACGCCGAGCTAAGAGAGTTCCAGCGGAAGATGTTCGGGTTTGAAGGAGCCCTTTTCAAGAGACGCCAGGAATTGGTAAGGCCAGCCCAGGACCAGCTATTTGAAGCAATAGAGAAAGTAGTAAGGGCACGTGGCCTTAACTTCATGTTTGACAAGTCTGGTGATGTGGTCATGTTGTACACAGACCCGCGTCATGATTACACTGAATTTGTACTGGAGGAGTTAGGATTGGCCTCTAAAGAGCAAAATGCGGCGGGCCCTAAGCCAGCCGATGCTCTGAAAGACAATCCGGCAGATGTTCCCCCGCTCCCAGAGAGTGCGGAACCCACTGTGAACCCAGCCAAAAAACCTGTACCTAGCCGCAAGGCTACTCCTGTTAAAAAGAAAAACAATTAAACAAACTAAGTAACTTAAAATGAACAAATTGAAATCTCTTTTGGTAGCCGCTTTCTTATTGGTAAGTGTGGCTTCATTTGCACAAACGGGAAATGTGAAGATTGGCTATACCAACGCCAACTACATTATCAGCCAATTACCAGAAAGCCGTCAAATTGAGTCTGATTTAAAAGCCCACAGCAGCCAGCTGGAAAAAGAACTCCAGAACAAATACAAAGACTATCAAACCAAAGTAGAAGCCTACAAAAAAGGAGCTCCTACTATGACAGACGTAGTTCGGGCAGACAGAGAGAAGGAATTGACTACGTTACAGGCCTCTATTGAAGAGTTCCAGCGTAACGCTGATGCTTCTTTACAGAAAAAAGAGCAGGCTGCCTTAGAGCCGGTAATGAGCAAAATCCAGAAGGCTATTGATGAGGTTGCCAAAGAAAACGGCTATACCCACATCTTCACCGCTGAGGCTTTGTTGTACGGACCTGAAGATGGAAACAACTTCACTGACCTGGTTTTGAAGAAAATGGGTGTGACGCCAGCTCCTAAAGGAGCGGCCTCTACTTCCCCTTCCGCTGTAACGCCAAAGCCAGCCGCTTCTACCGCTACTCCGGTTAAAAAGAAAAAATAAGGGTAAACCCTTTATTGGTAAGAGCCGGTAACGATAAAACGTTACCGGCTCTTTATTTTTGTGCTATATTCTGAAAAACACGCCTAAAACGCCATGCTGGAACCTGGGCACCTAAGAGAAGATGAGGACGCCGATGAAATATCCGGTCCTGATTCAGATGAGTTGTTTGAGCACCACCGTATTCAGGTAGACAAGGGTCAGGCCCTTCTGCGCTTGGATAAATTCCTGATGGACCGCTTACCCAACGTGACCCGCAACAAACTACAGGGCGCCATTAAAGCCGAGTCTGTGCGCGTGAACGGCAACGTGATCAAGGCCAGCTACCGGGTAAAACCCCTGGACGTGATCACCATCACGCTAGCCAACCCGCCCCGGGAAACAGATGTCTTGCCAGAGAACATTCCCCTAGACATCATGTTTGAAGACTCTGAGCTTTTGATTGTCAATAAGCCCGCGGGAATGGTGGTGCACCCCGCCTACAATAACTGGACCGGTACCCTGGTGAATGCCCTGGTGTACCACCTGCAAAATCTGCCCACCCACCGTAACGGAGAGATACGGCCCGGGTTGGTGCACCGCATAGACAAAGATACCTCTGGGCTGTTGGTGATTGCCAAGACCGAGCTGTCTATGGCTTACTTAGCCCGCCAGTTTTATGACCACTCTATTGAGCGTACCTATTACGCCCTGGTGTGGGGCGTGCCGGCGCAGCCAAAGGGTACTATTGTGGGCCACATAGGCCGCAGCCTCAAAGACCGTAAGGTTATGGCCGTGTACCCCGATGGTGAGTTTGGGAAGCCCGCAGTGACCCATTATGAGGTGCTGGAAGATTTCTCCTATTGCAGCCTGATCAAATGTAACCTGGAAACCGGGCGCACGCACCAGATACGGGCGCATATGAAGTATCTGGGGCACCCCCTGTTCAATGACGCCACCTACGGCGGAGATAAGATCTTAAAGGGGCAGCAGACGGGTTCTTACAAAGCGTTTGTGCAGAACACGTTTGAGGCGCTTCCGCGGCAAGCCCTCCACGCTAAGTCTCTGGGTTTTGTGCATCCGGTCTCGCATGAGAACATCCATTTTGAGTCTGACCTCCCGGAGGATTTCAAGGCGGGATTGGAGCGGTGGCGCCAATACGGGAACATGCTGGCCACCAGATCCAACTAACTAAATAGTTAGCCATAACTTTATAGTATTAGTGACAGAGGACTGTTTTGGGCCTGTTTTCCGGAAAACAGGCCCAAAACAAACCTTTGTGTTTCTGTAAATTCAGGCCACCCACATTTACAGGTTCTAGCACCCAAGCACAACGGTGAATAGGAGGGAAGACCAGAATGCTTCAGCAATGGGCAAGGAGAACTTAAGACCAATTTACGTTTTAAGCCTGTTTTTCTGAGTTCGGCCCCAAACCAGGGAACGTGAGCGATTGACGGAAAAGAGTAAGGCATAAAAAAAGCGCCACTGGTGAGAGTGGCGCTTTTTTTTATAAATGGATTCTAAGCTTATTTCATGGATTTCAAACCATTCAAGCCGTTAGTGGCATCAGCGTTGGTGGGGTCAAGCGCTTTTACCTCTGTCCAGTATTTAGTGGCATTGGCTTTATCTTTCTTCAGGTAATAGAAGTAACCTAAGTAGTTGTTAGCCGTGATCAGGTCTTTCTTGTACTTCTCCTTATCACCAGAGGTAAGCTTGATAAACTCCTCATAGTGCGGTTTGGCCAAGCCTAATTTGGTGTCTGGGTCCAAGTTTGAATTTACCCGGGCTCTCCAAAGGTGACCGTACGCATACGTTGGGTTGGTAGTGGTGATGATCGCGTACACGCTGTCAGCGGTCTTGTAGTTATCATTCAACTCATAGGTATACCCGTAGTAGAACAGATCTGTATTGGAAGGAGGCGTTACCGCAAACTTAGCTTTGTAAGCCTCAATGGCTTTAGGATAGTCCTTAAGGCTTAGGTACTGCTTCGCCAGAAGGTCATCATAAATCGGGTTCTTAGGGTCTAGCTGCTTGGCTTTCAAGATCAGGTCAACGGCTTCCTGGGGCTTCTTGTTCTCCACCAGAATATTGGCGTAGTACTCGTAGTCAGAAGGAATACGCTTGGTCTCATCATATTTAGCGAAGTATGATTTCATGGCCTCCAGGGCTTTGTCATACTGCTTGGTGTCAAAGTAAGAGTAAGCCAACAGGCGGTTCATGGCCACATTATTGGGGTCTACCTTCAAGACGTTCTGTATCTCTGTCATGGCATTGGTGTAATCCTTTGTCAGGTACAGGATAGAGGCGTATTTAGCACGGGTCTCAGGCGTGTTTTCAGCCAGAGAAATGTACTTGGTTATGTATTCAGAGCTCTTAGGGAACTGCTTTGCTAAATAGTACAGCTCTGCCAGCTCTAAATAAGAGGGAGCGAACTTAGGATCGGCGGCTACTGCTGCCTCTAAGTTTTCACCTGCTGACTTATAGTTTCTGGATTGTACATAAAGTTTTCCTTTGCTATAAAGTGCACGGGCGTTCTTCGGCTCAAGGTTTAGAGCTTTATCAAAGTTAGCCAGCGCCTTACCACCATCAACGGTTTTGTTGTTGAGGTAAGCTTCTCCCAAAAGAATAAAGGTGTTGGCATTCTTCTGGTCTTTGCTCACTACTTCTTCCAACAGCTTAATAGCAGGGGAAAGGTCCTTCACGCCGGTGCTTACATAAGCTTCGGCAATGGCTACCTTCACGTTATTGTCCTTAGATTTTGTCATAGCCAGGGCTTTGTCAAAATGCTGTTGGGCTTCTGCGGTTTTATTCTGCTGCAGGGCAGCTTTGCCTTGTTTTACCAGGCCTAGGGCTGAATTGTCCTGTACCAGGTTAGTGGCAAGTATATTTTGCTCCAGATAGGCGTGTACGGCTGCAGTTGTCTTACCAGAACCCAGGCCCACATTAGTGGCTGATGCTCCAGCGGAAACAAACAAAGCGGCCGCTAAAACTCCATACGTCTTCCAGTTCTTACTCATTGGTTGTGGTTGTTAGTAATGTGAAAAATGGGTAAAATTTATTCTTCTTCTGAAAACCCTACTATCCGCACCGGCATGGAAGCAGGCACTAAGCCAGATTTCAGAATGATTCGCTGGCCCTTGTCTCCGGTAATGAAGGATGCAAAACCTGTGCCAAGTCCTGCGCGGGCCTCACGGCTTATAATAAAAACCTCTCTTTTAAGGGGATAAGTTCCTTGAGCCAGGTATCCCTGGTAGGGCTGTACGTAATCATCTACAGAAGCCGGGTTGTCTTTCTTGCTGATGCCCACCACATTCACCTTCTTTAGAAAACTAATGGCGGTGCTGTCTGCGCGCTCACTTATCCAGTTCACGCCAATAACCCCTATGGCATTTCGGTTCTGGGCCACATAATCCACCAGTTTGGCATTAGAAGTACTGGCGTAGGTATTGGCGGGTAAAGGCTTCTTGAGGTTAATAGAGTCCTGGATAAATCGGGCTGTACTGGAGTTACTGTTGTCAAAGACAATGGTGATCTTGCCGTCTTTAGCTGCCGGGTCAAGTTGCTTCCAGTTGGTAGTCTTACCCGTGAAGATATTACGTACCTGCTGCAGGGTGAGGGTGGTGTCTGTATTCTCTTTGTTGAGGATAAGGGCAATACCGTCTATGGCAATCTTGAAGACACGTGGGGTGATCTTTACGCGGTCAAACTCTGCTTTTTCCTGGGCGTTAAGCTCCCGGGCCAAGATGGCAAACCTTATGGTGTCATTTAGGAGGTCTTGCATGACCTGGGCCTCTGGCTTATAGACGGCCTCAATCTGGGCGTACTTGTACAAAGACTCAAATACCTGAATCTGGGAATCTACGATAGGGGCAAACGACTCATCTACGCTTATCTTGATGGAGCCCGTGGTAGCAGTATCTGTGGGTCCTTTGCCAGACTGGTTGCAGGAGAAAGCGGCAAAGCCTGTAAGCACAGATACTACCAAAGCCAATAGTCTATTCTTCTTCATCTCGTCTGGGTTTCTTAAAGTATTGTTGATACGCTCTCACAAATCTAATAAAACCATAGAAAAGCAGCAGGCCGCCCAATATATATTTAAACTCCTTGGGGAAGGGGATCTGCTGCGGACTGGAAAGTAAAATGTACAGACCAAAGCCAAAGTATAGCAGCACCATGAGCAAGGAAATATACTTCATGATGTTGCCATAGGCGTTTTCCTGTCGTTGGCGCTGTGGTCTTCTGGAGTAATTCATAAGCCAATATCCCTATACGGGTGACATAAAGTAAGTTGGTTTCTTAAGCAGGGCAGTGGTAAGAAAAAACTCCGGAGTCTGTCCATTCTAAGGAATGTCAGTCTCCGGAGTTTCAGGTAAGGTTAAGCCGAGGCTATGCTTATTTGATCACGATACGGTAAGGAACTGTATATTTTACAGACACCTTACGGCCGTTTTGCTCTCCTGGGGTCCATTTAGGCATTCCCTTGATTACTCTTACGGCTTCTTCGTCCAGACCGTAACCAAGGCCTTTCAGTACTTCAATGTTGGTGATCTCACCGGTAGGGCCTACCACAAAGGACAGAACCACGTTTCCTTCGGCGCCAGCACGCTGGGCAGCAGACGGGATACGGAATTTGTCACCCATGTATTTCATCATGGCAGACATACCGCCTGGAAACTCAGGCATTTTCTCTACCGCAATGTATACCTTATCTTCAAAGACTTCCTGAGCTGGGCCCGTATTTGTGCCGTTTTCAATACCTTCTAAAGATGGCGGTGCATTAGGGTCCCCTTTTACGGTTTCAGCCCCGGCATCAGTTTTCTGAAGTTCTTTCACGTCCGGAATCTCCTCCTTACGTACGTCTTCGTCTTTCTTCACTACCGGAGGCGTGAATTTAACGGTGGAGCGTACGGGTGGTGGGGGTGGTGGTGCGTCTGGTGGTGGTGGCGGTGGCGGAACCACTTTCTCAACGGAAGGCGGTGCTGCCAGGTCAACTACCTTAACTACCGGTGCTTTTCTTACGGCTTCTTCATCCTTAAACAATGATTGGATCAAAGGGATGCTTAGGAACAGTACGAAAAGAGCGATAGCGATTACTGTTGCCCGCGTAACGTGTTTGTTATACAGTTTACGGAGCATGTACGCGCCATACTCTTTGTTACGGCCTTCAAAGACCATATCATCAAGGCTGGCGTTTGTCAAACGTTTAGTAGTATCCATTATTGCCCTCCTTTTTCTGCATTTCTAAGTAACGTAGCATCAGCATTGTCTAATGGTACAATGGCATACTTTTGAGTGCTGGTGATGGCCATCTCATCCAAGATATCTACCAGATTCTTGTAATTTGACGTCTCATCTGCCTTGATCAAAACTACCAGTTTAGGATTAGCGCTGGTTGCTTCAAGTACCACTTGTCTAATGCCCTTGGCTGACCAATCGCTTTCCTCTACCGTTGGAATAATGTTCATGTTTGGCTGGTGAAGGCCACGGTAGTAGAAAATACGGTTGTTACCGCCTAAGAGAATAGTAAATGCATTTGATGCCTTTAGTTCATTTCTTTCTTCTTCAGTCTTTGGCTTAACCGGCATGTTAATCTCCATGATCTGCGGTTTAGCCAGGGTGGTGGTCATTACGAAGAAGGTAAGCAAAAGGAAGCCTAAGTCTACCATGGGGGTCATATCCACTTTGGTAGAGCCTTTCTTGGCCCGCTTTTTCCCGCCTTCGTCGCCGCCTTGCTGTTGTATTTCTGCCATTTCTTTTTCCCTTTCGTTATCTTTTAATAACAGGTTTCACTTCCATGTCAGTAACCAGATTGAAACGGTTTACATTAATATCCTGTAAAATTTCAATCACACGACCAGCAACTGGATAACCTGCCTTCTGATCTCCTTTGATAGCTACAATAGACTGTGGGTTAGAGTAACGGGCTTGTTGCACCCAGTCTCTCAACTCATTTCTGGTAGAATCAATAGGAATACCCGGCTGGTTCACCTTTTTCATGTCCTCGGGCGTCAAAGACAGATAAGACTTTAACTGAGAGATAGGAACCCCAAAGGAAGCAAGGCTGGCAAATGTCTGCTTTTCTGCGTCTGTGAAGGCTACTCCGTATTTCTCACTTATTTTGTCTATCAATCTCAATTTAGTGTTTTTGTCATCTACACCAATAAAAACGCGCTCATCGTTACCAATACTAATGGTGATAATGTTGGAATCCGGGGCTTTTATCTCACTTGTTGCAGACGGCGTATCCACTACCAGCACTTCCTCTGGTGCGAACTTCGAAATAAGCATGAAGAACGTTACCAGAAGGAATGCCAAGTCCACCATGGGCGTCATGTCCAGGGATGGAGAGGTTCTGTGTACTTTTACTTTAGGCATTTCTTCCTTCTAATAAAGAAGCTTAAAATTAAATTCTGTTGGTTTCAGAGTGCTGAGCGGCATACGTCTGGATGATGCTGTAAGAAGCCTCATCAATGCTATAGGTCAACTCATCAATCTTGCTGGTAAAGTAGTTATAGGCTACGATAGCGATAGCAGAACCTGTGATACCAAGAGCAGTGTTGATCAAGGCCTCAGAGATACCGTTTGCCAGCTGGGTTGCATCTGGGGCACCACTTGCAGTTGCAAGAGCCGCGAACGCTTTAATCATACCCAATACTGTACCAATAAGACCTACCAGGGTAGAGATAGAGGCGATAGTAGAGATGATTACCAGGTTTTTCTCCAGCATAGGTAACTCAAGAGCCGTAGCTTCTTCAATCTCTTTCTGGATAGCCAGGATACGCTGATCTTTGGTCATGCCCACTTCTGTGTGCATTTCCTGATATTTCAACAAACCGGCTTTTACTACGTTGGCAACAGATCCTTTTTGTTGATCACAGATAGCGATAGCTCCGTTTACATCACCCACGTCCATTTTCTGACGCACCGTGCGCACGAACTGCTCAAGGCCTTTGCCACCTTTTGCTTTGCTGATAGTCATGAAACGCTCAATAGAGAAAGCCAATACCAAGATGTTGATCGCGATCAAGATTGGTACAATGAAACCTCCTTTATACACCTGGCCCAGCATGTTGCCTGGAAGCGGGTGGTTAGCGTTGTCATTACCTTCAAAGTTGGCAGGGTTACCAAGAATGAACATGTAGATTAAAACGGCGGCGATAATGGCCACAGGAATTACGATGCTTGCAAACATTGAGCCTGCCTTGCCTTCACTTTTTTGTACTACTGGTTTTGCAGTTGCAGGTGCACTCTTTCTTTCCATTGTCTTCTAAAAATTTAGGTTTAGTTGTTGTGTTACTGTGTTTGTTTGTAAAAAATTATGATAAAAAGTTTAATTGCCCCTTATACACTAATACTTCCCTGTAAGGTTACCCAAGAAATTCAAAAATGTACATTTTAAGACAACGTAAATACAAGCCTAGGGATTTAAAAGCAGAATATCAAATAAAGGAGCATATTTCATTTCAAAAATCCAAATGTATCGCAATCGATTGCAATATGGAAGAACACGCTTTCTTAGCTCCTTTTATCTGTCTTTGCTTCGTTCCAGTAAACATCCATCTCTGCCAGGGTCATCTCGCTTAGTTTCTTCCCCTGGGCAGCCGCGGCCTTCTCCAGGTACTGAAACCGCTTGATGAATTTCAGGTTGGTCCGCTCCAGCGCTTCTTCTGGGTTAAGGTCCAGAAACCGGGCAAAGTTGATAAGGGAGAAAAAGACGTCGCCTAGTTCATCGGTGGCTTTGGCCTTGTCTTCGGGAGTAAGCTGGGGCTTGTCAAATTCAGCCTTGAACTCAGCTATCTCCTCTTCTACCTTCTCCCATACCTGCGCCGGTTCATCCCAATCAAATCCTACACCGCGGGCCTTCTCTTGAATACGCATGGCCTTTACCATACTTGGGAGTGAGGAAGGAACGCCGGAAAGCACAGATTTGTTGCCTTCTTTCAATTTTAGGCGCTCCCAGTTCTGTTTCACTTCCTCTTCGGTGTCTGCCTTGGTGTCTCCGTAGATGTGCGGATGCCGGAAGATCAGTTTGTCACACTGGGCATTGAGAACATCGGCTAAATCAAATTGCTGTTGCTCTGCGGCTATTTTGGCGTAAAACACCAAATGCAGCATCACATCTCCCACTTCTTTCTTTATCTCGGCCATGTCCTGGGTAAGAATAGCCTCAGAGAGTTCAAACGTTTCCTCAATGGTGAGGTGGCGCAGGCTGTCTAAGGTTTGCTTCCGGTCCCAGGGGCATTTCTCGCGCAGTTCATCCAGGATGTCCAGGAGGCGGTTAAAGGCCTCTAGTTGGGCTTTTCTGGAGTAAACGGGGGCAATAGGGTTTTCCATTAGGCAAAGATAAAGGGAATGATAGCAATTTGGGTCTGGCTAGGTTTGTTATTAAATAAAATCAGTAACACATGAAAAGTTGCACCTACTCCTGCCTGCGCAAGATACCGGGGAGCTGGTTTTGGTCTGATTTCCGGAAAATAGGCCTAAAACCGTTTTTCTTCGTCCTGACCTGGTCAAGCGGAAGCACTGTTTGCCTAAATGATACAGGCGCCGCTTGATTTCCATAAAAAGAAATAAATTTTTTTTGAGGCCGGCCTGGGGTCCGCTCCTGTGCTAAGGCATTTGTACGGTATTTTTACCCGCAGGAACTAAATGCGGGCAGATTCTTTTAGAAATAATTATACTTAAAGGCTATTAAGTGAGAAGGATAAAACCAGTTTTCTGATTCTTTAAAGGAAAAGTGGCTTTAGCGAAGAGGCCGGGCTGGCCCGTTGCAGGCCTTAGGGGGTAGCGGCCTTTGTGATCTTATTTGCAGGGAATCGTTTCGTTTTTACTACTTTTGTCTATTCAAATACTAAGAATCTGTGGCACTTATAAAATCAATTTCAGGAATTAGAGGTACAATTGGGGGGCAGGTAGGAGAAGCGCTTACGCCATTAGACGTTGTGAAATTTGCGGCTGCTTTTGGCACCTGGGTTTTACAGACCACCCAAAACAATACCCTTATCATAGGCCGTGACGCCCGCTTGTCTGGTGACATGGTCAACCGCTTAGTGGTGGCTACCCTGCAGGGGCTGGGCATAAACGTGATTGACTTAGGTCTTTCCACCACTCCCACCGTTGAAATGGCGGTACCGGCGTTAAAGGCAGGCGGCGGCATTATCCTCACGGCCAGCCATAACCCCAAGCAATGGAACGCACTGAAACTCCTGAACCAACACGGTGAATTCATCAATGACCTTGAAGGGAAACTGGTGCTGGAGCTAGCCGAGAAAGAGTCTTTCCAGTTTGCCGAGGTAACCAAACTGGGCACCTATACCCAGAACGACAAATTCCTGAAGACCCACATTAAGGCTATTCTGGATCTGCCCCTGGTAGACGTGAAAGCCATTAAGAGCCGCAACTTCAAAGTGGTGGTAGACGCCGTGAATTCCAGCGGAGGTTTTGCCGTGCCTATGTTGTTAGAGGCCTTGGGCGTGGCGCAAGTTGAAAAAGTAAACTGCGAGCCAACCGGCCACTTCGCCCATAACCCAGAGCCGCTGCCAGAAAACCTGGGCGAGATTGCCCGGGTCATGGAAAAAGGCAAGTTTGACCTGGGCATTGTAGTTGACCCAGACGTAGACCGCCTGGCGTTGGTAAACGAAGACGGCAGCATGTTTGGCGAGGAATACACCCTGGTGGCCGTGTCTGATTACGTGCTCCAGAACCAGGTGGGCAACACCGTGTCTAATCTGTCTTCTACCCGCGCCCTGCGCGATGTCACCGAGAAAGCCGGTGGCCAGTACTTTGCCGCTGCCGTGGGCGAGGTGAACGTAGTAAACATGATGAAAGCCCAGAACGCCATTATTGGCGGCGAGGGTAACGGGGGTATCATTTACCCAGAACTGCACTACGGCCGTGATGCCTTAGTGGGTATTGCGCTGTTTTTGACGCATTTAGCCAAAACCGGCTTGACCATGACCCAGATGCGGGCCACGTATCCCAACTACTATATCTCTAAGAACAAGATAGAGCTCACCAAAGACATTGATGTTGACGCGGTGTTGGGCAAGGTGCAGAAGCACTACGTCAAACAACCTATCAATACCATTGACGGGGTTAAGATTGAGTTCGATAAAGAGTGGGTGCACCTGCGTAAGTCTAACACAGAGCCCATCATCAGAATCTACGCCGAGTCTGACAGCCTTTCCACAGCAGATCATCTGGCCAACAAGATCATTGGCGACATCAAGGAAATCATCTCTGACAAGTCTGCCTAACCTGTAACCTAAGCGAATAAGCGTTTTACCTCATTTCCAAGGAACCGTTCCTATGAACCGTATCTGTTGTACCTGTTGTTGTTAAGTTAAAAAAGATCATGCGTGTATATTTAGACAATGCGGCTACCACCCCGCTAGACAAAGAAGTTTTTGAGGTAATGGCTCCCTTTATGCTGGAGCACTACGGCAACCCCTCTTCTATACACGCACACGGCAGGCAGGTACGCGCCGCCATTGAAATGGCCCGCAAGACCGTGGCCAATCTGGTGAACGCTTCTCCCTCTGAGATTTTCTTTACCTCTGGCGGTACCGAGGCCGATAACCTGGCCATTATCTGTACCATCAAGAGCCTGGGCATCAAGCACGCCATCACCTCTCCGCTTGAGCACCATGCCGTGTTGCACTCGCTGGAGTCCCTGGAGAAGAACGGCGAGGTGGAACTTACCATGCTCAAGGTAGACAAACAGGGTGTGCTGGATCTGGCGCATCTGGAGCAATTGCTGGCCTCGCAGCCCCGCACGTTTGTCTCCATCATGCACGCCAACAATGAGATTGGCAACCTGAATGACATTGAGGCCATTGCCCAACTCTGCAAGCAGTATGATGCCGTGTTCCACTCAGACACCGTGCAGACCATGGGCCACTACAAGCATGACGTGCAGGCCCTGGGTGTGAACTTCCTGGTAGGCTCGGCGCATAAATTCCATGGTCCCAAAGGCGTTGGATTCATCTATGTAGATTCGTCCATTAAAATTCACCCCTTGATTCAGGGCGGTTCGCAGGAGCGCAACATGCGCGGCGGCACCGAGAACGTGTACGGTATTGTAGGCCTGGCCAAAGCCATGGAGATTGCCTGCCGTGACATGGAAGAGCACCAGCAACACATCCAAGCCTTAAAAGACCGCATGGTACAGAAGCTGCGCGAGCAGATAGAGGATGTGCAATTTAACGGCCTGTCGCAGGAAGGGGACAAGAGCCTGTACACCGTTCTGAACGTGAGCCTGCCCGCCTCTGAGATGAATGAAATGCTTCTCTTTAACCTGGACATCAACAAGATCTCGGCCTCCGGCGGAAGCGCCTGCACCAGCGGCGTGGACCTGGGCTCCCATGTGTTGCGCGCCATTGGCGCGGATATGGAAAGAGGCAATGTTCGGTTTTCTTTCAGTAAGTACAATACCATTGAGGAGATTGACTACACCGTGGCTACCCTAGCCAAGCTTTACCAGAAAGAGACGGTATAGTCCTAAGGTGCTAGGCGTTATAGGAAGTAAAGAATTTCCAGGATGATAGATGGGCTGTTATTTATTTGTTGGGGAGCCTTGTGTTTTTACGCTGCATTTTTTACGAAGAATAATTATGCCTTCATGATGTTCATACCTAATGATGGATTAAAGTTTAGTGACCCAAACAAAGGAAATAAAATTAGAAATATTATCGGTGTGTTGGTGTTTATACCAATTGGGATAATATTGTTAGGGTGATAAAGAATCAGATTAAAAAGAAATTATTATCGCCTAACATAATCTAATTAGCGCTTAAACATCAAAGTCAATACTAAACAGGTAAATTTATTAAACAGGAATCCCCGCTGATACAGCGGGGATTCCTGTTTAATAGCCGTTTTCAGAAAAACAGCCCCTAAACGCAATTTACACCGTGGGTAGCTGATTATACGCAACTATCATAGTAGCTTTGCGAAATAGTAAACCACCCATGGCAGACATTGGCACAGACATACAGCGGGCCGCCGCTTACTTAACCCAAGGCGATTTGGTAGCCATCCCCACCGAGACGGTGTACGGACTGGCGGCCAATGCCTATGACGAGGCCGCCGTGGTGAAAATCTTTGAAGCCAAGAACCGCCCGGCCTTTGACCCACTGATTGTCCATACCCATTCCATTGCGCAGATAGCCACCATTGCCCGAGAGGTGCCAGACGTGGCCTATAAACTGGCCGAGAAGTTCATGCCCGGTCCGCTTACGCTTATTCTGCCCAAAGCCGAACGCGTGCCGCTGCTGGTGACTTCGGGTCATGACTCTGTAGGGGTGCGTATTCCCAGGCACCCGCTCACGCTGGAGTTACTTCGGCAGCTGCCATTCCCACTGGCGGCGCCCAGCGCAAATCCGTTCGGGTACGTGAGCCCCACCACGGCCCAGCACGTGCAGGACCAGCTGGGCGACCGCATCCCGTATATTTTAGACGGCGGCGCCTGCCCCGTCGGCATTGAATCCACTATCATCCGGGTTACCGGCGAAGAGATTGAAGTGCTGCGCCTAGGCGGGCTGGCCCTGGAAGAATTAGCCGAAGTGGTGCAAATCTCCAAAGCCAAAATCAAGACTTCGTCGTCTAACCCAGACGCGCCGGGCATGCTCAGCAGCCATTACAACCCGGGCAAAAAGGTGTTTTTAGGTGAGGTGGGAGAGCATTTAAAGAGTATAGGAGACACCTCCAGGGTAGGCATTATTTCTTTAAAAGAGAAATTCGCTGGTATCCCAGTCCAGCACCAGATTCAGCTTTCTGCCTCCGGCGATTTACAGGAAGCGGCGCGTAATCTGTTCTCAGCTTTGCGCCAATTAGATACCCCCACGGTTGACACCATTCTAGCCGAACGCATGCCCGACCAGGGCCTAGGCCGCGCCATCAATGACCGTCTGCAACGCGCAAGCTTTCAGGAAGAGTAAAGGGGATGTTTTTAGCCTTCTGAATAGAAATCACCCTTCTGGCTGTTATACAGATGGCGCATCTGTAGAGACAATGGCACCGCCTTGTCTATGACGCATTCCTGATTTTGGTAATAGTACTTTTGTTGTAACACCTTATAGAATGAGGGCAATGCGCGGGAGACAAGGCGGTGCCATTGTCTCTACAAAGTATGTACCTGCAAATAGAAAACCTTGTTTTGGGCCTGCTTTCTGAAAAACATGCTCAAAACAGCTTGAACATAAAAGGCTCCCGTTCTTGGTTGAACGGGAGCCTTTTGCTTTACTAACTTCAGGAATGACTATAGGTTACGCAGCACAAACTCGGTCATTTTGGTGAATAGGTGAATGGTAGTGTTGCCGCCGCTGATGCCGTGGTTCCGGTTAGGGTAGTAGGCACTCTCAAACGGGATGTTGGCTTTCACTAGGGCGTTCACCATCTCCACGGAGTTCTGGAAATGCACGTTGTCATCGCCGGTGCCGTGGATGAGCAGGTACTTGCCGCGCAGTTTGCCCGCATGGGTTACCGGTGAGTTTTCATCATAACCTTTGGCATTTTCCTGGGGTGTTTTCAGGAAACGCTCGGTATAGATGGTGTCATAGAAGCGCCAGTTGATTACCGGGGCCACGGCAATGGCGGCCTTGAAATAGTCCGCGCCTTTGGTAATGGCCAGCGAGCTCATGTAGCCCCCGAAGCTCCAGCCCCAGATACCTATGCGGCTCTTATCTACGTAGGGTAGGCTGCCTAAATGCTTGGCGCCCTCTATCTGGTCAATGGTCTCATAATGGCCTAAGTCGCCGTAAGTTACTTTTTTGAAATCCGCGCCGCGGCCACCGGTACCCCGGTTGTCTACCACGGCAATGATGTAGCCTTGCTGGGTAAGATAGCTATGCCACAGGTAATTGCGGCCTCTCCAACTGTCTACCACTTCCTGGCTGCCGGGGCCGCCGTACAGGAACATGAGCACCGGGTATTTCTTGTTCGGGTCAAAATCCACCGGCTTTAGAGTGTAGCCGTTCAGGGTCACGTTATCGGTGGTCTTGAACTGGAAGAACTCGGCTTTGGGCAGGTTGTAGTTGGCTACGGTGCTTTTCAGTGCCTCGTTGCTCTCCAATACCTTAATCTGCTTTCCCGCCGAGGTGTGCAGACTCACAACTTGCGGCGTGGTGATGGTGGAGAAGTAGTCCAGGTAGTATTTGAAATCGCGGCTCAGGTTGATGGTGTGCGTGCCTTTGGCCGGGGTGAGGCTTTTCTTGTTCTTGCCGTTCAGGCCAATGCTGTAGAGGTGACGCTCCATAGGTGAAACCTCCGTAGACGAAAAATACACCAGGTCGTTTTTCTCGTCTACACCATAGAAATTGGTTACTTCCCACTTGCCCTTGGTGATCTGGCGCACCAGTTTGCCTTTCATGTCATAGAGGTACAGGTGGTTAAAGCCATCCTTCTCTGAGTTGTGCACAAACTGCTTGCCATTGGCCAGGTAAGTGAGGTCATCGGTGATGTCAATGTAGGCTTTGTCTTTCTCGGTGAGGACTACCTTGCTTTGACCGGTGCGGGTGTCGGTGTGCAGAATCTCCAGGGTGTTCTGCAGGCGGTTCATGCGCCGGATAGATAGCAGGTTAGGGGTTCTGGTCCAGTTGATGCGCGGGATATACTGCTCCTGCTCCTGGCCAATGTCCATTTTGGTGGCTTTGCCCGAGGTCAGGTCAAACACGGAGATAGAGACAATGGCGTTTTTCTCGCCAGCCTTTGGGTATTTGAACTTGTAGTCTTTGGGGTAGAGCGGGCCCCACATTTGCATGTTGTACTCGGGTACTTGGGTTTCGTCAAAGGTGTAGAAAGCAATCTGGTTTCCCTCCGGAGACCAGAAAAAAGCCTGCGCGAAGCCAAATTCCTCTTCATATACCCAGTCAGTGCCGCCGTTGATGATGAAGTTCCACTTGCCGTCTGTGGTGATCTGGCGCTCCTGCATGGTGGCCAGGTCTACGTAGAACAGGTTGTTGTCGCGCACGAAGGCCACAAACTTGTTGTCCGGGGAAAACGTGGCGTAACTCTGCTTTCCGCCCTGGCTTAGTTTCTGCAGTTTTTTAGAGGCGCGGTCATATACATAGAAATGGCCCTTGCTGCTGCGGCGGTAAATAGGCTCATGCTCGGTCTCAAACAGGATCTTGGTCTCGTCTTCGCTGAAGCTATAGTTGTCATAGTCCAGCACCTTTCCGTCTATCTTCAGGTTCTCGCCTTCCAGAATAGTGCTTACCGGCTGACCCGTGGTCACGTCTACCTGCACAATGTCCACGGCCTTGTTGGCCTGGTCTTGCACCTGCGAGGAGTAGAATTGGCCGTTCCGCATCCAGTTCACCCCGTACACCGACTTGGCCTGGAACGTGTTCTTCCGGAAAATATCGTCTAAGTCAAAAGATCGCTTTTGCTGGGCCTGGGCGCTTACCGCCAACAAAAGACAGCTAGCCGCCAAAATCCAGCGGTTCATTCTATGTTTCATAAAGTTTGTAAGAAAGTTCGTAGGCTTAAAATTAGGCAAATATTGGGGAATGAATGATTGAATGGTTGAATGATTGAGAGAATAAAAGAGTGAAGGTTCGCTTAGGCAGGGAATGGTTTGTTTTAAGAAGGGGAATGTGGTTTCGCCTTTATGGGCGAGGGGATTAGAAATCCCCGACAGAGTGCTTCCGGATTGGAAATCCGGAAGAGCGAAGGGAATTAATATTTTCTATAGCGCGTAAGTTACTTCCGTGACTTTAGGTAATGGTATTGGAAAGTCACTTCCTCAATGATGTGAGAGAATGGGAAAATTTAAATCATTCTCCCAATCACTCATTCACTCTCTCAATCATTAAAGCTTAATACACACGTTTTGAGCCTCGGTGAAAAACCGTAAGGCTTCCCAACCGCCTTCGCGGCCCACGCCGCTTTGTTTCATGCCGCCAAATGGAGTGCGCAGGTCCCGCAGGAGCCAGGTGTTCACCCAAACAATACCCGCTTGCAGGGCATGGGCTACACGGTGGGCCCGGGTGAGGTCCTGGGTCCAGACGGAGGCGGCCAGGCCGTAGGGAGTGAAGTTGGCAGAATGCAGAGCTTCCTCCTCGGTTTCAAAGGGCTGCAGGGTTACCACTGGCCCGAAGATTTCCTCAGTGTTGGTGCGGCAGGTGTGGGGGAGGTTCTCAAAGACGGTGGGTTGCAGGAAATAGCCCTTGGAGCAGCGGCCTTCCAGGTGTACCCGTTCGCCGCCCGCCAGCAAGGTGCCGCCTTCTTCCTTGGCCAGAGAAATGTACTGCTGCACTTTCTGTAGATGCGCTTCGGATACTAAAGCGCCTAGGTTCGTGCCTTCCTGTATGGGGTCGCCTACGGTAAGGGTCTTTACTTTGGCCAGAAAAGCTTCTTTGAATTTCTCATACAGCGGACCTTCTACTAGAATACGAGAGCCGCAAAGGCAGATTTGGCCCTGGTTGGCAAAGGCGGCCTGCACGGCGGTGGCCACGGTTTTCTCAAAGTCACAGTCCGCGAAGATGACGGTGGCGTTCTTGCCGCCCAGTTCCAATGACAGTTTCTTAAAAAGCGGGGCCGCCGTCCGGGCGATAGTTTTGCCGGTCTGGGTGCCTCCGGTAAAGGAGATGGCTTTCACCAGTGGATGCTCGCATAAAGGCGCGCCCACTTTGGGACCAGTGCCGTGCACGATGTTGAGGACACCCGCCGGGAGACCGGCCTCCAAGCAAAGTTCGGCCAGCAGATGGGCGGTGTAAGGTGTGATCTCTGAGGGTTTGGCGACCACGGTATTTCCGGCGGCCAGGGCCGGGGCAATCTTCCAGGTGAAGAGGTACAACGGGAGGTTCCACGGGGAAATACAGGCCACCACACCCAGCGGACGCCGCACGGTGTAATTCACCGCCACGCCCTCCATGAAATGCGACTCAGACGCAAAGTGCTGCACGCCCGTCCCGAAGAAGTACAGGTTGCTGCTGGCCCTGGGAATATCTACCGTTCTGGAAAGCTTCAGGGGTTTGCCATTATCCGTCGTCTCCGCCTCAGCCAGCCGCTCCAGGTTTTGGTCAATCAGCTCTGAGAGCTTGATCAGATACCGCCCCCGCTTTTCGGCTGATAACATAGACCAGGCCGGGAACGCCGCTTCCGCCGCCTCTACCGCTGCCTGCACATCCCGCTCATCAGAATCCGGAAGCTGTGAAAATACCTCGGCCGTGGCTGGGTTCAGGTTAGGCAAGTAGTTGCCAGAAGCCATAGGGACAAAGGTGCCGTTGATGAAGTTCTGTAGATGCAGCATGGGTGGGACGCTAGATGTAAGGTAAATGTAGCGGCGTTACCCTGTAACGCCGTGGTTCTACGCAGCAATAGGGCGGAAACCGGCAGGATTTTCTCTATGGAACAAATTCTTGCTTCTGACATGAAGAATAGCATTAAACCGGAGGATGCGGCGTTGCCTCATGGAGGCACGGCGTTACAGGGTAACGCCGCTACAGATTTCCCAACCTACCCCCATCTACCGGTAGGTTGATGCCGTTAATGTACCCAGCAGCGGGTGAGGCCAGAAACGCCGCCGCCGCGGCTACTTCAGCGGCTTCCCCGAAGCGGTTGGCCGGAATGCCTGCTTTCATTTCCTTCTCAATCTCTTCGCGGGAGAGGCCGGTTTTCAGCATTTTGGTTTCAATGAGCGAATGATGGCGGGCGGTGAGGGTGGCGCCGGGCAGCACGTTGTTGACGGTAATCCCGAAGGGAGCCAGCTCAAAGGAAAGCGTCTTCGCCCAGTTAGCCACGGCGCCACGTATGGTGTTTGACACACCCAGGCCTTTGATTGGCTGCTTCACCGAGGTGGAGATGATGTTGATGATGCGCCCGTACTGCGCCTCTTTCATGAGCGGGGCCACCGCCTGCACCAGCACGTGGTTACAGATGAGGTGCGCCGCGAAGGCTTTCTCAAACTCTTCCACAGCGGCATCCAGAGCCGGGCCGCCGGCCGGGCCACCGGTATTATTGACCAGGATATGCGCCTGGCCGGTTTGGGCCAGGTGCGCCGCCATCCGTTCCTGCACTTCCTGGGGTTTGGTGAAGTCTGCCACCACGTAATTGTGCCCTTGTCCGGCCTGGGTAGAAAGCTCCTGCAACGTTTGCTGCAGGCTGGTCTCGTTGCGGGCCACCAATGTGACGGTAGCGCCCATTTGGGCCAGTTCCAGCGCGACGGCTTTCCCGATGCCTTGGGTGCTTCCGCAGACAATAGCGTATTTATCTTTAAGGTTTAAGTCCATTTGAAAAGAGTTCTGAGTCTGGAGTTCTTAGTTCTGAGGGAACAAAATAGGAAATATTGCGGGGAAGTGCTGCTTCTTTCAGATTTTGTAACCCTGCCATCTACAACTTTTGTCCTGCTGCCATTCCTCTCCTCCCGTCATTTTGGAAAGTACTTGGTAGCGAACGGCAGTAGCGTGTATTCAAAGTCATTACCGTTCGCCCCCGAGATCCTTTCAGGATGACAAAATAAGAGGAACGGAGAAGCGAAGGAAAGGCCAAAGAGGGGACGGAAAGGAAGAAGCCAAGGGTGGTCTGTGCCTCTTTTAAGTATACTAAATACAGGCTTTGGAAGACAGCTAAACCCGGGCGGTAGCGGAAGAAGGAGAAAAAGGGCGGGAAGGCGTTTTAAGCCTCTTTTCCGGAAAACGGCTCTTAAACGGGTTTATCTTTTTTGCAGGCGGTTTCGTACCTTGGAACACCTTCTCTCACCAGGGGTCGATTTTAGTATTCACTTATTTAACCCTACCGCCATGGCCTTGCAACCTGCCTTCAATTTCAAGAAATGGATAGACGAACACCGTCACCTGCTCAAGCCGCCGGTGGGTAACCAGCAGGTCTATAAAGACAATAAAGACTTTATTGTGATGGTGGTAGGCGGGCCTAACTCGCGCAAAGACTACCATATCAACAATGGCGAGGAGTTCTTCTTCCAGCTGGAGGGTAACATTATCCTCAAGGTCATTGACAACGGCGAGTTCAAAGACATACCCATCAACGAAGGCGATATTTTCCTGCTTCCGCCCAACGTGCCGCACTCCCCGCGCCGCGGCCCCAATACCGTTGGCCTGGTTATGGAGCGTTACCGCGATAAAAAAGAACTGGATGGTTTCCAGTGGTACTGTGAGAACTGCAACACCAAGCTCTACGAGGAGTTTATTCCGGTCTCAGACATTGTAGGACAGCTGCCCGTGGTCATGGACGCCTTCTGGGCCTCAGAGGAAAAACGCACCTGCAAGAACTGCGGGGAGGTGATGCAAAAGCCAGCTCCGGTGCAATAAGGAAAGACAGGTAAGAAGCAGAACCATAACCGCCAACTCAACGCAGACTCTCCCCTTGAGGGGAGCCCAGAGGGGTGTTTACACAGGAGGGTACTTTTTCTTTGTCAATACGCTTATCCCTCCTCTGTCATCCTGAACGGATTTTGTGGGCGAACTAGAAAGGCTTTAGGCATGCGGAATAAATTAGAGGGCAAGTATAGAACGCATTTGTAAATGAAAGTCGGTTTTGACAATATTAATGCGTTCGTAATCCCTTTAGAGGAGTTTTCATTGAATTGGCGGTTTATAGATGAGAAGTATGATAAGCTGCCGGATTTACATCTTGAGCAACTGAAGCCACTTAACAGAAACGCTTCTGAGTTTATATGGAATTTTATACAGAATAGTCAGCTTCATGATGATATCCCGTTCAAAAAAGGTTTTTTTAGGAATGTAGATAAAGCCCAAATAGATGAAGAAAATCAAAAGGACGTAAGGAAATGGCTTTATGAGAGAGGGCTGCCTTTTGCCAAGGAGGTCATTCTTTCATGGGGACCAGCAGAGGTGATGATTGTACCTTGGAAACTATTGGTTAAATATTTTGACAGTTTCTACTACCCAATTTCTGACGACTTAACTGTGATTGACGAAAGCTTAAACTGGGCCTTACTGTTTTATCATGAGCATGAAATCTACTTCGGGACAAAATAAAAGGGGCTATGAATAGATAGAGCGATTAGCTTTTGATAAAAGATTATAGGAATATGAAAAACCTGCTACAGAAATTCAACCCTTTTTTATTTATTCTGACAGGTACCATTCTGACCTTTCTGATGTTTGCGTCGTTCATATTTGCTGCGGCGGAAGATGAGGGAACTTCAAGTGGAGGTTTGATTTCTGAAGCTTTGGTAGGCTTATTTTACATATTCAGATTTCCGATTCATACTTTGTTTTGGGAATTCATTTTAGAACATTGGGCCCTTTATTTACCTGCGCTTTTGCTGAACGTTGCTTTATATGCTTTTATAATTGAAAGGCTGGTTACCCGTGTCTGGAAGAAAGAAATAGAAATGTGAGAAATGAACGTAATCGTTTATAAACTGTAAGTCATCCTATAATAACCACAAAGGCCCGCCTTCTCTCCAGAAAGCGGGCCTTCGCTATACCTCCCATTTCAAGCCCGTTTTCCTCAAAACAGGCCTAAAACGTTTCTATTCGTCGTCTCCGGCGTCTTCTTTCATGTTGTGGTAAACGGCCTGTACGTCTTCGTCTTCTTCCAGACGGTCCAGTAACTTATTCATGTCTTCCTGCTGCTCAGGGGAAAGTTCCTTCAATACCGTGGGGTAACGCTGCAGCTCAGAGCTTTTCACGGGCAGGCCGCGCTCTTCCAGGGCTTTCTGCATGGCGCCAAAATCAGGGAAAGAGGTTTGGATGATGATCTCGTTTTCCTCTTCGTCTTTGTCAATGCTCTCCAGCCCGAAGTCAATCAGGTCCAGTTCCAGTTCTTCCATGTCCAGGCCTTCGCCCTCTAAATGGAACACGCCTTTGCGCTCAAAGATGAAGTCAAACTGGCCGGTGCGGCCCAACTCACCGCCGGTGCGGTTAAAGTGCATGCGCACGTTGGCCACGGTACGGTTCACGTTATCAGTGGCGGTTTCTACCAGCACGGCCACGCCATGCGGACCGTAGCCCTCATATACTACTTCAGAATAATCATTTTCTTCCTTGCCCTGGGCGCGCTTAATGGCAGCCTCTACACGGTCTTTGGGCATGTTCACGCCTTTGGCGTTCTGGATGCACACGCGCAGCCGCGAGTTGGTGTCTGGGTCTGGGCCTCCGGCTTTCACGGCCATCACAATCTCTTTCCCTATGCGGGTGAACTGCTTGGACATCATGTCCCAGCGTTTCATTTTCCGGGCTTTCCGGAACTCAAATGCTCTTCCCATTGCGGTTAGTCTAAAACGAAGTACGGGCAAATATCGGTAAAAACGGCGGATAGCCCAAGCGGGTTAAGGGCATGTTTACGTTTTGTTTTGGCAGACAGACCAGGGCCCTGAAACCCACCGGAAAGCGGAGGAGGGGTTATAAAAGGAGAGACTGACTGTTGAGTCAGAAGGCTTAGTCATACATGTTCCGCCAGATAATCCTCCAGCCTGAGCCTACCCTTCACGGGCGCCACACAATCGGTTTTGGCCACTTCTATCAGGAACGCGGCTTTTTCATACAGAGAGCGGTTGACCAAACGCACCAGCGGCAGCACCGAATTCGCCACCCAGTAGGGGATGGAAGGAACCGGTAACGTTTTGCCAATAGATTTGCCCACCAGCTTTACCAACTCTACCCGTGAGTAGGTGACCGGCCCGCCCAGTTCTATGGTTTGGGACGGTTGGGTGAGGGCTTGTACGCAGATCTCGGCTACCTCCTGCTCATGAATGGGATTGGTCACGCAGTCGCCGGGGCCAATGGAAGGGAGGCGGCCTTTGCGGGCCATGGGCAGCAGGTCCAGGAACGCCGAGAACAGGGCAGGGGGTTTTACAATGGTATGGGCCAGTCCGCTGTGGCGCAGTTCCCGGGCAAAATCTTCGTGGGCTTTGAAATAGGCTACCTCAGGGTGTTTCTCGCCGCTAAAGGCTCCCACGTACACAAACTTCTTCACCTGTCCGTGGGCCTGGGCCAGGCGAAGCACGTTCAGGTTTCCCTGGAAATCTACCTGGTGAAACGACGTGCGGCTACGGTCTGCTAAGTTCAGGCTTTTGCCCAGCGCCGAAATAATGTAATCTATGCCTTCTACCAGTTCGGCCAACAAAGAGCCAGGCTGGGTGGGGTCACAGACCACTACTTCATCCACCGATGGTTTCAGCTGTTCTGCCTTGAGCGGCGTTCGGGCGGTGGCACGCACGCGGTATTGCTGCTTTTTCAGTACTTCAATGATGCAGGAGCCCAGGCTTCCGGTGCCTCCTAATACTAAGACTGTTTCCATGGGCAAGCTGTTTTTAAGGACAAGACATAGCCTAAGCTCCTGTAATGTAAAAGATTTTTGCCTTTTTGTCAACCACTCATCTTGAAAACTACAGAATCTCCACCAAAAGAAACCAGTTTTTAACGTTTAGGTAAAGCTCTGGAAAAGCCCGGTCAGCCAAGGGGAAACGCGTTCCGGCGAGGCCTTTTTTCTGTGCCTACCTCCTTGAGAAAAGTGCGTTTTAGGCCTGTTTTCCTTAAAACGCCTCTAAAACGGAAACGTCAGCCGCAGTAGGCGGTCGCCTCAATTTCCACCAGCATAGCCGGGTCAATGAGCGCTTTCACCTCCACCATAGAAGTAGCCGGCCTGATGCTATGGAAAAACTCACCATGCGCCCGGCCAATGGCTTCCCACTGACTGATATCTGTCACAAACAGGCGGGTGCGCACCACATCTTCCAAAGAGGCACCCGCCTCCTGCAACACCCGCTCAATCTTCTGCAAGATGTGTTTGGTCTGGCCATAAGCATCGCCGGGGGCGATGACCTGCCCGTTTTCCACGGCGGTGGTGCCGGCCACCTCAATAAGCGGCCCCACCCGAACGGCGCGTGAGTAGCCCACCGTGCTTTCCCAGGGCGCCCCCGAGGAGAATAATTCACGAGTTGTTTTGGTAGACATAGGTTGAGGTTTTAAGGTGCAAGTTCACCGTAGGGGCAATCCCTTGTGGTTGCCCCTACAAAGGTTTTACACAACAATCAACAAAAACAATCCACAATAAAAAACCGTTTTGCGGCTGTTTTCCGGAAAACAGGCCAAAAACAGAGGCAGCACAAAGGTTGTATTCCGCAATGTGCAGGAGATTTCTTATTTTGAGCATCGGTTACAAATGTTTGTTCCTATTTCTGCCATGTTGCACGCCCCGCTCAAGATTGACATCCACACGCATATTCTGCCCGAGAAATGGCCAGACCTGCGCGAGCGGTACGGCTACGGCGGTTTTGTGCGGCTGGAGCACCACAAGCCCTGCTGTGCCCGCATGATGAAAGATGACCGCTTCTTCCGGGAGATCCAGGACAACAGCTGGGACCCCGAGGTGCGGCTCAAGGAGTGCGGCCACCACGGCGTGCACGTGCAGGTGCTGAGCACGGTGCCGGTCATGTTCAGTTACTGGGCCAAGCCCGAACACACCTGGGACCTCTCTAAAATCCTGAACGACCATATTGCCGGCGTAGTGGCCCGTTACCCCACGCGCTTTGTGGGGCTGGGCACGCTGCCCATGCAGGACACCGAACTGGCCATTAAGGAACTGGAGCGCTGCGTAAAGGAGCTGGGTCTGGTTGGCGTGCAGATTGGCTCTAACGTGAACAACACCAACCTGGACGACCCCTCGCTCTTCCCCATTTTTGAAGCCGCCGCTGACTTGGGTGCCGCCGTGTTTGTGCACCCCTGGGACATGATGGGCGAGAAGAAGATGCGCAAGTACTGGTTGCCCTGGCTGGTGAGCATGCCCGCCGAAACCTCCCGCGCTATCTGCTCTCTTATCTTCGGGGGCGTGCTGGAGCGCCTGCCGCACCTGCGGTTGGCGTTCGCCCACGGCGGAGGTTCTTTCCCGTTTACCATTGGCCGCATACAACACGGCTTTGACGTGCGCCCCGATCTTTGCGCCGTAGACAACCCTGTGCCCCCCAAGAACTACATTGGTAAATTCTGGATTGACTCGCTGGTGCACTGCCCCAATACCCTGGACTATGTGGTCAAGCAATTCGGCGCCGACAAAGTAGCCCTGGGCACCGACTACCCCTTCCCGCTAGGAGAACTGGAACCCGGTAAGCTCATTGAATCCATGCCCTACCCAGACGCCACCAAAGAACTGCTGCTAGGCGGTGCGGCCCTGCAATGGCTGGGGCTGGAGAAAGAACGCTTCCTGCAAGCGGTAAACAAAAAGGCGTAAGAAGCGGTTATCCCAAGCAAACCCAGCGGGCCGCACCTACCTTTCCCTGGTTCAAATTTTCAACTTCTGTGAGGCGAGAGCCTCAAGACACGCAAGTTTGATTTTGGGAATTGCTTAAAATAGTTAGAAGAATTGTCCGTGCTTAGATAAAAGCGTTTTAGGGCCGTTTTTCAGAAAACAGGCCCAAAACAGTAATTGCAGAAAAGAAGCCATCTAATAATATGGTTCTCTAACGCCTGTTAGGTAAATTAGCCAACTGAATTCATCTTAACGCATTCTTTTACTTCGCCTTCATGTCTTTTCAAAATACTCTCGCCTACGCCCAGGAGCAAGACCACGCTGACCCGCTACGCTATTTCAAAGAGCATTTCCATATTCCGCAGCACAACGGCAAAGACACCGTGTACCTGTGCGGCAACTCGTTGGGGCTGCAGCCTAAGTCGGCTAGAGCGGCCCTGGAAGAGGAAATGACCAAATGGGCCGAGTTGGGCGTGGAAGGCCATTTCAAGGGCGATAATCCCTGGTTTACGTACCACAAGCCGCTGTCTGAGCTGTCTGCCGCCTTGGTAGGCGCCAAGCCCGAAGAAGTGGTGATCATGAACCAACTCACCGTGAACTTGCACCTCATGCTGGTGTCTTTTTATCGGCCGGAGGGCAAGCGGTTTAAGATTTTAACCGAGGCCGGTGCTTTTCCTTCAGACCAGTACGCCCTGGAAACCCAGGCGAAGTTCCATGGTTACCACCCAGACGAGGCCATTCTAGAGATAGCCCCGCGCGAAGGCGAAAGCACCTGGCGCACCGAGGATATCCTGGCCGCCATTGCCGAGCACAAAGACGAGTTGGCGCTGGTCATGTTGAGTGGCGTGCATTACTATACCGGCCAGGTGTTTGACATGGCCGCCATTACCCAGGCGGCCCACGCAGCCGGCGTGCCCTGCGGCTTTGACCTGGCCCACGCCGCCGGTAACGTGCCTATGCAACTGCATGACTGGGACGTGGACTTTGCCGTGTGGTGTACCTATAAATACCTGAACTCGGGACCGGGCGGCACCTCTGGCGTATTTGTGCATGAGCGTCACGCCCAAAATAATGACCTGCCCCGTTTTGCAGGCTGGTGGGGCCATGACCAGGCTCAGCGGTTCCAGATGAAAAAGGGGTTCATTCCCATGGCCGGGGCCGAAGGCTGGCAAGTATCCAATGGACAGATTTTGCCCATGGCCGTGCACAAGGCTTCGTTACAGATCTTCGCCGATGCCGGAATAGAAAAGCTGCGGGCCAAAAGCGAGAAACTGACTGGCTACCTGGAGTTCCTGATTAAAGAGCTGAATCAGCCCAAAGAGCTGCTGGAAATCATTACCCCGGCAGACCCGGCGGCCCGTGGCTGCCAGCTTTCCTTGCTGGTGAACCAGAACGGCCGGCAACTGTTTGACACGCTCATGGCCAATGGCTTTATCCTGGACTGGCGCGAGCCCAACGTGATTCGGGTGGCGCCCACGCCGCTCTACAATACCTTTGAAGACGTGTACCGGTTCGGGCAGTTTCTGACGGCGCATTTTCAGAAGTAACAGTAGCAGATCAGCTAAAAGAGATAGTTTTCGTTTTACAAAAGGCCGCTTCTAAGAGAGTGGCCTTTTTGCTTTCCGAAAGTAATTAGGTAGCGGTTTTGAGGGGGAATATACGTCTCTATTAGGCGCAGAGATAAGCATAGGCCCGGAAAGTAGCTGTAATACAGCAATTAAGGATAGCCGAAAAGATGGCCAAGAGAAACTTGTTTCCGTATGACCCTTCGTATTTATACTAGAAAGCCCTCGCCTCTGGCGATGGTTTCTGTCTTTTTATGAGTTTATATCTAATCGTTTTTGTGGTGATTGGGGCTTCGGCCCTGGCCATGGCCTGGTTACCAAAGTGGCTGGAAAGGTTCTCTTTCTCCTATAGCATTGTGTTTGTGGCGCTGGGGTATCTGCTGTACATGCTGCCGCTGGGTCTGCCCGAGCCCGACCCCCTGCGGGAGAATGAGGCGGCCCTCAGGCTCTCAGAGATCTGCGTCATTATCACCCTCATGGGTACCGGCATCAAGATCAACCGCCGGTTCACGCTTAAGAACTGGGCGGTACCGTTCAGGTTGGTGAGCTGGACCATGTTACTGTGTATTGCGGCTATGGCGTTCATGGGGTGGTGGTGGCTGGGTCTATCACTGGCCTCGGCGTTGCTACTGGGCGCGGCCATGGCCCCCACAGACCCCGTACTGGCCGCCGATGTGCAGGTAGGTCCGCCCAGTGATGAGGTGGAGGACCACGCCCGCTTTTCCCTTACCGCCGAGGCGGGCCTGAATGACGGCATGGCGTTCCCGTTTACCTGGCTGGCGATCGCCTTGGCAATTCATGGGGTAGAGCCCACTGAGTGGCTGGGCAGGTGGTTGGCCTATGACCTCTTGTACCGCATTGTGGCCGGCGTAGCCATGGGGTATCTCATGGGGAGGCTGCTGGCGTACCTGCTCTTTAGACTGCCCAAGCAAACCCGCTTCCCAGAGACCCATGACGGCTTTGTGGCCATTGCGGCCACGCTGCTGGTGTACGGCCTCTCTGAGATGATCCATGGCTACGGGTTTATTGCCGTGTTCATAACCGGGCTTACCATCAAGAATATTGAGCGCGACTATGAATACCACCGCGAGCTGCATGATTTCACAGACCAGATAGAGCGTATCTTGCTAGTAGTGGTGCTGCTCTTGTTTGGCGGTAGCGTGGCCCGCGGGCTCCTGGATTCCCTTACCTGGCAGGGTGCGGTGGCCGGGGGCATTTTTGTATTAGTCATTCGGCCCGTGGCCGGCATGCTGGGGTTATGGGGGACAAAAATACCGCTACGCGAGAAATGGGTGATCAGCTTCTTCGGGATACGGGGGATTGGCTCTATTTTTTACCTGTCCTTTGGCCTGCAGGAAGCAAAATTTGCGGAGCCGGACCAGATCTGGTCTATTGCTGGTTTTATCATCTTGCTGTCTGTGCTTGTGCACGGCATTCTGGCTACTCCTGCCATGAACTACATTGACAAGCGGCGCACCCCCAGCGATCTGAAAGTGAAGTAACCTTAGAAAAGAAGGCCGTTACCAGGTTTTGCGTTTTAAGCCCGTTTTCCTGAAACCTGCCCCAAACCAGTTTCCCTATGGATCTTTCTTCTGATTTCCGGCAACAGCACAGTGCACAACGGTTGCGCATGCCAGACGCAGAGGTGTACTTGCTCAAAGAATTTCTTTCCGGCCCCGCTGCCGAGGCGCTTTTTGCAGTGTTAGAAGCCAAGGCGGCCTGGAAGCAGGAAAAGATAAAGCTGTTTGGCAAACAGATAGACCAACCCCGGCTCACGGTCTGGTACGCAGATGCGGGCAAAGCCTACACCTACTCGGGGCTCACCTGGGAGCCATTGCCCTGGCTGCCTGAACTAAGTGAGGTAAGAAAGAATTTGGAAAGCTTGACCGGCACCTTCTTTAACAGCGTCCTGCTCAACCTCTACCGCCACGGCCAAGACAGCATGGGCTGGCATTCAGATGACGAACCAGAACTAGGCCAAAACCCCACCATTGCGTCTTTGACTCTAGGCCAGGAACGAAGCTTCCATTTCCGGCACCGCACCCAACCAGAGCTTAAACACAAACTCATCTTACCTTCAGGAAGTCTCTTGTTGATGGCCAGTGAGACACAGCATCATTGGCAACACCAAGTCCCCAAATCAGCTAAGCCTCTGGAGCCAAGGATTAACCTCACGTTTAGGTTTATTGAGTGAGATTTAATGAGTGAATGAGATTTAATGAGTGATTGAATGATTGAGAGAATAAAGTGACTCGCCACTCTTCTGTCATCCTGAAAGGACCTTGTGGGCGAACTGTAATGACGTTTGAATAGAGGTTTAGAAGGGAGAAAAAACTTCCGCCCCATAGAAGGTTCACTTTAGCACATTCACTCAATCATTCAATCAAAATTCTAAAAAAGTCTGGTACACCCCGCTCATCTTGGCCTCATGCTCCAGAAGCCATTTCTTGCGCCAGAGCCCGCCGGCGTAGCCTACCAGTTCCCCTTTGGCGCCTATCACGCGGTGGCAGGGCACCAGCACCAGCCAGGGATTAGCACCGTTGGCCACCCCCACGGCCCTAACCGCCCCGGGGTTATCAAAGCGTTTGGCCAGCCCTAGGTAGGTTTCCGTTTTGCCGGGAGCAATCTGCTGCAACGCCTGCCACACCTGCTGCTGGAAGGGTGTTCCCTGCGGGTGCAAGGGTACATCAAAGGTCTGGCGGGTACCGGCAAAATATTCCTCTAATTGGGTAGCCGCCAGTTGCAGGCAAGGCGGCAGGTGCGCGGTGTCCGTTTCAAGCTCATTTTCCGGAAAACAGGCCGAAACCAGGTGGCTTTCCGTAGAGGTTAGTCGTAGGGTGCCAAGCGGCGAGACCAGGTGATGGACAAAGAGAGGCAAAGGAGCGGCCATGGTGCGGGTTTTTCACGAAATTTAACCAAGTTTACCGCTTGTAACCGTAAAACGCAGTATTTTTTGGTAGCTACTGCGCCAGAAGCAGGATCATAACCGCATATTCATGGAAAAAAACACCCAGTTAAGTGTCATGGGCGGTGGCTTGGTAGGCTGCCTGCTTTCTTTGTATCTGGCCAAGCAGGGCTACCGGGTAGATGTGTATGAGCGGCGGCCCGACCTGCGGCGCACCGACATCCCCGCCGGGCGCTCCATCAACCTGGCCCTGAGTGACCGCGGCTGGCGCGCGCTGGAAACCATCGGTATTTCGGAAGACATCAAGAAAGTGGCTATTCCCATGTACCGCCGGGTCATGCATGACAAAAGCGGGCACCTTTCCTTTCAGCCGTACGGGCAAGAGGGGCAGGCCATCTACTCCGTGTCACGCGGCGGCCTGAACCAGGCCCTATTAGACCTAGCCGAGGCCCAGCCAACCATCTCGCTCCATTTTCAGCAGCAGGTATTGGAGGTAGAGGTGGCGTCTAATAAAGTAACCATGCTGGACAACAGCGCCGGCCAGGAGTACCAGATCACGCCAGATGTGATCTTTGCCGCAGACGGCGCGTTCTCTATGGTGCGGCTCTCGCTCCAGAAGACAGACCGGTTCAACTATGAGCAAAGCTACTTGGACTACGGCTACAAAGAGCTCTCCATTCCGGCCGCGGCCGATGGCAGCTGGCAGCTGGAGAAAAACGCACTGCACATCTGGCCCCGCGGCCAGTACATGATGATTGCCCTGCCCAACATAGACGGCTCCTTTACCTGCACGCTGTTCTTTCCCTTTGAAGGAGATCCCTCTTTCCAGTCGCTTAAGACCGAGGCCCAGGTGCATGGTTTTTTCCAGGAGATTTTCCCCGATGTGACGGCGCTCATGCCCGAGCTGGCGCAGGAGTTCTTTGAGAACCCCACCGGCTCCTTAGTCACGGTGAAATGCTTCCCGTGGAGCAATGCCGGCAAGATCCTGCTCTTAGGCGATGCCGCCCACGCCATTGTGCCCTTCTATGGCCAGGGCATGAACGCCGGCTTTGAAGACTGTACCGTGCTGCGCGGCCTGCTGGAAGAGCACCAGGGCGAGTGGGAAACCATTTTCAAGACGTTTCAGGAAGTGCGCAAACCCAACACAGACGCCATCGCGGACCTGGCCGTCTATAACTTTATTGAGATGCGGGACAAAGTAGCCGACCCACGGTTTCTGCTCCAGAAGAAAATAGAGTCTAAAATAACCGCTCAATACCCAGATGCCTGGTTACCTTTGTATTCCATGGTCACCTTTTCCCCAGATTTACCGTATTCCCAGGCACTGGCCAACGGGCAGCGGCAGGAAGAGATGATGCGTCAGTTAATGGAATATATCCAGACGGAGGAAGATTATGACCGGCCCGAGGTGCAGGCCTTCCTGCAGGAAAACCTTGCCTAGCGCTTTCCTGTTTCTGGCCCGTTTTCCGGAAAAGAGACCCAAAACGCCATTGCCGCCCTTGGAAGTCCTTTGACGGATTGTAGCTGAAGAGAAGAAACGATACATGATATTTTCCCGCTTAAAAGATTATTACCTGGCGCTGGGGTCCTTCATCTTGGTGTTGGGCATTACCCTGTACGCCTACTATATCTCCAGGGCCAATGACCAGGCCGAGGACAAGCAACTTTTTGAGATTAGAAAGGTGCAGATAAAGGGCACGCTGGAACGGCGCATGGGCTATTACCTGCAGATCCTGAAAGGGGTGAACGGGCTTTTTGCCGCCTCAGACACCGTTACCCGCCGTGATTTTCAGCAGTACCTGAGCACCCTGCAGGTAACGGCCAATTACCCGGGCGTGCAGGGCATCGGCTTTGCCGTGATGGTGGCCCCTGAGAACTTGCCCTCTTTAGAGAGACGCATACGCGCCGAAGGCTTCCCGGATTTCCAGGTGCGGCCAGCGGGTCCCCGCGTAGAATATTCCTCCATTATTTTCATAGAGCCCATGAACGCGCAGAACAAGCGCGCCTTCGGGTTTGACATGTTCAATGAGCCCATCAGGCGCGAGGCCATGGAGGCCGCCCGCGACTTTAACCTGCCCGCCATGACTGGCATGGTGAAACTGGAGCAGGAAGGCAAGACCAATGTGCAGCCGGGGTTATTGATCTACATGCCCGTGTACTTTGGGGGCGTAGACCCGGTAGACCTAACGGAGCGCAGAAAACGGCTGAAAGGGTTTGTGTACGCGCCCTTCAGGGCCCTGGACCTTTTCAATAACACCATAGGCAAAGACTTTTCAGATGTAAGCGTCGCTATCTATGACGGCAAAGACATAAAACCAGAGGCCCTGCTGTATAGCAACGAAGCCACAAGCACCGAGAAGCTGGACAGCAGCGGAAAACTGCTGGTAGCCAAAGACGTTGTGCGCATAGCCGGCCGTACCTGGACCGTCCATTACCAGGCCAACCGCACCTTCTCCAACCAACCGGGCCTGGACGAGCACAACCTTATCCTGCTGGGTGGCGGGATCATCAGCTTGCTGATCTTCTTTGTGATCTGGTCTTTGCAGCGGTACCTGCTCTCTAACAAACTCACCAACCTGATCACCAGAAACACCACGGCCGGTATTTTCATGCTGGATGACCGCGGCTACTGCACCTTCCAGAATCCCGGAGCAGAGCGCCTGCTGGGCTACTCCATGGAGGAGCTCAAGGAAAAACCGTTGTATGAGCTGGTGCACCAAGGGCACGAACCGGGCAACCTGGCCCCCGAACTGGTGTCACAGCGGGCCTTCTCTTTTGAGGATTCTTTCCTGCGCCGTGACGGCACCAGCATTCCGGTTTCCTGCGCCACCCGTTTTGTGAAGCAGGGCGGCGAGGTAGTGGGCCATATTCTGGAGGTGCGCGACGTGACCGAGGAGAAACGCGCCCAAAAAGCGATGCTGGAAAGCGAGGCCCGTTTCCGGAACATGGCCGACAGCGCCCCGGTGATGATCTGGATCACAGACCAGGAAAACAACTGCCTCTACATTAACCGCCAGTGGCTCAAATTCACCGGCTCTACCCTGGATGATAACCTGGGCAAGGGCTGGGAGAAGTTTTTCCACCCCGAAGACGCGCCGCGCATAGCCCAGGTGTACCAGCGGGCGCATGAGGCCCGGGAAGAATTCAAGATAGAGTACCGCCTGCGCCGCGAAGACGGCACCTACCGGGGCGTCATGGCCTCCGGTATTCCGCGCTTCAGCGCCGAGGGTGATTTTATGGGCTACATCGGCTCTGCCATTGACATTAGTGACCGCATTAAAATGGAGCGGAAACTGAAGCAAAGCGCTGATACCCTGCAGAAGATCTTCATGCAGGTGCCCGCCATCGTGGGGCTGGTGAGGACCAAGGACCTCACCTACACCCTGGTGAACGCCTACTTAAGCAACCTCTATGGGGGCAAGGCGCAGGTAGGCACCGTCGCCACGGAGTCACTGCACCCGTCACGGCGTGAGAAGTTCAGGCAGGCCATTGCGCGCATAGTGGAAACCGGAAAGCCGTATATTGGCCAGGAAGTGCCCATCCCGTTTGAGCAACCTGGGGGCCAGGAAGAAGTGCGGTATTTCAATATGGTGTATGAGCCCATCTTTAGCGGCAGCGGCAAAGTGGAGTCTGTCCTGACGTTTGCCGTGGAGGTAACCGAGCAGGTGAAAAGCCGCGAGCAGCTCTCTTACATCAATGAGGAGCTGAACAACAAAAACAACGAGCTCATCAGGATCAACAATGACCTGGACAGCTTCGTGTACACGGCTTCACATGATCTGCGCTCGCCGCTGGCCAACCTGGAGGGGCTCACCGCCGCCCTGCTGGAAAGCTATGAGGAGAAGGAAGAGAAGACCGAAGAGCAGTTGCTGCTGCAGATGGTAGCCTCTTCCATTACCAAGCTCAAGGGTACCATCCATGACCTCACCGAGATCACCAAGGTGCAGAAAGACCTGGACTCGCAAGCAGAGGTACTTTCTTTTGCCGAGGTGCTGGAAGGAGTAGAGGAGGACATTGCCCCTATGATCAAGGAGGCCGGCGTAGTGCTGGATACTTCCTTTGAAGTTCCTCAGCTGCGCTATGCCCGCAAGAACCTGCGCAGTATTCTCTACAACCTGGTGTCTAACGCCGTTAAGTACCGCAACCCAGAGGCCCCGCTAAAGGTGTCTGTGCATACCTACCGCGATAATGGGTTTGTGGTGCTCACCGTAGAAGACAATGGTTTGGGCATACGCGTAGACCAGCAGGAAAAATTGTTCACCATGTTCCGGCGTTTCCACTCGCACGTAGAAGGCACCGGCATTGGCCTGTACATTGTCAAGCGCATTATTGAAAACAACGGTGGCCGCATAGAGGTAAGCAGCGAGCCCGGCCGCGGCAGTAAGTTCACGGTTTACTTTAAAGAGGTAGCTTCCTGAGGAAGGAACAACCAAGAAAAGGCGAAACCCGTTTTGGGCCTGTTTTCCGGAAAACAGGCCCAAAACGGGTTTCGCATGTAAAGGGCTTTCTTCAGGTTATCTTGGCTTTCTTATCCCAGTAGCGGCAGGAAAATCTCGGGGTCTATCTTCTGGAGCATCTGTTCCACCTGCCGGCGGGTAAAGCGGCCATTGATCTGCAGCATGAGAAAGGAGTTGCCGTATTTGCGGTAGCCCACTATTTCCTGCACCTGCTCCTGGGCGGTGCGCATCCTGAACTGCAAGGCGCCCGGGTTATCCAGAACCACCGGCAGGTTCTCGTAGTTTTCTTTGGTCAATACCTGGTCCAGTTCCTGGGTAAGGCCGTGGTCCAGCAGCCGCTGTGCCTTTCGGTTGGTGGGCGTGAACGACAGCACCCGCATAGAGGTGATGTTGGCCAGGGCGGCCCGCACGGTGGTATCCGCGTCTTTGGGCAGGAGGTAGCGGGTCACCAACCCCACGGGTAGCGTGGTGCCTTTAAAACCTGCCTCATTTTTATATTTCTGGTAAAAGTCTACCGTGGTTTGGGCCGGCGGCAGGTTGCTGGTGGTGCTGCAGCTTGGTAGCACATATAAAACAGCCATGACCAAGGCAAGCGCCCAACCAGGTAGAATAGCTTTAGGGGAGAAGCGGGAAGGAAGGTAGTGCATAAAAATTCTGTTTTTCCCCTGTTTTACGGAAAACAGCCTTGAAACGCTTGCTCGCCTTTGAAACAGAACTTGTATGACAACTAATGAACCTGAAAAAAAGAGCCTGGGGAAATACTGCTTATCCAGACAGCTTTCAACGTATGCTTTGCCCTTGTGAAAGCAGCTTGGTGACGAACGGCCATAGCGGTGAGCCACGGCTTTTCTGGCTCTTAAAACCCCTGCAAATGCAGCAGTAAAAGTCAAGCCTGTTTTTAGGAAAACGGGCCTGAAACAGGAAGAGCCCGCAATTGCGGGCTCTTCCTGTTGTCAAAATATAGTAGAAGGACTACTTGATGTTAGAGGCAACCCTTACGTTAGATATTTTACGGGCTTCTGCTTTCTCTTTCAAAGCCAGGGCACGCTCTTCGGCGGCCAGCTTTCTAGCTTCTTCTTTTTCTTTCATGGCCAACTTAGCCATTTTCTCTTTCTCTTTCATGGCCATGGCTTTCTCTTTCATGGCCGCTTTTTTCTCTTGCTCTTTCTCTTTCAAAGCAATGGCTCTTGCTTTCTCAGCTTCTTTTCTGGCGCTTTCTTTCTGGAACATAGCCTCATCAAGGGCGGCATATTTAGCATCCAGTTCCGCTTCGCGGGCTATTTGCTTTTGCTTGGCCAGTTCATTACGCTCTTTCTCTTTTTGCTTAGCCAGTTCTTTGCGTTCTTTTTCTTTCTCTTTCATCTGAGCAATGCGCTCTTTCTGAGTTTGAGTTGCACTTTGAGCAAAGGAAGTGCCTGATAACATGGCAAACATAAACACTAAAAGAAGTAGACGTGTTAGCATAGGATTTGAGTTATTTTGATGTTAGTTTGTTTGTTTGGTGTTGTAAATTAAAAGACATTTTTGGAACAATCCAAAATGTTAAGAAAAAAAATAATTTTAAAGTTAAGAATTTGTAAAATTTAAGGTCTGCTAATTCGTTCTAAGGGGTTAATATCCTCAGAATCAGGAAGGCCGTAGCCAATCTATACGGTAGTTTTTAGCCTTTGATTGGGTTTAAAGTGGGTTTTTATGAAAAAATTTATAAGCACCTGTGGTTTTGCCAAGTTTTATGAGCTAACCCTTTGCAAGTGAATATTTTCTGGCGGTGCCGTCAATGATTTAAGTGAGAGAAAAAGCAAATAATATTACAACATAGTTATATTGTAATGTTAAGATATTTGCGCAGGATCTTCCTTCCTGAAAACAGGCAGGAAAATTAGGATTATTTCCGAATAAATAAGGCAGGCACTTCAGGGGATCATGAAAGGTGCTGAGGGCAGAATAAGCCAGAAGAGAGAAATCTAGAATGCAGTCTGTTTGGCTTAGGCCCTCACCTGCGTTTTAAGCCTGATTTCTATAAAACAAGCCTAAAACAGAACTGCCCCGTTGCGGTTGGCAGCGAGGCAGTGTATGAACTAATAGGTACTACTAATACCTCCTTAAAAGTCTGCACTCTTAGGGTAGCGTGGGAAAGGAATCACGTCTCTGATATTGCCCATACCGGTCACAAACAAAAGCAGACGCTCAAAACCCAACCCGAAGCCGCTGTGCGGCACAGAACCAAAGCGGCGGGTATCCAGGTACCACGACATCTCCTTTTCAGGGATGTGCATTTCCTGCATGCGTTTCACCAGCTTCTCATAGTTGTCCTCGCGCTGCGAGCCGCCAATGATCTCGCCAATACCCGGGAACAACACGTCCATGGCGCGCACGGTCTGGTTGTCATCATTGAGCTTCATGTAGAAAGACTTGATGTCTTTAGGGTAGTTGGTCAAAATCACCGGTTTCTTGAAGTGCTTCTCTACCAGGTAGCGCTCGTGCTCACTCTGCAGGTCGGTGCCCCATTCCACTTTGTACTCAAACTTCTGCTTGGCGTCAATGAGAATGGCCACGGCCTCTGAGTAGGTCAGGCGCTGGAAATCGTTCTCCACCACAAAGGCCAGGCGGTCCAGCAGCTCCTTGTCATACATGTCGTTCAGGAACTGGAGGTCATCCGGGCAGTGGTCCAGGGCGTAGCGCACCAGGTAACGCAGGAAATCCTCGGCCAGGTCCATGTTATCTTCTAACTCATAGAAAGCCATCTCCGGCTCCACCATCCAGAATTCCGCCAGGTGGCGGCTGGTGTTGGAGTTCTCTGCCCTAAAGGTAGGGCCGAAGGTATAGATCTCAGACAGGGCCATGGCGCAAACCTCACCCTCCAGCTGACCAGAGACGGTCAGGTTAGTGGAGCGGCCAAAGAAATCCTCAGAGAAGTCAGGGGTACCTTCGTCGGTACGCGGTGGGTTGATGGGGTCCAGGGTGGTTACCCTGAACATCTGGCCCGCACCCTCGGCGTCTGAGGCTGTGATGATGGGCGTATGAATGTAAAAGAACCCGTTGTGGTTGAAATAGCGGTGAATGGCGTAGGCCATGGCATGCCGAATGCGCAGGACCGCGCCAAACGTGTTGGTGCGGGGGCGCAGGTGGGCAATCTCACGCAGGAACTCCAGCGAGTGGCCTTTCTTCTGCAGAGGGTAGGTCTCCGGGTCGGCGGTGCCTAATACTTCAATGGCTTTGGCCTGAATCTCTACGGTCTGGCCTTTGCCCTGGCTTTCCACCAACGTACCCAGCACAGAAACGCTTGCCCCGGTGGTAACGTCACGCAACCCCTCATCTGTGAACAGGGTCATGTCTGCCACCACCTGTATGTTGTTGATGGTAGAGCCGTCATTCACGGCAATAAAGGTGACGTACTTGTTGCCGCGCTTGGTGCGCACCCAACCTTTTACCAACACTTCCTGCCCGCTGGCGGGCGTCTTGAGCAATGCGTTTACTTTAATTCGTTTCATGTTGTTTCTCGTATCTGGTAGCACGTACCAGGTTGCACGTACTTTTCGCCTTTGCAAAAGTAAGCAGCAAGTAGCAAAAAATTAATTTAAAAGAAGAGTCTTGCTACCTGATACCTGCTACTTGCTGCCTCGCGCCCCGCCGCGATTAACCTTTTTTGCAAAGCGGTAGTAAAAAACCATAACTTTGGCCTAGTCCGCGCTTATAGGACCCGGTGCTTTGACCTATGCAGAGACTTGACTTAAAACAACTTTTATCGCAGAAGCTGTCGCCGCAGCAGATTCAGTTCATTAAACTGTTGCAGGTGCCTACCGCAGAATTGGAGGCCCGCATCAAAGAAGAGCTGGAGGTAAACCCTGCCCTGGAGGAAGGCGATACCGCCGATGAGCCTACCGACAACGATGATTCCAGCAGTGATGCCGATGACGATTTCGACAACACCGAGGATGACTTTGCCGAGGAGGAGGCCCGCCGCGACGACGATGACGTGAACATAGAGGACTACCTCAACGACGACGAGATTGCCGGCTACAAAATGCAGGGCGATGGTCCCGGCGAGGAAGAGGACCGCGAAATGCCCATCGCGTTCACCGGCTCCCTCACCGATGCCCTCATGGACCAGCTGGGGTTCCTGAACCTCAACGAGAAGCAATTGGCCATTGGCGAGCAGCTCATTGGCTCCATTGACCAGGACGGCTACATACGCCGTGACCTGCAGGCCATCTCCAATGACCTGGCCTTTTCCCAGAACATAGAAGCCTCTGAGCAGGAGATAGAAGACGTGCTGCGCCGCATACAGGCCTTTGACCCGCCCGGCATTGCCGCCCGTGACCTGCAGGAGTGCCTCTTGCTGCAACTGGAGCGCCGCGAGCCCGATGAGGTGACCGAGGTAGCCGAGCAAATCATTCAGGAGACCTTTGACGAGTTCACCAAGAAACACTACAGCAAGATACAGCAGAAGCTGGAACTGGAAGACCATGAGCTAAAGGCCGCCATTGACCTGATTCTCAAGCTCAACCCCAAGCCCGGCGGAACCGGCGGTGCCACCCGCATCCAGTACGTGATCCCAGACTTCATCATCACCAATGAAGACGGGCAACTGCAGCTTTCTTTGAATGCGCGTAACGCCCCAGACCTGCGCATTTCCCGCTCCTACGCCGATATGTTTGACGCCTATGACAAAAGCGCCAAAACCGACAAGAAACTCAAGGAGACGGTCACGTTTGTCAAGCAGAAACTGGATGCCGCCAAATGGTTTATTGATGCCATCAAGCAGCGCCAGAACACCTTGCTGCGTACCATGGAAGCCATTCTACGCCGCCAGTATGACTATTTCCTGGAAGGCGATGAGAGCAAGCTCAAGCCCATGATCCTCAAGGATATCGCCGAGGACATTGGCATGGATATCTCCACGGTGAGCCGGGTGGCCAACAGCAAAAGTGTGCAGACTGAGTTCGGGATCATTCCCTTAAAGTTCTTCTTCTCTGAGGGCATTGCCACCGATGCCGGCGAGGACGCCAGCAGCCGCGAGGTGAAATCCATTCTCAAAGACATTATTGAGGCCGAGAACAAGCGCAAGCCCCTCTCTGATGACAAGATTGAAAAGATGCTCAATGAGAAAGGCTATAACATTGCCCGCCGCACCGTGGCCAAGTACCGTGAGCAGCTCAATATCCCCGTGGCCCGCCTTCGCAAAGAACTATAGCTCGCGAAGCGAGCAATTAAGAATCAGGAATTAAGAATTTTATATAAGTATGATCAACGTAAGAGTGCCTGTAGATAACTGGAGTCAGCCCAACTGAGCGCCAAATCTTAATTATTAATTCTTAATTCTTAATTAATAAGTGAATCCTCGTCTCGCAACGGTGCTTTCCGTGCTTTTTCACCCGTTGCTGCTGCCCACCTACCTGTTTGTGCTGCTGCTGTACTACCTGCCGCCGGAGGTGTTTGCCTACCCGCCCGCAGGCCGGCGGCTGATTGTGGTGCTGGTGTTCATTCTCACATTTCTCTTGCCGGTGTTTGGTACGCTTATCCTGCAGCAGGCCGGATTTGTGGCCTCGCTCACCCTGGACGCCCGCACCGACCGCCGCTGGCCCCTGGCCGTGGCCGCCGTCTGCTACACAGTGCTCACGGTGCTGTTCTTCAGGATGTCTTTCTTTGATTACCTCTTCTGGATGATCATGGGCGTGATCACGGCCTCGGTATATCTTACCTTGGTGATTAATCAGTTCTGGAAAATAAGCGCGCACAGCATGGGATTGGGAGGGGTGCTGGGGTTGCTGGTGCTTCTGCACAGCTGGCTCCCCGAGACCTATCTGCTGTACCCGGTCATTGCGGTGCTGGTCATTAGTGGCGCCGTCATCTCCGCGCGCCTGGCCCTGGGGGCCCACACCACCAAGCAGGTCTATACCGGTTTCTTTCTGGGGTTTATGCTAGGCATCAGCCTTTGGGGCGTGGCTCTGTAATTCTGTTTTAAGGCCGTTTTTGCCAAAACAGGCCTAAAACGTACCCAAGACGGTACGGGCGGCGGGTTTGTGATTGATGCCAGATTTTAAGATATTGTACATGAAATTCCCCTTTGCTAACCCCATGCGCTTCAAGCTTTTATCTTTTTTCCTTTTCTTCTGCTTTTTGTTTGGTGCCACTTCCGGCGCGTGGGCGCAGGCCCCCAGAACCGAAGCGCAGGTGGTAAAGGATTTCCTGCGCTACCTGTCTGAGCAGGCCGGGCAGCATAACCGGGTAGACAAGACTATTCTTCCGGTTCCGCTGGCCGATGTTTATTTAAATGACTCGCTTCTGGCCAAGGTGAATTTCTCAGACGAGTCCAGGATCATGGCCCGGCAAGGGTGGTTTGGGGCGGGCCCAATGCTGAGGCTTGACTACAAGCTCTCCAAGCAGGACTTCGCGCACATCAAAAACCGCCTGAGAAAGCAAGATAAGTTTGAATGGACCCAAGAGGATTTCCCTGAGAACATCATGGTGCTTCAGCAGCTAAGCCTGGCCCCGGCCACCTATTACGCCTATTCTTACCCCATTGTGCTCCTCAAGAAAAACCTGGTGCTGGTAAAACGGCATTTCCACTCAGAGCGATCCGGCAGCCGCTGGACCTGCCTGGAAGTCTACCGCATCACCAAGCCCGGGCACTATCAACTGGAAAATTGCTACCTTAGAACAGACCGTTAGTAATTCTTTTCCCCATCAGGCTACTAATGAGAGAACCGGGGCGCCGGTGCTCTTTTTCATTCCCCATTCCACCACTACAAACAAACACACTCATGAACAAAGCGTTTTTAATTTTACTGGGCGCGTCCTTTCTGGCTTTGCCCGGGGTTGCCCAAACCGTAGAGCCCTTAGATGCGGCCGTGGTGGAGAAAATCCGCCAGGAAGGCCTCAATAAGTCTCAGGTAATGGACATTGCCTTCTACCTCACAGACGTGAACGGGCCCCGTCTTTCGGGCTCTACCGGGCTGGCCAAGGCCAACCAATGGGCCAAAGACAAGCTAACCTCCTGGGGATTGAAGAACGCCGTGATTGAGCCTTGGGGCACGTTCGGCAAAGGCTGGGAAGTAGAGAAATCCTACCTGGCGCTTACCAAGCCGTATTACCAGCCCATGATCGGGTCGCCCAAAGCCTGGACTCCCAGCACCAACGGCCCGGTAAAGGCGCAGGTAGTGCTGGTGAAAGCCGCCAAGGAAGAAGACCTTGCCCAATACGCGGGTAAACTCAAAGGCAAAGTGGTGATGATGGAAGTGACCACGCCTATCAAAACCACCTTCACGGCAGATGCCAGCCGCTACACAGACGAGCAACTGCAGAAATTAGCTGAGCCCACGCAGTCTACTGCCGGCCGTACGCCTATGACCGAGGAGCAGATGACCGCCATGCGCGCGCGCCGCGCCCTGGTAGGCAAGATGAGTGAGATGTTCCAGAAAGAAGGGGCGGTAGCCATGTTTAGCGGACGCAGTGGTTCGCATGGTACGTTCTTCACCAGCAACGGCGCCTCTTACGCGGTAGATGCCCAACCGGCGCTGCCTGAGTTTGAGATGGCCGCCGAGGACCTGGGCCGCATGAGCCGCCTACTGGCCGCCGGCATTCCGGTAGAGGTGGAGCTGGAAAGCAAAACCCGTTTCCTTACCGAAGACCCGCAGGGCTACAACGTGATAGCCGAAATTCCGGGCACCGACAAGAAACTGAAGTCTGAGATTGTGATGCTGGGCGGCCACATTGACTCCTGGCATGCCGCCACCGGGGCCACGGACAATGCCGCCGGGGTTGCCGTCATGATGGAAGCCGTACGCATTATCAAAGCCCTGAACCTGCAACCGAAACGCACCATTCGCATTGCCCTTTGGGGAGGCGAGGAGCAAGGCCTGTACGGTTCCCGCGGCTACGCCAAGAAACACCTGGGCGACCCTGCTACCATGAAACTACTACCGGAGCATGAGAAAATTGCCGGTTACTTCAACCTGGATAACGGCTCTGGCAAGATCAGAGGCATTTACACCCAGGGCAATGAGGCGGTAGCGCCGTTATTCAATGAGTGGATGAAACCGTTCAATGATTTGGGCGCCACCACCGTGACCAACCGCAACACCGGCGGCACCGACCACCTCTCTTTTGACGGCCTGGGTCTGCCCGGCTTCCAGTTTATTCAGGACGGCCTGGAGTACAACACCCGTACCCACCACACCAACATGGACACCTATGACCGCCTGCAGGCCGATGACCTGAAGCAAGCCTCCGTGATTGTGGCCAACTTTGTGTACCAAACCGCCATCCGGAAGGACAAGCTGCCCCGCAAGCCATTGCCAGCGCCTAGACCGCCGCAGTCATAAGCTGCTTTTATTTTGAATCTTATCGGCCTTTCTTCGGGTAATCTGGGGAAAGGCCGTTTTCATGTTGACACTATCAGAGATTAGCCGTTACTTTCACGGTGTCTTCTGTTTTAAGCCTGAAAAACCCAAAACAGCCCCAAACTAGCTTTCCTATGAAAAACCTCTGGTCCTTTCTTCTGTTGCCGGCGTTTGTGTTCCTCGCCCTGGGGTGTGATGCGCAGAACCTGCTGGTCAATAACATTGTGCCCAAACCGGTCTCCTTTACCGCTACCGGTGAAAAACCGGTGGAGATTGACAAGCACACCTTCATCATAGCCGATGCTAACTACCAGGAGCAGGCCGTGTATCTGCAGGAGTTGCTGCAGCACCAGATTGGCCTCAGGTTAGAGATTGCCACACCCCAGACCAAACTGGGCCGGCACACCAGAATCATGCTCTTGCATGACCCCATTGAAGCCAACCGCCCCGAGATGTACTGGCTGGAGGCCGGGGCACATTACATCAGGCTCAAGGCCCGTGACGTGCCGGGCATGGTGCACGGCATCCAGACGCTGTTGCAGTTGCTGCCGCTCAAGCAAGTGAAAGAAGTGCATTTGCCCACAGTGGAGATCAAAGACTACCCCAGGTTTGCGTACCGCGGCATGCACCTGGATGTGAGCCGGCATATCTTCCCCATGGCGTTCCTCAAGAAATACATTGACTACCTGGCGTTCCATAAGTTCAACAACTTCCATTGGCACTTAACAGATGACCAGGGCTGGCGCTTGGAGATCAAAAGCTACCCCAAACTCACCAGCGTAGGCGCCTGGCGAAACTCCACGCTTATTGGGCACTTCAAGGCCGAGCCCGCCCGCTATGACTCCACCCGCTACGGCGGCTTCTACACCCAGGATCAGGTGCGGGAAATCATCAAATACGCCGCCGTGCGGGGCATCAACGTCATCCCGGAGATTGATATTCCGGGGCACAGCCGGGCCATCATTGCCGCGTACCCCGAGTTCAGCACTAAGCCGGACTCGGCGTGGCAGGTGGCCAACACCTGGGGCATGTACAACCGGCAGAACAATGTGCTGGCGCCCAACCCCGCTACCTTTAAGTTCCTGGAGACCGTGTTTGGCGAGGTGGCAGACCTTTTTCCCTCTGAGTACATTCACCTGGGCGGCGATGAGTGCAGCAAGATCTGGTGGAAAGCCAGCCCCAGCACCCAAGAATTCATGAAGGCCAACGGGCTAAAAGACGAAAAAGAACTGCAGACCTATTTCATCAAAAAAGTATCTGGGTACCTGGCCGCTAAAAACAAGAAAACCATTGGCTGGCATGAGATTCTGGAGGGCGACTTGGACACCACAGCGGTCATCATGAACTGGCGCAGTGACCAGGAAGCGATTACGGCTGCCAAACGGCACCACCAAGTCATCATGACCCCGGGCAGCCCGCTGTATTTTGACGCCTACCAATCCAAAGACCCCAATGACAGCCTGGCCATTCATGGCTATAACCCGCTGGATGCCGTGTATAATTACAACCCGGTACCGGCAGAACTGAAGAAAGCCCGCCTGGACAAGTATATTCTAGGCGCCCAGGGCAACGTCTGGACCGAGTACATGGAAACCCCGTCTAAGGTGGAGTACATGGTCTTCCCGCGCATGACCGCCCTCAGTGAGGTGCTCTGGACAGACCCAGCCAAGAAAGACTATGCAGACTTTAAAAGAAGGCTCAAGGGTTTTATCTTGCCCCGGTATGCGTTCTGGGGCAGCGGCTACTTTAAAGACTTTGAGCAGTGGACCGTGGCAGACAAATAAATGCCTTCCCCGATGTTAGCTAAGTAGATACTATTCTGGCTTCCACGGCGTTATAAAAAAAACGGATGACGGGCCGTGCGTATACCTGCTTATGGTGATTGGGGGACTGGGCGCAAGTGATTACCTTTACTGAATACCCTTTCGTGTTTTATGAATAACCGTAACGTCACCGCCAACATGCTGCTGAACGGCATGTTAGTGATCTCTTTTCTTATTCTCATGTACAACCTGGAGCACCCTAACATTCTGGTGCCCCTGTTGTCTTTTATAGGGTTTATCACCTTTGTTGGCTTTAAAATTGTGCTGGTGCTTAGGCACAGGAAAAGTAACCCATCAAAATAGTACGCTTATGGAGACTTTCTTTTTAAATCTTTCGCCGTCTAAACAGAATGCCTCTACCATTTCCTGGCTGTATCTTTTCATGGCGCTGGTGTTTTTGGTAGTAGGTGGCGTTGGGGTGTACAAACAATATACAGCAGAAGAAACGGTGCTTAGCGTCTATTTTCTGCCCCTGCTCCAATTGGCGCTGGCTATTGCCTACGGCATAGTGGCCTGGCGGCGCAGCAAGCCCGCCGGCAAGCGGTATGTGCAGGTCACCGAAGACCACCTGGAGCTCAAGCTGCAACCCCGGCAAGCACCGCTTACCCTGCTCTGGAGTGAGATAAGCCTGCTACGGGTACTGCCAGACCGGCTCATGTATCGCCTGGTTTCCGGGCAGGGCGGCGAGGTCACCTTTGACTCCATTCCTGAGGAATATGAAGACACCGTGCGCGAAGCCATCCGGCAAGCCGGCAAGCGAAAAGGAGTAAGTCTGTAATACAATAGAATCCATTTCGGCGTACGTCGATACCAGGGTGTTTTGAGCCTGTTTTTCTGAAAACAGGCTCAAAACACCTTTTTCTTTTTAGGCCTTTTTGCTTTGGTGGCACCTGGCAAAACCAACTGTTTCCTTTCCTTTTCTTGGGGTACTGCAGGATAAAACAGTGGGGCAAAACTGGCCTATATCAACCCTACACGATTCATGCCGTAAAATGAACGAGACAGGGCATTCCTGTGAGCCATACGTACAAGATCTAACTATGAAAAACTACCTGTTCTACCTGCTTTTTGCAGCAGGTGCCTCATTGGCCGCTGGGTGCGGAAACTCGTCTGACTCTACCTCTGTAGACGCCGCCGGGAAACACAATGAAAACCTGCTGGAGAGTACAGGCAAAGACGAGAAAGCCGGTTGGTTTGTGGCCAAGGCCGCCAGCGCCGGGCTCTTTGAGGTAGAACTGGGTCGCCTGGCCAGCAGCAAAGCGGTAGACCCCCGGGTAAAAAAGTATGGGCAAATGATGCTGGACCACCACACCCAGACCAACGCGCAGCTCAAGCAGACCGCAGACCTTAAAAATCTCATGGTACCTACCACAATGGGCAAAGACCACCAGGAAACCTACAATGAGATCATGAGCAAGTCGGGCGCTGCCTTTGACAAAGCGTACATAGAGGCCATGGTGAAAGACCACAAAGACGTCATCCATGAGTTTGAAGAGATGGCCGAAGAGGGAAAAGACATGGAGATCAAGAATTTCGTCACGAAAACGCTGCCCACCCTGCGGGCGCATCTCACCCAGGCCGAACAACTGGAGGAGCAGTTAGAAGAACTTCAAGCCAACTAAGCGCCACCGGTGAAAAAGAACATGCTACGTACCGCCAGGGCAGGCAAGGCTTTGCTCCTGGCTTGCCTTGTGTGGGCAGTTACCAGCTGTGCCACCACAGACATGGGGGGCAGCACCGGCGGTTCCGGCACCGGAACGGGCGCCACTTCCACGGCGCAGGCAGACCAGGCCTTTATTGAAACCGCCGCCGGCGGACAGCAGCTTCGGCTACGCCTGAGTGAGGTGGCCGTACAGAAAACCGCCAACCTGGAGGCCCGTGAATTCGCGAAGGCGGTGGTGACCAACCATACCAAAAGCGTGGCAGAACTGAAGGGCATTGCCCAGCAACTGCGCGTCACCTACCCCATGGCACTGCCTTCGGGCCGCCAGGCGGTCTATGACCGGGTAACCCAACTAACGGGCTCAGACTTTGACCGGGCCTTTGCCCGTGAAATGGAACTGGCCTACCAGCAGGATATTGCGCTCTACCAGAATTCGGCCACGGCGGCCGGCAACCTGGCGCTGCGCGGCTTCATCATCAAAACCACGCCTGTGCTTCAGGGGCAGCTGAGGCTGGCTACCCAGCTCAAGAATATTTTGCCGTAGCCGCATGGACCAGGCATTGGTCCCCCGCTACAGAACAAACAACCTTAACCCGAGCACTATGAAAAAGATAGCATATATATTTGCCTTGACTACCCTGGCCGCTGGCGCCGCCTGCAGTAAAATAGACGCCAACACGTCTAATAACGTACCTACAACTGATGCCTACGCCGCTTCTGTGACCGCTGCCAGCGCCGCCGGCGGAACCGCCGCCACCCCGGCAGACGCCGTGGTGCAGACCGGCACCACTACCGTACCCGGCGGCATGATGCACGGGGCCCGCGTCATCACCGAAGCTTCTTTCTTAGCGGAGGCGGCCAGCAGCGGCATGCTGGAAATGCAACTGGCCCAACTGGCCCTGGACCGTTCTGCGCACTCAGAGGTAAAGGCCTTCGCCCGTATGCTGCTAGAACACCACACCAAGGCCAACAAAGAACTCATGACCCTGGCGGCGGGCATGAACGTGACGCTCTCAAATTCAATGCTGCCAGAACACCAGAAAATAGTAGACAAGCTCTCCAAGCTGACCGGCCGCGAGTTTGACAAGAAATACATGGATGACCTAGAGGACGTGCATGAACAGGATATTGCCTTGTATGAGGTAATCAGCAACAAAGCGCCTACTACGTCCATCAGGGCCTTCGCCATCAGGACCCTGCCCATCTTGCGCACCCATGAACACCAGGCAGATGAACTGGAAGACAAGGTGGAAAGACAGTAAGCATAGACATATACCGGTACAAAAGGCCAGCTTCTCAAAGGGAGGCTGGCCTTTCTTTTTCTATTTCAACCACAAAGCAGAGAGGGCGTATAGCTTACTATAACAAATACCATACACTATGAAAAAAATACCATCTATTATCTTGGCTTCTGCCTTGGCCATGACCATGGGCTGTAGCAGCACCGACACCTCCTCTGACACCACTACTACTTCTACCGCTGAAACTTCTGCCTCTGATACCACGGCGGCCCCTGTGAGCACGGCGGCCGGCGCACGGGGCACCGGCATCTCTTCTACTGACATGTCTGATGCTGCCTTTCTGATAGAGGCCGCCAGCAGCGGTCTAATGGAAGTGGAGCTGGGCGAACTGGCCGCCAAAACCGCTATGGACCCGGAAGTGAAGAAATTCGGGCAGATGATGGTAGACCACCACACCAAAGCCAACGAGGAACTCAACGCCGTGGCCGCCGCCATGAACGTAGAACTGCCCACCGTCTTAAACCAGATGCACCGCGAGATGGCTGACAAACTGAAAGTGAAAACTGGCAAAAGCTTTGATGAAGCGTACATGGACCTGATGGAGAAAGCCCATAAACGGGACATTGACATGTTTGTAGCCAAAACCACCAGTGCTGAAAACAGTGCCGTCAAAGACTTCGCGGTCAGGACCCTGCCCGTTTTACGGTCTCACCTGGAGATGGCCAACCAAATTGAAGACACCGTAGATTAACCGCTTTTACCCAATTGGCAGAAGCCAGTCAGTGGCCCAGCTGACTGGCTTTTCTATGAACGGTCGGCGCTTAACCACTGCACCCTTGCGCCGTATAAGGGTCAGACAACAGAAACTACATTCTTCGCCTTACCTCTAAAAAAACTATGAAAAAACTGATGCCTTTATTTGCGGTGGGAGCTTTGCTGACCGGCGCCGCCTGCAATACCTATACCGCTACCACAGACCCCGCTGACCTGGCCACCGGCTATAGCATGACGCCTTCTGCAGTGCCTACCACCCACACCAGCAGCAAGGCCGTGGCAGAAGCCAATAACAACGCCACCTTTGATAACCCGGCCACCGGGGCCACCCCAGACAGCGCCGCGGCCATCCAGAACCAGGACCAGGCCTTCCTGATGAAAGCGGCCAGCGGCGGCATGATGGAGGTAGAGGCCGGTAAGCTGGCCAGCACCAAAGCCAAAGATGCCGCCGTGAAACAGTTTGGCCAACGCATGGTCACTGACCACACCAAAGCCAATACAGAGCTGAAGGCGCTGGCCGCCAAAAAGGGCATCACGCTCCCGGCCGGCCTAATGGCAGAACACCAGTCCCACCTGGACATGCTCTCCAAAGCCACTGCCGGCGCTGAGTTTGACCAGGTATACATGCAGCACATGGTGCAGGCCCATGACAAAGACATTATGGAGTTTGAGCGCCAGTCCGCTTCCGGCCAAGATGCCGAGGTGAAAGCCTTCGCGGCCAAAACGCTTCCCGTGCTCCGTGACCACCGCAAAGCGGCCCAACCCATTTTTGACAAGCTGAAGAAGTAAGCTTCTTTCTATAGCGTAAACAGAACGCTCCTCTTTCTTTTGAAGAGGAGCGTTCTGTTTTAGGGCTGTTTTTAGGAAAATGGGCCTGAAACAGCTTTACCTAAAACGGTTTTGGAGGCCTGGCTTCTGGTAGAGGCTTAATTTTGCTTTGGCCTATAAATTCATTTACTAATGGCCCAAGACTACTGATACTTAACGAGAACTCGGTAACAAAAAATGGACTCTCCCCTTGAGGGGAGAGTCTGCATCTTGAAAGGCATCTTACCCCAGGCAGACAGGATGGCTCATTCATTGAGTTCATGTTTATCTTTAAAACGTACGGACCCCAGGAGACGCTTGCGCCATGGAATGACCTTACAAGAACAAGCCTTCCTCTAACGTTTGGTTATTGCTTTCCGGGGAGAATCCACCCAATACGCATTGCGTGATCTGAAAACGGAACATCTGACAGACCTGATGCCAAGCTCCGGAAAATGGAAATTGTTTTTTGGAAACCGGAGAGTACCTTTGGGCAAAACTTTACTAAACCCATGAAACATATAATGCCCTTTTTCGCGGCCTGCGCTCTGTTAGTAGGTTCTGCGTGCTCTACCTATACGTCTTCCACAGACCCCAATGACACAGGTTCTGGAACGGCCCTGGGAGAAGAAGTAATTACCACGGCTCACTCAGCAGAGGCGCACGCCCCGGCTGCTGCCACCACCGCTGACACTACTTCCGCCGCTGCACCCGCTGATTCAGTTACAGAGAAAGCTGCGCCTGCTGCCGAAGCTGCCCACTAGAAATAAAAGGTCTTTCTGCCTTCGCGCCAGCGTTCCACAATTGACTTGCTGAGGCAAACCGAAGGAAGAATTACAGTGCCACAAACAGAAAAGCCTTGCTCTGGGAGCAAGGCTTTTCTGTTTGTGAAGTTTTCTGTTTCGGGGCTGTTTTCTGTAAAACAGCCCCGAAACGCTATTCTGTTTTCTTCTTCCGGCCCGGGGTTTTCTTTTCTTTGACGGCCGGTACCGGGGCAGTTTCAGCGGAGACTTCTTTCTTCTTGCGGCCGCGGGTTTTCTTCTCCGCAACGGGCGCTTCCTCCTCAGCTTCCGGCTCATCCTCTATAAAGGCCGGAGCGTCTACATAGGGGCTGGTCCGTAGTTCATCGCCTAAGAAACGGGCGGTGTAGCCAAGGTTCAGGGCGGCTACCTCCTCTGGGGTACCCTGCGCCACAATGAAACCACCTTTGGCACCGCCTTCGGGGCCTATGTCAATCACGTGATCAGCTACCTTGATCAGGTCCATGTTGTGCTCAATAATGAGTACCGAGTTGCCTTTGTCCACCAGGCGGTTCAACACATCTGAGAGGTGCTCAATATCCTGGAAGTGCAGACCAGTAGTAGGCTCATCCAGAATGTAGAGCGTACGGCCGGTATCTTTCTTAGAGAGCTCGGTAGCCAGTTTCACGCGCTGGGCCTCGCCGCCAGATAAGGTGGTGGCCTGTTGGCCGAGGGTGATATAGCCTAAGCCTACATCATTCAAGGTCTTTATTTTGCGCAGGATACGGGGTTGGTGCTCAAAGAACTCAGTAGCCATCTCCACCGTCATGTCTAGTATATCAGTCACCGACTTGCCTTTGAACCGTACTTCCAGGGTCTCACGGTTGTATCGTTTGCCTTTGCAGGTCTCGCAGGGCACATACACGTCTGGCATGAAGTTCATCTCAATGGTGCGCATGCCGGCGCCCTCACAGGTCTCGCAGCGGCCGCCTTTCACGTTGAAGGAGAACCTGCCTGCGGCGTACCCTCTGATCTTGGCCTCCGGCATAGATGCGAACAGGCTTCTGATCTCCGTGAACACCCCCGTGTAGGTGGCGGGGTTAGAGCGGGGCGTCCGGCCAATAGGGCTTTGGTCTACCTCAATCACCTTGTCAATCTGGTTTAGCCCTTCAATGTTTTTAAACGGAAGCGGCTCCCGCTTGGCATGGAAGAAATGCTTGTTCAGGATAGGGTAGAGGGTGTCATGGATCAACGACGATTTCCCACTGCCCGACACGCCCGTCACGCAGATCAATTTACCCAGCGGCAGCTCCAGGGTCACGTCCTTCAGGTTGTGGCCGGTGGCGCCATGCAAGATCAGGCTTTTGCCGTTGCCGGCGCGTTTCTGCTTGCGCACGGGTATACCGCGGCGGTAGCTCAGATAGTCAGCGGTGATCGTGCCGCTTTCCATCATTTCTTTAGGCGTACCGGCCGTTACCACCTGCCCGCCATGAATACCCGCCCCCGGACCGATATCCACCACGTAATCGGCGGCCAGAATCATGTCCTTGTCGTGCTCCACCACTACCACTGAGTTGCCCAAATCACGCAGGTCCTGCAACGCTTTGATCAGTTTCTCATTGTCGCGCTGGTGCAGGCCAATGCTAGGCTCATCCATGATGTAGAGCACGCCTACTAACTGCGTTCCAATCTGCGTGGCCAGTCTAATCCGTTGGCTCTCGCCGCCGGACAAGGTGCGCACGGAGCGGTGCAAATGCAGGTACTCCAGCCCTACGTCTACCAGGAAGCCAATCCGCTTACGAATCTCTTTCAGGAGCTCACGGGCAATCATATTCTGGCGCTCGTTCAGGCGCTCCTCCAGGTTGGCAATCCAATCAGCGAGCTGTTGGATGTCCATTTCAGACAGTTGCCCAATGTGTTTGTTGTCCAGTTTGAAGTGAAGCGATTCCTTTTTCAGGCGGTAGCCATGGCACTCGGGGCAGGTGCTTTGTTGGGTGTATTCCTGAATCCAAGCGCGCACGTTGTCAGAGTCAGACTCCAGTTGTTTCTTCAGGAAGTTGATGACCCCCTCAAACACAAACGGCTCTTTCTTGCCCTTCGGGTCTTCCTCTTCAAAACCATACATCAATTGATGCCAGGCTTCTTCGGGGATGTCCTCAATAGGAGCCATCAACGAAAGCTTATGGCGCTTGAGCAAAGCCTGTATCTGGGAGAAAATCCAGATGTCGCGGTACTCACCCAAAGGCGCAATACCGCCGCGGCTGATGCTTACGCTCTTGCTTGGTACAATGGATTCCTCGGTCAGTTCCTGGATTTCGCCCAGACCGTTACACACCGGGCAGGCCCCGTACGGCGAGTTGAAGGAGAAGGTGTTAGGCGCCGGATCATCATAGGCAATGCCGGTGGCCGGGTCCATTAAATGGCGGGAGTAGAACTGCGTCTCGTTGGTGTCAGCGTCCATGGCCAGGGCGGTGCCTTTGCCGTGCTGCAATGCGTTTTGGATAGAGGTAGACAGGCGGTAACGGTCCTCGGCACTGGGTACCAGCTTGTCAATCACAATCTCAATGTCGTGGATCTTGTAGCGATCCAGCTGCATCTTGGGCGTGAGCTCTATCAACTCACCGTCAATGCGGGCCCTAATGAAGCCCATCTTTCTTATTTGCTCAAACAGCTCGCGGTAATGGCCTTTGCGGCCTTTCACCACCGGGGCTAGAATGATGGTTCGCTTGCCATTGAAATGCTCCAGAATATGCTGCACAATCTGGTCATCAGACTGCTTGATCATCTTCTCACCGGTCACGTAACTGTAGGCCTCGGCGGTGCGGGCGTAGAGCAGACGCAGGAAATCGTAGATCTCGGTGATGGTGCCCACGGTGGAGCGGGGGTTGCGCGAGGTGGTTTTCTGCTCAATAGAAATCACTGGCGAAAGCCCTTCAATCTTGTCTACGTTGGGCCGTTCCAGACCTCCCAGGAAAGAGCGCGCGTAGGCCGAGAAGGTCTCCATGTAGCGGCGCTGCCCCTCGGCGTAGATGGTGTCAAAGGCCAGCGACGACTTTCCGCTGCCGCTGATGCCCGTGAAAACCACCAACTCGTTGCGCGGTATCTTAAGGCTGATGTTCTTGAGGTTGTGTTCCCGGGCGCCGTACACTTCAATGAAAGGTACATCCACGGTGGTGGTTTTATGTTTGGCTACAGACGTAGCGGCAGATTCTTTTGGCGTCATCCGATCGGTTTCGGTTTAAAGGGCAAAGGTAGACATTCCCGCGCTAGAATAGGAGCGGGCCGTGCATCTCTTCTTAACCGAAATAAGCCCGGAATAGTTTAGTTGGAGCCGGGAGTTTTTAGCGTCACCCCCGGCCCCTCTCCCGTAGAGAGGGGAGTTTTTCAGTTAAAGCGTTTTGGGGTGTTTTTCGCGAAACACCCCAAAACGGGTTGGTTAGTTTTTGCTGGGCGATGGGAAAAACTTAATGTCATTTCTAATAGGCGGTGGGGTTGCAAGAGGAATGCCTTTGTGAAGCGTTGAAAATTCTGTGTGTGTAAGGACTGGGACTAGAATACTATCCTCGTTAAGGGTGATTCTGGTAGAAATTGATTTCTTGTTGATAGGTAACTCACGTAAGGTTTCCACCTCATTAAAAAGCTCAAAGGCATATTGGTCACCATCTGTAGCAAATCCTTTCTCAATGTTTCCTGCTTTGATAATGGTGAGTCTAGTAGGGCCACAATGAAGAGCGCCGTCTGTGTAATTGGGAATTAAATTGCCATTTGGCAATGCTTTTATATTTTTGAGATAGTGCCTTGCCGCTGAGCTTTTTTTTATGCCTTTGATGGAGCCAGAGGTTTGGCTTCTTTTAAAATAATTAACTGAGCCAGATTCAGGGAATTTAGTGTACAGTATGAACCTTTCATTGCTAATGTCAATGTACAGACAGCGCATGATTCCATGCCCATTGTTTTCCTTTGTGGCTGAATCTGCAATCCCTAGAGTGATGAGCGTAATACTTTGCTCAAGGCTATTTTCTGTTGTTCTCTGAACATTATTTTCACAACCTAAGGTAAGGCAGAGGAAACAGAAGCAAAGTAAGATTCTGATGCGCATCATGTGAGTAGACGGGTAGTGAAGGTATAGTGAATAGATGCGTTTTGAGCTTATTTTCCATAAAACAAGTCAAAAACGATTACTTTCCTTCTGTCATCTTGGAAAGATCTTGTGGGCAAACTAGAAAAGCCTTGTAGTAGGTGCTATTACCGTTCGCCACCAAGATCCTTTCAGGATGACATAGAAGGGGAAGAATCTTTCAGGACGACAAAAAGAGAAAAGATACCCAGAGCGCAATCTCCCATTCCTACACCACCCCACTCAAATGCTCCAATCGCTTACCATCCAGCGTCAAATACCCTTTCATTAAATCCGCGGTCAGGCAGGCGTGCACTGGCAGCACACCCACCAAGCCCCCCAATTCGAAATGCTTCATCAAATCATGAGTAGTGTGCACCACGCCATGTTCCTGAGACAGGGAAATGACTGAGGTTTGGGGCAATGGTTCTCCCCACCCTTTTTCATTGAGCGGGACTACCAGCCCGAAGATGGTGCTGCCGTTAGGCAACGAAAGCGCGTCTTTGGAGAAGTGCACCGAGCCGCCGTAAAGAATGACTTCGTTGCGTTCGGGGTGCAGGGCTACTACGGGGCAGGCCATGGCCACGGCAATATCGGGCAGGGTACAGGACCCAATCTGGTTCTGGGTTAGGTCATAGAACACAAAGTTGCCGGGGCGTATCTCATCTATGCCGGTAAAATCATCCATGACACTGCAACTGGGCGTGTCTCCTACAGAAAGCTCCAGCTCAGACCAGGCCGGGGCGTATCTGGCTTTCAGGGCCTGCAGTTTTTCCAGGGTCTGCTCATGAATAGAGGCGATGGTGCCCAAATGGCGGGTCTTGTAGGTGTGTCCGGCATGGGCCAGGAAGCCGCAAAAGGAATGTTGCGGGGTACTGGCCAGTTCGGTCATGACCGCATCCAGGGCGACGGTGTCTTTGGGCATGATGCCCGTGCGGCCGTAGCCGGTATCAATCTTTACCCAGATATGGACCGGGGGGCGCAAATTTTCCCGCAAAAAGGCCACGTCATCAGCGGAGGTAACCAGCAGGTTTAAGGTGATTTGAGGAGCCAGCTTGGCTATCTGGGGCAACTGCCGCCGGTTGAGCGGGAAGGCGATAGTGATATCGGTCCAGCCGTGATGGGCGAAATACGCGGCCATCTTCACTGAGGAAACGGTGATTTCTTTCACTCCTTCCTCTTTGAACCACTCACCTACCTGTTTAGACTGGTGGGTCTTGAAGTGGGGCCGGAAACGCACCCCGGCCCGGCGGGCTTTCTCCGCCATGCGGCGGATGTTGGCGCGCGCTATCTGCTCGTTCAACAATAGCGTAGGTTCTGAAATCTGGTCAAGATAAGACATAGCCGTAGAGTTGCAGTGTACGAAAGATACACCTTTACCGCACAATCTCAACCCATCCTTTAAAAAGCCTGCCGTCTTTGCTATGCACCAGGTGATAGAAGTACACGCCGTCCATCAGACCTTCGCCTTGCCAGTCATTCTGGTAGTGACGGGTATGGTAGAGCCGCTTGCCCCAGCGATCATAGACTGACAGTTCCCACTGCTCCTCACGGGCAGGATTGGTAGAGTTCTGGAGGCCCATAATGTAGAAGTTGTCATTAACCCCGTCATGGTTGGGCGTGATAATGTTAGGAATGAACAAGCCGCCTACGCAGTCTTTAAACTTCACGGTAATCACATCTGTCTGGCTACAGTGCTGCAGAGAGGCGGTCACGCGGTAGGTGCCGGGCCGGGTTACGGCAAAGGTGGGTTTGGTGGAGCCGTCTTGCCAGAGATAGGTCACGTTAGGCAGGATCTGTCCAATGGTAAGCGTGTCGCCGTAGCAAAGGGTGGTGTCATTGCCCAGTTCAATGGCGGGTGGCGTGAGGTAGTGCACCTTTATCTCATCACGGGTGGTGCAGTTCAGCTCATTGGTGACGTCTACCCAGTAGGTACCGGCCTGTGAAACGGTAAAGGTAGGCTGGGTAGACCCGTTCTGCCATTTAAAGGTGGCGTTGGCGCGGGCCATGTTGAGCAGCAGCGTCTGCCCGTCACAAAGGGTGGTGTCACGGCCCAGGTTCACCTGCGGCACGGGGTTAAAGAGCACGTTTACTTCGTCACGGCTGGTGCAGCCATTGATGGTCACCTCCTGCCAATACGTGCCGGTGCGGGTAGGGGAGAAGGTAGCGGAAGTGGAGCCATCCTGCCACTTGTAGGTAGCATTGGCCTGGGCAGCCCCCAGCACCAGCGGGTCACCGGCGCACAGCACGCGGTCGGGGCCCAGGTTGACAATGGGCAGAGGTTTGTAGCCAATGGTGACGGCATCTGTGGTAGAGCAGCCTTGGGCGTTAGTAAGGGTGACTTCATACCGGCCGGGGGCGGTCACCAGGAAGGAGGAATTAGTGGAACCGTCTTGCCAGCGGTAGGTGGTGTTGGGTAGCGCCACGTCCAGGAGTAGGGTCTCGCCCTGACACAGCTGGCGGTCTGGGCCCAATTCCACGGCAGGTACCGGGAACGAACCGATGGTAACCTCATCACGGGTGGTGCAGCCGTTCACGGTCACGTCTACCCAGTAGGTGCCGGGCTGGTTGACCGTTAACTTGGCTTGGGTATTGCCGTTGCTCCAGCGGTAAGCCGTGGCATTGGGCAGGGTGGCGTCCAGCACGGTAGATGAGCCAGGGCAGATGTTACGGTCAGGGCCCAGGTTCACGGCCGGCAAGGGGTTGACCACAAACGTGATGGTGTATTCCTCAAAGGTGGTACCGTAGGTGCGGGTCAGTTTCACGGTGTAGGTGCCGGGGGCGGTGAAGCGGTGCGAAGGTGCTACCTCACTAGACGTGTTGGCTGCGCCCGACGCCGGATCTCCGAAGTTCCAGAGGGTAGTCACCGGAGACGGCGGCAGGGGCGCATCTAAGGTAAATTGGGTCACGTCCCCGAAGCAGGTGTTGGCCAGGTGCAGTTGCCCGTCATAGTAAAACAGGCTTTGCAGGAACACCGGCAGGCCGCACATGCTTGTTTTTCCGCCCAGGTAAAGCCCCTGGTCTACATAGGTGCAGGCCGCGCCGCGCAGGTTAGGCTTCTGCACCACTCCCAGGTGGGCACTGGTGGGTCGGGCCACGTACAGTTTCCCGTCTGGGCCTAGTTGCAGGCTTCCGCCCACGTAGCGCGTAGATCCGTCCTGGCCAATGTTGGCGATGACCATCTTTGAGGCGGCCACGCTGGCGGGAGAACCGGCTTTGAGGTCTACCTGCAGCAGTTGGGTGTTTCCGCCGGTAGTGATGTAGAGCAATGACCCGTCTGGCGAGAACTCCACCCCGTAGCCCTGCGAAAAGCCCGGTATCCTGATGGGGTTAGAGACCTCGCCGGTGGCGGCGTTAAAATCATAGACCTCGGCGCCCACGCCAAAAGAAGCCACCGCCAGTTTTTTGCCGTCCGGCGAGAATTTCATGCACCCAATGGCTGTGTTACCGGTAGGCTCTGGGGCATGGGTGGTGCCTATCCGGCTGATGACCGCCGTGGGGCTTACGCCGGCAGAGGTAACCAGGTAGGCCCTGAAGGCGTTGCTGCCGTTTTCATGGGTCATCACCCAATAAGCCTGCTGGTTCTGGTGGCGTACCGCGGTCACCATCTCTGAGGTGGGGGCAAAAAGGAAGGTGTTTTTCTGGATGACATTGCCGGCGCCAGAATCCTGGGTCATGTCTACCAGGCTATAGGTTAACCCGTTGGGGCGGGCATTATTGGTGTTGGTAAAGACATAATACCACTGCGGGTTGGCGGGCGCCGGCACTATGACCGCGGCCTGCGCCGTGGAGCTGTTGCCCAGCAAACCGGTGCCGTTGGGCATGGGTTGGTGGTGGCGGTTAAAGACCGTGAGCCCGTCTGTGTAAAATAAAAGGTTGCCCTGCTGGTCTGCAATGGAGGCGCAGCCCTCACTGGTTTGCATGGCACCGTTGAGAAGGGGGATAGGCGTTCCGGAAGTGAAATCAAGCCCGGCGTTATTGCCAAAATACCAGATGGTGCTTTGCCTTTGGCTTTGGGCAAATACCTGGGTCATAAGGCAGGAGCAGGGAAAAACAAGGCACAGGGCCAGGGGCCAGAGCCGGGAACAAGCAAAGGGGCGCACAGCTGAAAAGTATGGGTGAAGAAAAAAGGGGAAACAAATCTAAGAAAGCCGCCGCGAATTTAAAATAGCAGAAAGCAGCTATTCACACCACAGCCTCAGGGCGTTACGTTTTGGCCCTGTTTCCCGGAAAACACCCTTAAAACGGAAATGAAAAGACAGGCAGGATCCCGGTGCCGGAAAAGGAAATCCTGATTACTCGCCGTGGAGGGGCCTGCCGGTGCGCGGACGGTTTGGCTGGGCCACAAGGGTGGGCTTCTCCTGTTTCATGCGCTTGGGCCCGTACCAAAGCCAGAAACCGGTAATGGTGAAGATGAGCAAAGCCACGCCCATGATGGTGCTGTAGATGACTTTCAAAATGCCGCTCTCTACTCCAAATAACCGGTCCAGTACGGTGCCGTCATGCAGGTGCTCAATAAAATCGGCGCGGCGGCTTTCCAGGTGCAGGGTTTGGCCGGTGGCCCCGTCCAGCTGCACGCCCAGGTAGCCTTCCACAAACGTGAACTTGGCGGTGCCCTTGTCCGGGCGAAGGTCTATGCGGTCCAGGGTGAGGGGCGTTTCCTGGCCCAGGGAATCTCTAATGGCTTGAAAGGCGTTGGCGGTGAGGCTGTCCACAGGGAGCCAGTCTTTGAGGTTGGTAGAGGAGCCGGTGTAGGTCTTGGCCAGGATCACGCCGCCCGTGTGTTTCTTCCAGCCCAGCAGAAGCCCCGTAAGGGCCAACACAAAGAAAAAGACGAACAGCAGGGCGCCCGTGATCCGGTGCACTTTCCGGAAATCGCGGAGCACGCGGGCCTGTCTCTGTCTTTTGGTGCTATCTGGGGTCATGACGCGGGGGCGGGGTTACTCTATAAACTCAGTTTAAGCAAAGTTAGTGTATTACAGGCAGGGCTAAAACCAAAAGAGCCCGGAAACGTTTCCGGGCTCTTTTTCTGAAAACAGGCCCAAAACAGGCCGTTCGCTTTTCTCTTAGAAGTTGGGAGACAGCAGGTATTTGCTGTAGAACTCATCAATGACGGTCACGGCATCGGTGGCGTTGTCTACCAGGTGCACCAGGTCCAGATCCTCGGGGCTGATGTTGCTTTCCTGGGCCAGCATTACGTCCTTGATCCAGTCAAACATCCCGCCCCAGTAGGCTTTGCCCACCAGTACAATCGGGAACTTGCCAATCTTCTTGGTCTGGATTAACGTGATGGCCTCAAACAGTTCGTCCAAGGTACCAAAGCCGCCGGGCATGCCAATAAAGCCCTGGGCGTATTTCACGAACATCACTTTGCGTACAAAGAAGTAGTCAAAGTTGATGATCTTGTCTGGATCTATGTAGATGTTGTTGAACTGCTCAAAAGGCAACTGAATGTTCAGGCCCACCGAGCGGCCTCCCTCTGAGTGGGCGCCTTTGTTACCGGCTTCCATGATACCCGGGCCACCGCCCGTGATCACGCCGTAGCCGTGGCGCACCAGTTTGGCGGCAATTTCCTCGGCCATTTTATAGTAGGGATTCTCCGGTTTGGTTCTGGCCGAGCCGAAGATAGACACGCAAGGTCCAATCTTGGCCATTTTCTCAAAGCCTTCCACAAACTCAGACATCACCTTAAAGATCTGCCAGGAGTCCGCGATCTTGATCTCGTTCCAGTTCTTGTCTGTAAACGCCTCTCTAATGCGCTTGTCATCATCACTGATGATGGGGGTTTCGCGCTTGGCTATTTTCTTGGCTTCCTGCAGGGAACCAACTTTGTTATCATTTACATCTGGCTGAATGATGGTGGTGCCGCTGCCGGCATTCTGCACTTCATCATGCAACTTTGTTTTACTCGTCTTTCTCAACTTCGTCATAGATCAATCATGTATTAAGCCCATTCTACGGAAAACAAGCCGGAAACGGGCACGTCAAAAATTATATTATTGTTATTAGTCGGGTGGAAGCCCCCTAGGTACGCTTGCATGAGTTCAGGGCTGCCGGTGGTTGGGGTCTGGAAAAGGCGCAGGCAGCAACGCGCGCAGGGTGGAGGGAAGTCCCATGGCATTCATCTGAAAATAAAAACTGAATTATTTTGACCTGATGGCAATAACCGGGTCCAGATGGGAGGCGATCACGGCCGGGATAATGCCGGAGAGAACGCCAATCACGACCGATACGCCCAACCCCAGCAGGATGTTTCCGGGCGTAAGGATAATATCCAACGTGCCCATGGGGATTAAGGTTATCAAAGACACTAGCAGAATGCCCACGCCCCCGCCAATCAGGCTCAGGAACACAGACTCAAACAGGAACTGGAACAGAATAAAGAAGTTCTTGGCCCCCAGTGATTTCTGAATGCCTATGATATTGGTGCGCTCTTTCACAGACACAAACATGATGTTGGCAATACCAAAGCCGCCCACCAAGATAGAGAACCCGCCAATCACCCAGCCGGCTATGCCGATGATGGAGAACATCTCGCCAATGGCGTCGGCCATCATCTCTGAGCGGTTCACGGCAAAGTTATCTTCCTCATAGGGTTTGAGGCCCCGCACGGTGCGCATCTTGCCTTTTACCTCATACTCCAGGTTCTGCAGCCCCGCATCCTCTGCCTTGCCCTTGATCATGAGCACCGGCTGAATGCCCCGCGGGCCGCCTGCAAACATCTTCCCGAAGGCCCCAAAGGGCACGTACGCGTTTTTGTCATTGGTGGGCAGGCCCTCAAACAGACCGGCCCCTTGTTTTTCCATGACGCCCACCACCGTGAACTTCTGGCCTTTTATCTTAATGTCGCCCCCCAGGGCACCGCCGTAAGGGAAGAGGTTCTCGGCCACCTCGGCGCCGATGATGATCACGTTGCGGGCGCCTTCTACCTCCTGTTGGGTGAAAAAGCGTCCCTCTTCAATAGGTACCTCGGCTACTTTGTTAAAGTCTTTAGAGACGCCCTGCAGCATAAGCCCGCTCATGCTGTTGTTGCGGTGCTTAAAGGTGTTGCCGCCCCGCCGTGACACCATGGCCACGCCCTCGGCGTTCTCCAGCGTGCCTTCCAGGTACTTGAACTCCCGGCTGTTGGCCGGTGGGCGCTGCATGTATTTCCACCAGGGTATGTCCTGGCCGCCTTTAAAGATCCAGGGGAATTTCTCCACGTAGATGATACGCTCGCCCACAAAGCTCATGCTCTCTCTGATGCTGCGCTCCAAAGAGTCTACAATGGTGAATACTGAGATAATGGCGAAGATACCAATGGTCACCCCCAGCAACGAGAGAATGGTGCGCAGGAGGTTAGCCCGCAGGGCCTGCCACGCGAACCTAAAACTCTCTAACACCAGCCGGAAGTAGATCATATGGGAAATTACAGAATTATGGGGTGAAAAGGAATGCGTTAATAATGAAAAGGTTAAAGGGGGTAACCGGCGCAGCGGTGGCAGCTAATGGATAACATAGCAGCGGGTGTTATGTTTAGGCATTAGAGACAACCAAAGCGGGTAAAGATACTTATTTATCTGAAAGTAATATAAATTAAGGCAAACTGCCTACCTTTGCGGTCTGTTTTTGCGTAATATTTTAATACCGTAATATTAAATATGAAGTTATCTGAGTTCAAATTTGACCTGCCCAATGAGTTAATGGCCACTCACCCGGCAGCCCACCGTGATGAGGCCCGCATGATGGTCCTGCACCGTGACAGCGGCAAGATAGAGCATAAAATCTTTAAAGATATTATCACCTATTTTGATGAGGGTGACGTGCTAGTGACCAACAACACCAAAGTGTTCCCGGCCCGTTTGTACGGCAATAAAGAGAAGACCGGCGCCAAGATTGAGGTATTCTTGCTAAGAGAACTGGACAAGCGCATTCACCTCTGGGATGTGCTGGTAGACCCGGCCCGTAAGATACGGGTGGGCAACAAGCTCTACTTCGGGGATAGCGACCTGGTAGCCGAGGTTATTGACAACACCACCTCCCGCGGACGTACCATCAAGTTTTTGTATGACGGCCCGGATGAGGATTTCTACAAGATTGTGCATAGCCTGGGCGAGACCCCGCTGCCTAAATACATCAAGCGCGAGCCAGAGCCCGAAGACGAAGAGCGTTACCAGACGGTCTACGCCGAGGTGACTGGCGCCGTGGCTGCCCCCACCGCGGGTCTTCACTTTACCAAAGAGGTACTGAAGCGCCTGGAACTGAAAGGTGTGGATGTGGCCCCGGTAACCCTTCACGTAGGCCTGGGCACGTTCCGGCCGGTAGACGTAGAGGACCTGACCAAGCACAAAATGGACTCTGAGCAGTTCTTTGTGACTGAGGAAACCGCCAAAATTGTGAACAAGGCTCTGGATGCCAAGAAGCGCGTGTGCGCGGTGGGTACCACCACCATGCGCGCCCTGGAGTCATCGGTGTCGGCGAACAACCGCCTGAAGCCCAACGAAGGCTGGACGGACCGGTTCATCTTTCCGCCGTATGATTTCAAAATCGCGAACGCCCTGATCACCAATTTCCACATGCCGGAGTCTACGCTCCTGATGATGGCTGCCGCCTTTGGGGGGTATGACCTGGTCATGGAAGCCTACCGCACCGCAATCAAAGAAGAATATAAGTTCTTTAGCTACGGAGACGTGATGTTAATTCTGTAAAGAATACACTTCTTAAAAAAGAAAGCCCCATTGGTTTAGAAACCGGTGGGGCTTTCTTTTTTAACTTTTTCCATGAATAATAGGCTAAAAGCAGAATGGGTTCTAGGCTACGTGTTTCTGTTTTAGTAGATTAGCTCCTCCGTTTGCAGTCGTGTCTGTTGCCGTTAAGCCCTGTAGCTTTAAGTGTTACCACGCTTAGGCCCTGCCTGGCCAAACCAGCTTTTGCCAGCAGCCGGAGACCCGGACACCAACATAAAGGCCAGGCGTTTTAAGGGCGTTTTCTTGAAAACAGGCCTAAAACGCCTGACCCAACCAAACGAGCCAGAAAAGCAGGAATATTTGCCAGTGCCAGGAAAAAATATAGGAGCCACCAACATCCGGCGCCGCCAGGATGATAGAGTTTCAGCTGTAAAGCCATGATGAAGCAGAAAGAAAAGGACATGCTAGTTTTTCAGAATTCAGAGAGCCCAGACGGAAGCCAGTTGCTGGCCCTGGAAGAGGCTTTGCAGCAGACCCAGAAAAAGCTGGAGAGTCTGCGCCTGGAACTGGAAAGCACGCAGCAGGAATTGGCGCAGGCCCAGGCCCTCATTGCGGCGGGCGTACTCCCAGACCAGTCCGCCACCGCGGCCGCGGCGGCAGCTGCCTCTTTGCCCGTGGGCAGGTTCACCAGGTACCGCCGCGTCATTGCCCTGGAACAGCTGGGTAAGCGGGTACTGGAAAAGAACGCGACCCCCGGCACCAGCCTGGAAGACGTAGTGGCCTTTTACCTGGCCGGGGTAGAGAAGATTTACCCGGACATGCGGTGCTCTGCCCTGCAACTGCAGCGTGAACGGCTCTATCCTGTGGCGGCGCCCAGCCTGCCCTCAGATTTCTCCAGGGCCTTGAACGGTATTTTGCTGGAGCAAGCCAAAGAAGCTTTTCTCAAAGACGCATCCTCCGGGGAGAAAGTGATCATCAAACACATTGTACAGGAATCAAAAAATGAGCTGCTGCAGGAACTGGCGCGCTCCTTTGATATAAACGCGTGCTGGTCATTCCCGGTGGTAAGCACCGGGCAGAAAGTGCTGGGGGCGTTTGTGGTGTATTTGCAGGAAGCCAAAGCGCCTACGAGCGAAGAAGAGACATCCTTGGAGAGCGTGCGTAACCTGCTCCAGTTGATCATGGAAAGCAAGCTGGCCGAAAAAGAACTCAGAGAAAGCAATGAGCGCTTCTATTACGCCACCCTGGCGACCAACGACGCCATCTGGGACTTTGACCTGCATACCGGTACCATTGCCTGGGGGCTGGGCTTTGAGAAACTGTTCGGGTTTAAGGTGCAGGAGTTCGGGCTGGAGTTTGACCTCTGGGCCCACCAGGTGCACCCCGAGGACCTGGACCGCGTCAATGCCTCCCTGGAGGAAGTCATTACCCATGCCAACAAAGACTTCTGGCGCGAGGAGTACCGGTTCATGAAAGCCAACGGCGAATATGCCTACGTGGTGGACCAAGGCTCCCTGATCAGGGATGACGTCGGGAAGCCGGTGCGCATTGTAGGGGCCATGCAGGACATCACGGCCCAGAAACAGGCCGAGGAAGAGCTTCGGAAGCTTTCGGTGGTGGCCCGCGAGACCGTGAACGGCGTTCTGATCATGCACCCAGACCTGACCGTACACTGGGTAAACCCGTCGTTTACCAGAATGTTGGGCTATACCCTGGAAGAGATTGCCGGAAAAACCCTGGGTTCCTTTCTGAGTGGAGCGGAAACAGACCTGGGCACCCTGGCTTACATTGATGAACGGCTGAGCAAGGTGCAGTCCCTGGAGTGTGACCTGCTCCAGTACTCCAAAACCCATGGAAAGCGCTGGATAAAACTACAGGTGCAGCCGCTGCTGGATGAACACGGCCAGGTAGAAAGGGTGTTTGCCCTACTCACCGATATTACCCAGCAGAAAGCCGAGGAGCAGCAACTGCGTTTGTTGGAATCTGTCATCACCAATGCCCAGGATGCCATCATCATCAGTGAGGTGAAACCTGATGACCTCCATTCCCTGGAGTCTATCTACTTCAACAACGCGTTCTTTGCCATGACGGGGTATACCCAGGAAGAGGTGCTGGGCAAGGACCCCTCTTTCCTGAACGGTCCCGACACCGATCCGCAGGTCATGGAGGAGATCATTCGGCAGATGCAGGCCGGCCTGGCCTGCGAGGGCGAACTGGAAAGCTACCGCAAAGACGGAAGCCGCTTCTGGGCCCAACTGCTGCTCATTCCCATGTTCAACCACAAGAACCAGCTCACGCACTGGATCTCCATGCTGCGCGATATTACCCTGCGCAAGAGCTATGCCCAGGAACGCGAGTTGCTTATCTCAGAGCTTACCCAGAACAACGCCGATCTCAAGCAGTTCACCTTTATCACCTCCCATAACCTGCGGGCCCCGTTGTCTAACCTAACGGGCATCATTAACCTGCTGGACCTGGACGCCGTGCCCGAAGGCCGCAACAAGCTTTTGATCCAGAAGTTCAAGGAGTCTACCGTGCAGCTCAACACCATTATTGATGACCTGCTGGAGATCCTGGTCATCAGAAACAAACCCCTCACCCAAAAGGAACAGATCAGCCTACCCGAGGCCTTTGAGCGGGTACGCCTCTCCGTGGACGGGCTTCTCACGGAGATTGGCGCCCAGGTCACCGCAGATTTCTCGCAGGTGCCCGAGGTCTACTACAACGGCGGGTACCTGTACAGCATCTTGCTCAACCTGCTCTCCAACGCCATCAAATACCAATCGCCGGACCGGGTGCTGCACATTGAGGTCACCACCGAGGCGGTAGACGGACATCAGTTCCTGCATTTCAAAGACAACGGCCTGGGCATAGACCTGAAACGGTACGGCGAGCGCATTTTTGGTTTGTACCAGCGGTTCCACCAACGCAAAGACAGCAAGGGCATGGGACTCTACATTGCCCATTCGCAGGCCAAAGCCATGGGTGGGAACCTTACCGTGGCCAGTGAGGTAGACCAGGGAACTACTTTTACCCTGCAGTTCTAATTACAGGCACGGCTTTCAGGCTACGCGCATTTGGTTTTGCGTTTTAGGCCTGTTTTCGCCAAAACAGGCCTAAAACGGGTTTGCCACGAGCGGGTCTGAATGTGTATCTTGCCTCCATGTCCTCGTCTGAGTTAAAAAAATACGCCATTATTGTGGCCGGTGGGTCTGGTAGCCGCATGCAGGCCGCGCAGCCCAAGCAGTTCCTGCCTATAGGCGGGGAGCCGGTGCTCATGCATACCCTGCGCCGCTTCCATGCCTTTGACCCCACTATGCCCCTGGTATTGGTGCTGCCGCAGGCCGAGGTAAAAACCTGGCAAGGCCTATGCGGTGACTATTCGTTCACCCTTCCGCACCAGGTGGTGGTGGGGGGTACCAGCAGGTTTCAGTCGGTGAAGAATGGGTTGGCTGCGCTAGACCAGGAGCAAGATGGGGTGGTGGCCGTGCATGACGGGGTGCGCCCTTTTGTAGACAACGCCATTTTGCAGGCCGCCTATAACAAGGCTTTCGCGCAGGGCACGGCCGTGGTGGCGGTTTCCTTGAAAGACTCCATTAGACGGGTGCGGGGCGGCAGTTCCAAAGCCGTGGACCGCTCGGCCTACCGGCTGGTGCAGACCCCGCAATGCTTTAGGTTGCCGCTGTTGCGCCGCGCCTATGCCCAACCTGAAAGTCCGCTGTTCACCGATGATGCCTCGGTAGTGGAGCGGTTCGGGCATAAGATCCACCTGGTGGAAGGCAGTTTCAAAAACATCAAACTAACTACCCCTGAGGATCTGCTTCTGGCCGAGGCCTTTCTGCAACAGGAGAAAAACCAGCCATCGGCGGAGCCGCTTAAAAAATAACGCCTTTCCCTGTTTTGGGCCTGTTTTCTGGAAAATGAGCTTAAAACAGGATTTACTTCTACCTAAAGTCCTCTATCATGAAGCCACCCCTCTGCTTCCCTCTGCGCCCGCTTACTGCGCTTTTGCTTCTTGCGTTTCTATGGGCTGCTGCAGGGAAGGCGCAGGGCCAGGGCAAGTATTCCCCGCAGTACAACCAACTCACCGTTCTTGATTCTACGGACATGGTGGTGGCCTCCATTTACTCCGCGTCCAAAATAAGCCTGGGGCTGGGAGAAGAGGTGGGGCTTCTTTTTATCAACACCAGAACCGGGCAATCGGTGAGAGTGGAATTACCGCCCCCGTTTCAGATTGATGCCACGGCGTTAAAAGAGAGTGGAAGGTACCGGAAAGAGCGGCCCGTGATCATCATTGGCGGCGATAAAGCCTGGAACCAGAATGATAAGCTGGACTCCAATGACCTAAGGGCCCTTTTTATCACCACTTCCACGGGTCAGGGTCTGCAGCAGGTTTCCCCCAAAGGTGAGCACCTGGTGCATTGGAAAATGCAGAAAACCACCAACGCGCTTACGTTTATCACCAAGGCAGATTCTAACAGAGACGGCAAGTTTGACGAGAAGGATGTGAACAAGGTGTATGTCTTTCACCTCACGGAGGAAAAGCTGACGCCAGTTAATACCGGTGACCCGCAGGCGACTCGCTGAGGCCCGCGTGGGGTCCGCCGGTTTCTTCCAGGTAACGCTGGTGCGCCAGAACCGTCTCTGGTGAGATTCTTTCCAAGGCGGGATGCGGCTGGGAAAGGTTGAGCAGTAAGCCCTGCAGGGGCATGAGGTTCAGGAGGTCATGGGTAATGCAGAGCACGGTTTTTCCTTCGGTTTCTACCCAATGGGTCATTAAATCAAATACCTTTCTTTTGTGGTAGACATCCAGCTGCTGCGTGGGCTCGTCTAGCAACGCGATGGGCGCGTTCTGGAGCATGAGCTGTGCCAGCCAGACCAATTGCTGCTCGCCCCCAGACAGTTGGGTAAAGGCCCGGTGGCTCAGGTGCGAAATGTGCAGGTGGGCCAGGGTCTCGTCTACGCGGGCGTAGTCTGCCGCGGTATAGTTCTCCAGCAGGCGTTTGTGCCTGAAAAGCCCCATGACCACCAGTTCCCGCACCTCCACCGGAAAGGCCACGTTGTTTTTCTGCGGAAGATAGGAGAGGGAGCGGGACAGTGCGCCTGATTTGGCTGGAAGGGGTTGCCCTTGCACCAGAATCTGGCCGCGGTAGGGCACGTGACCGGTAAGGGTTTTGAGGAACGTAGATTTGCCGCTTCCGTTGTGGCCAATAATGGCAATGAAAGTCGGCTGGGGCACTAAAAAAGAAAGGTTGCGGATAAGTACGCGCTCGTCGTACCCCGCAACCAGTTCTCTTATTTCTAAAACGCCCAAGGGAGTTTATAATTAAGAATTAATAATTAAGAATTAGGAATCACAAATGAGCAATTCTTAATTATTAATTCTTAATTATATTAATATTCGTCCTCGTTGAACATGAAGTCTTCTTTGGTAGGATAATCCGGCCAAACTTCTTCAATGCTCTCGTAGGGCTGCCCATCATCTTCCAGGGCCTGCAGGTTTTCTACCACTTCCATGGGAGCGCCAGAGCGGATAGAATAGTCGATCAGTTCGTCTTTGGTGGCTGGCCAAGGGGCATCTTCCAGGTAAGAGGCAAGTTCTAATGTCCAATACATAGTAATTTCTTTAAAGTAGTATAGCTATACAAATAGTTGCACTTGTTTCAACGGGCTGCAAAAATAGAAAAATGATTGACAAATCAAAGGTTTCTTATTAATACGGGCTGTGGTAACGTTAAAACAGAACGGGTAGGTAGGCAAAATGTTTAGATTCTGCGGGTATTTTTACTGATGCCGGGCGCTGGATTCGCCGTCGCCGGTGTTAAAGAGGTAATTGATACCCAGTTGCACACCTATCACCATGTTCTGGCGCAGCACATAGTAGTCTGGGTCATTGTTGGTTCTTATGTACTCCTTGTCCCTGATGTCTACAAAGTTATAGCTGTAGCGCACGTTGGCGCTCAGGTACAGGTTGTCTGTGAAGCTGTATTCCACCCCGGCGCCCAGGGCAAGGCCCAGGTCATATTTGTTGAAACCACCTATCCCGCTGCCGTCATGCCCGTCATGGTCTGTAGAGGCCAGTAAATAAGTGCCCTGCGGAATGGTGATAGGCTCTTTGTCCCGTAGGTAATTGGCGGTGCGGGTAAAGCGGTTCTCCTCGCGGCCCTCCTGCAGAATGCTTACCTGCGGACCCATCTGGAAGTTGAAGCGCAACGTGCCGGTAGTGGTGTATTTGAAAAGCAGCGGAATGTTCCAGTACACCAGATCCACCTCTTTTTCGCCGGTTTTCTGGTCATCAATGTCATGCAGGTCAAAGGTCTCGCCCTGGTGCGACCGGATGGCCTCTATCTGCAGATTATGATTTTCATTGAACTTGTAACCCAACACCCCGCCTATAGGAGCCCATTTGGTGGTGAAGTTGTGGCGGTAGTTGACGTTCTCGTACTGCTCATCATTAATTACCCACGTGTTCTGGAGCTGGGTGGTGAGCCCCACGTACGGACCTTTAATGTTTTGAGACTGTGCCAGCAGGGGCAAAAAGAGGAGGGGGAGTAAATAGTATTTTTTCATAAAAAAGCCGTTAGTAACTTGGTTTAAGTTACTAACGGCTTACGGAGAACTTAGGCTGATTTGTTGCTTGTTGCCTCAGTCTTTTTACGGAGCAGGTCAATTAATTCGGTCTTGGTCCTGATTTTCCGGTTAAAGTTTTTGATTTTTCCTTCCAGCATGGCCCTGAACGTTTCATTGCCCGGGTTAGGACTCAGGCGGCCCAGGTTGGTTTCCAGCACTTCCAGCTCTTGCTTGTCATACTTAATGAAATCACGCAGGGCGTTGATGCGGGCCTGTACCTGATCATGGTCAGAGTTCTTGCCGTCTGGCAAGGGGCGCTTGCGCATGAAGTGCTCCAGGCTGCTGAGTTCAAATATCTTGTCGCAGGCTACCAGAAAGCTTTCCCAGACAATGTCAGATTCTTCCTGCTTTACCGGACCTACTTTTTTCCAGGCGGCTTGTAGTTCTTTTGCTTTGGGCACGGCCTGCTGCACGGGTTCCTCCAAGAGGGCCTCGGCCTGGGCCACCAGCGATTTTTTCTTTGCCAGGTTGTCTTCTAAGTACTTGTCTTTAGACTCTGTTTTCTGGCTGTTGATGTGTTTTTTGAGGCGCTCAAAGAAATGGTTGTTGGCCGCCCTGAAGCTGTTCCAGAGGTCATTGGACATCTTGCGGGGCAGGGTGCCGCCAATCTCTTTCCACTGGTTCTGCAGGTCTTTGAGTTTCTTGCTGGTCTCTTCCCACTCCTCAGAGTTTTTCACGGACTCAGACTGGGCAATGAGGGCCTTGTATTTGTCTACCGTGCGGGAGAGCATGTCCTTCTTATCCTGGAAGAAGTCTTTCTTGCGCGTGAAGAACACCTCAACGGCGGCCTTGAAACGTTCTTCCAGTTCTTCGGTGAGGGTTTTGTCTACCGGGCCGGTCTTGATCCAGTTCTGGCGAAGCTCCTTCAGTTTGTCGGTGGTTTCCTGCCAGTCAATGCTGTCTGCCAGGGCCTCGGCTTGCTGAATAAGGGTTACTTTGGTGGAGAGGTTCTTGTCGCGGTTCTTGGAAATGGCGTCCTTGATCTCGGCCTCGGCGGCGGAGAGGCGGTGGTGCAGGGCCTCAAAATCGCCTATGGCGTCATATTTTTCTATCTGTTCTTTCAGGTGAAGGACCTTCATCAAAAAAGAACCCTTGTTCTCAGACGTTTCAATCTTCTCTAACAGGGCATTCACCTTCTGCTTGAAGTTCTCAAACCGAAGGGCAAAGTACTGCAATGATTCTTCGGGGACCTCTTTTACGTCACCTACCTGGCGGGCAGGAAAGTGCATAAATGGTTTCAACCACACCTGGTTACCCTCAATGTAGCCGTACTTATGGGCCTCCTCAGACAAATCTTTGGTTTCCATCAAATGGATTATTAACTGAAAATATGAAAGTCTATTTTTTTACAAGTTTATGAATTACCGGCAATTTTCATAACCCGCCCCTGCCAAATTTTACGATATTTGCACCTTCTGGCCCAGAAATCATGCGTTTTGGCGTCTGATTGCATACTGATTTACAGCCCACAAAGTTATGCCTTTGTTTTAGGGCTGTTTTTGGGAAAACAAGCGTAAAACGCTTCGGGGCCAGGTACTTGACCTGAACTTATACCAAACGTTCCTTATGAGCAGCGAAACCATTATCTTCTCCATGGCGGGGGTAAGTAAGATTTACCCTCCGCAAAAGCAGGTTCTCAAAAACATTTATCTTTCTTTTTTCTACGGTGCCAAAATTGGTGTGCTGGGCCTTAACGGCTCTGGTAAATCCTCTTTGTTGAAAGTGATTGCCGGCGTAGACAAACAATACCAGGGCGAGGTGGCGTTCTCGCCGGGTTACTCTGTGGGTTACCTGGAGCAGGAACCGCAGCTGGACCCTACCAAAACCGTGATGGAGATTGTGCAGGAGGGCGCCGCCGAAACCGTGGCCCTTCTGAAGGAATACGAGGAAATCAACGAAGCCTTCGCAGACGAGAACGCAGACTTTGACAAGCTGATGGCCCGCCAGGGCGAGGTGCAGGAGAAACTGGACCACCTGGGCGCCTGGGACCTGGACAGCAAGCTGGAGCGCGCCATGGATGCCCTGCGCACTCCGCCCTCTGAAGCTATAATTGGCAACTTGTCTGGGGGTGAGAAGCGCCGCGTGGCCCTTTGCCGCCTTTTGTTACAAGAGCCAGACGTGCTTTTGCTGGATGAGCCTACCAACCACTTAGACGCTGAGTCTGTGCTGTGGCTGGAGCAACACCTGCAGCAATACAAAGGCACCGTGATAGCCGTTACCCACGACAGGTACTTCCTGGACAAAGTGGCCGGCTGGATTCTGGAGCTGGACCGCGGCGAGGGTATTCCCTGGAAAGGAAATTACACCAGCTGGCTGGAGCAGAAGGCTGAGCGCTTAGCCAAAGAAGAGAAAACCGAGAGCAAGCGCCAGAAAACCCTGCAACGTGAATTGGAATGGGCCCGCATGAGCCCCAAGGCCCGTCAGGCTAAGTCCAAAGCCCGTTTAGGCAACTATGAGAAAATGGCCTCTGAGGACGCCAAAGAGAAAGAACAGAAACTGGAGCTCTTCATCCCAGACGGTCCGCGTTTGGGCAACGTGGTTATTGAAGCCGAAGGGCTCACCAAAGCCTACGGCGATAAACTCCTGTTTGAGAACCTCACCTTCAGCCTGCCGCCGGCGGGTATTGTGGGCATCATCGGCCCGAACGGCGCCGGTAAATCCACGTTGTTTAGGTTGATCACGGGCCGTGAAACGCCCGACGCCGGGACCATCACCGTAGGGCCAACCGTAGAGATTGCCTACGTAGACCAACAGCATGAAAGCCTGGACCCTAATAAATCTGTGTTTGAGACCATCTCGGGTGGTACCGAAATGATGATGCTGGCCGGCCGTCAGGTGAACGCCCGCGCCTACGTGAGCAAGTTCAACTTCTCCGGCGGTGACCAGGAAAAGAAAGTAGGGGTATTGTCTGGGGGAGAGCGCAACCGCGTGCACCTGGCCATGACCTTAAAGCAAGGCGCCAACTTACTGCTCCTGGATGAGCCTACCAACGACCTGGACGTGAACGCGATCCGGGCCTTGGAAGACGCCTTGGAGAACTTCTCGGGCTGCGCCGTGGTCATCTCCCACGACCGCTGGTTCCTGGACCGTATCGCCACCCACATCCTGGCCTTCGAGGGTGATAGCCAAGTAGTGTGGTTTGAAGGAAACTTCTCAGACTACGAGGAAGCCAAGAAGAAACGCCTGGGCGATGTGGAGCCGAAGCGTATTCGCTATAAAAAACTGATGAGCTAATTCTGGTTTGGCTCTGTTTTAGAGAAAACGGCCCGGAAACGAAAGTTTCCGGGCCGTTTTGGTTTTTTGGGGGAGGAATGCATCTCTAGTGGTTAGCTGTAAGAACCGCAGTAATGCTTGTTGGTGAGAACATCAGCAAGGGTGGGAGCCTAGTGTATTACTATATTGTTAGAATGATATATACATATTTCTGATCTTGATAACCATGTTAAGTTGTTATAATTCAGATCGGTAAATGTTAATAAGTCTGGGATAAAGTTTGTATAAATTCGGCTACCCAATTCGATGCCTCCGTTTAATAGTCTCTATATTTGAGAAACCAAAAGATATAGCATGACGTGAAAATGAAAGCTAATGCAAAAGGCACCAAAGAAGCTACTGCTTTTCCGGTGCCTTATGAAAATGGAGGTCCTAAGTGGTTATTGATTGCCGTCTTAGCACTCGGATCTCTTGACAAAATTCTAACCCACCTAGATAGCATTGTAACAAAGCTTCTAGTGTGGTTCAAATAACAAAAGGGTGCCTCATAGGGGCACCTTTTTTAGTTATCTGCCGCAAGTATAACTTATAATCTTGAGATATTCATTCATTATTGATCCTTTTGCAGGCTTAAGGGAGTTCATATAATGAAGTCATGATGGGTGGTTCTCCCTTAAAAAGGCCTCGCCGTTGTTGGTGTTCTCACCAACAACCAAATCTGCGGCTCCTACTCTCAAAATAATGCGGTTAAACTAACCCCGCTCTATGATGCTTGGAATAGCTGCCAGAGAATTTCTATAACAGTACACGCCGGTTTTGCCATTTAACTCTATTCCCAGAATACCTGAATCTCATAACACGTTCTTAGCAAAGAGGGCCAAATGAAAAGAGCCCGGAAACGATGTCGCCGGGCTCTTGCTTTCTTTGGGGAAAAATATTGAATTTTATATTTAATTTATAATTCCCAAAACTGTGGTTTAAAGCAGCAACTTTGGGGTGTTTGGGTGTATTTTATTTGATGATAGTATGATTTCTTCTCTTAATTACAAAAGGGCCAACTAAGTTCAAATCAAAGGATTAAATCTTGTTCAGGGATTAATTACCTGTCAAAACACCCTGAATTTCCCCTTGTTTAATTTTATGTAAAGGAAGGCCTAAATCTTATAGTAAAGAATACCAAGTTGTCGGTATTTTGGCCGCGATTTTGTAACTATTCAATGTTTACTATATTTAGAAGCAGGCGGAGAATCGCAAGTGCTACGGTGCTTTCAGGGAAGAGGAGAATAGGGCTGATTTGCCTCTGTTTTGGCAAAAATGGCCCTAAAACGCCTGGGGCGGTTTTGTCTGTCGGGCTCATTGGGTGCTCCAGGCCAGAAACCCCGGCATGACCCGTTGCGAAGACCAGGGCAGATGTGTAGCTTTAGAGAAGAAAGTAGAAACAAATCAAGCCAGACAGGTCCTGGACTGAGAAAATGCCAGCCCATATACTATCCATACCTTATCACCTATCTCATGAACGCACTTATGAAAATTGCCGGTGTAGTACTCTTAACGGTTCTGGCTTCCTGCACCCAGCAGAAGAAAACAGAGGAAGCCCAGGCCCCGGCGGCGGCGTACTTTGCCCCCACCGAGAAAGGTGTGCAGGACGGTGGGGTGCAGATGGTGCCCGTGCAGACTGCCAAAGGCACGTTCAACGTCTGGACCAAGCGCGTGGGCAACAATCCTAAAATCAAATTGCTGCTATTGAACGGTGGGCCCGGCGCTACGCATGAGTATTTTGAGTGCCTGGAGAATTTCCTGCCCAGTGAAGGCATTGAGTTCATTTACTATGACCAACTAGGCTGCGGCAATTCAGACAACCCCAAAGACACCACCTTCTGGGACCTGCCCCGGTACGTAGAGGAAGTAGAGCAGGTGCGGCAGGCGCTGAACCTGGGACCGGATAATTTCTATCTGCTTGGCCATTCCTGGGGCGGTATCCTGGCCATGGAGTACGCCCTCAAATACCAGCAGAACATGAAAGGCCTGGTGATCTCCAACATGATGGCCAGCGCCATTGACTACGGAAAATATGCCCAGGACGTGCTCTCCAAGCAAATGGACCCCAAAGTGCTGGCGCAGGTAAGAGCCATTGAAGCCAAAAAGGATTTCCAGAACCCCAAATACATGGAGCTGCTCATGCCGCACTTTTACGCCAAGCACGTGCTGCGCCTTCCGCTGGAAGAATGGCCCGAGCCCGTGAACCGCTCCTTCGGGAAGATGAACCTGTCCTTCTACGTGACCATGCAGGGGCCCAGCGAGTTCGGGATCTCTGGCAAGCTGGAGAAATGGGACCGCAAGGCAGACCTGAAAAACCTTTCCGTACCCACCTTGTCTATTGGCGCGCAGCATGACACCATGGACCCTGCCCACATGCGCTGGATGGCCACCCAGGTGCAGAACGGCAGCTACCTCCATTGCCCCAACGGTAGCCACATGGCTTTCTATGATGACCAGCAGACCTACATGAAAGGCCTTATCTCCTTCCTGAAAGGCATTGACCAGGGCCAGAAAGAAGTGACGCTCTAGCCGCCGGCTTGTATATTTGAGCATGAAATACATTTTCTTCGCGCTGCTGCTTGGTCTTTTCTTCTTAGGCAGTTTTGTGGGGCACGCCCAAAGCCCGGTGCCTAAACTGGTCACCTGGCAAGACCTGATGCAGCTGCCCACCCCGGCCAAAGGCGAGAAGATTGCCTACGGCGCAGACTCCCTGCAGTTTGGCGAGCTACGGGTACCGGCGGGCAAGGGACCGTTCCCGGTGGTGGTAGTGATCCATGGCGGGTGCTGGCTGGCCCAGTACAATTACCAGTACATGAACCACCTCAGCGAAGCGCTCGCCAACGCCGGCTATGCTACCTGGAATATTGAGTTCCGCCGCGTGGGCAACCCGGGTGGCGGATGGCCGGGCACGTTTCAAGACGTAGCCCAAGGCGTGGATTACGTGCGGGAATTGGCCAAAAAATACCCGGTGTCTGCCAAGGAAGTGGTGGTGATGGGCCACTCGGCGGGAGGGCATCTGGCGCTGTGGGTGGCGGGCCGTAAAGATCTGCCCCGCTCCAGCGAGGTCTATACCCGCAGTCCGTTAAAAGTAAGGGGCGTGGTTTCCTTGGCCGGAATTCCGGATCTGGCTACCTATAGTGCCGCCAAGGGAAGCTGCAACTCCGCGGTGGAGAAACTGATGGGCGGTTTGCCGACCACCGTTCCCCAGCGCTACCAGCAGGGCTCGCCATCGCCTAAACTGGCCCGCAAGGCTACGGTCAGAATGGTGCAAGGCGCATTGGACCCTATTGTGCCGGTCAGCCAGGCGAATAACTTTACAGAAAAATCTTCGGCCAGAGGCCACGGCATAAAAACAGTGTTGCTGCCCCAGTCGGGTCATTTTGATCTGGTGTCACCGGCCTCTCCGGTATGGCCCACGGTAGCGCAGGCGGTGAAAGAAGCGCTGGGAAAGAAATAGCCGCCTTACCTCTTCTGCCCAGGGCGTTTCAACCTTGGGGTGATTTCCCCTAAGAAAAATATACCCTGAGAGGCATTTGCTGTTTTAGGGCTGTTTTCCTGAAAACGGCCTCAAAACGCCTTTCCGTGTCCAAGAGGAAGTACGAACGAACCTTCTGGTGGGGCTGCGGGCAAGGCCACTGATTCTCATGAAATTAACATCCGTTTTCGGTTTAACTTCGTTTTCTACTTATAGAGGCGGTGTATTTTAAACCGATTGGATATGAATACGTTAGAGCGTTTTTTTAGACCCTTAAACAGGGGGGCGAGGCTATTGGTCCTGCTCCTGTTTGTACTGGCGGGTTGCGCCCCTTCCACCCGGATTACCGGTACTTGGAAGAGCCCACAGGCCACCGCCAAAACCTATAACCGAATCTTGGTGGCAGCCCTTACAGACCACGCCCGGGTACGGCAGACCGTGGAAGAGCACCTGCAGACCTACTTACAGCAACATGGGGTCACCGTCACCAAAAGTATGGATCTGTACCCGCCCACACTCAGGCGGGAAGGAAAGGTCTCTGCAGATGACCTGCTTTCCAAGATCAAGGGAGAGGGGCAGGACGCTATCTTAACGGTAGCGCTGGTGGACACCGAGACTGAAACCCGGTACGTGCCCGGCAACATGGTGTATATGCCCATGACCCGGTTTGCCTGGTACGGTACCTTTAGAGGATACTACACCTATTGGGCCCCCATGATGTATGACCCCGGCTACTATCGTGAGGATAAAGTCTATTACCTGGAGACCAACCTGTATGACGCGGCCACCGAGAAATTGATTTGGTCTGCGCAAACACAGTCCTATAACCCCACCAGTCTGCACCGCGTGGCAGAAAAATACGCCGAGATGACCGTGACCAGAATGCAGCAGGAAGGCCTGGTCAAATAAAAGTGCCTTCTTTTCCTGTGGGCTGTTTTGAGCCTGTTTTCACCAAAAGAGCCCGGAAACGCATGGCGTATCCGGGCTCTTCTTTCATGGGGAATAGGAAGGGTTATTTCTTCTTCGCTTCCAGGTCCAGCTCAATGTTCACGGTCTCTGAGATGAACTTGTCTCCCAGGGTTTTGTCATTGCCGTAGTTCATCTGCCACTGGCGGCGGTCAATGTTAAAGTTGGCTTCGGTCTCCATGTCATTGCCGTTCAGTTCAATGCGGGCCGGAAAGGTAATGTTCTTGGTCACGCCCTTGAGGGTGAAGTTTCCGCTCACGCTGAAGTTGGCGCCGGCTACCAGAGAGGTATCTTTCCCATCTGCTTTGAAGGGTTCCACCTTGGTGATCTCAAACTGGGCGGTGCCAAATTTCTCGGCGTCAAAGAAATCGCCGCTCAGAAGGTGGGGCTTAAGTTTGGTCTGGAACATCTCTTCCTGCTGCTTGAGCTCCAGAGATTTAATGTCAATGACAAACTTGCCGCCGGTAATCTGGTTGTTAGCCACGGCTACCTCTCCTGAAAGGAGCTTGAAAGTGCCCGGGTGGTTTTTGCCTACCCCGTTCCCCGTGAACTGCACCACCGATGAGGTAGTGTCTACCACAAAGGTCTGCCCAGAGGCATCGGCGGCCTGCTGTTTGTCACCAATGGTGGCTTTGTCGCCGGTGGGGGCCTGGTTGCAGGAGGCGAGGGCCGTGCCCAATGCCAATGCCAGGATAATGCTGTGTAATTTCATGATAAGAGGATTAGTAAACCTAAAGAATGTACCTACACCAACTAAGGATAGGTATTCCGCTATATAACGGGATAAAGACAGATAGGTTCAGGCGGAGGGGGCCTAAGCCGGTCAGCCTATTTCTGCCAAAGGCCACCCGTAGTGCCTGGAAGTTAAATATTTCTTAAAAAACGAGCCACCACCCCGTCTGGTACTTAAAAAAGAGCTTATAGGGCCGGAAGGGGAGGCGAGGGGCTTTTACCAGATTAGAAAATATCTTATCATTACCCGGAATTGTACCGCAAAACACCCCTTACACCCCTTTATGAAATCTTTCTACTTTGTCTTAGCCCTGCTGCTTTTTGGTGTGGGATCAACCTCTGTTTTCGCACAGATCCGAAAGGGTGAAGTAAAAGGCAAGCTATGGGACGCCACCCACAAAGAAGTGCTCTCTTATGCCACTATTGCCGTGTACACCGCCCAGGACACCACGCTGGTGACCTTTAGGGTAAGTGACGAAAAGGGGAATTTTAAGGTGCCGGGTCTGGCCCTGGACCAGCCGCTCAGAATTGTGGTGACCATGACCGGGTTCAAAGTTTTCCGGAAAGAATTTGTCTTGACGACCAGTGACCCGGTGCGGGACCTGGGGCAGATTGACATGACCCAGGCAGATAACCTGCTGGGCGAAGTGGTGATTGAGTCAGAGGCGCCCCCAATTGTGGTAAGAAAAGATACCCTGGAGTTCAATGCCAATTCCTTTAAAACCCTGCCTACCGCCTTGCTGGAAGACCTTCTTAAAAAGCTGCCCGGCGTGTCTGTAGACGGGTCTGGCAACATAGCAGTCAACGGAAAGGCGGTGAACAAGATTCTGGTAGACGGGAAGGAGTTCTTCGGGAATGACCCCAAAGTGGCCTCGCGCAACCTGCCCGCCGACATGATTGCCAAGGTGCAGGTAGTCAATGACCCAGATGCCCTGCGGAAAGACCCGGACATGTCTGTGAATGAGATTCCGCAGGTGATCAACCTCAAGCTGAAGAAAGGCATTAAGCAGGGCGCGTTTGGGAAACTGTACGCCGGTAAAGGCAACAATGACCGGTATGAAGGCGGCGGTATTCTCAACATCTTCCGGGACACCACCCAGGTGAGTCTACTGGGCTACTCCAATAACCTCAACCGCCCCGGCTTCGGGTTTGAAGACATCTCGCGTATTGGCGGCTTTAACCGCAGTGGCATGAACATGATCATGATGCGCAGTGACGGCGGCATTGCCGTGAACGGGATCTCCTTTGGCGCCACCGAGGAAGGGATCCAGCAATCCTCAGGGGCGGGGGGTAACTTCAATACCCTGCTCAAGGGCGGCGTGAAACTTAACCTGCAGTACTTCTACGGCGGCATAGACGCAGACCTGAACCAGATAGTGAACTCGGCGCAAAGCCTGGATAAGGATACCATCAACACCCGCCGGGTCTGGGACCAGGGCCGGGAAAGCCGCAACCACAAGATTGGAGGCCGGATAGACTGGAAGATAGACTCGGTGACCAACCTGAGCTTCTCGCCCAGCGTCACGTTGGCCAACAGCTTCGCCGGGATAACCTCCAACATCCGTACCGTGCAGAGCGCCAATGAGCTGTTGAACAGAAGCAGCAATGACCAGCGGGTAAACAACGGCACCAACACCTTCTCCGGTAATCTTTCCTTTGACCGGAGCTCCCGCAGGAAGAAAGGCCGCGTTTTCAATTTCTACGGTACCTATAACTTCAACAACGGAGACCAGGAGCAATACTACCAGGTCTTCAATGAGTTTTACCGGCCGCAGTTTTACACCAGTGAGCTGGACCAGTTGCGCGACAATGAGGTGGCCAACAAATCTGTGAACACGTCCTTCTCCTATACAGAGCCCTTCAGCAAAAGCCTGAGCGCGGTGTTCAGGTACAACGCAGAATACTTTCAGGACAACAACCAGATAGCCACCTACAATGCCGCCACAGAAAGCGGCCAGTATACCCAACTGGTGCCTGGGCTGTCAGATGAGGTGGAAAGAGAGGGAATGCGCCACTACCTTACCAGCAGCATGAAATGGAAAGTGAAGGACCTGACCCTGCAGCCCGGCGTGCGGCTTACCTTGCTGGACATTAACAACACCTTTCAGAAAGTGCAGCCCATCCAGCAGAATTACTTTTATGTGTTCCCGTCATTGAACGTCAACTGGAAACAGTTTTCCATGAGCTATAACGTGAACGTGCGGGAACCATCAGTGGCAGATTTGCAGCCGGTCACCGACCAGTCCAACCCCCTTTTCATTCAGCAGGGAAACCCCAGCCTGTCGCCTACCATCTCCAATAGCGTAAACCTTAATTTCAGGCACACAGACGCCAAGCGGTCTGTCACGTACTGGGCCTACCTTTCGGGTAGCATCAGCCAAGACGCCGTGACCCGCGCCAGAACCCTGGACAGAACTACGGGCGTGCAAACCACGCGCCCCGTCAACACAGACGGCAACTGGGACCTGAACGGCAACGCCAGCGTGAACAGAGACTTTAAGTTTGACGGCAAAAAGCAGTTTAGCCTGGGCATGTCTATGTTCTTTTCTTACGTGCGTACCTTAATCCTGCTCAATAACCTTAGGGGCTACGGCCAGACCTTGAACGTGAACCCACGGCTGGAGGCGCGGGTGAACCTCAATGACAAGTTTGAGTTCAATGAGAGCTTCTCCATAGGTACCCGCAACAGCAGGTATGAAAACGGCTTGTTCCAGAACCTGAGCTATTTTACCCGCAGTTCCAGAACCGGTCTGGTGCTGCGGGTGCCCAAGAAACTGGTGTGGGAGGCTACCTTTGATTACTCCTATAACTCCAACGTGGCGCCGGGCATCCGGAAAGACGTGGGCCGCTTAAATGCCGGGGTCACCTTCCTTTTCATGAAAAACGACCGGGCACAGCTGAAACTGTCCGTCTTTGACCTGCTGGACCAGAACATAAGCACGTACCGCACCATTAGGGAAAACCTCATTGAAGATTACCAGACGGTGGTGCTGCGCCGCTATGGGCTGCTCACCTTCACCTACAACATCCGCAACTTTGGGGGCAAAGTGGGCGGCACCAACTCAATTATCAGATTCTAACGTAAAAGATACCTATCTTAGCCAGGAGTAACCAGACCTGGAAAAGCCTTGCCGGTGCGTTTTGGGCCTGTTTTCAGAAAAACAGGCCCAAAACGCACCGGTTTCTATTGGCCCGGCGGCCAAGTACCTTTTAGTCTGGCCCCGGTTTTCTGCGGATACCTGGTGCGGTAGCTGTTCCTGCGGGCGAGTTTATCGTATACGTTATAATTCCCAATTCAAAGCCCCTCGTTATGCCCTCTACCGCCCAGACCACTCCCACAGAAAATGGCCTTCATCTGTTCCAGGGAGGTGGCGAAATGGGTGCCCTCATGCGGGGCTATAACTGGGAGGAGCACCCCCTGGGTACCCCAGATCACTGGCCCCAAAGCCTGAAAACTAACATCCGGCTGCTCCTCAACTCAGATTTCCCCATGTTCATCTGGTGGTCAAAAGACCTGTACGCGTTCCACAATGACGCCTACCTGCCTGCCCTGGGTGACAAGCACCCGGGGGCGCTGGGCACCTCTGCCCGTACACTCTGGGCCGAAATCTGGAAAGACATTGGCAATGTGGCCGAAGAGATTTTACAGGGCGGCAAGTCTTTCTATGCCGAGGAGCTGAAACTGTTTCTGGAACGCAAAGGCTTCTCTGAGGAAACCTACTGGACCTTTTCCTATAGCCCGGCCTTCAATGACCAGGGCCAGGTGGAGGGTGTTTTCTGCGCCTGCTTTGAGGTCACCAGCACGGTGCTGGGCCAGCGCCGCCTCAAGACCCTGAAAGACATCTCAGATGGCATCTCGCCCTTGAAAACCCTGGAAGAGGCCTGCCATACCGCCTGCCAGATCCTGGCCCAGAACCCCAGTGATATTCCGTTCTGCCAGATTTACCTCCTGAACCTCCTTGAAACCGAGGCCAGGCTATGCGGCGCCGCCGGCGATGAAACCTCAGAGACCGCTCAGTTGGTGCAACTGCAGGAAGATGGCGAACTGGCGCACTGGCCCTTGGTACAGGCGCTGCGCACCAGGCAGGCCGTTATTGCCGAGCAACTGAGCAGTTATTCGCGGTTGCAACCATTGGCTGGGGCGCCAGATCAGGTGAGTAGGGCCGTGGTGCTGCCGCTCTTTAGGCAAGGACAAGACCAACAATTAGGGTTTCTGGTTTCGGGCATCAGTAAAGAGTTGCCCTATGACCAGAATTATCAGAATTTCCATGAGTTGGTAGCCAATCAGATTGCCACCTCCATTGCCGGGGTGCGTGCCCGCGAGGAAGCTGCCCGCCAGCAAGCCGATCTGGTGGATCTGTTTGAACAGGCGCCCGTGGCCGTTTGTATTATGCGGGGCCCCCAATTTATAGTGGAACTAGCCAACCCCGGTATCTGCCGGATCTGGCGCAAGAAGCATGAAGACGTGATAGGTAAACCCATTCTGGAGGCGCTGCCTGAAATCAGTGATCAGGGCATTGTCACCTTACTGGAAAACGTTTACACTACCGGGGTGCCCTATGTGAACAATGAGTTGCCAGTGGTGCTGGAGAATGAAGGAAAGCTGGAGACCGCCTATGTCAGTTTTGTCTACCACCCGTTGCGTAATGCCAATGGCGTGATTACCGGCGTGGTGGCGGTGGCCATTGAGATAAATGAACAGGTAGAGGCTCGCCAGGAAATGGAAGCCATGAACCGTGAGCTGCTGGCCGTCAACGCCGACCTTGACAACTTTGTGTACTCGGCCTCGCATGACCTCAAAGCCCCCATCTCTAACATTGAAGGCCTCCTAAGCACCCTGGTGGAATACCTACCGGAAAAAACCCTGCAGGAAGACGTGGTGCAACGTATTCTGGCACTCATGCAATCTTCGGTGGACCGGTTCAAGCGGGCCGTGTCTGACCTGACAGACGTAGCCAGAATTCAGCGCGAAGACGAGGAGGAGATCTCCTCCATTCACTTGCCCCAGGTAGTAGAGGAGGTAATGCTGGACTTTGAGAACATCATCAGAGACACAAAGGCCCAGGTAGAGCTGGATTTCACACCTAACTCCGTCATCCGGTTCTCGGCTAAAAACGCACGGAGCATTTTCTACAACCTCTTCAGCAACGCCCTTAAGTACCAGGCCCCGGACCGGGTGCCCCAGATCAAGGTTAAAACCGAGGTCACGCCCCAGCAGGTGATCCTAACCGTTTCAGACAACGGCTTGGGGATGAATGAGGCTGACAAAGACAAGATTTTCTACATGTTCAAGCGTCTGCATGACCACGTGGAGGGTACCGGCATTGGCCTTTACATTGTCAAACGGATTGTGGAGAATGCCGGCGGCTACATAGAGGTAGAAACCGCTATAGGGGAAGGCACCACGTTCAAGGTGTACTTTAAGCGCTAAAGACCTTGTAGTTTCCCGCCGTCCATGACCAGAATCTCTGAGCCTTCGGCCAGAAACACAGACCGGGGCACCGCCTGGCCCAGAAACGCGAATTCTGGTCCGTATACCGCCCTGAAATCAACGTTAATGGCATAGTCTTGCACCGGGTATACCTCCCACCGCGGGTGCGCCACCTCATACATGGAAGTAGTGTTTGCGTTGATTCTGGTGTAGCCCCAGAAATGCTCGGTAATGAATTCTTCCTCGCTGCCTACGGTGATAGGGTAGGAGCGTAAGTCGGCGGAAGCGCTTAAAGAATGCCACTCTTTCTGTTTCCAAGCATACTCCACGGTCTGGGAATCTGGCTGCGTTTGCCAGCTATGGCGCATGGGCCGGGTTTCATACTTCTCCCCGTACAGCGTATTGGCCACAAACGTGATGGCTGGTTTAGGCACAATTTCCTTTAAAAAGACCACGCCCCGTTTGTAGACGCCGTTCTCCAGATGCTTCACGTAAAACCGCAGGTTCACCTCCTCAAAGTCTGAATGGAACGGCACGGCAATCCCTTTCACCCGGGTCTTGAGAAACAGAAAACCAATCAGGCTCACGTAGCAGGTGTTGTTCCAGAGGTCCAGCTCCGTGCCGTGCGGCAGGTAGGGCATCAGCACTTGTGGGTCTATCTGGTAGTTGGCCATGAGCAGCTTTCGCCACTCTGCCTTCAAAAATGTCTTTTTCATGCTACTGGAAAGTAAGGGAAGCTAAATAGGGGAACAATGTTTTGATAAAGGGTCTTGGGTCCTGACAACTGACCAATACTTCTGATCCCCGCAGTGATTCTCAATTCTGCGTTTTGAGCCCGTTTTCCGGAAAACGGGCTCAAAACGGCCTTATTCCACGCACAGCTTTACCGCCTCCTCAATGGTGTTGACCTTGAATCGGTAACCGGCTTCCAGCAGGCGGGTGGGTACCACCCAACGGCTTTTCAGGAGCAGCTCTGTTTCTGTGCCCAGCACCAGGGCGCCTATCTCCAGCATCCATTTGGTGGCAGGCAACCCGAAGGGTGCTTTCAGGGCCTGCCGCACGGCGCACATGAAGTGGTGGTTGGGCACCGGCCGCGGGGAAGCCAGGTTGAAAACGCCTTCCAGTTCCTGGTGCGCTATCAGGAAATCAATGCTTTCCACCAGGTCCTGGGCGTGGATCCAGCTGAAGCACTGCAGTCCGTTCCCCTGGCGGCCGCCCAACCCGAAGCGGGCCAGATTCAGGAAGTAGGGCATCACGCCGCCGTCTTTGTCCAGCACAATCGCCATCCGGAGCGCCACTTTCCGGGTACCGGGCGTCTCTTGCCCAAAGAACGTGCTTTCCCAGGCCTGGCATACCTCTACAGAAAAACCTTTGCCCACCTCGCCGGTGCGCTCATCTTGCGGGCGGTCCTGCGCGTGCCGGTAAATGGTGGCGGAGGCGGCGTTGAGCCACACCTTGGGCGGGTGCTTCAGGAGCCGGAGCGCCTGGCCCAAGACCTGCGTGGCATTGACCCGGGAGGAGAGAATGGCCCGTTTGTTCTTTTCATGGTAGCGGCAGTTCACGCTTTTGCCCGTGAGGTTAAGGAGCACATCGGCGTTTTCCAAGTGCTGGGCCCAGGGCCCCAGGGTGGTGGCGTCCCAGTAAACGTGTTGGGCTGCAGTGGGGCCTTTGTCTGGGGTTCTGGTTAGAATGACCACCTCATCGCCTCTGGCGAGGAAGTGGCGGGTGAGCAGCTGCCCGGTAAAGCCGCTGCCACCCGCTAAAATGATTCTGGCCATGACTTTAGACGGCTTTAGGTGCCAACTGGCTGAGGGCGCGGTTCCGGAGCTTGAAGAAAATGATCAGGTTGAGGAAGTGCATAGCGCCCAGGATGAGGATGATCCAGCCCAGTTTCTGGCTGAGTACTTCTACCACCGCCTGCACAGAACCAATGGTGCCCGCCTCTTTTAAGGCCAGGCTCATGTAGCCAACGTTAATGAGGTAGAAGCCCACTACCAGCAGCTTATTGACGGAGTCGGCCAGATGGGTGTTCCCCTGAAAGATGTCCACTAGGAAGATGCGGCCATTGTTGAACAAAACCCGGGCGACCCACATGGTGAGGCCAATGCTGACGGTGAGGTAAACAGCGTAGGTGAGGATAAAGTAATTCATAGTAGTAGGGTTGAAGAGTGAATGATAAATATTGAACCTTCAGTAAAAAATGAAATATATAGGTAAAAAAATTATTTGAACAGTTTGAAGATGGACCCGAAGAACCAGTTTTCCTCTGCCTTCAGCATGGTCTCCAGGGTTTTGTCCACGTTTCCGGCCAGTTTGTTAATGTCTGTGACGGTGGTCTTAAAGGTGTTGAACTCAGGATCCTGGTCATTGCCCTGTACTTCCTGCAATTGGTTCAGGAGCTTCAGGACCGGTTCCAACTCCCGGCGCTTCCGTTCTTTGGCTACCTGGCGGGCAATGGTCCAGACGTCTTTCTCTGCGAAGAAATATTCTTTGCGCTCGCCGCTGCGGTGCTGTTTCTCAATCAGGCCCCAGTTCATGAGGTCCCGCAAGGTCATGTTGGCGTTCCCCCTGGAAATCTGCAGTTGCTTCATCACTTGCTCTGTGGTCAAAGCCTCCGGCGAAATCAACAGCAAGGCATGCACCTGCGCCATGGTGCGGTTGATGCCCCACTCAGACCCTAGTTTTCCCCAGGCCTCAATGAATCGCTGCTTTGCTTCCGGTAACTCCATGGCTCAAAGATAAAAATTGTTTTTAAACTTTCAGTATTTAATGAAAGTTTATTTTTAAGGGATGATATAGAGTGTTTGTGAGGGTATTTATTCTATTGTTTGCTTTTGTTTGCTTTCGCCTGTTGTCCTGCATGATTTGTTCTGCCTATGCTGGCGTGGTGGCGGTAGTCGCCTGAGTCCTTATGCAATATTGTTGCATGGTTTCCCTCCGAGCGCTCACGGCCGCGGGGCCCCGTCTTTCCCCCTCGCACTGCCCTTGCGGCCTAGTTTTGTTATTTGCTCTTAGTTAGAGTTATTTCAAGGCCACAAGCGAGGCGCTCAAAGTAAAGACTGGAATTGAGGCGAAGGGGGGTGTTTACACAGGAGGGCGCATCTGCAGGGTAAATAACGAAGACTCGAAAGGTGCACCAAAGGGGATTACAAATCCCCCTTTCGATACTTCCGGATTGCAAATCCGGAAGAGCGTTTTAAGGTTCTTTGTGCTTCTATGCCCAACACTGCCCGCCGTTGTTGGTGTTCCCAGGGGCCAACAACTACTACTGCTACCAACCACCACTTGGGTCGGCGCATTTCGTCCCACTTTGAAGGGGGTAGGGGGATGACTACTCATCCACGTTTTCAGAACATTTCCCCAAAACACCCCTAAAACTCCAAAAGCAAAATTTCTTCTCCCCAGGAAGGGAGAAGGAACTCTTAATTTGCGTTTTGCGGCTGTTTCCTGAAAAACAGGCCCAAAACAGAAATTCTAGCCTTGCTGCTTCCTCAAATTTGCCTTTAACTTATCAAAGGTACCCTTGAAGCCTTGGCGCATGGCGTCAAAGCCGGCAGCAAAGGTCTGCTCTTCGGCAGGGGAGGCGTTATAGGCAGAAATCTTAAGGGTAACGGTGGTTTTGCCGTCGGCCTCAGTAAGGGTCACGCGATTAAGCATTTCCTGGGGCCAGGTAGGGCTGAAGGGCGCGCGCAGGATGTTTCCGTCTTCATCTGAGAAGGCGTTCACAAACACCAAACCATCTGGGGCGGTGATCTCGTGGTAGACAAACTTACCCCATAATTTGGGGCCGTCCCCGCGTTGCATGCTGTAGAGGAACGTGCCGCCGGGGCGTACGTCTAGCTGGGCCACTTCCAGGTGGTAGCCTTCAGCTCCCCACCACTGGGCAAGATGGTCGGCTTGGGTCCAGGCGCTGTAGACCAATTCCAGCGGTGCATCTAAGGCAAGGGTTAAGACCAACTCGCCCTGTTTTTCTGTGGTAGATGCTGTTTCGTTTTTTCTTTCCATGTTTCTGGTGGTAAGGGATGCTGTTTGGTACTTGCCGGTTGTCTACTCAGGTTGTTCCAGGTCATGGTTCACCATCCACTTAATGCCAAATGGATCAGTGAACATGCCAAAGTAGGCGCCCCAGAAGGTTTTTTGCAAAGGCATGGTCACAGTGCCGCCAGCTGAAAGACCATTAAAAAGCCGGGTGGCTTCTTCTTCGCTGTCGGCGTTAATGGACAGGGAAACGTTGTCGCCCACGGTGAGGGTATGCCCCATAGATTCCAGCACATCATTGGCCATAAGAAGCGAGTCTTGCCCAATAGCCAGGGAAATATGCATGATCTTGTCCTGGTCCTGCGGCGGAAGGCTGGCACCCTGGTCCGTGTCTTTAAAGCGTTGCAGGGTCAGGAACTCACCCCCGAAAACTGATTTGTAAAAGTTGAAGGCTTCTTCTGTGTTGCCTTTGAAATTGAGGTATGGATGAATAGAGGCCATTGATTAATTGTTAGTTGCTAGTTATTCGTTTTTAGGGTTTTCTGGTTGGCAGGCATACCACAGCTGCACCAGCCCCGAAGGGAAGGTAAGGCTTTTGGTGAGGGTAATACCCTGTTCTGGCCGGCCGTCTTTAAAAAGCCTGATGCCACCGCCCAGCAAATGCGGAATCACGGAGATGACCAGGGTGTCCAGCAGCTTTTCCTGGAGCAGCGCAGTAACTGCTTCGGCGCCGCCGTCACAGTAAATATGTTGACCGGGTTGCTGTTTGAGCGTGGTGATAAGCTGTTTAAGGTCTCCGCCGTAAAACTCCACGTGGCCCTCCTGGCCGGTTTTGGTTCTGGAGAGCACATATACTTTCTTGTCTTGGTGCAGATACGCGGGTATAAAATTCAAGACCTTTTCATAGGTGCGACGGCCCCAGATCACAGTGTCTATGTTGTGCTGGAAATCGACGTACCCATAGTCCTCGCCGGGCCTTTCTACCAGTGCCAGAAAATCAAGGTTATCCTCTGGGCCGGCAATGTACCCGTCCAGACTCATGGCTATGTAAAGGATTACCTGTCTCATGGCAAAATAGCAGTTTAAGAAAGCAGTGGAGGGGCTGCAGTTTACTAAAAGCAGTGGACTTTCAAAAAGAAAAAAGTACCGGGTAGCGTTGCCTGGCCCCGGGAGGGCAACCTTTGCCGGGTATCCACACGTTAAGGTAGGCCTATGGGCATTTTAGCATTTGTGTTTTTTGTAGTAGTGGTGGTAGGGCTGTTTTACCGGTGGGCGACCCGCAAGACCCGGCGGCGCACAAAAGTGCTGGCGCAGGAGTTTCCGGCGGAGTGGCGCAAGATTCTCTCTGACCGGGTGGGTTTTTACCACACCCTGAAGACCGAGGAGGAAAAATACCAATTTGAGAAGATGATCCAGCTGTTTCTGTCTGAGAAACGCATTACGGGCATTGAGGTGGTGGTAGATGACCTGACCAAGGTGCTGGTGGCGGCCAGCGCCGTTATTCCCATCTATGGGTTCAAGGATTGGGAGTACCCCAACCTGGGCGAGGTGCTGGTGTTCCCGGGAAGCCTGGAACGTTTCAAGCACGGAGATTCTGAGGCCGTCTCTGAGGTGCTGGGCCGCGTGAACCCCTTCCAGAATGACCATTACGTGACCCTCTCCAAACCGGCCCTGGAAAAAGGCTTCAATGACATGGCCGACCGCCAGAACGTGGGCATCCATGAGTTTGCGCACCTGCTGGACCAGGCCGACGGCGAGATCAACGGTCGGCCCACTGCTTACTTACCTGATGACCTGGTGCAGCCCTGGGAAGAGCTCATGTACCGCAAAATCAAGCAGATCAAGAAAGGCGAATCAGACATCAACCCGTACGGCGCCACCAATGAGGCCGAGTTCTTTGCCGTGGCCACCGAGTACTTCTTTGAGAAACCGGGCCAGCTAGCCGAAAACCACCCCGGGCTCTACAAAATGCTCACCCAGATCTTTCAGCAGAACCCCAAACGCCGCTTTAAGCTTAACTTCAGGGAGCTGCTGAACCCCTACGGCAAACGCCTGGGCCGAAATGAACCATGTCCCTGCGGCAGCGCCGAGAAATATAAGAACTGCTGTCTGCCAAAGAAACAGAGCGCGTAAGAAGAGTAGTCGTTTTAGGGGCGTTCCCGTGAACCCGCCTCTGGCGAAGAACTTAAGGCAAAAGGCAGTAGCTGGGCTTTTAGGGCTTCATAGTTTTCCTGCCGGCCCTTGATCTGGAATTTTTCATTAGATGACCCGAGGAGTATCCCAATGCCGGTGCCCCCCACTGAGCCATTTATGACTCCTACATAAATACTGAAACTCCTGCCAAAATCAAGGCAAAAGGGCTCCTGACAGGGAGAGTACAGTACATACCCCAACAACGCTCCGGACACCGCTCCTGCCAGAGCGCCCTTCCACAATCCTTTCTTGAGGGCGTTTAGTTTTCTGATTTTCAGAAGCATGATGCCACTGACCGGGAAGTTAAGCAGTTCACCCTCTGTGGGAATTCTGTTGGCTTTCACCAGGCTCTTGGGCATTACCCTGATCATAGAATCCTGCACCGTATACAAAATCCCTTCTGCAGATTCGCCGTCCGTAAATTTGACCACCACCCTATACGCCTGTGTGCTTTTCTGGGGCACGTTTGTCCCAAGCCAGGCAGGCTAAGCAGGCAAAATAGTAGTATAAAAATTCTGTGCATAGCGTGGCAAGGGTTTACGGAAAGAGAAGAAATCCTTTGGCAGGCGTTGTGTTCAAGATACCAGCCATGCGCAAACTAAAGACCAGCCATAAAACACTGGCAACAGGGGCGCGGAGAAAGGTGATGCTGGAAAGCGGGAATGCAGTATAAAAATAGAAAAAATTTTAACCTGCCAAAGCTGTTCTAGGCCTGTTTTCACGAAAACGGCTCCAAAACAGCTTTGGGCTCCATTCTAGATCTTGACGGTTTTCCAGCGGCCTTTCCTAAACAGCCACCAGCTTACCAAAGAATGAAAGGAGTGGCAGCAAGCAATGGTCACGAAGATGCCGGTCACGCCCAGGCCCCAGTACACGGCCAGCAGATAAGCCATGGGAATTTCCAGGAGCCAGAGCACAAAGATGTTGATGAAGGCGGGCGTTCTGGTATCACCGGCGCCATTAAAGGCCTGCACCATGACCATGCCCAGCCCGAAGAAAATGTACCCCAGCGTGATAATTTTGAGGCCCTCAGAGGCAACAGCAATGACTTCGGGTTCCTGGGTGAAAAGCCGGGAAAGGTGTTCGCCAAAAAAGAAGAAGATTACCGTAATGGCTCCCAGGAAAATCATGTTATAGCGGGCCGTGAGCAACACCGAGACTTCGGCGCGCCGCGGTTTATGGGCGCCCAGGTTCTGCCCAACCAGGGTGGCCGCCGCCGAAGACAAACCCCAGGCCGGAAGCAGCGTGAACATGATCACCCTGAATGAAATAGTGTAGCCCGCCAACGCATTGCTCCCGAATTCCGCGATGATGCGGGTCAGGAAAATCCAGCTGGCGGAATCAATCAGGAACTGACCCATACCGCCCACCGATACTTTGAGAATCTTCAGGATCACGGCGTAGCTAAGCACCAGATTCTCCCGCGCTATCTTGAGGTGGTGCTTGCCGTTGAGCAGGTGGTAGAGTTGGTAGATTACGCCCGTGCTTCGGCCAATGGTAGTGGCCCAGGCGGCGCCTTCCAGGCCATAGGCAGGCACGGGTCCCCACCCGAAAATAAGCAGCGGGGCCAACACAATGTTAATGCCGTTGGCAAGCCAGAGCGCCCGCATGGGCAAATGCGGCTGACCCGCCCCCCTGAACGCCCCGTTGATGAGGAACAGCAGAATGATGATGAGGTTACTCCCGAAGATAATGCGCGTGTAGCCTATGCCCCTGGTAATCACCTCCTGGTCGGCGCCCATGAGTTGCAGAATCTCTGGGGCGAAGAAGAAGGTGAGCGAACTGGCCAGCAAAGCCAGAACAGCCCCGGTGACCAGTATCTGGAACGTAGTGGTGCCGGCCTGGGTGTAATTCTTCTCCCCGAACCGCCGGGCCACCATGGCCGTGCCCGCCATGCTCAGGCCCATGCCCACCGAATACACAATCATGAGGATAGACTCCGTGAGGCCCACCGTGGCCAGGGCATACGGCCCCAGCCTGCCCACCAGAAAAATGTCTACCACCGCGAAGAGAGACTCCATGAGCATCTCCAGAATCATGGGCGTGGCCAGCAGCACAATAGACTTCTTCAGGCTGAGGCGGGTATAGTCCTGCTCCTGGCCTTTCACGGCGGCCCAGATAAGATGGAACAGTTCTTTGCGCGAGGTCATGGTGAAGGTGCTAAGGCCAGGGTTGAAAAGTAAAAGTAACAGGTGGCCATGATTTTTTGGTGGTTTTTTTTAGCCGGGGGCAAGAAAATCGACCTGGAAGGAAAAGGGCGGGAGGTGGATTTGCAGGGAGGTACGGCGTGTGGTTTTCTTAGGGAAATAACCGTAGCTTGGGTCTGCTTTGTGCCATAGCCACTACTGAGTGGAGCACGAAGTCACCTTGCAAACCGCTTGAAAATATCTATCCCTTATTTTATCCTTTACTGTATTCCATATCTCATATTGAATAGAATGAACACTCTTTTTAAAATGTTCTGCGCAGGGCTATTGGCAGTGCTCTGCCTGGGCTTTAGGAACGGGCCCGTTCCTGCGGCCGAAACCACTTTTGTGCAAAGGCTCACGCACATCAGGGACGTTTTCAACAAAGTTCAGTACGACCACACCTTCACCTATGACCAGAAGGGCCGACCGCTTACCCACCTGCGGGAGTACCGCCTGGAGGGGCGGCTCAAGTCCTCAGAGAACATGGCGAACGCCTATGACGCTAATGGCAAGCTGCTGTCCAAGATTGGGAAGGCCAGTAAGTACTTCTGCTTTTACGATGATAAGGGCACGCTGGTAAAAATCACGCAGGAAGTGCTCCATAAGGGCCAGTGGGTGCTAGGCGAGGAGACGCTGCTCACAGAAAAGGAGCATGCGAACGGGAAAGGCAAACGGGTACACTTTCTTATGAATAAAAGCACACCGCTCCCTTCCGGGAAAATGAGTGCGTTAGAGAAATACTCTGAAATCTACTACAATCTGGACAAGAGCAACAACATTGAACAAGCCACTATTCTGGCCAACGGATATAAGGTTTTGGAGGAGCCGGCCGTGTATCTGTATTACCATGACAACAAGCCTAACCCTATCCAGAATATGTTTGTGGAGCGCTGGTACCAGTTTGACCTGGAGAACGGCGGCCTCACCAACGTGACCCGCAGAAGGTACCGGGGCCGGATTCTGGAAGACCGGGTCTATGAGTACAATGAGCTGGGCTACCCTACCCAATACGTCATCAACGAGAGCCGCACCAAAACCTTCACCTACGCCCAGGTAGCGGTGCCCGTGCAGGAGGAGCCCACCCAAGCCCTGGCCGCCGCCACCGATTCCCTGGAAAAGACCCCATCAAAAGAGGTGCGCCGCAATAACCGAAAGCTGGATCTGGAGGCTAAACCTTTTGTGCTGCTGTGCCCTAACCCGGCCTCCATCAATTTTACGGTAAGAGCCAATAACCTGGGCCAGGGCGAAGCGGTGCTTCGCATTTTTGACTATTTCACCATGCGTGTGCTCACCCAGGTGCAATACCAGGTAGACGGACAGCTGGAGGCGCTCATCACCACCAATGGCATGCCCGCCGGCCTCTACATTGTAGAACTGTCTTCTCCCAGCGGGAAAATAAGGCAGCGGCTACTGGTGCAGTAAAAGCGTTTTTGGAGTAAAAGCAAAAGAGCCCGGGAACTAGCGTTTCCGGGCTCTTTTTATGAAAGCAGGCTTAAAACACCTGTCTGTTACATTAACTAGATAATTGGCTACCGCCTCGGTTAACGGCGGCGAACTTCGCGGCGCAGGTCCTGGATCTCCACCTTGTTGTTGTAGTTGTCTACCATGCCGCTCAGCAGAAACAAATCCACTATCCAGCCAATGCCCAGCAACTGCCCCGTGAGCAGGTACAGAATACCCGATCCTACTTTGCCCAGGTAAAACCGGTGCAAGGACAACCAGCCAAGAAAGAACCACAAGAGATATGCTGCCAGTTTTGATTTCATAGAGGTAGGTGTTAAGAATAGGAGATAGGTATGCAAGCTAAGAAATTAATTAACCTTTACTTTCCACAGCAATCTTCAACACCACCTTGCGTACTACCTCCTCCGTAGCCAGCGGCGCATGCACGTCATTGGGGAAGAAGACGGTGAAGAAACCGGCGGGCACGTCAAACCAGCTGGTAGGCCGCACTTCAAAGAAATACACATCGCGCTCTGCGGAATACGGTTCTATGGAGGTACCGCACGCAGAAAGGTCTTGCCAGCCCATGTGGTCTACGCCACTCACCACGTACTGGATGTCTATGTACCGCTGGTGCGCCTCCATCTTGGCCTCGGCTTTGGCCACACCCGGACCGTCTGAGATCATGGCAAATAGGTCCTCGCCGGCCAGTTCTATTTTACCTGTTGGCAGGTTCTCAATGTCTGCCTCCTGCAGAAACGCAAAGGCCTGTTGAAATAAAGGATGCAGTGAGTAGTAGCGCGAAGCGTGCTGTAAGGAATCTAAGATCATGGGTCTTCTAGGTTAAAGGAATTAAAGGCTAGTCAGTTTTAAAGGAGCGAAGATAACCCTGCCTTTAAACATCTGGCCCTTGCCAACCGCTAGCGTTGCTTTTGGCGAAGGTAAGTTGCAGTAATTCTTACGAACCGCCAACCAGCCTCGGCTTTTCTTTCGCTTTAAGCAAGGCCCAAAAAGAAAGAGCCCGAAAATTTTCATTTCCGGGCTCTTTTTTCAAAAACAGGTCAAAAACAGCTCTGTGTCATTTTCCAACCATCTCTAATTCCTAATTCTTAATTATCATGCCATCGCCATCTCCTTCAGCTCACTCACCACTTTGGTCATAGAGGCTTTGGCGTCGCCGAAGAGCATGAGGCAGTTGGGGTACCCGAAGAGTTCGTTCTCGATGCCGGCGTACCCGGCCGCCATTCCGCGCTTGCAGACAATGACCGTGCGGGCCTTGTCGGCGTTGAGGATGGGCATGCCATAGATGGGGCTGTTGGGGTTGGAGCGGGCCGCGGGGTTTACCACGTCATTGGCCCCTATGATGAGGGCAATGTCGGTGCTGGCGAACTCGTCGTTGATGTGGTCCATCTCCACAAGCTTGTCATAGGGGATGTTAGCCTCTGCCAGAAGCACGTTCATGTGGCCCGGCATGCGGCCCGCTACCGGGTGGATGGCGAATTTCACGCTGGTGCCGCGTTTCTCCAGCAGGTCGGTGAGTTCGCGTACCACGTGCTGGGCCTGCGCCACCGCCATGCCGTAGCCTGGCACAATAATCACGCTGCTGGCGGAGTCAAATAGCATGGCCGTTTCTTCCACACCTACCTCTTTCACTACCATGTCCTCGGCCCCGCCGCTGGTACCCGCCGTGCCCGCCGTCTGCCCGAAGCCTCCCAGCAGCACATTCACCAGGGAACGGTTCATGGCCTTGCACATGATCTGGGTAAGGATAATACCTGAGGCCCCCACCAGCGCCCCCGTGATAATGAGTACCTGGTTATTGAGCACAAAGCCCGTGGCGCAGGCCGCAATCCCAGAGTAAGAGTTGAGCAGGGAAATGACCACCGGCATATCGGCGCCGCCGATGGGAATAACCGTGAGCACGCCCAGCAGCAAGGCCAGGGCCATGACAGCCATCATCCAGACCTCGGTGTTGGGGTCAATGACCACCAGCACGCTAAACGCCAGTGACGCCAGAAACAACAACGCATTGAGCGCATGCTGCCCCGTAAACGTAATGGCCCTGCCGTTAATCAAGCCCTTGAGTTTGCCAAACGCCACCATGGAACCCGTAAACGTGACCGCCCCAATAATAATGGAAATGACCACGGTGATCCCCACGATCATGGGCATGGTGATGCTCGCCTCATGGGCCATGCGCCAGTACTCAGAGGCGGCCACCAGCACGCTGGCCGCGCCGCCAAAACCATTGAACAAAGCCACCATTTCGGGCATAGAGGTCATCTCCACGCGCTGCGCCACCACCCAGCCTACCGCCGAGGAAAGCAGAATGGTCACAAAAATCTCGGTATAGCTCAGCACATCCTGGTGGAGCAGGGTGGCCACAATGGCTAGTAACATGGCCGCCGCCGAAAGCGTGTTCCCGTTTCGGGCGGTGCTGGTCTTGCCCAGCATCTTTATGCCGATGATGAACAGCACCGAGGCCACCAAATAGGCAATCTGGATAGGTAGATCTAAATTCATAGCCGTAGGGTTATCGCTTTTTCTTAAACATCTTCAACATGCGGTCGGTGACCACGTAGCCGCCCACCACGTTGAGCGTGGCCAGAAACAGCGCCGCTACCCCCAGCCATTTGCTCACGCTATGCTCCATGGGCCCGGCCGCCAGAATGGCACCCACAATGGTAATACCTGATATCGCGTTAGACCCCGACATTAAGGGCGTGTGCAGCGTAGGCGGCACCTTAGAAATCAGCTCAAACCCCACAAAGCTGGCCAGCACCAGCACGTAGAGAAGGACAATCAAAGCTTCTGCGTTCATAGTTTTATGGTTGATTGTTGATAGTTAATTGTTGATTGTTCAGGAACACCTGAATGATCATAAGTCTGCCTTCTTCTTCGTCCCCCTTTGAAGGGGGTAGGGGGATGACTCACTTCTGCCGGACAGGCGTTCAGGGATTGCCCCTACTTCCACCTTACACCGTCTTCGCCAGAATGTCACGCGTAAACTGGTGTACCAACGCGCCCTGGTGCGTAATCATAGAGCCTTTGGTCACATCTTCGTCCAGTTCCCACTTAAAGCCGTCTTTGTCGGCCAGGTGCAGGAGGAGCGTGCTGATGTTCTTGGCGTAGAGCTCGCTGGCGTTCACAGAAACCATGGCAGGCAGGTTGGCTTCGCCGATGATGGTGACCCCGTGCCGCACTAAAGTCTGGTTGAACTCGCTTAAGGCGCAGTTGCCGCCAGACTCCACGGCCATGTCTACAATCACCGATCCCGGGCGCATGCTCTGGACCATTTCCTCGGTGACCAGTAGTGGGGCTTTCTTGCCAATCACCAACGCGGTGGTAATCACAATGTCGGCCTCGGCAATATGTTTAGAGATGAGTTCTTTCTGTTTTTGCAGGTACTCGGTAGAGACTTCCTTGGCGTAGCCGCCCTCGGTTTGCACGCCTTCAGATTGCACTTCCAGGAACCGGCCACCCAGAGACTCTACCTGTTCCTTGGTCTCAGCGCGCACATCGGTGACCTCTACCACCGCGCCCAGGCGCTTGGCGGTGGCCACGGCCTGCAACCCGGCCACCCCGGCCCCGAAGATGAGTACCCGGGCGGGGGTAATGGTGCCGGCGGCCGTCATCATGAGCGGGAAGATCTTGCCCAGCGCATTGGCCCCCAGCAACACAGACTTATAACCGGCCAGGTTCGCCTGCGAACTCAGCGCGTCCATTTTCTGCGCCCTGGAGATACGCGGTACTGCATCCATGGCAAACGCCGAGATGTTGCGCTGCACCAGTACGTCCAGCAGGTCAGGCACGGTGTAGGCGTACAGAAAAGAGATCACGGCACTGCCTTCGCGCAACAGTTGGGCTTCCTCTATTGTAGGCGCGTTCACCTTCAACAGCACGTCTGTGTCTGCGAGCATAGCGGCCTTGTCCAGGAAGATGATGCCGCCGGCCTGCTCATAGGCGGCGTCATAAAAGCCAGTTGCCTCGCCGGCCCCGGTTTCAATGCCGCATTTAAAGCCAGCCTTGGTGAGGGTCTTTACCACATCCGGTGTCAGCGCCACCCGCCGCTCCGGGACTTTGGTTTCTTTTAGTACAGCTACTTTCAAGGGATTGGGGTTAAGGTGATGTCACAATATTAGAATAAGCAGATTTAAGAGATAATAGCCAGATTGTCAAGGGGATTTGTCATTATTACTGCAAACGCCCGTCATTCCTTGCAATAATTTTCTAACAGGGGTATAAGCGCGAGGCCAAGAAGAGTAAGCTATGCTGATTGGGATATCCCTTGTGTGGGTAAGAGCGCTGCTATGACGGTTCCTGTTTTAGGCCCGTTTTTAGGAAAACAGGCTTAAAATGCAATGGTGCTATCCAAGGCTGCCAGTAGGGGTGTTTCCCATCCTTTTGGAGAATCTCTGGCACCTCCTCTTGGATAAGTGATAGGTAATACCCAATTTTAGAAACCCAAGCACTAACTTTCCTGCTGTATGAAGAAAATCTATTTTATATTCTCTCTTTGTGCCATCGTTGGCATAGCGGCCTTTACCTTTGCCAAAGAAGAGAAATACGCCTACCCGTTCCAAGACCCCTCGCTCACCATGGAGGCCCGCGTCAATGACCTGGTGTCACGGCTCACCCTGGAAGAAAAAGTGGCCCAGATGCTCAACGCCGCCCCGGCCATCGACCGGCTGGGCATACCTTCCTACGACTGGTGGAACGAGGTGCTGCACGGCGTGGCCCGCACGCCCTACAAGGTGACCGTCTACCCGCAGGCCATCGGCATGGCCGCCACCTTTGACACCACCTCCCTGCAGCAGATGGCCGATTTCTCGGCCCTGGAGGGAAGGGCCATCTACAACAAGGCCATCGCCGAAGGAAAGAGCGGGCAGCGCTACGTGGGCCTGACCTACTGGACCCCCAACATCAACATCTTCCGGGACCCGCGCTGGGGCCGGGGGCAGGAGACCTACGGCGAGGACCCGTTCCTGACGGCCATGCTGGGCCGGGCGTTCGTGCGCGGCCTGCAGGGCGATGACCCCAAGTACCTGAAGGCGGCCGCCTGCGCCAAGCACTACGCCGTGCACTCCGGCCCGGAGCCCGAGCGCCACGTCTTCAACGCCACCGCCACACCCTATGACCTCTGGGACACCTACCTGCCCGCCTTCGAGGAGCTGGTGGTGAACGCCAAGGTGGCGGGCGTGATGTGCGCCTACAACGCCTACAAGGGACAGCCCTGCTGCGGCTCAGACGAGCTCATGAACGACATCCTGCGCAACCAGTGGCAGTTCACCGGCTACGTCACCTCCGACTGCTGGGCCATCGACGACTTCTTCAAGAACCACAAAACACACCCGGACGCCGCCTCTGCCTCGGCCGACGCGGTGATGCACGGCACCGACATTGACTGCGGCACCGACGCCTACAAGGCCCTGGTGCAGGCCGTGAAAGACGGCAAGATCACCGAGCGCATGATTGACGTGTCGGTGAAGCGGCTGTTCACCATCCGGTTCCGGCTGGGCATGTTTGACCCGGTGGCCATGGTGAAGTACGCCCAGACCAAGACCGATGTGCTGGAAAGCGCCCCGCACAAGGCTCACTCGCTTAAGATGGCCCGCCAGTCCATGGTGCTGCTCAAGAACGACAAGAACACGCTGCCCCTCAAGAAGAACCTGAAAAAGATTGCCGTGGTGGGCCCCAACGCCGATAATCCCATTGCCGTGCTGGGCAACTACAATGGCACGCCCTCTGCCATTGTAACGGCCCTGCAGGGCATCAAAGACAAGGTAGGCGCCGGGACCGAAGTTGTTTACGAACACGCCTCCACCTTCACCAAAGACACCCTGCTGGTCTACACCAACATTACCCCGCAACTGAGCTTTGAGGGCAAGCCCGGCGTGAAAGCCGAGTACTTTAACAACAAAGAGCTGAAAGGAACCCCCGTGGCCACCCGCCAGGAAACTGAAATCAATAATTTCTGGCAGGAAGGCGAGACCGTGGTGGGCAGCATGAAAGCCTATAACTTCTCGGCCCGCTATACCACAGACTTTACCGCGGCTACTACTGGCTCCATCATGCTGGAAGTGGAAGGCGATGACGGCTACAAAATCTCCATTGACGGCAAGGAAATGCTCAACGCCTGGGAGCGTAACCGCTGGGGCGCCCGCAGCTTCAAACTGAATACCAAACAAGGCCAGAAATACCGCATTGTGCTGGAATACGTGCAGGCCGAAGGCAAGGCCTCGGTGAACCTGAGAGCCGGCAATTTTGCGAAGACTGATTTCAAGGCTTTGGCCAACCGCGTGAAAGACGCTGACGCGATCATCTTCGTGGGCGGTATCTCACCGCAACTGGAAGGCGAGGAAATGAAGGTGAACGAGCCCGGTTTCAATGGCGGCGACCGCACCTCCATTTTGCTCCCACAGGTGCAGACCGAGGTGATGAAGGTGCTCAAAGGCACTGGCAAGCCCGTGGTGTTTGTGATGATGACCGGCAGCGCCATTGCCATGCCCTGGGAAGCCGAGAATGTGCCGGCCATTGTGAACGCCTGGTACGGCGGCCAATCGGCGGGTACGGCCATTGCCGATGTGCTGTTCGGCGACTACAACCCGGCCGGCCGACTGCCTGTGACCTTCTACAGGAGTGATAAAGATTTGCCTGGCTTCAGGGATTACTCCATGGAGAATCGCACCTACCGGTATTTCAAAGGTCAGCCGCTGTATGGCTTTGGGCACGGCCTGAGCTACACCACCTTCGCCTATGACAAACTGGACGTGCCTGCCCAGGCCAAGCCCAACAGCAAGGTGCGGGTAAGCGTGCGCGTGACCAATACCGGTAAACTGGACGGCGAGGAAGTAGTGCAACTGTACGTGACCCGCCAGCAAGATGGCTTCCGGACCCCGGTAAGGGCCCTGAAAGGATTTGAGCGTATCGCCCTGAAACGCGGCGAGAGCAAGGTGGTGGATTTTGAGCTTCGTCCGCAGGACCTGGCCCTAATCGCTAATGACGGCACCACCAAACACGTGCCCGGCACTGTGCAGATAAGCGTGGGCGGAAGCCAGCCCGATGCCCAAACCATAAAGACCAAGAAGACCGTGGAAGGCAAGCTGGCCTTAAAATAGAAGCCAGCCTTTCTAGGCAACCCTTTCTCTTAAACGCCACTGCCCTCCGTTTTCAGGAAGGGCAGTGGCGTTTACAATTTTAAAGGGGTGTATAGAGGATTATTTTATCCGGTACTCGTCTACCAGATGTACACCCAAGCGGTAAGAAACACCTGCTTCTGCCATGGTACCAGACGCATTTCGGTGGTTCATGAACATTGGCCGCAGGGCTACATGAAAGTTAAGATAATGGTGGTACAGGGAAGGGGTGCCGTAGTAATAATAGGCTTTCGGCTTGCCTAGTTGTACGGCGTAGTGCGCCACCAGGCCAGGGCTGAACCCATGGAACTGGGTCCAGTTTTCATCCTGCTCGTTTTCCTTAGGCGTAATGTTCTGAACCACATAATTGAGCTCTAGCTGCAACAAAAACTCACGTCTTTCCTTGCTGGCCAGCATCTTATTGGCGGCCAGACCCAGCATTAGGGTAGGCGGCGCGGCATTCTGTTTACGGTCAGAGGCAATAGGGAAGTCTTGCGTTAGGCCATTGCCATAAAAGCTCATGAGCATGCCACCGCCCACACCTTTTTTGCCAGCGTACAGCATCTCTAGCTTCATGCCGCCGCCGGCTCCTAAGTAGTCACCTGCCTTCCCTAAAAAGGTATTGGCTACCCCGCCAAAAATAATATCAAACCGTTGGCCGGACCGGTGAATGTACTCAAAGCCTTCATACGCTGTCTGGGTGTACTCCTGGGCTCCTTGAATGCCCATCGCCATAGGAGAGGGGAACCTAATAGTCATGCCATAGAGCCCATTTTCAGCCACTCCGTTTACTTTCCTTGGCTTAAACTTGTGCAGCCTGCCCGAGGCCAGGGTAAGGCTGTCCAGAATGGTAGGATTTGTGACGCCGTCTATCTTTTCCAGTGTGGCCGTGCCATCTGCCGCAATGGAATACAGAAACTCCAGGTCTCTGTTTTGCAGCAGTTTTTTCTGCTCACGGGTGAACCGTATTTTGAAATATTCAAGCGCCAGGGTGCTCACGCCGCCAGCGGGCTGGGCTTCTTCAACCCCGTTTGTTTGGGAATAGGCGCTAGCAGACAGGCATAAGAAAAGGAGGACCAGAAAGACAGGTTTTTTTAGCTGTGCCATACGTTTGTGAAAAGCCACCAGATACCAGGAATCGTTTTGGCAAAGATAAAATTACTCTTCTCTTTTAGGCCTGTTTTTCAGGAAACAGGCCTAAAAGAGAAGAACGCTTAACAGGTAGGCAGGGCAGCGGGCATCCACCAGCAAGGCCTAAGGCAGCACTGCAAACTTCTGGTGCCTGGTATCCAGCACAAGGGTGTGGCCTAGAAAAAGCTTGTTGCCAGTCATGCCACCCAGCCCGGAGAAGGCTGTGAGCAGTTGGTTCACTAGGCTCATGCCTTCCAGGTACGTGGCTTTGCGCAGCGGAAGACGCACCTGCCCAAAACGGGCCTCTGCGGTGGTGGTAGTGGTGAAGGCGGTGATTGTTTTCCCCCAGGAGTTAACATACGCGGTGTCTACCGGGCTGTGGGGGCTCTGCATTTCCAGCCATGTGCTTTTATCTGTGAGGAGTTCATAGGCACTGGAGCCGGAATCAAACATGAGCGCCGTTTCTTTGCCGTTGATCTGGCCGGGGAGCAAGATGCGGCGGCTGTTGAACTGGAAATCCAAGAGTTGGATGCCGCGGGCCAGGTTTGGCGGGAATTGGTCATACACAGAGAACAGGCTCTTTTTATAGTCCAGCACCAGCACCTTGTCCTGAATGAAATCTGTACCTAAGGTGCCAATGACTTCTATGCTGGTGGTATCTGCCCAATCTATAGCCCCATCGCCTATCGCCTTTACGGGTAATGCAGAGGCGGTCAAAGGTAGGGAGCCCACCTGAAAGGAAAAGTTTTGTAAGACCTGCCCGTTTGCTACTTGGGGAACGGTAGCGGGGCCGTATTTTTTCTCGATGGTCTCAAGCTTGGCCTGGTAGAAAATAGTATAGGGGGAGCCGGTGTCAAACTGCAGGTAAAAGGTTTTGGGGCAGCCGTGGAGGGTAACTGGTATCAATTGGAAGGCGTGTGGCTCTGCCCCATTGCTTTTCCAGAGAAAGGGAACGGTAAGGGGTTGGGAGACCAGCCGCAACTGGCTGGGACCCACCTCAAATTTGTTTTTGAAATAGACATAGCCGCCCGCAGAGATTACTACCAGGAGCAACAGAAAGGAGAGAAGAATGCGTTTTAAGAGTTTCATTATAGCAGTGTGTTTAGAGTTCACAATGCTAGGGAAGAAAGTGCCGGTGCGCCACGCCGTTCTTACGCCATTCAGCCGCCATTTCTAAGCCAGATGGCCTTGGCGGGATGATGGCTTTAAAGTAACCTATTGTTAATGAGGCGAAAGTGTTAGTGGAGGAAAAGATGGCCCCATTTCTGGTATACCTGGGTATTGCCCCGCCGGAGTTGAAGAGAAGCCCGCGTCAAGGTGAAAATGTTGACTAAATACAGCGTAAAAAAGCAGCCCATCACCAAAAACGGAAACCGGAGCTGGAAATAATGCGCCGCCGCCAATTGCACCAGCAAAGCCCCCAATAAGGCCAGGTGCATGCCTATGCACCACATGAGTTGGAAGTTGATGATGCGGGCCCCGGCCGGGTGCTCCAACTGGGCCTCCTTCTGTTTTTTGCGGAGCCAGAGCGGCACCAGAAACCCCAGGTACGGGAACAACAGAAAAGAAAAGGCCGACAGGTTCAACTGTTGCAAATAGGCGCTGGCCGGTAAAGAAGGTGCCAGGACAGGCTCAGGGACCAGTACTTCCGGGATTTCTGAGGCTACCGGGGTGGCGGGAAGCGCTGAAAAGTCCTCTACAGACTGGCCCAGGGCATGGGCAATGGCCTTGAGGGTAAATCCGCGGGGCATGCTTTCCTCCCGTTCAATCCGCTGGATGGTGCGCAGGCTCACCTGGGCCAGATCGGCTAGCTCCTCCTGGGAGATCCCTCTCCGTTTTCGTTCTGCTGCTACGGTAGCGCCTAAGGTCATATCTGCGGTAACTCTTGAAACCGGCCGTTGGAAATGAAGCCAAGGCCAGAACCCGCAAGATAAGAGTCTACCGGAAGAACCATGCTATGGAGGTCACCTGCCAGGGCAGAATCTTTCTCTGGCAAAAGAAATTCTGTTTTAGGCCTGTTTTCTGGAAAACAGGCCTAAAACAGAATTTTTGATTTGCTTACGTCTCTGGTTTTAAGAACCCGCTTTCTCCTCAGTTGACACTTTCTCCAGTACCTCCTGGAAAAGTTCTGAAGGCTGGGCCCCAGAAACCGCGTATTTACTGTTGAACACGAAGAACGGCACGCCTTGTACGCCTATTTGCTGGGCCTCCTGCATGTCTTGCCGCACTTCCTGGGCATAGGCCTCAGACTGTAGCGCCTCCCGTATACCGGCACCGTCCAAGCCTACTTCTTCGCCCAGTTGGACCAGCGTTTCCAGGTCTCCCACGTCTTTGCCTTGGGTGTAGTAGGCCGCAAACAGTCTTTCTTTCATGGCATCTTGAAGCCCCTGCTTTTTGGCGTGGTGCAAGAGCCGGTGAGCCAGGAAGGTGTTGTTGATGACGGCGTTATCTAAGTCATAGGCCAGGCCCACTTCTTTGGCGATGCCGGTCATGTAATCGTTCATTTTCTTGCCCTCGGCGGCGGTGGTGCCTTTGCGCTTGCCCAGGTATTCATGCAAGGTTTGCCCGGGTACCGGTTTCAGGTCTGGGTCCAGTTGGAAGCTTCGCCAGATGACCTCTACCTCTTCTTTGCCCTGGAAATTCTCCAGCGCTTTCTCAAACCTGCGTTTGCCAATGTAACAAAAGGGACAAACCACATCTGACCATATCTCTACTTTCATGTTATTCGCTTCTTAAGGGTAAAACAAGGTTTGGTAGCCCTCTCTGCTTCTGGTGTAAAGAAAAAGGCTGGGCTACCATTATACTAAGTTAGGGCCTTTAGGTTGGTGTACCCAGGACTTGCCCGCTGTCAATGGCTGAAAGCAACAGCCGGGCCATGGTTTCTGGTTGTTTTGTGTTGATTGTCATTTGTTTACGGAAGTCAGTTGGACGGAGTAGGTATCATAGGGGTAACCAAGTGCATTTTAAGGCCAGGCTTTTTTAGCGGGAAGAACTGCGTTTAGGCAAGGTGAGCACCACCACTTTTCAAATGATGCTTGCCTCGCTTATGGATGCTAAAACAATCAGGGCTTCTATCCGTTTTCAGCGGTAGTTGCCGCAAGCCCATCCTTCGTTTTTTCTAGCTTTGCAGGATGGCTTTAATGGTCTTCGACCTAAGGCCGGGCTTCCTTCTTATGACAAACACACCTATGAAATACCTTTTTACCTTTCTGTTCCTGCTTACTTTTCTGCCCGCCTTCGCGCAGGTCACCGTGACTGGTCGGGTATTGGATGCCCGCTCGCAGCAGCCGTTGGCCGGGGCCGTGGTAACGGATATCCGAACCGGGAACCGGGTGCTTGCTGATGCAGAAGGGGCTTTCCAACTTTTGCTGGCCTCCCGCTTTGACTCTCTGCTGGTGCAGCGCACCACCTCGCACCGGGCGCAAAGGCTGGTCGCGCCGCCGGGCAAAAGCGAGCTGGTGGTAATGCTGGAGCCGCTGGCCGTAGCCTTGCAGGAAGTGGTGGTGCGAGGCTATGAAACCAACCGGCCGCTCCAGAAAACCGCCGGGGCCATTGGGCTGTTGACCACCCGCGACCTGGAACGGTTTCCGCAGACCACGCTGGTGCCGGCGCTCAATACCTTGCCGGGCGTGCGCATGGAAGAAAGGGCCACGGCCAGCTACCGCATTTCCATTAGGGGAAGTAGCCTGCGGGCGCCTTACGGCGTGCGCAACGTGAAAGTGTACCTCAATGAAATACCGTTGGTAGAAGCCAACGGAACCATTCCTTTGAACATGCTGGATGCCGCCACCATTGGCCATGTGGAAGTATTGAAAGGTCCGGCGGGCAGCGTGTACGGGGCCGGGACCGGGGGCACCATTCTGCTGGAAACGGTAAAGCCCCAGGAGAGCAGCGTGATGGCCGGTGGCCTGGTAGGTTCTTATGGCTTGCGCCGCGGGTTTGCCGCCGCCAGCGTGGCCTCAGAGAAATCTAACCTGCTGTTGCGCTATGACCGCCAGACCCTGGATGGCTACCGCGAGCAAAGCGCCATGGACCGAGAGACGCTCCTGCTCTCGGGCCAGTTTTACCCCACCCAGAAGCAAACTCTGTCTTTTCATGCGCTGTACTCAGACCTGTTCTATGAATTGCCCGGCGCACTGACCCAGGCCCAGTTTGACGCCAACCCACGGGCGGCCCGTCAACTAAACAAAGACCAGAATGCGTCGCTTAACGTGGAAGGCCTGAACCTAGGTTTGGTGTATACCTACCAGTTCAACGACCGCTGGAGCAATACCACCTCATTGTTTGGCGTGTTCAGTTTCCTCAACCACCCCTTCGTGACGGATTATGAACGCAACCTGAACCAGAGTTTTGGAGGCCGCTCCCGCACTACCTACCGCACGCAAATAGCCAACCTGCCCGCCCGGTTTTCCCTGGGTGCCGAGGCCCAGCACAGGTTTGTGAATGCCCGGCAGTACGTGAACGCCAAAGGCACGCCCGGCAAGCTGAATTATGACGATGAGGTGGCCGTGAACGAAGGATTTGTCTTCGGGCAGGCCGAACTTGATTTACCTTTGGAATTTCTGTTAACCTTAGGAGCCAGCCTGAACACGCTGAAGTATGACATTACCCGGGTTTCGGACGCCGCCACAAGACCTGACGCCTATCGGCAGCGCCGGAGTTTTGACACGCAGTTCTCGCCACGCGTAGGGTTAGTAAAAGTGATTTTGCCGGCCTTGTCGGCGCATGCCAGCGTGAGTGCCGGTTTCTCTCCGCCCACGGAGGCAGAGGTGCGCCCCTCTGACGGTAGCCTGAACACCGCCCTGCAGCCCGAGCGCGGGCTGAACTATGAAGCCGGGGTACGGGGCAGTCTGCTCAACCAACGTCTAACCTTTGATGTGGTAGGGTTCCATTTTAAGCTGAAGGAAACCATTGTGAGCCGCACCACTTCCTCAGGGGTGGTGGTATTCGCCAATGCCGGCGCCACGCGGCAGCAGGGGGTAGAGGTGGCGCTGGGGTATGACGTGGTAAAAGCTCCTGAGGCCGCCCTGCCATTAGTGAAGGTGTGGGGCACCTATACCTATAACCGCTTCCGGTTCCTGGACTACCGCCAAAACGAGAATGACTTCTCGGGTAACCGCCTCACCGGTACCGCCTCGCACGTGGCCGTGGCAGGTCTTGACGTAGAAAGCAAACTAGGCCTTTACCTCAACGCCACCGCCAATTACACCGCTGAGATTCCCCTGAACGACGCCAATACCGTGTACGCCCCTGACTATTTCATTCTGGGTGCCCGGGCCGGCTTCAGGCGCACGTTCCACCAGACCTGGCACCTGGACCTGTACGGTGGGCTGGACAATGCCACGGATAAAGACTACAGCCTGGGTAATGATTTGAACGGCTTCGGCGGGCGGTATTTCCAGGCGGCCCCGGGCCGAAATTTCTACGGCGGCCTGCAGCTAAGGAAAAGCTTCTAAGGAAGTTTCTGGTATTTCTGTTTTAAGCCTGTTTTTGAGAAAACAGGCCTAAAACAGAAATCCTATTCCTGACCAAAGATGGGGAGTATGCTTTATGTGACTTTAGATGCCAGACTTTTCCTTGGGAACTTGGCTTGGCGGCACACGGGTAAAAGTTTCCCGTTTCCGGAAGCCGCCCTGGCGTAAGAACTTGCGCAGCTCTTTTTGCGATGGGTTGGCCAGGTAAATTTTCTCTTCTTTCCGCAGCGTAAGTATCTCCTGCATCTTGACCAAATCCACAGAATCATTCAGGTATAAAAGCTGGATTTTCTTTCTGCCCACAGGTTTCAGGCACAAGACTTTCCAACGGTTTGGGGCCAGTTGCTGGTTCATGAAATAGGCTCCTTTCCACTTGCGCAACCGGTGCGCGGCATTCTGCACAAAGAGCGTGTCTGTGAGGGTGACCAGCAGAAAAAGGGAATCGGGCGTGCTGCGCAGAACGGGTAACCCTTCCGGCGAGTCAGAAGAGTAGAACGTGTCATTTTTCACCTGATAAGGAATGGAATCTTTATCCATTTCCTGAATGGAGGTAGGGACCTCAAACCGTACCTTTTGGATAACAGCCGTGGCGGTGACCAGAAGGATGGTGCTGTCTTTCGGGTCTTGGTACTCACCTTGCAGGGCTGCGGGGAATTCTTGCAACTCCGGGGCGTTAAGGGGCTGCGGGTTTTCAAACTGGAGAGCAGGCTCTGAGGAACAGGCTGTGAAACCTAGCCACAGGAAAATAGCGGTACAGAAGGAAAGGAATCTGTTCATGGCGTTGTCCCTTTTCTTATTGATTCCGCCAGGGCGAAGAGGTAACCCGCTCATAACCAGTATTAACATTCAGGAAAAACAGGGCATGAAAAAAGGCGTTTCCGGGGTGTTTTCCCGAAAACGCCTTTAAAACGTATTCTCTGCCGGGGTTAGCCGGCTAGTGTGTTAAGCACTAAAGGATCTTGCCCTGTACTTTGGCTTTGCGGTCTTTCTTGGGCTCCTCTTTCTTCACCTCTGGGGCTGCTGCCGGGGCGTCGGCCTTGGCCATGATCACGCTACCTTCAGCGTCCATTTCTACCACCTCATAGCCTAGTTTCTCCAGGCCTGGTTTGATAGCGGCTTTGTCACCTACCAGCATGATGCTCATGTTGTCAACGGGCAGGTACTTTTTGGCCAGGGTGTTGATTTCCTCTTTGGTGATGTTCTGCAGGATCTCGTTCTGCTTAGCCACGTAGTCTGGCGTCAGGTTATAGCGCAGGATGTTGTTCAGGAACGCAGCCTTCTGGAAAGAGGTCTCATAGCGGCGGGCATCTGACTGGCCAATAGCCTTCTTCATGAATGCCAGTTCCTCATCGGTGATTCCTTCTTCTCTGAAACGCTTGATCTCCTTCATGAACTCCACTACAGAGGCATCTGAAGCATTGGAACGAACCCCTGCTGAAGCGGTGAACGGACCAGCTTCCTCGGTTCCGGAGAAGCCGGAGCGGGCGCCGTAGGTGTAGCCTTTGTCTTCGCGCAGGTTCAGGTTAATGCGGCTGTTGAAAGCCCCACCCAACACGTAGTTCATCAAACCGGCTTTGTAGTATTCTCCGGTGGCGTCATACGGCAAGGCCATGTACCCGATTCTGATCTCAGACTGGGCGGCTTTCTCTTTGTCTACAATAAAGATCTTGGTCTTGTCTATACCGGCTGTCTTGAAGTCTGAAGGCATGGTCACCGGCTTAGGCGCCCACTTGTTCAGGAAAGCCAGCTTAGGCATGATCTGCTTTTGCTCCACATCACCTACAATCACCAGGTTGGTCACGCTTGGCGAGAAGTAGTTCGCGTAGAATTTCTTCACGTCATCCAGGGTGATGTTCTCTACGGTTTGCACGGTGCCGGTTACCGGAATCGCGCGGATGTTGCCTTCGCCGTAGAGCATTTTGTTGTACACGTTGTCAGCTACCGTAGTGGCCTGAGTGCTCTGGCTCTTGATGGCTTCCAGTCTTTGTTTCTTCAACCGGTCAAAATCAGCGGCATCAAATTTAGGACGGAACATGCGCTCCTCCAGCAGGGCCAGGGTGGCGTCCAGGTTTTTCACCTGTGACTGCACAGACACGGTCATGCTTTCAGAACCACTGCCAAACCCAATGGAAGAGCCCAATTTCTCCAGCTCGGTGCTGATTTGCTCAGCCGTCATTTTCTGGGAAGACTCGTTCAGCATAGAGGCTGTCAAAGAAGCCACACCTGCTTTGGAAGGGTCATTGGCCTCCAGCTTGTGGCCGCCTTGCAGGGTGAACAGTAACGTTACGGTTGGTACCTCGTCACTCTTAGCACCTATCACCTTAATGCCGTTGGCCAGGCTTTCTTTCCAGAACGGCGGAACCGTGATAGAAGGAACAGCACCAGCACCTGGGCGCTTGCTGCGGTCAAAGGTGTCCTGGGCTTTTACGTATTTCAGGCCGGAGTACTGGTCTGCCGGGGCTTTGTAACCTGCTGGGTTCACCTTGAAGTTATCGGCCTTGGCCACTAACTCGCCTTTTCCTTTAGGCACTACGCTCAGGATAACCGCTTTCTTGCCTTTAATGTACTGGTTGTACACGCGCTGCACATCGGCTTTGGTCACGGCCATTACCGCCTGTCTTTCCTTTACCAGGAAGTTAGGGTTGCCGGTCATGAACTGGTTGGCGGCCAGGGTAGAGGTCTTGCCAGACACGCTGGACATTCTGTTGATCACACCAGACTCATAAGAAGCCTTGAAGCGGGCAATATCCTCATCGGTGACGCCTTTTTTCTCAAACTCGGCAATGGCGTCACGCAGTTGTTCCTCAGCGTCAGCCAGGTTCTGGGTAGGAAGCACGCGGGCAGATAGCGTAAATTCGCCAGCCAGCTCAGAGGTAGAATGGTACGCGCCGGCCTGGTTGGCCTTCTGCGTTTTTACCATGTTCTGGTAGATGATAGAGGTTCTGCCACCGCCAATGATGTTAGAAAGCACATCTAAGGCCGGCTCATCTGGGTGATTGGCAGGTACGGTAGGCATGGTAATCTGCACCATCGGGAACCGCACGTTGTCCTCGTAAGAGAGGTAACGGTCCTGGGCCAGAACGGGCGCCGCCAGTTTCATGTTCTTCACCTCTGGTCCTTTAGGAATAGCCCCAAAGTATTTCTCAGCCAATTTCACCACCTGGGCCGGGGTCACGTCACCACCCACGGTAAGGGTAGCGTTGTTGGGGCCGTACCAGCGCAGGAAGAAGTTCTTGAGGTCGTTTACGTTTACGCGGTTCAGGTCTTCAATGTACCCAATGGTGGTCCAGGAATACGGGTGGCCGTAAGGGTAAAGGGCGGCAGAGGTTTTCTCATAAGTGAGGCCGTAAGGGCGGTTGTCATAATTCTGACCACGCTCGTTTTTCACGGTCTCGCGCTGCACCTCAAATTTCTTCTGGGTTACGGCGTCCAGCAGGAAGCCCATGCGGTCAGCCTCAAGCCATATGGCCGTCTCTAACTGATTGCTGGGAACCGTTTCATAGTAGTTGGTGCGATCACGGTTGGTAGATCCGTTCAGGGTTCCGCCGGCCTCAGAAACAATCTTGAAGTGTTCCTCATCGGCCACGTTGTCTGAGCCCTGGAACATCATGTGCTCAAAGAAGTGCGCGAAGCCAGACTTGCCTACCTCTTCGCGGGCCGAGCCTACGTGGTAGGTCACGTCTACGTGCACAATTGGGTCTGAATGGTCTTCATGTACCACCACGGTAAGCCCGTTAGGCAACTGGTATTTCTCGTACGGGATCACCAGATCGCCGGGCTTGCGGGTCACGGTCTCCAGTTTGCGGGTGCCTTTCTGGGAGGCGGCAGCGGTAGTAGTGGCCTTTTTGGCCGGAACGGCCTTTTTCTGCGTCTGCGCCTGTGCCTGGGTAAGCATAGCGGCGGCCAGCAAAATGGCCAGAGTAGTCTTTTTTGACATGCTTAAAAGTGTTTGTGTTGTTTGAAAGCCGAATTGTAAGGACTTAACCTAGGAATTGCTTGCACAATTCTTAGCTATAAAAGGTTCCTCTACCTAAGTGAAATAAAGGCAAGCGCCAGCAACTGCCGGTTAGCCAGGGGGCGCTGCATGAGTCGTGGGGAAAGGTGAAAACTTACAGCCTTTCCCGTTTTTAATCTGTTTTTCAAAAAACGGCCCTAAAACAGAACCCCGCCTGGAAAGCAGGGTTCTGTTAGCCTGGCGGGCACAGTGCAAGCTTCTTCTATAGTTTCACCCGCGTGAACTCCAGTTCAGAGAAATGGAAGTCTGGGTTGTTGGCGTCCAGGCGCAGTTCCTGAATGGTGCCGTCTGGTCCGGGCAGAAAGCGGGCTTTGGTGGGGGTGAGCAGCGCGAAGTTGTTTTTCCAGGCCAGGTCAAAGATGTCTGGTTGCCAAAGGCTAAGTTCTCCGCCCAGCGCCGGCGCCGCGGCCAGGCTCAGCACCAGTTTACCGTTCTGTACCGCCACCGTGGCGTTGCCGTAAAGTGGACTGGTATAGGTGCCGGCGTAGGCGCTCAGGTCGCGGGTAAGTTTGGCTTTGGGCAGTTTTACTTTGGGCTTTTTGGCTTCGGCGGTTTTCTGGGCTTCGCGGTTTTTAGCGGCCAGGTCCAGGCTGTACTGGCTCCAGTCACGGCCATTGGCAATGCCCAGGAACTGGTCCACGGTGTAATTGGCGAGCGGGGCCGTGATGCTGCTCATGCTGTTGGTCAGGATCACAATGCCCAGCTTTTCTTCGGGTACCAGCAGCGTGCGGCTGTTCATACCCTCATGGCCCCCGCTGTGTGACACTATCTTGCGCCCCTGGTAGTCGTTGAGCATCCATCCCAGGCCCGCCCCGCTGAAGTGGGTGGTAGGGTTGCTGACTTCGGCCTGCCGCGAGACCGGGGTAGCGTTGTGCATGGTCCACATGGTGTGGCTCACGGCCTCAGAGAACAGGCGCTGGCCTTTGTAGGTACCCCGGTTCAATTGCAGTTTCAGCCACTGGGCATCTTGGGTTACGCTGGTGAAAATACCGGCGGCCGGGTTCCAGTTGTCCCAGGCGGTAAGCACGGTGGGTACCGGTGTGTCGCCTTCTTTGGCAGGGTTGCCGTGCGGTGCAGCTACATTGTCTAGCCCCTTCAATTGATTCACCGAAATATAAGAACGGGTCATGCCCAGCGGTTTGAAGAAACGCTCCTGGATAAACTGCTCCCAGGTCTTGCCCGACACGGCTTCTATCACCTCGCCGGCGGCGATGAACATGAGGTTGGAGTACCCGTAGCCGCCCCTGAATGGGTAGGTGGGTTGCAGGTAGCGGGCGCGCTGCAGAATCTCTTTGCGGCTGTAGGTGGTGTTGTACCAGAGCAGATCCCCGGAGAAAGTCTGCAGGCCCACGCGGTGGCTCAGGAGGTCACGTATGTTCAGGTTCTGCGTCATGTATGGGTCATAGAGCTGCAGATAGGGAAGGTATTTGACCACCTTGTCGTCCCAGCTCAGCTTGCCTTCGTCTACCAGCATGCCCAGCGCCGCGGCTGTGTAGGCCTTGGAGTTGGAGGCAATCCCGAAGAGGGTGTTGGCGTCTACGGTTCCTCCTTTTTCCTGGTCGCGCACGCCGTAGCCTTTGGCAAATACCACCGAGTCGTTCTTGACAATGGCGATGGCCATGCCCGGCACGTTCCAGTCTTTAAGGGCCTTCTGGTAATAAGCGTCCAGTTTCTGTAAATCTGCCTGGGCAAAGGCGGGCAATGAGAGGCTCCAGAGAAAGAGAGCCAGCAAAGAAAGCCGGATTGACCGGCGGGAAGAGGTCAGGGACATGGATGAGAAGTTCGTTTCACCCACTAAGGTAGGCAAAAGAGTAATTGGGTAAAAGCGGTCAGGCTCCGGTGCCGGACAGGTTTTAAGAATAATAGCTACCTTTGTCAGGGCTTTACAAGCAGGTACCATCACCTGCCCCAGGCCCCGGCGCCGTTTTTGGGCTATTTTCCTGAAAACAGTGTTAAAACGAAAAAACCATGGGGCGAATTTTGTCCATAGATTACGGGGTAAAGCGAGTGGGGCTGGCGGTGACAGACCCCCTACAACTCATTGCCTCGGCGCTGGACACGGTGCACGCCCAAGATGTGCTGGCGTTCTTGGCCAATTATTTCCAGAAGGAAGAGGTAGACGAGGTGGTCATTGGCATGCCCAAACATTTGGACAGCTCAGACACCAATAACACCCAGCACGTGGTGGGCTTCGTGAGGAAACTTCAAAAGCTGTTTCCGGGTTTAAAGGTGACCACTCATGATGAACGCTTTACCTCGCGCATGGCCTTCCAGACCATGATAGACATGGGCTTGGGCAAGAAAGCGCGGGCCAACAAGGCCACCGTGGACAAGATAAGCGCCACCATTATTTTACAGAGTTATTTAGAGAGCAAGCAATACCTATGATTTACCCTATTGTTGCCTACGGCGATCCGGTGCTGCGCACCAAGGCCCAGGATATAGCCAAAGATTACCCCGAGCTGGACAAACTCATTGCCGATATGTTTGAGACCATGTACTTCGCCCATGGCGTAGGCCTGGCCGCCCCCCAGATTGGCAAAAGCATCCGGCTGTTTGTGATTGACTCCAAGCCGTTCATGGACGAGGGCGAAGAAGAAAAAGGTGTAAAACGGGCGTTCATCAACCCCGTGATAGTAGAGGAAAGCGGCGACGAGTGGGCCTTTGACGAAGGCTGCCTGAGCATACCCGGCGTACGCGAGGAAGTGTGGCGCCAGGAAAACATCAAGATCCGGTACTATGACGAGACCTGGACCCTGCGCGAAGATGACTTTGATGACGTGACCGCCCGCGTGATCCAGCACGAGTATGACCACATTGAAGGCATCCTCTTCACCGACCACCTCTCGGCCCTCAAAAAACGCCTGCTCAAAGGCCGCCTCACCAAAATTTCCAAAGGTGAGGTAGACGCCGATTACCGCATGAAATTCGCCGGTTTAGGCAAACGGTAAGCCTGCAAATACGTTAGACAGAGTACCTACTGTTATATAATATAAAAGAACCCTTCTGGAACTGATGCTTCCGGGAGGGTTCTTTGTTTTTGGGGTGTTTTGAGGAAAAGAGGCTTGATACAGGAACACCAGTGAGGTTCTAAATAAACTAACTGGCGCGAGTCTTCAGACTCGTGACGAAGGATGAAGTGAGTCTGAAGACTCACGGGCAACCACTGGCAAAGGGCAATTGACTAGCAGACGTGGGGTCGCTGCTACGCAGCGAGGGTAGTCTCCAGACTACCCATTATCCCAAGTCACGAGTCTGAAGACTCGCGCCAGTAGGGCAGAAGCTTTATATCTTCTTCCAGGTTTGTTTATCAAACTCTCTGCTAATGCTTCTAATCTTTAAGTAATCGTACCACAAATGAAAAATAGACTTTAGGCCTCTATAATTGAACCTGGAAATGTTGATATAGATATTGGTGTCGTGGAAAATAACGATGACCCGCATTCCGAATTTCCAGAAAGTTGGTGGCTTGTGAATTCTAAGAATGCTGGTGTGGTCAGGGTTGATATGCACACGAAATCTACCTTCTAAAATACTTCTCATCAATTCCCGGTTCCTTTCTTGGTCAAGGCCTTTTATTCGGGTTAGGTAATTGTCAAATAAGAGAGAATGTAGAGAGGTAAGCCCTAAGAAAATAAAAGGTGAAAAGACAATTAAAAAGGCAACATTGTCTTCTATTTTGTTTTGAACCAGGAGAGATACCGGGAAAAGTATTCCGGTTAATATTAAAACTGTAGTAAGAAGAAGGAATATAAAAGAATGGAATAAGTATGAGTATCCTCGATGAATAACTTTTAATCTTCTGCTTTTGATTGATTGTTGTACATCTATTTTAATTCTCATGAAAAGGGGAAGATGATTTAAAGGAATGCAATTTTACATTAAAGGGTTCCGATGTTCTAAATATAGGCCGGAATAATGGTTATAGTCTTTTCTTGAGAGAAGAAAAGACTATCTCCTGATGGCTCTAATCGTATAACGCTCCATGCGAAGAACCCTGCTCCTCTTCTCTCTGCTCTTAGCGGCTACTACTACCGCTTTCTCCTGGGGCTTCTACGCGCACCAGCGCATCAACCGGCAGGCGGTATTCACGTTGCCCCCGGAGATGATAGGCTTCTACAAACAGCACCTGCCCTACATCACAGAGCAGGCCGTGGCCCCGGATAAGCGGCGCTACGCAGTACCTGAGGAAGGGGCGAGGCACTTTATAGATTTAGATGTGTACGGCGACAGTGCGCTGCAGAAACTGCCCCGGCGCTGGGAAGAGGCGCTTAAAATAATACCCTTAGACACCTTGCAGCGGCATGGCATCGTGCCCTGGCACATCAACTTCATGCAATACCAACTCACCGAGGCCTTCAAGCAACATGACCTGCAACGCATTCTCAGAGTCTCCGCGGAGCTGGGGCATTACCTGGCAGATGCCTGCGTGCCTTTGCATACCACCCGCAACTACAATGGCCAGTTCACCAACCAGCGCGGCATCCATGGCCTCTGGGAAAGCAGGTTGCCGGAACTCTGGAGCCAAGACTATGATTTCTTTCTAGGGCAGGCCCAGTATCTCAAGAATCCTGGCAACACCGCCTGGGAAATTGTGGCCCGCTCGCATGCCGCCCTGGACAGCGTTTTCTCTGTGGAGCGCCAACTCACCCAGACCCTGCCCCAGGATAAAAAATACAGCATCGAAGAGCGCGGAGCCACTACCGTTAAAGTGTATTCCCGTGATTTCAGCCGAGGGTACCACCAGGGGCTGCACGGGCAGGTGGAACGGCAGATGCGGCTGGCGGTGCACATGGTGGCCAGTTACTGGTACACTGCCTGGGTGAACGCCGGCCAACCCGACCTCAAGAACCTGGCCCCGCTCACGGCCGCCCAGCGCGAGCAGTTGGAAATGGAAAAGACCCGCTATGAAACCGGTGAGCATGACGAGCGGGAACACTAAAGGTGTTTTAGAGCCGTTTTATGGAAATCAGGTAAAAAACGTATCTTAGGGTAAGGATGCCGCGCAGGGAAAGGATATGTAAACTTGGAAGGGTCTTAGCATGAGAAGTAGCCTGAAGGTTGATATTGGTTTGATTGGGTTCGGGATAGCCTTGCTGGCCTGGCAGCGGTTCTGGTTAGAGCCGGCCAGGGAAAGAGCGGCGGCCTATTCCTCCATTCCTACCCAATCCATGCAAGCTGCAAGTACGACTAACGCAACTCTGCAGCACTCCGCACCGCAGTGGGAAATCACCTACCCAGAGAACTCTCCTTACCAGAACCTGACTCCGCCGCCCGGCGTCACGCCTAATCCATTTCTGGCAGTGCCCCGCCTGGTGCGGGAGACCGGCCCCGTGCGTGACTACTCGGGCAAAGACACAGACATGCGGCTGCTCCTGGCTAAGTATGAGAAGGAAGACTATTACTTCGTGATACAGCAGCAGGCGGCCAATGAGATGCTGCGCCGTGAACTGTTCCCGCACTATTACCAGGACCCCACGCAGCCAGACATGCTGGAAGCCATTGGCTTTTACACGCAGCAACTGGTAGAAGCCGGCTCCGCCGATGCCAAGCTGGTGTACATGGGCTTGCAGGCCTTGAAAGGACATTGGCCTAAGAAACAGATTGCCCACCTGGCGAAGGCCACGGCCCAACAGGTGCAGACCGTAACCGCATCGGTCTCCAACGATACAACCACCGTGGCGGGCTATTACCGGCAGATCTATGCCCGCGAACTCACCAAGCTGAGCAACAGGCTTCAAGAAAACCAGAACGTGGATAACACGGTGGATAAGAGGGTGTATAAACCCGTGGATAAAGATTCTAACCTACTTTCTTCCACTAACTGAGTTAAAGTATTACTTTAGGCGCAACAGATATAATTTTTTGTTCCTCCCGCGTTGCTTTAGCAAGCGTATTACAATCTTTAAATGGTATTTTCATTTCCCCGAGGGGCCGCTTTTCTAGGCGCTTTTATGATGGTTCTGGGCCTATCTTCCTGTGAGAAGATGCTTAGAGACATGGCCACAAAAGAGAAAACCAACTCAGATTCTACATCTGTGGCGGCGTCTGAACCAGACTCGGTACAGGCAGCCGCGGCCAAACCCAAAGAGCCGGAATATGAGATCACTTATCCCAAAGGGTCTAAGTACCAAAACCTGACACCCCCGGCCGGGGTGACGCCCAATCCGTTTGAAGAGATAGCCCGTATATCGGCTGACTATGCAGAAAGCAGCAACTGGGCCGATAAACACGCTGACATCAAAGGTGTGCTTTTGCAGAACGCACAGAAAGACTACCTGTTTGTTTTGCAACAGCAGGCGGCCAATGAGATGCTGCGGCATGAGCTGTTCCCGCATTATTACCAGGACATGAGCAACACCTCGGTGCTGAAAAATATAGGGTATTACACCGAGCAACTGGTAGAGGCCAAGTCTGAAGATTCTGAACTGATCTACAAATGCCTGCGCGCCTTAAAAGGGTATTGGGACGATGACCGCATTGCCCAGGTAGCCCGCGTAACCGCCACACGGGTGCAGGCGCGGCCTATTCTGTCTGCGGCAGATACCACCACCCGCAACGGCAGCTACCGGCAGATTTATGCCCGCGAGCTTAAGAAAATGGCGCAGCGCCTATCCGGCAAAGGCTGAAGCACTTAAGCAACTATTATTAATAAAAATTTGTACTATATTAGAGGACTTCTTTACAGAGTTTGTTTTAGCCTACGGTAAAAAAGCATTCATTAAAGAAGGGGAAAAGATTGAAACATGACCACATGAATAATATGAGCGAGAATACTGATCACCCGAAAATAAAGAACTCTTTATTTCAGGTGCGTTTGCCGTTTTTTTTAGGACTGGCGGTTGCAGTGGGCATTCTACTGGGGGCTACCCTGTTTCAACCCAGTACCAACAATCCGCAGGGCACGGCCCGAGGCTACCTTAAATTCAGGGAGATCCTGAGTTACATAGACCGCGAGTACGTAGACACCGTGAACACCGAGCGCCTGTCTGAGTTCGCCATCAACAAAATGCTGGAGAAACTGGACCCGCACTCCTCTTACATTCCTACCAGAGACCTGACCATGGCGCGCTCTTACTTAGAGAGCGACTTTGATGGCATTGGCGTGGAGTTCAACATCTTCAGAGACACCCTGTACGTGATTGCCCCTCTGAGCGGTGGTCCGTCTGAGCAGGTGGGCATTCAGGCCGGAGACAAGATCATTAAAGTTAACGGTGAGAACATTGCCGGGGTGAACATTTCCAATGATGTGGTTTTCAAGAAACTGAGAGGCCCGCGGGGTTCTAAGGTGAACCTTTCCGTGTTGCGCCCCAATGAAACCAAGCCGGTGCAATTCTCCGTGATCCGGCGTAAGATTCCGTCTGTTTCTGTAGATGCCGCTTACATGATTGACAAGCAGACCGGTTATATTAAAGTAAGCCGTTTCTCTAACGGAACCTATGAGGAGTTCAAAACCAAACTGGCCGGCCTGAAAAAGCAAGGCCTGCAGCGCCTCATCCTGGACCTTCGTGATAACCCCGGCGGGTATCTGGACCACGCCACCCGCATGGCCGATGAGTTCATTGCCGGAAACAAAAAACTGGTGTATACAGACGGCAAAGGCTCTAAATATGACGCCGACTATTATGCCAAGATGAAGGGCGATTTTGAGACCGGCGACCTGATCGTGCTGATCAATGAAGGCAGCGCCTCGGCGTCTGAGATTCTGGCCGGCGCCTTGCAGGACCATGACCGCGCCCTGATCGTGGGCCGCCGTTCCTTCGGGAAAGGGCTGGTGCAGGTGCCTATCCCATTGTCAGACGGCTCTGAGCTGCGCCTCACCATCTCCAGGTATTACACTCCCAGCGGGCGCTCCATCCAGAAACCGTATGACCCAGAATCTACTGAGGACTATGAGCAGGACATGGCCAACCGCTACAAGCACGGCGAGTTCTTCAGCCAGGACAGTATCAAGTTCAATGATTCGCTTAAATACAAAACCAGCCGCGGGCGGGTAGTGTACGGCGGCGGCGGTATCATGCCAGACGTGTTCGTGCCCCGTGACACCACAGATAACACGGAGCTGCTGACCGAGCTGTACCGCAAGAACGTACTGCGCGAATACGCCCTCAACTATTTCAGGGAGCACCGCAAGCAACTGGAAACCACTACGCTCACAGATTTCAGGGAGACGTTCCAGGTGACAGATGCTATGATGGCCTCTCTCCTGAAGCAGGCCAAGCGCGCCGATATCAAGATAGACAACGCAGAGCTGAAACGGTCAGAGAAAACCATCCAGAATAACCTCAAGGCGTTCATTGCCCGCAGCCGCTACGAGGCCGAAGGCTTCTACCCGGTCCTGAACGAGATTGACCCAGATTTCCAGAAGGCCCTGGGGCTTTTTGAACAGGCCAAACAGATAAGCCTTGGCAAAGTGACCACCACCGCCAAAAAGTAACCAAAAGCGCCGCCGGAAATTATTCCGGCGGCGCTTTTTTTGTTTATGGGCAGGAACTCCTAACTTATTCACCCAATCCAGCAATGGACCACGTATTTCAGGAACCACCCTCATTGAACAGACATGGCATATTATCATAGGTTAGGCAACATCCCGCGCAAACGGCACACGCAGTTCCGGAAACCAGACGGCACGCTGTACCATGAGCAACTGGTAGGCACGCTCGGCTTCTCGGGCGTCTCTTCGTTGCTCTACCACAACCACCCGCCCACCCGCATCACGCGCATAGGGGAGCCGGTGCCCTACGGTCCGGTTAAGTCAGACGTGCCCCTGGCGCCCTACCACCTGCGCCCCTTCAAAGGCGAGAGCACGGGCCAGGATTATCTGAGTGCCCGCAAGACGGTGCTCATGAACAATGACTGCACCATCTCCATATGCCTGCCCCAGGAACGTGAGATGACCTATTTCTATAAGAATGCCCTGGCCGATGAGATTGTGTTCATCCATGAAGGCTCCGGGGTGTTGCTCTCCCAGATGGGACGCCTGGAAGTGGAGCCCGGCGATTACGTGGTCATCCCCAGAACCATCATCCACCAATGGAAGTGGAACGAAGGCCCCGTGCGCCTGCTCATCACCGAAAGCTATAGCCCCGTGGAAACCGTTCGCCGCTACCGCAACCACTTCGGGCAGTTGCTGGAGCACTCGCCCTACTGTGAGCGCGACATCCGTCCGCCCCATGAACTGATGATTGATGACGCCTCCGGCGATTACCTGGTCCAGATCAAGAAGGAAGGCTTTCTGCACCAGTACCACTATGATTTCTCTCCGCTGGACGTGGTAGGCTGGGACGGCTATTTTTACCCCTATGCCTTTTCCATCCATGACTTTGAGCCCATTACCGGCCGCATTCATCAGCCACCGCCCGTGCACCAAACCTTTGAGACGCAGGGCTTCGTGGTCTGCTCGTTCGTGCCCCGCCTGTTTGACTACCACCCTGAGGCCATCCCGGCGCCCTACAACCACTCCAACGTAGACTCAGACGAGATTCTGTACTATGTGGCCGGTAACTTCATGAGCAGAAAGGGCATTGACATCGCGTCGTTCACCATTCACCCCAGCGGCCTTCCGCACGGCCCGCACCCCGGCACCGTTGAAGCCAGCATAGGCAAGAAAGAAACCCATGAACTGGCCGTCATGATTGACACCTTTAAGCCGCTGTATTTAACGGTAGAAGCCCTGGAACTGCTGGACCAGAACTACCCCATGAGCTGGAACCCAGACGTAGCTCCAGGAGCGCCAAGACCGGCCGATATGATGGATTAGCGTTTTGAGGCTGTTTTTGGGAAAACAGGCTGGAAATGGATTTGAAGGCAGAAGCCTCTCCGAAAGGAGAGGCTTCTGCCTTTTCTAGAATTATGTTTTAAAGGAAGTTTATAAACTTCCTCGTTTATTCACCACAAGTTTAGCGACAGCGTAACTTGTGGGTATCTAGTGCAGTAAGTTTATAAACTTACTTCTTCCCCTATGAGCCGCAGCTACAAAGTAAGAAACCAGCATTACCTGTACTTTGTCTCCTTCGCCACCGTGAACTGGATTGATGTGTTTACAAGAAGGGAATACAAAGACATCTTTGTGGAAAGCCTGAAGTACTGCATCAAGCACAAGGGTCTGGAGGTGTATGCCTGGTGCCTCATGTCCAACCACGCGCACCTCATCATCGGGTCAACCGGAGAAAAACTAGAGTATATCTTGCGGGACCTGAAGCGGCATACCTCCAAAGAACTGACCAAAGCTATTGAAGGGAATATCCACGAGAGCCGGCGGGCCTGGATGCTCTGGATGTTTGAGCGGGCCGGTAGCCAAAACCCAAACAATACGAAGTATCAATTCTGGCAACAGCACAACCACCCCATTGAATTAAGCACTAATCTATTACTGGAGCAGCGGCTGGAATATCTGCACCAGAATCCGGTAGAAGCAGGTTGGGTAGAGGAGCCGGACCATTATCTCTATAGCAGTGCCCGCGATTATGCCGGGCAGAAAGGGCTGGTGGAGGTAATGTTAGTGCAGTAGGAAGGAAGTTTATAAACTTCCAAATTAGCTACCCACAAGTTACGCTGGCGCTAAACTTGCGGGAGAAGTGGTTTCTTGCCTTTTTTTGGGAAACAGCCCCAAAATACCTCTTCAATTCTAATTCACTCAGCATAGCATAAACGAGTAAAGTGATGAAGATCACCCTTTTCGGTGACGGGGCTCCAGTGCAGAAGGGGAGGCGGGCGCCTACCTTTGTGTCATGGATTTGCAACGTACTTCTTCCCTTTCGTCTTCAGACTTAGTCAGGAAATATAATGTGCCGGTGCCCCGGTACACTAGTTACCCTACCGTGCCTTTTTGGGGCAATACCTTGCCCGCTACCCAGGCCTGGCAAGAAACGCTGCTGTCTACGTTTACCGCTTCTAACAAAGATGAGGGCATTAGCCTGTACCTGCACCTGCCGTTCTGCGAAAGCCTGTGCACCTACTGCGGTTGCAACAAGCGCATCACCAAAAACCACGGTGTAGAACCCATTTACCTCAAGGCCATTCTGCAGGAGTGGGACAAATACTTGGCCCTGTTCTCAGAGAAACCGGTCATCCGGGAAATACACCTGGGCGGCGGAACACCCACCTTCTTCAGCCCCGAGAACCTGACCCATCTTCTGACCAAGCTGCTGGCCAACGCCGATGTGCACCCGCAGCATGAGTTCAGCTTTGAAGGGCACCCCAACAACACTACCGCTGAGCACCTCCAGGCCCTGTATGACATTGGTTTCAGAAGGGTAAGCTACGGCGTGCAGGACCTCTCAGAGAAAGTGCAGAAAGCCATTAACCGTATTCAGCCCCTGAAGAACCTTGTGCAGGCCACTGAGTTGGCCCGGGAGATAGGCTACACCTCCGTGAACTATGACTTGATCTACGGACTGCCGTTCCAGACCCAGGAAAGCATTGCGGAGACGTTCCGGCAGGTCATCGCCTTGAAACCAGATCGCATTGCCTACTACAGCTACGCCCACGTGCCGTGGAAAGAGAAATCGCAGCGGGCGTACTCAGAAGAAGACCTTCCGGCGGAAGATGAGAAACTGGCCCTCTATACTCTAGGGCAAGCTATGCTGCTGGAAGCCGGTTATGAAGACGTTGGCATGGACCACTTCGCGTTTCCTGAGGAGGAACTGTGCGTGGCCCAGCGCGAAGGCCGCCTGCACCGCAACTTTATGGGCTACACCACCAACCAGACCCAGTTGATGGTCGGCCTGGGCGTATCGGCTATCAGTGACCTGTACCGCGGGTATGTGCAGAACGTGAAAACGGTGGAAGAATATTACGCCCTGCTGGCAATGGGCGAGTGGCCTGTCATGAAAGGCTACCTGTTAACCGAGTTGGACGTACAGATGCGCCGCCATATCCTGGACATTGCCTGCAACGGCCAGACCAACTGGCAAGACAGCCCGGCCCTAGCCCTTATCGAGGAGAAAGTAGTGCCCGCCCTGCAAGACCTGGCCGCCGATGGCCTGATTGAACTGGGCCAAAATGAACTGAAATTAACTACTACCGGTCGCCGGTTCCTGCGCTCCGTGTGTGCCGCTTTTGACCTTTACCTGAAGGCTACCCCGGCAGAAGGCCCAGCCAAGCCGATGTTTAGTAAGGCAGTTTAATCAATGCGTTTTAAGGCCTTTTTCTGAAAAACGGGCCTAAAACAGAAACCATCAGGCCGTGCCTGGGCCAAAAGAAATCAGAGGAATGAATCGGTGCCCGCCGAAAAGATATTTTGTTTGTTAGTAATGGTGAGAGGGAAGGCGAGGATTTTGTCTTAGTCATCCAGCAGTGTCAGGTGGTGCAACACCTGACACTTTTTTATGCCCCTATCTGGTCTTCTCCTTACTTGACCGCCATTGTTGGTGTTCTCATCAACAACCGTGACTGCCTGGAAACCACACACGAAAGGACTCGTGCTTCACCAGGAGGAAATTAATCTTTCCTGAGCCTTTTGTACACCATAATGGCGGCCATGAGCAGCACGGAGAGCGCTATGAAACCCAGTACGCCCCAGGTAGCGCTGAGGCCGTTTTTAAGCACCACCAAAAATACAATGGCTACCAGTAGGAGGGTAGCCACCTCATTCCAGACCCGAAGGGCAGTGGAGCTTTGCCGTATCTCGCCGCGCTGCTGTTGGCTGAAAATACGCTGGCAGTAAAACTGGTAGGCCAACAACCCGGCCACAAACCCCAGTTTCATCCAGAGCCACGCAGGAATAGGCAGGTAAAACCGCAATAGGCTCAAACCTAAAATGACAGTGATAATGGCCGAGGGCCACGTGATGCCGTACCACAGGCGCCGCTGCATAAGCGCAAACTGTTTCTGCAGAATGCTTTTCTCGGGTTCGGGTTTTTGGGCGGCCTCGGCGTAGTACACAAACAGGCGCACAATATAGAAGAGCCCGGCAAACCAGGTCACAATGAAAATGATGTGCAGGGCTTTCAGGTAAGAGTAACTCATAAGAATAGCTGCTAAGGAAAAGAAGCCGGGGCTTTCTCCTGCAAAAATGGGAGGTTGTCTCTTAGAAACCTACAGGATGTTTAGCCAAAGGGCAAATTCCTGTTTCGGGCCCGTTTTCTGGAAAACAGGCCCAAAACAGCGTTACAGAGTCATGCGCACGCCCACGGCCAGGTTGAGAATGTCTGGGATGGAAATGCCTTTGTTGCGGTACTTGTCAATGATCATGACCTCGCTGCTGCCAATCTCGCCGTAAAACTCTCCGTAAATAGGCCGGTTTCTGCCCTTGAAATTCCTGCCCAAAGAGGAGCCCACAAACGGAAGTATACGGGTGGCCGTGGGCCAGATGTAGTAGCCGTTGGGGTATTTCTTGGGGAAGAAGGTCTCAAACTGTTCGCCAATGGTCATGCTAATGCCGGCGCCCGCCTTTATCCAGCTGATCATGAAATCTTTGTACAGGGGCTTGGGGTGCGATTGGTAGTAGATTCTGGTGGTAAACGTGTGGGTGGTGTTCTTGAACCCATGGTTGGGCGAGAAGCCATACATGAGCTCAGCGTTGGTGCGGTCATGCTTGCCAAAGTCATAACCGATGCCCGCCGATAGAACACCGATTAGCCCGGCGTGCTGCATGACCAGGTAGTCTGGGGCCCAGCGGCTGTTCTTGGGGCGGTCCACTTTGTCAGTTTTAAGCGTGTCATCCTGCGCCAGGCCCTGCAAGGGTAGGGTAAGGCAAAGCAGTAGACAGAGGTGGGTGATATGGCGCATACAGGCTAAAACTCTATTTTCTCAAAGGTAGCCTGGGAGCCTATTACGGTCACAATCACGTAGCTCCGTTTCTGCGAAGCCGCTGCGGTTACATAGGTAATGCCGTCATTGTAAGGCTGGTCCACCCGATAATAATGGGTATGGCCGTGTAGCGAAAGGCGTACGCCGTACTTGCGCATAAGGTAGGCATAGGCGTGTTCTTTGGCCTTATTCGCTTCCTGGTTGCTGGGCACCATGTGGGAAATCACAAACTTATTGAGGATATGCGCGGGTGTCTGCAGTTCCTTCTCCAACCAGCCAATGTCTGGGACGCTTTCATCAAACTCCAGAAAATTGGTGTTCAGGAAAATGAATTTATTGGCCCCGAAGGTAAACGAATGGTCAAGGGCCCCATACATCTCTTTGTACACCTTGTCCCCGTCGCCCAGGCAGTCATGGTTGCCTATAACCGGCACGTACGGCACCTTCAGTTTAGACAGGACCCGGTGCATGCGCTCAAACTCATCTGTAAAGGCATAATTGGTTAAATCTCCCCCGTGCAGGACAAAGGCAATGTCACGGGTATTCATGTCTTTGACCATGTCCTCGGTCTCATCAAAAAATCCCTGAGTATCTGAGGTGAAGGCAAACCGGAGAGGAGTCTGGGCGTCGTAGCGGGCTTCCAGGGCTTTGATTCTGGATACGTTCTCGGCTGTCACGTCTTTGAATTCAAGCTTACCCTCATACGGGTGGTTCTGAAAAGCGTCACAGGAGGAAAGGAGGAGCACTAAAAAGAGTACGGCCACTCGCCTGACAAACAAGCGAAGCATAGGAACGTTCATGGGAAAAATGAAAAGTAATAAATATCCCCCTATACCATTTCTGGCGAGAAGGGTTGTGGCCTAAGTGTTAAAAGGGTACAATAGTACCTGAAAAAACCAAAATAAAAGGTCTTTTAATGCCTAATGCTTTGACTTATATAGATATATTTGTTTTTACGTGAAAGAATGGCCGCTCTGCATCGCACTATTTCAATTGTTCTCTTGTCTGTTATATGCAATACAGCATGTAAGCAAATGAAAGATTCTGGGTCTGTAAAACAGGCGCAAGATGCGCAGGGGGGTGTTTTGTCTAAAGGGAAGGCTGGGCGGCCCAGACCTGCCATTGAGGTACCGGCGCCCCTTGCTCCCGGCACGGCCCAGGTGCTTATTAAGGTCTCAAAAATCTTAACTGCGTCTGCCCCCGGAGGCCCGGCATGCGCCCAAGGCAACTGCCAGGCAGAAGCCAGGGTAAAGGCGGTGATGGGCTACGGCGCCGGTTTTCAGGACGCCTTTGGCGAAGGGCAAATAATTAAGGTGTATTTCCCGGCGGGGATGAAGTTGGTAGAGAAGGGTGAACGGCAGATAGAAGTACAGGACCTACTAGAGGTAAACCTAATGGCCCCCACGCCTGCAAATGGTTGGTTTACCGTCAACTCCTTCTCCCGAAGAAAATAGTACCTGCCTTGGGCAGACCCTGTTTTTAAAACAGGAGTAATCAAAGCATACATTCAAATTTTAGTATCCAACCATAGTAGACACTTTTACTTTTAGTGCATGAACCGTACTGCTCCGCAGCGCCAATTTGTTCTTTCTGGCCTTTTGCTCCTGGTTTTTGGGGCCTTATTGTCCTTCGCTTCTTTTATTCCGGGTTTAAAAAAGCAGGATTCCCATTTTTCGTTAGAGGGCTTATCTGCCGCCGGTAAACTGTCACGGGCAGAGCGGCTGCACAAGAAAGGCGCCATTGGCACCAAAGACAAACCAGAAGCCCGCGCCGACTATGAGTTTGACCGGTTGAAAGACCCGGCCACCGGGGTAATCCCCAAAGGCATACGGGAACTGGAACTGGCCGTGGCCGCCACTATTCCCACCGTGGAGCAGGTAGAGCGCATGAAGAACCCCTACGGGTTGTTTGCCAGCACCGCCTGGAACAGCCGCGGGCCCTTTAACGTGGGTGGCCGTACCCGCGCCATGGCCCTTGACGTGACCAATGAGGACCACATTCTGGCCGGTGGCGTGTCTGGCGGAATGTGGCGCAGCACCAATGGCGGCAACTCCTGGGTGAAAGTTACCGGGCCAGACCAGTTGCACAGTGTCACCACCATCACGCAAGACAAACGCCCCGGCAAAACCAATATCTGGTACTATGGTACCGGGGAGATCCTGGGCAACTCGGCCGGGAAAACCGGCGCCTCCTACCTGGGCAATGGCGTCTTTAAGTCAATTGACAACGGCGTCACCTGGAACCCGCTGCCTGCCACACAATCGATTAATCCTACCACGTTCAATAACGTGTTCCAATACATGTACCGGGTAGCCACGGCGCCTAGCCCTACCCAGGATGAGGTATATGCTGCTACGCCTTCTGCTATCTGGAGGTCTGTAGACGGTGGTACCAGTTGGGGTATTGTTTTGGGCGGCGGAGCCGCGGCCTATTCCTCCAGTTCCTATTTTACAGATATTACCGTTAGCCCCGCCGGGGTGAAGTACGCGGGCATGAGCCAGTTCGCCAATGGAGGTGCTTCTACCGTGAAAGGGGCGTTCCGGTCATTGGATGGGGTAAACTGGACCAATATCACGCCTGCCAATTGGCCTGCCACGTACCGGCGCATTGTCATGGACGTGTCTAAGTCTGATGAGAACACCGTGTACTTTTTCCTTTACACAGAAAACAACGCGGCGGCCAAGGCTAACCTCTGGAAGTACCAGTACCTTTCCGGCGACGGGAGCGGTTCTGGCGGCGAATGGACGGACCTTTCGGCTAACCTGCCTATGTTGGGCGGTTCTTCGGGTAACTTAGACCTGCAGGGCGGTTACAACATGGTGGTGAAAGTGAAGCCAGACAACTCAGATGTGGTGGTGCTGGGCGGCACTAATCTGTATGTCTCTATTGATGGGTTTGCCTCTACGGCCACCACGCGCAAGATTGGGGGGTATAATCCTTCCAACACCAACTACGCGCTGTACCCCAACCATCACCCAGACCAGCATGAGTTCATCTTCTACCCGTCAAATCCGGCCAAGACCCTTTCCAGCCATGACGGCGGCATTAGCCGAACCAGTAACGTGCTGGCCTCTTCCGTGGCCTGGGAATCTCTGAACCGCGGCTACCAGACCACCCAGTTCTACAGCGTGGCCATGGACCTGAACACCCAGGATGATTTTGTGGTGGGCGGCATGCAGGACAACGGAACCTGGTCTGTGAGTGACATAGACGCTACAACTCTGTGGGAAGAAGAACTGGGCGGCGACGGCTCCTTTACAGCCGTGACCAAGCACTCCCTTTACGTGTCTGTGCAGAACGGAACCGTGTACCGCTATATCTTTGATGATGCCGGCACCTACAAAGGCTATTCCCGTATTGATCCGCCTACCGGCAAAGGATATCTCTTCATTAACCCTTATTCCATTGACCCTAACAATGAGTACACGGTCTACATTCCGGCCGGCGATTCTCTCTGGCGGAACCGAAACGTGGCCCTGCTGCCCACGGGAACTACCCATTCATCCTTGGGCTGGGAAGTAGTCGCTGATATCAATGATGCAGAGACTATTTCAGCGGTGTCGGTGAGCAAGACCCCGGCCGACGTGGTGTACTTTGGCACGCGCAACGGGAAAGTGTACAGACTGCAGGAGGCCTCCCCGGGGTACGTAGATGTGTCAGGAACTAACTTCCCGGTCGGCGCCAACGTGGGTTGTATTGCCGTAGACCCCCGTGATGCCAACAAAGCCGTAGTGGCCTTTACCAACTACCGCGTGGAAAGCCTTTTCTACACCACCAACGGCGGCGCTTCCTGGACCGCCGTTTCCGGTAACCTGGAAGAAGCCGGCAAATCGGCCACGATCGGGAACGGTCCTTCCACCCGCTGGGTGTCTATCTTGCCCGAGGAAGGCGGCGGTACCAAGTTCTTCGTGGGCACCAGCACCGGCCTGTACTCCACGGGTTCTTTGGACGGCTCTTCCACCAACTGGCTTCAGGAGGGGGGCAGCAGTATTGGCCAGGTGCCTATTGACATGGTCATCAGCCGTACCACCGATAACCTGGTTTTGGTAGGAACCCACGGCAATGGCGTGTTCAGCCGTCGCTACTCGGGCCCGCTGGCCACCAAAGACGAGATTGAGAAAGTGGCGCAACTGGGCTTGCAGCAGAACTACCCTAACCCGTTCCGGCAAGGAGGTTCTACCATTATTCCGTTTACCCTTGAAAAAGCCACTGACGTGAAGTTGGTGGTGTATGACCTGAGCGGTAAACTGGTGACCACGCTGGTAAGCGGCAAAAAACCGGCCGGGCAGCACCAGGTTACCTGGAGCGGGCGCGGAGCCGGCGGGCAAACCATGCCTTCAGGCACCTACCTCTACCAACTGACCCTGGACGGCAAGCGCTACACCAAACGGATGGCCTTTATCAGGTAACCCTAAGGCTTCTTATAAAAGAAAGGGGCTGGAGAGAATTCTTTCCAGCCCCTTTCTTTTATAAGTGATCCAATACCTTTGGTAAGCCTTTGCGTTTTACGGCCATTTTGCTGAAAACAGGCCTGAAACGCACTTTTTACCGCTTCAGGTATTGAGCGTATTCCTTGGCGAAATAAGTAAGGATGATATCGGCGCCGGCGCGTTTCATGCTAAGCAGCGTTTCCAGCATCACTTTCTCGCCGTCTAGCCAGCCGTTCTGGGCGGCAGCCTTCACCATGGCATACTCACCGCTTACGTTGTAGGCGGCAATAGGCAGGCTGGAGTTGTCACGTAGGAGTTTGATCACGTCCAGGTAAGAAAGCGCCGGTTTCACCATCAGGTAATCGGCTCCTTCCAGGGTGTCCAGCTCGGCCTCAATGAGGGCCTCGCGGCTGTTGGCGGGGTTCATCTGGTAGGTTTTCTTATCGCCGTGTTTAGGGGCGGACTCCAGGGCATCCCGGAACGGGCCATAGAATGCGCTGGCATACTTGGCGGTGTAGCTCATGATGGCCACGTGCCCGAAGGCGTGCTTGTCCAGGATCTGACGGATGTGCGCCACCCGGCCGTCCATCATATCTGAAGGGGCCACAATATCGGCGCCGGCCTGAGCCTGGGCCAAAGCCATCTGGCCCAGCACCTCTAAGGAGGCGTCGTTGATAATTTCGCCGTTGTCTACAATGCCGTCATGGCCGTCACTGCTGTACGGGTCCATGGCCACGTCGGTGGCGAGCATGATGCCGGGGAACTGGCGCTTGAGCTCCACTATGGTCTTCAGGTACAGGCCTTCGGGGTTTTTGCTTTCCTGCGCGAAGCGGTCTTTTTTCTCCTCGGCAATATTGGGGAATGGCGCAAACGCCTTAATGCCCAGCTCCACGCACTGGCCTACCTCATCCACCAGCCGGTCAAGGCTGAAGCGGGAGATGCCAGGCATAGAGGCAATAGCTTGGGAAACGTTCTGGCCTTCGGTAACAAATATAGGATAGATGAGGTCATGCAGGCTCAGGTGATTCTCCTGTACCAGGTTCCTGATCACTTCTGACTTGCGGTTGCGGCGGGGCCGACGGGTTAAGTGGTTCATAGCAGCTAGGTTAGGTGAGCGAGCGGGTATGTATGACCGCTTGCCGCTGGTATAACAAAAAGGAGCCTGAAAAAGTGTAGGGGAAGGTAAAAATCCACGCTACCCAGGTCCGGGCGCAAAGGTACGGCAATAGGTGAAATTGCCCTATCTTTTTATGGATGCAAAGGCCGTTGTCTGTTTTAAGGCCGTTTTTGGGAAAACAGGCCTAAAACAGACGAGCTGCCCCAATTTAAAATCAGGGCAGCTCTTGGTAATGGGATTTAGGACAGGAATTTAAAACTCCTCCAGGGTTCTCTCAATAATATCGCAGCATTCATTCAGCTGCTCCTCAGTGATTACCAGCGGCGGCGCGAACCGGATGATATCGCCGTGGGTAGGCTTGGCCAGCAGGCCGTTCTCCATCAGTTTCACGCAGACATCCCAGGCGGTGCGTCCGTCTGAAGTAGGTTGGATGACCACGGCGTTGAGCAGTCCGCGGCCCCGCACCAGGCTTACCAGTTCGGGGTGGCGGGCCTTGAGTTGGTTCATGCGGTCCCTGAAGATTTCGCCCAGGCGCATGGCATTCTCGGTTAATTTCTCTTTTTGGATCACCTCCAGGGCAGCCACGGCCACGGCGCAGGCCAACGGATTCCCGCCAAAAGTAGAGCCGTGCTCACCCGGCTGAATGCTGAGCATGATGTGGTCATCGGCGAGGGCCGCAGACACGGGCAGCACGCCACCGGAAAGCGCTTTGCCCAGAATCAAAATATCTGGCTTGATGCCGTCATAGTCAGAGGCCAGCATCTTGCCGGTGCGGCCAATACCGGTCTGAATCTCATCTACAATCAAGAGCACGTTGTATTTGGTGCACAGCGCCTTGGCCTTGGCCAGGTAGCCTTCTGAGGGCACCATTACGCCGGCCTCGCCCTGAATGGGCTCCACCAGAAACGCGCAAATGTGCAGGTTCTCCTGCAGCGTCTGCTCCAACGCCTCAATGTTGTCATAAGGAATTACCTTGTAGCCCGGCATGTACGGCCCAAAACCGGTGGTGCTACTGGGGTCAGTGCTAAAGGAGATAATACCCGTGGTACGGCCATGGAAGTTATGCTCCACTACTACAATCTCGGCGTGGTGCGGGGGAATCAGTTTTTCTTTATAGCCCCACTTGCGGGCCAGTTTGATAGCAGTCTCCACGGCCTCGGCACCGGAGTTCATAAGTAGGGCCTTGTCATAGCCAAACAGTTCGCAGAGGTATTTTTCGGCAGGACCGAGTTTGTCGTTATAGAAAGCGCGGGAGGTAAGGGTGAGTTGCTGCGCCTGCTCGGTGAGGGCATTGATGATATGCGGGTGGCAATGCCCCTGGTTCACGGCACTGTACGCACTCAGGAAGTCATAGTACTGCTTTCCTTCCACGTCCCACAGGAACACTCCCTCGCCGCGGGTCAGCACCACAGGCAGTGGGTGGTAATTATGGGCGCCGTACTTGTCTTCTAAAGCGATAGCCTCCTGGCTGGAAGTGATGGTGGAAGTTTCCATAGGAAATAGGGTTAAGGTTAGGGAAAGCGCGACCAATTCTCTCTTTCCAGATTTGAATTAATACGCAGGAACCGTTGGCGGAGATAAAAGTAACTAAATTCTTTGAGGGAAAAACTACTGGCAGTTTGTGCTTCTGGTGTTGGCAGAGTGGGCGAGGAAGAGGATGGCAGAAGTGGTGGTTGCCCTCTGGTAACACTAACAACAGCAGGCCGCATTGGCATTTAGGGAGAAAGAACCAAAGAACGCTCTTCCGGATTTGCAATCCGGAAGTTACGAAAGGGGGATTTGTAATCCTCTACCCGCACCTTAAAGACAAAGAAGAAGGTGCCATTGGCTTTATTATATGGCGCGGAAGTTAATAATCTGCTGGTGTAAACACCCCTCTGCGCTCCCCTCAAGGGGAGAGTCCTCGCTAATAAGCTGTATTACAGCTTTGACGCATTCCTCAATTCCAGCCTTTCGTCTGAGCGCTTGGCACTCGACCCGGTGCCGCGAGTGCGCCTGACCCTGCAGGGCCAGGCGAGAGGGTACAGCGCGAGGGCGGAAGGCGGGGCCCCGCGGCCGTGAGCGCTCGGAGGGGAAAGATGAAACAACAAAGCCCATGAAGCCATAGACAAACCGCCCTTCCAAGGCGAAAGCAAATTCGTATTCCTAAAATTCTTCCTTCCATCGCTCTAAATAGAAACAAAACTTTCCTGCTACGCCATTCCCCCTTACCTTTGCCCCATGAAAGCGAAACCGCAGCCCCTGGAGCCCGGAGACTTCTATTTTAATGAGCAGGGGTTGATGGTGTTCACGGCGCAGTACCACCAGAGAAGAGGCTTCTGTTGCCAGAGCGGCTGCAAGCATTGTCCCTTTGGTTTCCGTAAAACAGACCCTTCTTCTCCCGCGAGTGGAAGCAAAAATGGGCCTGAGAACGGGTAAATCGCTTTTTAAGAACGCATTAAAGAAAAAAGTTGTGAGCGAGGGTTGACATTCCACATCTTTTTGCGGATATTTGCATCCCTTTTGTAATAAACGATACTAACGATACAATGGCACGAGTTTGTGATTTAACCGGTAAAAGAGTGCAGGTGGGTAACCGCGTTTCGCACGCCAACAATAAGACGAAGCGTAAGTTCTTCCCTAACTTGCAGAAGAAACGCTTTTACATCCCAGAAGAAGATGCATGGGTAACCCTTAAAGTTTCTACTTCTGCCCTTCGTAACATCACCAAAAACGGCATCTCTGCTGTTTTGAAGAAAGCAAAAGCAGACGGTTATATCGTTTACTAAGTTTCTGCCATGAAGGCTCTGCGACACCTCTGTTTAACATTGCTTGTGTCGCTGCCGCTAGGCGTGGCCGCGCAATCTATAGGCCCGGACAAACCTGCGGATTTCCTGGATAAAGAATTTCACCGGCAACGGAGAGAGGCCCTGCGGCGACAGCTGCCGGCTCACTCCGTTGCCGTTTTGTTTTCCAATCCCCTCCGCAATCGGGCCAATGACGTGGATTTCCATTTCCACCAGGACCCCGACTTCTACTACCTCACCGGTTACCGCGAACCCAATGCCGTGCTGCTGCTTTTCTCTGACCAACTCATGATCAATGGGGTGGCCACCGAGGAGGTGCTGTTTGCGCAGCCCCGCAATCCGCAGGCTGAGTCCTGGACAGGCAAGCGCCTGGGCGAGGAAGGGGTAAAGCAGCATCTGGGCATTGCCCACGCACTGCCGGCCACCAGCTTTGCCGGCTTTAAGCTGGATACGGCGGCCTTTGAGCAGATCCTGCTCCTAGACCTACCCCATGACCTCCGGAATGACCCCCGTGACAAAGCCGATCTGTATGACCTTGTAGCGCAGTTTCGGCAGAAGGTAGGCGTGGCGCCAGACCAAAGCTTTGACCACCAGCAGGTATACCAGATCATCAAGCTATATGATGCACAGGCCGGTGACAAGGTACAGCAGGAAGTACAGCGGCAGATGGCAGCTAACCCCGCGCTGGCTGGCAATACATTCCTGAAGCAATATGTGACGGCCAAAGATGCGCCGGCCCGGGCTGCCGTGGCTGCCAGCTTGCCCAAAGAGAAACTAAACCTGTCTGCGCTGGAAGAAATCCTGGCGGAGATGCGGGAAGTGAAAACGCCGAAGGAACTGAAACTGCTCCGCAAGGCGGTGGCCATGTCGGCAATTGGTCAGGTAGAGGTGATGAAAGCCATGCACCCCAACATGTCTGAGACTGAGGTGCAGGGAATTCATGAGTTTGTCTACAAAAAATACGGCGCCGAATATGAGGGTTATCCGTCCATTGTGGGGGCGGGTAACAACGGCTGCATCCTGCATTACGTGGAGAACGAGAAACCCCGGCTTGGCAAAGACCTGGTTCTGATGGATCTGGGCGCCGAGTACCACGGTTATACCGCCGACGTGACCCGCACCATTCCGGCCAACGGAAAGTTCACTCCGGAGCAGAAGCAGATCTATGAGCTGGTGTATGCCGCCCAAGAAGCCGGTTTCAAGGCCTGTAAAGTGGGTAACCCTTTCAACGCCACCAATGAGGCCGCCCAAAGCGTGCTGGCCGCTGGTCTGGTGAAACTGGGCATTATCCAGAAACCCGAAGACGCGCGCCGCTACACCATGCACGGCGTGTCTCATTACCTGGGGTTAGATGTGCATGACCGGGGCACCTACGGGCCTTTAAAAGCCAACTCCGTGATAACCGTGGAGCCTGGTATCTACATCCCGGACGGTAGCCCATGTGATAAGAAGTGGTGGGGCATAGGCGTAAGGATTGAAGACGATATCCTGATCACCGACAAAGGCTGGGAGAACCTGTCGGCCGGGGCGCCGCGCACAGTCAAGGAGATTGAGGCCACCATGGCAAAGCCCAGCCCGCTGGACAACTTTAAGCTCCCGGAGCTGAAATAAGCGCAGCCGCAAGGATAGTTTAAGAAACAAGGCGCTGAATGGCGTTTTGGGCCTGGTTTCCGGGAAACGGCTTCAAAACTGGGTTTCCGTTGCTTGGAGTGGGGTGGCAGAGACGCACTGCGTGTTTCTCAACTTGCTACAAATAGAAAATTGTTGAAAACCATTTGTAATTACAGGACTGGTCTTGTATATTTGCAGTCCTAAATAAAAAATCAACTTCGCGATGGCAAAGAAAGCTAAAGGCAATAGAGTTCAGGTGATTTTGGAGTGCACTGAGCAGAAAAACTCCGATGTTCCTGGCATGTCTCGGTATATCACTACCAAAAACAGAAAGAACACTCCTGAGCGTTTGGAGATGAAGAAGTTCAATCCTTTCATGAAGAAAGTTACCGTTCATAAAGAAATTAAATAACCATGGCTAAGAAAGTAGTAGCAACCCTGAAGACCGCCACTGGTAAAGACTGGGCGAAGGTAATCAAAGCTGTTAAGTCTCCTAAGACTGGCGCGTACACCTTCAGAGAAGAGATGGTGCCTATTGACCAAGTTCAGGACGCCCTGAAAAAATAATTGCTGATATCGCATTCATGATATACCTGTAAAAGTCCCTCCATACGCGGGACTTTTTTGGTATTTCCCCCTTTTACCCACCCTTATCCCTAAACCGCAGACCAACCGCCATGGCACTTTTCGGCTTCTTCAGCAAAGACAAAAAAGAATCTCTGGACAAGGGCCTTGAGAAAACCAAGACCAGCTTTTTTGAACAGCTCAGCAAAGCGGTGGTGGGTAAGTCTACCGTAGACGAAGAGGTACTAGATGAGCTGGAGACCGTGTTGGTGCACGCCGATGTAGGGATTGGGACCACCGTCAAGATTATTGACCGCATTGAGAAGCGCGTGGCCCGCGACAAGTACGTGGGCACCTCTGACCTGGACAAGATCCTCCGCGAAGAAATCATGGCTCTCATGGAAGAGAACAAAAGCGGCATCTCAGCTGACTATACTCTGCCAGACACTGGCGGACAGCCTTACGTGATCATGGTAGTGGGGGTGAACGGCGTGGGCAAGACCACCACCATTGGCAAGCTGGCCTCGCAGTTCCACAAGGCCGGTAAAAAGGTAGTGTTGGGCGCGGGCGATACGTTTAGAGCGGCGGCCGTAGACCAACTCAAGATTTGGGGCGATCGCGTGGGCATTCCCGTGATTGATCACGGCATGAATACAGACCCGGCTTCGGTGGCCTATGACGCCGTGAAGAAAGGCGTGGAGATGGGTGCCGATGTGGTGATCATTGACACCGCCGGCCGTCTCCACACCAAGGTGGGCCTCATGAACGAACTTACCAAGATCAAGCGCGTGATGCAGAAAGTGATTGACGCCGCACCGCATGAGGTGTTGTTGGTATTAGACGGCAGCACTGGCCAGAACGCCGTGATCCAGGCCCGCGAATTCACCAAAGCCACCGAAGTAACGGCCCTGGCCGTGACCAAGCTGGACGGTACTGCCAAAGGCGGCGTGATCATTGGCATCTCAGACGAGTTCAAGATTCCGGTGAAATACATTGGCGTGGGTGAGCGCGTAGAGGACCTGCAGATTTTTGACAAGCGCGAGTTTGTGGATTCTCTGTTCTCCAAGAAATAAGTAAACTGTTTTAAGCCTGTTTTCTAGAAAACGGTCCTATAATGGTAACCTCTGCTTCAAGTTTTAACTTGGAGCTACTCATGAAGCACGTTTTCAACTTGCGGAGTAAGAAGGCCCAAGGAACTAATTTTTTGAGGCTTGCGCCTCAGGTAAGTTGAAAACTTACCACTACCCTAGGTCCAAGTTGAAAACTTGAACCAGAGTAAAACTTGAGAAGGTAGGATAGAAAGCCTCCTTTCAGTAGATAAAAGAAGACGCATTCCCATTTAATTGGGCGCAGACTAAACCAAAAGAGCCTGTTTGGTTGTTGCCCTTCCAGCAAAGACAACAGGCTAAAGTAGAAGGCACGTGAAAGTAAGATCCCTTAAACAAGACAAGTACAACGTGATCACCCTAGGGTGCTCCAAAAACCTGGTAGACTCTGAGGTGCTCATGGGCCAATTGCAGGCCAATGAGTTTGACGTAGTCCATGACTCAGAGAAAGACGACGCCAACATCATCATCGTGAATACCTGCGGCTTCATTGACAACGCCAAGCAGGAATCCATTGACACCATTCTGCGCTACGCTGATGCCAAAGAGGCGGGCGCCATAGATAAACTCTACGTGACGGGCTGCCTCTCGCAGCGCTACAAAGACTCCCTGGAGGCCGAGATTCCGCAGGTAGATGCCTACTTCGGGACCCTGGAATTGCCGCAGCTGTTGAAGACCCTGGAGGCTAACTACAAGCATGAGCTTATTGGCGAACGCCTGATCACTACGCCCAAGCATTACGCCTACTTCAAGATTGCCGAGGGCTGTAACCGCCCCTGCTCGTTCTGCGCCATCCCGTTGATGCGCGGTAAGCACGTAGACCGTCCCATGGAAGATTTGGTGCGCGAAGCAACTCGCCTGGCCAACATGGGCACCAAGGAACTGATTTTGATAGCCCAGGACCTTACCTATTACGGTTTGCAGCAGTACGGTGAGCGCAAGCTAGCCGAGCTCTTACAGCGCCTCTCAGACGTAAACGGCATAGAGTGGATCAGGATGCAGTACGCCTATCCGTCACAGTTCCCTATGGATGCCCTGGATGTGATGGCCGAGCGTTCCAACATCTGCAAGTACCTGGACATGCCGTTGCAGCACATCTCAGACAACATGCTCAAGACCATGCGTCGTGGTATCTCGAAGCGTCGCACCCTGGAACTGGTAGACACCATCCGTCAGCGCGTGCCAGACATCGCTTTAAGAACCACTTTGATTGCCGGTCACCCCGGTGAGACGCAGAAGGACTTTGAGGAGATGTACCAGTGGGTGGAGGAATCACGGTTTGACCGCCTGGGTATCTTCACGTACTCGCATGAGGAAAACACCCACGCCCACACCTTGGAAGACAACGTGCCGGAGGAAGTGAAGCAAGAGCGCGCCGATGCCATCATGGAACTGCAGCAAGGCATCTCCATGGAACTCAACGAAGCCAAGGTAGGCAACACCTACAAAGTGCTGTTCGACCGGAAAGAAAGCGGGTACTTCGTGGGCCGTACCCAGTATGACTCCCCGGAAGTGGACAATGAAGTGTTGGTGCCGGCAGATAATACCTATGTACGCCTCGGCGATTTCGCCAACGTGAAAATCACCGGTTCTACAGACTTTGACCTGTACGGGGAAGTAGTGATATAACCGTTTCGGGCTTGTTTTTTGGAAAACAGGCTTAGAATAGAAATGAATAGGAGAGCCTTCGTAAGTGTTACTTGCGGAGGCTTTTTTGCGATATAGAATTGGCTTTCGCCTTGGATTAGCCGCTGATGCCTGAGTCCTTATGCTGTAAAGTTTCATCTTCGCCCTCCGAGCGCTCACGGCCGCGGGGCCCCGTCTTTCCCCCTCGCACTGCCCTTGCGGCCTAAGCTTGTATTTCTCTCTTAGCTACCGATTTTGCAGGGCCACAAGCGAGGCGCTCGGAGTAAAGACTGGAATCGGGGGAATGCGAGGGACTGCTTGATTAAAGATTTGCGTTTAAGGGCATTTTGCTGAAAAACAGTCTCTAAATGAGAAGTCGCTTATTCAACGCAGACTCCCCCCTTGAGGGGGGCGAAGGGGGGTGTTTACACAGGAGAACACATATTGGTGCAACTCTTCTTCTTCTATACTGCCCGCCGTTGTTGGTGTTCCCAGGGTCAAACAACTAAAACGGCTGCCCTCTTCCTCGTCCCCCTTTGAAGGGGGTAGGGGGATGACCCACTCCTGCAGATTGATTCTATTTCCAGCCCGTTTTTCCCAAAAACAGCCTCAAAACGAAAACACCAGCGTATTCACACACCCCTACAACCACCAAACATTTCTAAACTTGAGTAGTTTCCTGCACAACACCATCTACCTGTTGCGTAGAAACGTACTACCGGTATAATTCTGAAAATAGATTTTACCTTTGCGCGGTAGGTGCGCTTAATGTGACCTGCACTCCATATATGAAAGTTTCCTGTATTGACTATAGCGCCACCGGTGCCTTCTCTTCCTTAGTGCTGGCCTATTTAAGCCAAAACGATAACCTGAAGCCGTTTTACGCCCGTTTTCCGGAAATTGGCTCCTTTTCAGAATTGATGGAGGAACGCCACTTCCCGGCGGCGCAACGGCAGGTACTGGTAGAAGAGCTGCAGCGGCAATACCAGGGCGTAGAGATGCCAGAGGCTGTGCAGCAGAACATTGCCGCCCTGGCGCAGGAACAGACGTTTACCATTACTACCGGGCACCAATTGAATCTTTTTACCGGTCCGCTTTACTTTATCTATAAGATTGTGACGGCCATTAAAACGGCCCAGGATCTGCAGAAAGCTTACCCGACGCAGAAGTTTGTGCCCGTGTACTGGATGGCCACAGAAGACCATGACTTCGCTGAGGTGAACCATTTCACGCTCTTCGGGAAGACCTATACCTGGGAGACTGACGCCAAAGGGGCCGTGGGCCGTTTCTCCACCGACGGGCTCAATGAATTGCTGGACGAGATGCCGGAAGATTACCCGCTTTTTGAGGAAGCCTACACCGACAGTACCACCCTGGCCGAAGCCACACGCCGCATTGTGAATGGCTTGTTTGGGCAGTACGGCGTGGTGTGCGTAGACGGCGATAACCCGGCCCTTAAGCAGGCCTTCAGCGCGGTAGCGCAGCAAGAGTTAACCGGGCAGGTAAGTTATAAGGCGGTTACCCAAACCAATGCCGAACTTGAAAAGCTCTTCAAGCCCCAGGTAATGGTGCGGGAGATCAACTTGTTTTACCTGGACCAAGACCTGCGGGAGCGCATTGTCAAAGAAGGCGACCAGTACAAGGTGCTCAACACAGACCTGGTGTTCACGCAGGAGCAGATCCTGAAAATAGCCCAGGAGCAGCCCGAGAAAATGAGCCCGAATGTGGTCTTGAGGCCTTTATACCAGGAACTGGTGCTACCAAACCTGGCCTATATTGGCGGCGGGGCCGAAGTGGCTTATTGGTTCCAGTTGAAGGGCATGTTTGAGGCGTTCAAAGTACCGTATCCGGCGGTGATGCTCCGCAACTCAGCGCTGTACATCACCAAGCCTAATGCCCAGCGCATGGAGAAGCTTGGCCTCACCGTAACCGAGCTGTTTAAGGAACTGCCAGAACTGAAAAAGCGGCTGGCGGAACTCCTGAACCAGGAAGAGGTAACCCTTGAGGCGCAACGCACGGCCCTGGCAGAGGCCTTCAGGCAGGTAGAGGAAATGGCGCAAAGCATTGATTCCACCCTGGTGAAAGCCGTGGGGGCCGAGGCCCAGAAAGCGCAGAACAGCCTGCAACTGCTGGAGAAAAAACTGAACAAGGCCGTAGAAAGCAAGAATGACACCGCTTACAACCAACTGGCCAACCTAAAGGAAAAGTTGTTCCCCGGGGGCGTGCTGCAGGAGCGGGTAGATAATCTGCTCACCTACCAGACCAACAACCCCCAGTTTGTAGAGGAACTGGTGGCGGCGTTCAATCCCTTTGCCTATTGCTTCACCATTTTACAGGAGGACTAGGCATGGCGCTCAAGGCTGATCTTAGAAAAGCATACCTGGTCCAGCGGCGCGGCATGTCTGAGCAAGAGGCAGAGGCGCTTAGCCAGGACATCGCACGCCAGTTTTTCACCCACTTCCAGCCGAAGGCCGGTCAGACGGTTCACACCTTTCTGCCTATTCAGCACCACCGCGAGATCAATACCTGGTATATTATACAGGAGATCTGGGACCGTTACCCAGATGTGCAGGTGTCGGTGCCTATTTCAGACCTGAAAGATGGATCCATGTCTCATTTCCTCCTTATGCCAGATACTGAACTGCAGGAGAACCGGTTGGGAATTCCGGAGCCGGTCAACGCCTTGCCGCTGCCAGAATCTGAGATAACCACCGTGCTGGTACCCCTGCTGGCGTTTGACCGGCAAGGCCACCGGGTAGGCTATGGCAAAGGATTCTATGACCGGTTTCTGGCGCTCCTGCCCCAGAACAGCCAGAAGATAGGAATCTCTTTTTTGCCGCCTATTGATCGTATTGATGACGTTCACGCCAATGACCTGGTGTTAGATGCCGTTGTTACGCCAGAAAAGGTCTGGACATTTGACGTAGAAAAGAAGGGCCCTTCTTCTGAACAAGATTCTGAAGACATCCAAGAGGAGGCCTGAGGGAGAAGCGGCTCTCAGGTCCAGAGCAAAGCAAATAGCGCCTGCTGTTGATTGGTAAATGATGTAATTCCTTTTCCCTTTAATTGTATGCCCAAAAGCAACTCTACTCTGTTATTGCTAATGTTGCTGATAGCCTTAAAAAGCTATGGGCAACCCATTTCTTTTCCGCCTGATTCCAGTGCGGTAATGGATAACGTTTCATTAGGGTCTGCCTTTCCTTTCCAAAGAGAAAATCTTCTTGCCAGGGCTCCCGCCGGGGGGTATGCCTTGGCACCTGCTTCTTCCCAGCAAGGGTTCAGCCTTGCGGTTAACAGAAAAATGGGGTGGGAACAAACCTATGAAGAGAAGAGGGTGCCTTTAGTAGTGGGGTTTCTCTTAGGGGAAGCTATGTTTGCCTTGGTAAGCACGCCTGGGTTTGCCAAAAACGGGGCTTACTGGTCGGCAGCCAGCCAGCATGTAATGTCATTGGGTTCTTTTAATGGTGGCAATTGGGCCGAGAATGACCAAACGCGCTGGGTTTCTTTTGGGATGCTGAACGCCCTAGCCACCCACCATTATTTTGTGAAACCTACCTCAGGGGCATCGGTCTTCTGGCGCAATTTTATTGGGTTAAACATGGTAGGGCTCACCTCACATCTGGTAGACAAGGCCATTAGCAAAAGAAAGGCGCGCAGAAGTTAGGCGCCTTTGATACATCTGGCCCTGAATTTAGCGCACGCCAAAATCCTTTGCCTAAAAATCAGACCCAACGCCTGGTGCTACCCTTTGTTAAGGATATGCGTGCTCAGTAGCTGGTACACTTCATTAATCCGGTCACCCTTCCCAAACTCCTTTTTAATAGGCACATCATCGCCGGTGAGCCAGATCTTGAGCTCGGCGTCCAGGTCCAGAATGCCGGCACTCTCCTTTGAGAACTTCTTGATGCTGGAGTAGGGGATGGTCATAAAATCTACCTTGGAGCCGGTGAGTCCCTGCTTGTCTACCAGGATCAGGCGCTTGTTGGTGAACACAAACATATCCCGTATCAGCCGGAAGGCTTTCTCTATGCGCTCGCCCTCAATAAGGATTGGCGCGAATTCCTTGGCCACGTTTTCGGTGGATATTTCTGAAGCATTGCCCATGAGGGCGTCAAATAGTCCCATGTGTTTTCTTTTTAGGTGACGGTCAATAGTCAGGAAAAACGCTGAAAGCCTTCCTGGCGGCCTTGCCTCTTTTAGGGAAGCATGCTTTTAAGTACGATTCATTTCTAAAGAAATTGATTGAAAGCGAAAGAAACCTAATTAATTGGTGATTAGGCTAGGAGATATAGAAAATTATAAATATTATATGAGCTTAATTGAATGTCAACCCTACTAACATCAGCTCTACTAACCTTATTTCCCTTACCTAACTACTTACAAGCATGAAAAAAATCTTACTTCTTTTATTGGCGTTGGTTTCCTCGCTGAGCATGAGTTATGCGCAGCAACGGGAGATCAGCGGTAAAGTGACCGCCGCAGATGATGGCGCCGGCCTGCCCGGGGTCAGCGTGGTGGTAAAAGGAACCAGCACCGGTACCTCTACCGACGCTAACGGAAACTTCAGCCTGCGGGTGGCAGATAATGCCGCGGTATTGGTGCTGAGTTACCTGGGCTATGTGACCCGTGAGGTTCCGGTGGCTGGCCAAACTTCTTTTAATTTGACCCTTTCCCCAGATAGCAAACAACTGAATGAAGTAGTGGTAACCGCCTTGGGCATAGAACGCAGTGAGCGATCACTGGGCTATTCCACCCAGCAGGTACAGGGCGAAAACCTTACCTATACCAAGGAGCAGAACGTGCTGGGTTCCCTGGCGGGTAAAGTAGCCGGGGTGCAGGTAACCGGTTCTTCGGGGGCCAGCATGGGCGGTACCCAGAAACTGGTGATACGTGGGGTGAACTCTATTAACGGGTCAAGCCCGCCTTTGCTGGTAATAGACGGTACACCCATCGCCAATACCAACTTTGCCGGTGACGCCGGTGCCGACTTCGGGAACCTGGGGCAGGACGTGAACCCAGAGGATATTGAGTCTATCAACGTGCTTAAAGGTCCGGCGGCATCTGCCCTGTACGGGATACGTGGCCAGTACGGCGTGATCATGATCACCACCAAGAAAGGCGCCAAGGGAGCCAAGAAAGTAAGCGTGGAGCTGAACTCTGCCTTCGCCATTGAGAAAGCGGGCAACTTTATGCCCTTGCAGAACCTGTACGGCGGTGGGTCAAAGCAAACCTGGAACCAACTGGCCAACGGGCAGAAATACGTGCAGCTGGACGTAGATGAAAGCTGGGGACCTAAAATGGATGGCACCCCGGCCCGCCAGTTCTACAGCTTCTACCCGCAGGACCCTGACTTTGGTAAGGAGACGCCTTTTGTGGCCCACCCAGACAACATCAGAGATTACTATGAGACCGGTACTAACCTGAACAACGGCGTGACCATTTCTGGCGGCGGCGAGAATACCAACTTCCGGTTAAGTTTCAATGACACCAGAATACAGGGAGTGGAGCCTAACACCTTTCTCAGAAGAAACAACGTGGGTGTGAGCGCCGGCATAGACATCAGCAAGAAACTGAATGTCTCTACCAACCTCAACATTGCCACCAACAACGCCCAGCGCCCTACCCAAGGCTCTGAGTTCGGGGCCCGGTACACCACGCAGTGGTTCCAACGCAACGTAGACATGAACCGCCTGAAAAACTATAAGTATGATGATGGTACTTTCCTGCAGTGGAACCTGCGCAACCCAACGCCCGGCTCCAGCGGCGTAGTCACCAATTTCAAGGCCCTTTACTGGAACAACCCGTACTTTGAAGCCTATGAAAACCCTACCACTGACAGCCGTGAGCGTCTGTTCGGGGACGTAGGCCTGACGTATCAAGTGCTGCCTGAGATTAAACTGAGCGGGTTTGTGCGATCAGACATGTACACCCAGAACATAGAGTCTCAGATTGGGTTTGGTGGTCAGGAAGCGGTGCCTGCGTACTCTGTAGGCAAATACCAGGGCCGCCAGATGAACTATGAGTTCCTGGCCCAGTATGACAAAGAGTGGGGGGATTTCTCGGTGAACGCCAACCTGGGCGCCAACCTGTTCAATGACCGGTATTCTTATCTGTCACTGGCTACGGTGGGTGGCCTTTCCGCACCCGGTTTCTACAACATTGAAGCCTCTATTGACCGCCCTGTAACGGCTTCTTACCTGCGTGAAAAAGAGATCAGGAGTATGTACGGCATGGTGTCACTGGGGTATAAAGACACGTACTTCCTGGATGCCTCTCTCCGGAATGACAACTCCTCGGCCTTGCCGCCTAAAAATAACTCGTACTGGTATCCTTCCTTGTCCGGGTCGTTTGTGTTCAGTGAGTTGATTGACTGGAACCCGCTTTCTCTGGGTAAACTTAGAGTAAGCTACGCCCAGGCCGGGTCAGACTTGCAGCCCTACCAGACCACTGCCTTCTATAACGTGGGCACCGTATACGCCGGTACCACCAGCGTGAATACCCTGTCTGTACCAGATAACCTCAACAACCCACTGCTCAAGCCGTCTTTTGCCCATTCCTATGAGGCAGGGGTAGACTTCAAGTTCTTTAACAACCGTTTAGGCCTTGACCTTACCTATTACCAGCAGAAGAACAAGAACCAGATCATTCCGCTGCGGGTGTCTGGCGCCAGCGGCTACGGAACGGCTACCGTGAACGCCGGTTTAATTGAGAACAAAGGCTTTGAGCTTTCCTTGACCGGTAGCCCGCTTAAGATGGAGAAATTTGCCTGGGACGCTACCTTCAACATCTCCAGAAACAGAAGCCAGGTAGTGGAACTGGCCGAAGGCAGCGATGTCTACAACCATTACTCTACCACCTACTCTTCTACCACCAGCTACCTGAACTCCTATGTAGGCCAGGCCTTTGGGGTGTTGATAGGTCAGTCTTACCAGCGTGATGCGGCCACCGGTAAAATATTGCTGGGCGCTAACGGCGTACCCTTGTTCACCGCCGCCACGCATAATTTCGGGAGCGTAATGCCAGACTATACCGGCGGTTTCCAGAACTCGTTCCGGGTCTGGAAGTTTGATGTCTCGGCCATGATTGACTACCAGATTGGAGGCCAGTTCTTTAGCCGGTCTAAAATGTTGGCCATGAGAACCGGTCAGGCCGCTGAAACCGCTGCCATGAATGACCGCGGCAAGAACGTGCGTGACCCTGTGACCGAAGGCGGTGGAGTGAGAGTGGAAGGCTTGTATGGGCCAGGCGTGAAAGTAAACGGCGTGGATGTAAGCGGCCAGGAAGCGGTGGTCTATGTGAATCCGCAGACGCTGTACGGTACCACCGCCAGAAGAATCTATGACGACTGGCTGTATGATGCCTCTTACGTGAAACTGAGAGAGGTACGCCTGGGCTACACCTTAGACAAAGCCATGCTGGGCAAGTTGCCTTTTGAGAGAGTAGGCCTGGCCTTGATCTCGCGCAACGTGGCACAGCTCTGGCAAAAAGCCCCTAAAGGCTTAGACCCGTCAGAACTTTCCAGCGGTGGCCAGTCTATCAGCTGGTATGAGTCTGGGCAGTTGAGCACCGTGCGCTCTTACGGGGTAAACCTTAACATTACTTTTTAATTTGAATGACCATGAAGAAGTTATATATCTTACTCCTGGCGGGTGTGCTGCTGGGGGGCTGCAATAATTTTGACGACGATATCAACATTACGCCTAACTCACCAAGCGCGGCCTCGGGCATGCAGCTGCTGGCCAACGCCATGCTGTCATTGCCAGGGCTGGGTTCTTCGCCGCAGGGCGAGTTTATGGCGCAGTTCCTTTCTGAGACCCAATACCCAACGGCTTCCTTGTACCCAACCGGGGGCACCAGCTACTACGGGCTGTACCAGGGGCCATTGATGAACATAGAGGAAACCCTCAAGTCAAAAGATTTGAGCGCGCTCCAGGGCCCCATTGCCAACCAACTGGCGGTAGCCAAGATCCTGAAAGCCTATTACTACTGGCACATCACAGACCGCTGGGGAGACGTGCCTTATTCCCAGGCGCTTCAGGGGAACGCCAACTTCACGCCCGCCTATGATACCCAGGAGTCTATCTACAACAGCCTGTTTGTACTGCTGAAAGAGGCCAACGACCAGATTGTGACCGGAAACGTGACCAATGACATCATCTACAACGGTGACATGACCAAGTGGAAGAAGCTGGGTAACACCATTAGGTTACTGATGGCGCTTCGCCTGTCAAACGTGAACCCTACCAAAGGCAAGGCAGAATTCAACGCGGCCTTAGCCGATGGGATCATGGCCAGCAACGCCGATAGCTTCGTGTTTAAGCACCTCCTGGACGCCAACAACCAGAATTACTGGTACGGCGAGGTGAGCCGGGGCCGTGAGTGGTGGGCCTTATCCAAAACCCTGGTAGACTACCTGAAACCGGTAGACGATCCCCGCCTGCCCGTGTTTGGCCAGCCTACCAAAACCACCAGAGAATACGTGGGCCTGCCCTTCGGAACCACGGCGGGCATGCCAAATACGTCTGCTTACTCGCTGTTAGGAACGGCCATTTTTGCGCAGAACGCTCCGGTTTATCTGGTGACTTATGCCCAGGCCCTGTTTGCCAAAGCCGAGGCCGCCAAACTGGGCTGGACTGCCGGCGGGGACGCCGAGGCGAAAACCAACTATGACCTGGCGGTACAGAACTCCATCCTGCAATGGACCGGGAGCACCACCGGCGCCAGCGCCCTGTTGGCCAAACCAGGCATTGCCTATGACCCGGCCACTGCCCTGCAGCAGATTGGCAACCAGCGCTACGTGCACCTGTTCATGCACGGCTTTGAGGCCTGGGCCGAATGGAGAAGAACTGGTTACCCTGCCAACCTGGTGCCATCGGCTGGAAACGCCGTGCCCACCCGCCAGATGTACCCCTCAGACGAGGCTTTCCTGAACGCCGAAAACTACAAGGCGGCGGTGCAAAGACTGCCCGGCGGCGATACCCTTTACGGGAAAGTATGGTGGGATAAAGACTAGCCAGCTAGTAAATCTATAGAAACAGAAAAGGCCGGTACGTTACCGGCCTTTTCTGTTTCTATGCCCTTTCCGTTTTAAGGGCGTTTTTCCGAAAACAGCCCCAAAACGGAAAGACTATTGCTCTTCAAAGAAGTAGGTCAGCTGGCCCATGTAGGCTTCATCCCAGCCTTCGGTAATGTCCTGGAAATCTTCGTCGGGGATATTGGTATGGCGTACCTCAACGGAGCAGCCCTGCTTGTGGGGGTGCAGTTTCAGGGTCACGATGGATTCCTCGGTTTGGTCCCCGAAGTACCATTGCTGCACAATCTTCTTGTTCTCCTCAAACTCCAGGTTCTTGCCTACAATGCTGCCTTCCCAGAGGGAGAATTCCGAGCCGGGCTCCGTGGACATCTCGGCGGGCTCGCCGGTCCAGATCTGCAGGGTAATGGGGTTGGTGAGGGCAATATATACTTCTTCGGGCGTAGCCGGCAGGGTGTAGTATTTCTTAAAGTCTTTCATGCGGGTATACTAAAGGGCGGGCCTTGTGGTCTCAGGCCATTTATTTGATTTCCTGGATGTCGCCTTTTGGCGTTATTTTGAATTTCTTGCGGGTCACGGTGAGCTTGCGGGTGCCGGGCAGTTCATTGTCCTGGGCATCTGACCTCCAGCGGGCGGTACTGTCTATGTGCTCAATGGTGAGATCCTTTTTAATGGTGAACTGCTCACGGTGCCGGAAGCCCGGTTCTTCGCCGCAGGCCGCAAATTTAAGGTCTTGTTCGTCAATAATTACCCCTTCTCTGGAATACGTCCTGAGCCGGGGCAGTATCTCATCTGTAGGGAAAAGCACCAGCAGCGCCGTTACGTCCTTATTCACGGTCAGGCGGCGGTAAGGCTGCTCCTCTGGCTTGAGGTAAGTGCTGGCCACGGCGGTGTCTGGCCTGGAACCCACCACGTAGGCATAGGAACAGCCTGCCTTAAAGGGTAAAGGCAACACGGGCAATCTACTGCTGAAGCTGGCGAAGGAAACAGGGGAGGGGGTCTCTACCATCACCTGCTCGGCCACGGGGTTGGCCTCATACTGGGCGGTGTTGTCTCTGGTACAGGAAAACACCAGCAACGAAAGCAAAAGGCCGGGAAACAGTTTTGTCATAGAAGGCTTATACGGAAAGTAAGCGGGTAAAGGATTGGCAGCCGGAGCCAAGGCGCAAGATAGAACTTTTACATCAGCCACTGGAACTCTGTTTTAGGCCTGTTTTCTGGAAAACGGCCCCAAAACGGCATAACGTAAAAAGCCGCAGGTCCTTACGGGCTGCGGCTTTTTTATAGGTAGAAGCGCTAGGGGTTTATTCCCCGTCTTCAGGTTGGGTCGTGGCCCTGGTTTGAGGTCTTTTGTTGTTCTGTTCGGCTTCTCTGTTGATTTCCGTGATGTCTACGGTCTGGGAAAAGTCACTCAGCAGGTATTTAGAGAAGTAGTCGGCGGTCATCCAGAAAGAGTACTCAGTCATGTCTCCGTAGCCATGGCGTTGGCCGGGCATCATCACAAAGTCAAACCGTTTGTTGGCTTTGATAAGGGCATCGGCCATTCTGATGCTGTTGGCCGGGTGCACGTTATTGTCTACATCCCCATGGGTGAGCAAAAGGTGCCCTTTCAGGTTTTTGGCCAGTTCTGGGTTTCTGTCAATGGTGTACTGGAACGTAGTGTCGCCTTTGGCCGTGATCACCTCTTTCACGCCATGGTGCTTCTCAGACCACCAGCGGTTGTAGATGTTGTTCTCATGGTTACCCGCGCCAGAGACCGCCACCTTAAAGAAGTCTGGGTATACCAGCATGGCGGCAGTAGACATGAACCCGCCACCGGAGTGGCCCGTGATGCCCACGCGGTTAACGTCAATGAATTTATGCCGGTCGGCCAGCTGCTCCACGGCGGCTTTCTTGTCTGCCAGACCATAGTCACGCAGGTTGCCGTACCCAAAAGTGTGGTACCACTTGGAACGGGCCGGGTGCCCGCCGCGGTTCCCCACGGTGACTACAATAAAGCCTAGTTGCGCCAAGCGGTCCATTCGGTCCATGCTGCGCCCGAAGGCTTTGTTCACGGCCTCGGTCTGCGGGCCTGGGTAGATGTACTCAATGATAGGGTACTTCTTGGTGGAGTCAAAGTCAAAGGGCTTGTACATGACGCCGTACAGGTCGGTCACGCCATCATCAGCTTTCACCATGAACGGCTCCGGGAACTTGTAGCCGGTGGTCATCAGGCGGGACAGGTCTGCCTTCTCCAGGTCCATCACTTTTTTGCCATTGTTGTTGTACAGGGTAGAAACCGGCACCGTGTTCACGCGGGAGGCCGTGTTTACGAAGAACTTGCGGCTGTCATTCATGCTACTTTGGTGGTCAAAGTTGCCGCTGTTGAGCAGCTTAAGACCCGAGCCGTCAAAGTTCACGCGGTACAGGTGCAGGAAGTACGGGTCTTCCTTGGCTTCGCGGCCGTTGGCCGTAAAGTACAGCACGCGGGCTTTGTCATCAATGCCTACAATTTCCTCGCAGTGGTAAGCGCCCGAGGTGATCTGGTTTTTGAGCTTGCCGTTGCCGTCATACAGGTAGAAGTGGCCCCAGCCGTCGCGCTCAGACCAATGAATGAGTTCATTGCCACCGTTCACCAGGCCCACGCGACTTACTTCCACGTAGGTGTTGAACCGCTCGTCAATCAAGGGCTTCACGGTGCCCGAAGGAACATCCAGAGACAGTACGTCAATCTTTTTCAGGTCGCGGCTGGTGCGGGTAAAGTACACCTTGTTGTTGGTGCCGTGCCAGAGGTTGGCCCGGAACTCGTCATCGCGGCTGCTTTGCTTCGCGGGCGCTGGCCACACGGAAAGCTCCTGGTCCTTGAACGCGGCAGCGTTTATTTTCCTGGCGGTCTTGTCTGCGAAGTTGAACAACAGCAACTCTCTGATAGGCGCCTCTTTCTCGCCGGGCATCTGGTACTTGTAGGTTTCTAGGGCCGGGCGACCGGTAGCGGTGTTGTGCAGCACCCACAGGTCTTTCACCTTGCGGGCATCGGTGCGGGTCATGATGAAGTACTTAGAGTCCGGTGACCACATGATAAAGGTCGGCTTGCGGTTCTTTTTGTTTTTCTCGCGCTCCACGTTGGTTTCACCCTGCGAGTCGCCGTAGCTGTAATTCTCCACGCCATCATTGGTGAACTTGGTTTCCACAATGGTAGAGTCTTTCTCGTTCTTGAGGGCTTTCTCATAGTTGGCACGGTCCATCCAGTAGAGGTTGTGCTCTTTGGCGAACACCACAAACTTTTGGTCTGGGGAAATAGAAGCCCACATAGGCTTGCGCTTTGGCTTGTTGTAGTCCTTCAACTCAGTGAGTTTACGGGTAGCCAGATTGTACTGGAAATAGAAGGTTTTCTTCTCCAGGGAGTCGGCGGCTTTCTTGTCTATGCGGTCTTTCTTGACCTGGTCAATAGAGCTTTTTACCTCAAACTGTACGTTTTTTTCGTCCTCGGTGAACTTCAGGTTCTCCAGGGGTAGGTGTTGGGCGTCAAACGGGTCGCGTATGACCAAGGTGATATCAGCGGCCAGTTTATCTGTGTTGAAGATAGCCTGTTTTGACTTGGCTACCGGGTCTACCACGTACCAGTTCTTGCCGTTGGAAGTCTCATACATGTACCAGAACCTGTCGGTCTGCTTGAGCCAATGCGGGTCCAGGCTGGTGGTGAAAATAAGCTTCTCCAGTTTCTTTGGCGAGAAGCGGGCGGCCAACTGATAATTGGCTTTGGCCGGTTGCCCAGACTGGGCGTACAGCCCCAGGCTCGCCCATAAAAAGGCAGCCAGGAAGGAAAGAATTCTCATGTAAAAAGAAGTGTGTTTGTTTGGAAGCCTGAAGATACGAAACGGCTCTTGAATAATAAGATAGGAGGAGGAAAGGGGTGGGGATACCCTTTTTTAGCCTTGGCTTTTTGTGGTGTTATCAGCTGTTCGCCGTCTTCGCCGTTGTTGGTGTTCCTAGGGGCCAACGACTAAAACTGCCTTTCCATCTACCAATAAGCCCTTGCTTTCTATTAACTTCCTGCCAAGCCTTGGGGCGGGAGTCGCGCCAGGCTGGCGTTTGTCACTTTTCTCCTTGATGAGAAAAGTAACCAAAAGAATCAAGAACCCCCGAACTCGCTGCCGCTCAGACAGGCGGGGCTTCTTTTCAGTACCACCGGGCAAGAGCTATCTGCTTCGTAGGGAGCTTAGGCCTCTACCAATTGAGTAGCCGCTACTTGCCCCTGCCCATGCTTCGGGCTACGCGTGGCGGCCCTCCGCAAGGTGCGGGGCAGGATATAGGTTGCTGCTTGGTCCGCTGTAATGCCTTTATCGCCCTGCGGGCGGGAAGATTTCCCAGTTAGAATTGCCTTGGATCCAAAGACCTCGTAGTGTGCGCAGCTCCTGCGAGTGTCTACGCAAAATGCCATGGGAAGCAATCTGCGTTGGTGTAGGGACAGGGCTTGACCTGTCCGTGGTTCCAGCTGCTAGGGGCCTGTCTGCTAGGGGCCTGTCCCTTGCAATGACCCTGGAAACCCATTTTGAGGATGTGCCTCACGGAAGTTGAAAACTTCCGCCCATGGTAGGTCCAAGTTGGAAACTTGAACCAGAGATTGGGCTAATCTAAAATCTAGCTGGCTTTCACACCGCGGGTCATTTCCCTTTTGCCCGGGGGGCCGGGGAGGGCTTCTACGGTGAAGCCGGCGGCTTTCAGGCTGCGTTTGAAGCTGCCTTTGGCGCAGTAGGTGACCAGCGTACCGCCGGGGGCCAGGCAGTCATGCATTTTCTGGAAAACGGCATCGGTCCAGAGGTGGGGTTGTTTCTCCGGGGCGAAGGCGTCAAAGTAGATGAGGTCATAGCTTTCCGGGGCCGGGGCGAAGGTCTCCAGATCGGTCTCTAGCTTGCGGAGTGTAAAGGTGGGCGTGATGGTGACGGCTTCCTCCCAGGGAGCAGCGTGCAGCGGCGTGAAAAAGTCCAGCAGTTCGGGATTTAGGATGAATTTCTCAAAGTGCAGCTGGGCCACCACGTCCATGGGCAGCGGGTATTTTTCCAGGGTATCATAATGCACGGTGGCGCCTGTGGCCAGGGTGTGCTGGAGGGTAAGCAAGGCATTTAAGCCGGTGCCAAAACCAACTTCCAGAATGCGCACGGAAGGCAGACGCTCCAGCGTAGCCTGCAGGCCCATCTTGATGAACACGTGCAACGACTCCTGCAAAGCCCCGTGCACAGAATGGTAATGCTCATTCAGCTCCGGTACGAAAAGCGTGGTGGAGCCGTCTTTGGTCTGTCTTACTTCCAGGTTCATGGGGTGAAATTAGGAATTAAGAATTAGGAATTCAGAATTAAGAATTGGCGGGAAGTGGAGAGGTGTTTTAGAGGTGTTTCCCAGAAAACAGGCTTAAAACGGAAACCAGCCTACTACCATCATCAGTGGTTCTTCCCGTAGAGGAAGCAAGAAATTGCGTCTCCGTTTTAAAGGTGTTTTTCTGAAAACAGGCTCAAAATAGAACTGCTTCCACCAGGAGAGGGGCAAGAGGTCTGTGAGGAAAGCTACCAACCAAGAAAACGGGTAAGGAATTTACGCAGGCTCAATTTGCATCGCCCCCATTCTTAATTCCTAATTATTAATTCTTAATTACTTAGTCAATGTACCCTTCATACTCAAAGCTGGCCACCTTGTCTTTGGACAGGTGGAACTTGAGCCAGGAGTTGCGTTCCCAGTCACAGACTTCCACCACGTTTTTCTGCTCTTTGATGAACAGCTTGTAGCCTTGTAGTTTCTGCAGGAGCTCCTGGCGGCTGGTGCCTACCTTAATGCCGTTCCTGAGGGCCAGGTTGGGGCTCTTTACATCTGCGTAAGAAAGCAGGAACTGTTTGGTGTACTGGGGGTAATACAGTTCCACGGTGCTGGAATCAAAGTTCACCTGAAAGATGGTGTCTATGTAGCGGGCGTTGTGCAGGTTGGCGATGGTGTCTTTGAACACCTTAAAGTTAGTGCGCACCTGCGCCGTGTAATGCTTGAGCACAGGCTCATTCACCGACAGGAACGGGTTGGAGATGAAGTCGGCGGCCTTGCGTACCTCAGGGTTTTCATCGGCTTGCAGTTCAACGCGCTTGTAGAACGCGGTCATGCTGGCCGTGTTGTTGAAGTTACGCTGAAAGGCGGTTTTAGCGGGTACGGTTTTGGGTTTGAGGGCGGCGGTCGCGGCTACCCGGGGGGTATCAGGTTCCTGCTTGCTCTGGCAGCCAGCATAAGCCCATACCGGGAGTAACAATAAGAGCACAATCAGCCGCCGCATACCAGTATCAGAAGTAGAGATTTTTGTCAGAATGGTAGAAGGTATACGGGAAAACGTAGGGCAAAGCTACGCAATAGCCACATTTATTTCCCTTTTATTTGGACCAGAAATCCCGCTTTTACCCCTAAGTCAAGAGCAAAAATATCTACTTATTTTCATACTCATCTAGGCTCCGTTCTGTTGGTGCCGGAAACCGGAAATCAGGCATAGATCCTTGACCAAACCGAGGAGCTAATGGGCGCGAATAAGACCAAAGAGAAACAGCCTGGCCCCGTGTGGGGTAAACACGTTTTCAGGCTGTTTTAGAAAAAATAGGCTCTAGACGGCTATTCCTTGAAGCGGCCTTGTGCAGGTGGCCGGCCGGCTTTGGCGTCATTAGATTCTTCAAACGGCACCTCGCGCACCTCAATGCGTACCGAGTTCTCATCTGGGGTAATGGGCTGTCCGAAGCACTCGGCATATTCCTGGGTCACTTCTGCCCCAAAGAAGATGATCAGCGAAGAGTAGTACACCCAGACCAGCAGAATGACCAGGGAGCCCGCGGCGCCGTAAGAACTGCTGAAATCGCTGCGGCCAATGTACCAGCCAATAAGGTATTTGCCCAGCAGAAACAGAAAGGCAGTAATGGCGGCGCCCACCCAGACATCGCGCCACCGGATAACGGCGTCTGGCAGGTATTTGAAAATCAACGCAAACAGCAGCGTAATAAAACCCATAGACACCACCACATCCAGGATATAAATGAAGACAATGGCAATGCCCGGTATGAGTTCCTTCATGTAGTCTGTGAGTACGCCAATAAGGGCGCTCACCACCAAACTCACCAACAGCAGAAACGCAATGCTCAGGATCATACCAAAAGACAGCACCCGGTCCATGACCAGTTTCATGACCCCGTTCTTGGCCTTGGTCTTCAGGTTCCAGACCTGGTTCAAAGATTCCTGCAGGGTCACAAAAATGGTAGTGCCTGCAAAGATTAAGGTGCCAATGCCAATCCAGGTGGCCACGGTGCTGGTGCCTTCAAGGTGCTGCCGGGACAGCATCTCCTGAATTTGGGTAGCCGCCTCTGCCCCTACCATTTCATTGAGCTGGCTGTATAACTGGCCGCTCACGGCTTTCTCCCCGAAGAAATAGCCGGCGGCGGTGACCACAATAAACAACAGCGGGGGCAGGGAGAAAATGGTGTTATAAGAGAGCGCCGCCGCTAACCGCAGCGAGTTGTTCTCCATAAACTCCACCCCGGAATTCTTGATAAGGGACATGATACTTTTCGCAGCATACTTAGCCATTGACGTGGGTCTTTTAGTGAGGGTCTAGCCAAACTACGGGAGCAGCAATACAATTGTTGAAATTATAAGCACAAAGCCTGGGCGAGGGAGAAGAGGAAGCAACCGCGGAGTGCTGCTTTTTCGTACCTTAGCCTGGCACCTAAGACCCACCTAGCTATGAGATTGTTCTTCCTGTATCTGTTCCTGAGCAGCAGTATGTTACTGATGAAATGCAGCACCACCGCCCCAACCCAAGCCACGGGCACCGCAGACCCCAAAGCAGCTGCCATTGCCAAAGAAGTGATGCAGGCCATGGGCGGCCGAAAAGCCTGGGAAGACACTCGGTTTCTGGCCTGGACCTTCAATAACCAATACCACCTCTGGGACCGCAAGACCAATGACCTGCGCTATGAGCGCGGCGACTCTCTGGTGGTGATCAGTAACCTGGATACCAAACTAGGGCAGGTTTATCTGCGGGGCACGCAGGTCACAGATACCACCAAGGCCAACCCCTGGCTGCGGCGCATGTACCCCATGTGGGCCAATAACTCCTACTGGTTTGTGATGCCCTACAAATTGCAGGACGCCGGCGTAACACTTAAATACGTAGGCGAGGGCCAGACCCAGGCCGGCGCGCCCGCCGATATCCTGGAAATGACATTCTCCAAAGTAGGCGTGACCCCAGACAACAAGTACCTGCTGGCGGTAGACAAGAAAAGCCATTTGGTCACAGAGTGGAGCTACTTTGCCAAGTACACAGACCCTAACCCAGCCTTCACCCGCCCCTGGACCAACTACCAGCGCTACGGCAACATCCTGCTTTCCTCGGGCCGCAGCACCGACCCCAATGACCGACTCAACATTAAAGACATTGCCGCTCCCGCCTCGGTTAGCCCAGAGATATTCAGCAGCCCAAAGCCCATTAACCGGAGTCTTTTTAAGTAAGGAGTGAGTTGTAGGACATATCAATCAAAGAACTTTGTCCGAGATGATAAAGATTTTGCAATTGTACGCTGTGCTGTTGCTGGCTATCCCAGCACCGGCTATGAATAGTGACTCTGTAATTATTTCAGGGTTAAAGTCTTCGTACGCAAAGGGAGAACCTATAAAGTTTAGTATTAAGAATGATACCAATCATGACGTCTACATTTCATACAGCCTATTAGCCCTTGTAGAAGAAGGCGAATGGTTTGACCAAATCCCTGACCTTAAAAACTATAATTGCAATAGCCAAGTAAAGGTCGGTATTGTCTATAATTTACTGAAGGCTAATGAAACGGCTTCTGTCATGTGGCACCCTAAGAAAGCAAATAAACAGTATTGTTTTAATTGGCTGAAATATATAGGCACATTTAGAATAGAGGTTCGTTTTGCAGAGCACAAGGATGCTATGTCAAAAAACTTTACATCATCAAGCTTTTCAATAAAATAAGAAATACACCTAACAACAAACTATTAACGCAAAAGAGAAGCCGGCAGAACTAAGTTAGTTCTGCCGACTTCTCTTTTTGAAAGAGTTCTGTTTTGGGCCTGTTTCCGGGGAAACGGCCTCAAAACAGAACTTTAGCGCTTATTCCACAAACAGCGCCAGCTTGCCGGTCGCCTGAAAGTGGGCGCGTATGCCGGTAGGAGTCACAAACAAGGTGTCTGGTTCCAGGGTAAAGCCCGAGCCGCGCAGCAGGACCTGTTGCTGCAGACGGTTTTCGGCCAGGCCGGTCTGCAGGGCATTCCGCATGGTGGTGAGCTGGCTTTTCACCGGGAAGTCAAGGTTCTGCTGCAGTTGGGCCAAAAGCCGGTTTTTGAGCAGCCACTGGGCGGTGTTGATGAGTTGGTCCTGGGTGTCAAGCGTGTAGTTAAGCTGGCGCACTTTTATGCTTTGGGTGCCGGGGTCATAATACGGTACGCCCTGCAGGTAAATCTTCCCGGAAAACTTCTTGGTCAGGAAGCCCGCCTTGGTCTGGCCGCTGGTCTCCAGGGCCAGGAGCAGCTGCGTGCCGGTGCCGCTCACCTGGGCCTGGTGAATGGTGAGTTGGTGCTTGCCGTCCTCAAAGGTAAAGGTCTGGCCTTTCATGCCTTGCTGCACCATTTGCGTGAGGGAGGCATAGGAGACCTCGCTGGACAGGGCAATCTGGGCCTCCTGCGGAAGGGTGCGTACGGGGGTGAAACGGGGCAGGACAGACAAAGCCTTTGCCTCCGGTTTCTTGCCGGTGGCCACGTGCACAAAGGCGTCAATGCCAATCTGCAGGCTAAGCTGGTCTTGCTGCAGTTCCAGCGGGGTAAGCCGTATGGCCTGCGGATCAATGGAAAGCCAGGCCTGGTATTGTTGGTTGAGCAGCAATGGGCTCTGGATCTGGTGCCAGGTCTGGCTCAGGTAGGTTTGCAACGGAATTCTCTCCTGCAGTTGCTGGTCCAGCTGCGCCAGCAGGGGGAGTAACTGGGCCTTGAGCTTGGGTTCAATGAAGGGCGCCAGGTTGAAGCGTAACGGCCCGAAGGAGACTGTGGGCTTGCGGTCACCCCAGGCAAAGTCGCCGCTGGTAAAGCTTTTAAGGGAATAGTCGGGGAGCACCTGCAGGCGGCTATCGGTGCGTACGGTCACGTCAAACTCAGTTTCCTCCGTCTTCTGAATACGCTTGCAAAACGTGCAGGCGTTCCACTGCCATCGGCCCCGGGCCCAGATCTTAAGCGGTACCTCCATAGACAGTTTGCTGAACCCGGCGCGTAGTTTAATGGGGCCGGCCTTGGTGACCTTTACTTCCAGGTTGTCATCCTGCAGGTTGTTGTCATGGTAGAGCACGCCGGTCATTTCCTGGTTCAGGCGCTCTTCCAGCACCCGCACGGGTATGGTGACCGGCAGCGTGATGGTAGAAAGCTGGAGCGGCGGGGCGGTGTACGAGTCAACGGCCGGCGCCGGGGCGTTCTCTGCTAAAGAAGAGGTGCGCTGACAGCCAGAAAGCCCCATAAGGGCCGGAATAAAGTAAACCAGAAAGACGAAAAAACGCTGGGGCATGCCGTTTCAGAAATGAAGGATGGAGGCAGAAGGCATTCCTGTTTCGGGGCTGTTTTCTGAAAAACGGGCTGAAAACGCTTTTTTTGGTTACCCCAAACTTAGAGCATGTTTAATTTTGTCTTTTGCGCTGTAAAACGCCATTGCAAGACCCTGCGTTTGCGTTTTTCTCGCACCGTAGCGCTGCTACGCTGCTTAAAAACCGCTTCCGCAGAACCTTATACTAGCATTTTTCGCTGGCAGAATCAAAATTTAAACAAGCTCTTAAAACAATCTCTAGTCACAGCAGACCAAAAGTTTGTCCAGGTACTTTCTTACCTTTTCTTCGGTAGACAACAATGCGCAGTCACGTAAAGTGCCTTTGTAGTAAATAGCAAAGAAAGGGGTGCCGCTAAGCTTTACTTCCTGGCTGGAAACGGGGTTCTCAGACGAGTCCAGTTGCAGAAAGGTGATGTCTTGGTAGGTGGGGTTCTCAGAGAATTTTTTGTAGGCCGGGGCCAGGGCTTTGCAAATCTGGCAGTTGTCATCCACAAACATGACAATTACCCGGTCTTTAGCGAAAATAATGGAGCGTAATTCGTTATCTGAAGAAGTTTGAATAGCCATTAGGGAATAAAAGGAAATATAAATTCAGGCTATTACTAACGTGCAAAATGAGGCTTAGGTTAATGAGGTATAGCGGTTTATACGGTATTTTTTTGAGAGGAGTGCGGTTTTAAAAGACAAGCAATCATAGATATAGGCCAGGGAGGGGCTACCCAGGGGAGCGAGACGCGTTCTGGTCTCAGGGTTTCTGCAGGTGCCATTCCTTCAGGTAGATAGGGGCCTGTTTCAAGGCCTGGGCCAGTTCCTGGTCAGTGGCAAACTGGAGCTGTCTAAGGCAGCGGGCTTCTACCTGCAGGCTCAGCTCAAGGGCCTCAAACGGCCAGGGCTCCAGCTGCACGGCGCCTGATTTCAGTAACTTCACCTCATAGCGGATCTGGTCTGGGCCGTGGCTTACCTCCAGGGCGCGCTCCATCTCAGGTAGCTCATTTCTGCATAGGATGAGCGAAAGGCGGTCGCACCACTGCATAAAATCATAGGCGTACTGCGCCTGGGGTTTGGTCACTTTTAGTTGCCGGCGCCAGTCCTTTTGGCAGGCCAGCTGGTGGTCCAGAAACGCGTCCCACTCTTTTTTCTGCCCGCGCAGGTCTTCATACAAAAAAGATAGGTGCATGCTGGTGAGCAGGCTGCGCCACCGGCCCTGGAAGCGGGCCTCTTTCATGACCTGCCTCGCCTGCTGCAGCGCGAAGGGCAGTTGCGTGAAATTGGCGGGCGCGCCGGCGGCGGTGAGGGCGTAATGACCGGTCCAGTCTTTCTGCCCGTCGTCATGCTGGGCAATGGCGGCCAGGGTCTGCATGAAATGGAGCGGGTGTTTCTCAGGCATCCAGGCGAAGCCTATCTCAGCCGCCAACAGCGCGTGCGCCTGCTGGTAGATAATTTCCCATCCTTTCTCATGCGTATTTACAATCATAGCGTGGTGGGCGCCAAGGTGCCGCCGCCGTTTTTAACTGAGAACCACGCGCAAAGGTTTTGTAGGCAAGAGCAGATGCTGTTTTGGGCCTGTTTTACCAAAAACAGCCCCAAAACAAAAAAGTATAGGTCACAAAAAAGCCCGGCAGTTTTGGGTACTGCCGGGCCTGAGATGTAAACCTTCCGGAGACTAGAACACGAAGCCCAGGCGCAGGCCGGTGTTCACGGTTGGGTTCAAGGAAAGGTTGTTGCGGTCATCATCATAGGTGATGGTGTTGCCAGAATTCTTAGGGTCTCTCTCTACCTCGCCGTAGGTTCTGTACTGGAAACCCAGGCCAAACTCCACGCCTAAATACACATGCTTGGCAAAGTAATAATCGGCGCCGGCCACGGCCCCCAGGCCTAACCCGAAGTAGTTGCGGTTGGCAATGCCGTTGCCGTTAGACCAGGCACCCTCAATTTCCTCAAAGGAGCTTTCCTCATGGGCAGAAAACTTGGAGATGCTCAGCTCAGCGCCCACGTACGGCGACAGGCGGTCTGTGCCCGCAAAGTGTTTCTCTATGCCGGGAGCAATAGACACATAGGAAGAGCTGCGGTTGAAGTTGTCATCATAATCCTCGGTGTTCAGGCTAAGGGAGAACGACGCCCGCACGGCCATGTCTGGGGCCAGGAAGTAGCGGCCGCGCAGCTGGTTCAGGCTCAGACCCACGGTGTTGCCGCTTGAAAGGCTCAGCTGTACCTCGCCGGTTACCTCACCGGCAGCAGGTTTAATGGCTCCGGAATCCTGGGCAGACGCGGCAAAACTCAGGGAAAGGCAGAAGGTGGCGGCAAAGAAAAATTTCTTCAACATAGTACTAGTGGTTAATAAGGGGGTTAAACGAGCCGCAATATTAAAGAAGCCTTCCGTATTAATAATAGCTTTTGGCTACAAAGAAGCACCCCTCAAAGGCAAGCCCGTGGAAATGAACAGGATAAATTTATTGCCTTGCGCACCACTTATTTTGTGCCTGTTTTTCAGAAAACGGCCCTAAAACAAAACACCCCGCCGTTTCTGCAACGGCGGGGTGTTCAAACCCAAATTCCTGGCAAAGGGCTAGTTATTGGTGCGTTTCAGGTTCAGGAGCATGTCATCGGTCATGGTGTCCAGGGTGAAGCTAGGTTGCCAGCCCCAGTCCTGGCGGGCAGCGCTGTCATTGATGCTCTGCGGCCAGCTGTCTGCAATTTGTTGGCGGCCGTCTGGCTCATACGTAATGGTAAAGTCTGGGTAGTGGCGCTGAATGCTGGCGGTGATCTCCTGGGGGGTAAAGCTCATGGCGGCCAGGTTATAGGATGACCGCACTTTCACCTGCTCCAGGGGCGCGTGCATCAGATCCAGGGTGCCTTTGAGGGCATCTGGCATGTACATCATGGGCAGGCGGGTGTTCTCGCTCAGGAAGCACTTGTAGGTGCCTTTGGCCAGGGCCTGATGGTAAATGTCCACGGCGTAGTCGGTGGTGCCGCCGCCGGGCAGGGCTTTGTACCCGATAAGGCCGGGGTAGCGCAGGCTGCGCACGTCCAGTCCGTATTTCAGAAAATAGTACTCGCACCAGCGCTCGCCGGCCTGTTTACTGATGCCGTAGACCGTGTTGGGGTCCATGATGGTGTCCTGGGGCGTGTTCTGGCGGGGCGTATTAGGGCCGAAAACCGCGATGGAAGACGGCCAATACACTTTCTCCACCTTCTGCTCCAGGGCAAAGTCCAGCACGTTGAAGAGGCCGTCCATGTTCAGGCGCCAGGCAAACTTGGGGTTCTTCTCGCCGGTAGCCGACAGGATAGCCGCCAGGTGGTAAATCTGGTCGAACTTGTATTTGGCGGCCAGGTCTGCCAGGTGTTGGGGCGTGAGCACGTCCACTATCTCAAAGGGCCCGGTCTCGCGCAGCTCGGCTTGCTTGGGGTATTGAATGTCGGCGGCTACCACGTTGGCGTTGCCGTAGAGTTTCCTGAGTTCCAGGGTGAGTTCAGAGCCCAACTGTCCGCAGGCGCCTATCACTAAAATGGCATTTTTTTGTCTTGTCATGCAGGTGCTGAATAGGAAAACAAATGTACGTTATTCAAGTGGCTCCAAAAAATATGGGAGACTGCACAGGTTTTGTATCTTTGGAAGTGGGAACCAGCGTACTGCCTCTATGACTTTTTCAGAGTTTCTGATGAAACGGCGCATTGCTGAAGCGGCCTTTTCGGCCGATGATCCGGTGCGGTATGCCCGTTGGCAGGACCTATACGCCCAAATGCACCCCAATAGTTTTTACAACTCGGTAAAGATGGTGCTCAATGACGTACGCCGTCGCTACCTGTTGGTCCCCGAACCCACCTTGGCCAGCGCGCAAAAGGAGGCAGTTACTGCAGCCCCGGCCCGGCCCAGAGCCGTTGCCCGCCGGGCCGCACCCACCAAGGAATCTGCTGAGCAACCATCTGCGGAGACCACTCCGGTAAATCGGCCGCCGGCCGAGATCATTGCCCAGCTTTCCAACGAAGAGACGCCTTCTGTAGAGCGAACGGTGCCCACGCCTACTTCTGCGGAAGATGTTGAAAAAGCCACGCCTAAACCTGGCCGCGCCAGACCGGTCTTCAAACGCCCGGCCCCAGAGGCACCAGCTGTGGAGGCTGATACTGCTGCTGCCGAGGCAGAAAAGGAAACCAATCTTCCAGCTTATACTCAAGAAACCACGGCCCCGAAGACCCTGGCAGCAAAGCCATCGCGCCCGCGCCCGGTGTTCAAAGGGCCCGCTTCTGCTCCTGAGGCAACCGCTGCTTCCACGGAACCCTCGGCGGAGCCGCCAGCCCCGGAAACCGCTTTGCCGGAAACCGCGCCGCCGGCGGAAGAGACCAAACCCAAATCGCCCAGGCCCAGACCGGTTTTCAAAAGGCCTGCCCCCGGGGAGAGCGAAAAACCTGTAGCAGCAGAGCCGCTAGTTTCAGGCAGTTTGGCAGAAAACACCCCTAAAACGGAAACGGATTTTCCAGAACCTCCAGTCCAGGAACTTGCCAAACCTCCGCGGCCGCGGCCCGTTTTCAAACGGCCTTCGCCCTCGGGCAGTGAGGCGGAGAAGCCTGAATAATTTCTTAGAACGTAAACACACCATAACCCCGAACGCCTAAAACGCAACCACTATGTACGAGACGCTTAAACCAGATTTAGAGCAGCAACTTTTTGAGATCAAAGCCAACGGCTTATATAAAGAAGAGCGTATTATCACCACCCCGCAGCACGCTGAGATCAAGACCCAGCAGACGGGCGCGGTGCTTAATTTCTGCGCCAACAATTACCTGGGCCTGTCGTCACACCCGGCCGTGATTGAGGCCGCTAAACGCACCATTGACACCCACGGGTTTGGGATGAGCTCGGTGCGGTTTATCTGCGGAACCCAAGACATCCACAAAGAGCTGGAGGCCAAGCTGGCCGAGTTCCTGGGCACCGAGGACACCATTCTGTACGCCGCCGCCTTTGACGCCAACGGCGGGGTATTTGAGCCTTTGTTTGATGAACAGAGCGCCATCATTTCAGATGCGTTGAACCATGCCTCTATCATTGACGGTGTGCGCCTGTGCAAGGCCCAGCGCTACCGCTATGAGCACAACAACATGCAAGACCTGGAAGCCAAACTGCAGGAAAGCCAGGGCGCCAAGCACCGCATCATTGTCACCGACGGCTCTTTCTCCATGGACGGCACCATTGCCCAGCTGGATAAGATCTGTGACCTAGCCGACCAATACAAGGCGCTGGTAATGGTAGATGAGTGCCACTCCAGTGGTTTTATTGGCAAGACCGGCCGCGGTACGCATGAGCACCACAACGTGATGGGCCGCGTGGACATCATCACGGGTACGCTGGGCAAAGCCCTGGGTGGCGCCATGGGCGGATTCACTTCCGGCCGGAAAGAGATTGTGGAAATGCTTCGCCAGCGCTCGCGCCCGTACCTGTTCTCCAACTCCCTGGCCCCGGCCATTGTAGGTGGCTCATTGGCAGTGCTGGAACTGCTAAGCTCTACCACTGAGCTGCGGGACCGCCTGGAGTGGAACACCAAATACTTCAGGGAGAAAATGACCGCCGCCGGGTTTGACATTAAGCCGGGTGTGCACCCTATTGTGCCCGTAATGCTGTATGAGGCAAAGCTGGCGCAGGAGTTTGCGGCCAAGATGCTGGAGAAAGGCATTTACGTGATTGGGTTCTATTACCCGGTAGTGGCCAAGGGAGCAGCCCGTATTCGCGTGCAGCTTTCCGCGGAGCATACCCAGGAGCACCTGGACCGCGCCATTCAGGCCTTCACCGAGGTAGGCAGAGAACTGGGCGTGCTGAAAAGCTAATTCCCGTTTCTGGCCTGTTTTCCTGAAAACAACGCAAAAACGCCCTACTGATCAACGGAGATTAGTAGGGCGTTTGGCTTGGGGGAAAACTATCTCTACATAGAATCCTGGGCAATACTATAAAAATTTTCAACAATATGGAGCAAAACTAGTTTTATATAACAGAAGGAAGGTGAGAAAAACCAGGTTGCCTTTTTTGGTACGCCGGCCTCGCGGTTTTTAGTTGCTTTCTACCCACCGTAGGCACCTTGCAGATGAATTTTTCACGGTAATAACTGTCTTCAGAGAAGCGGTTTAGAGACGTTCTTTTTAAACAGGATAATGGTAGTTTTTGCCTTTCCTGCTAGATGCGAAACCAGGGAAATACGTACGTACTAGAACAGAGAAATAGAACGTTAATAATTTAGGTTGTCACCTAACCAATGAATGTATACTTTTGGAGAATATTCATTGGCGGAAAGGTGCTTGTTATTTTTCCGTAGCATAGTTAACAAACTTATCAGTAAACAAATACCGGCATCAAAAGAAGGTGCCTATGCTCACCAGGAAGTGAGAATTGAATAAGAATGTGGTTCCCCCGATTGGTTTATAGGAATTCTATAAGATATAGCAGATTTAATAATTTAGGTTCTTTCTTAGTAACTAACTCTAATGCCTGCTTCCCCCATCTCCTTTAGTATTTCTGTTTCCTCTCCGCTTGCTTATTGCCAATTCTCCCTCTCTTCTAGTTTAATAGTGAAACAGATAAAAGAATAAACAGACAAACGTAAAAACCGACAACAACATGCAGGACAAACTAGTGAGGATTGGCGTCTTCTATGACGGCAATTACTTCTTACAGGTTAGTAACTATTATGCGTATGGCCACCAGCGCAAGCGCCGCATCAGCATTTCGGGGCTACATGAATTCATCAGAGATCAGGTAGCCGAAGAGGAAAACGTGGAACCGCGTTTTTGCCGAATTGTAGATGCCCATTATTTCAGGGGAAGGCTGAACGCCTATGAGGCCAGCCAACGCGGCGACACCCTTTACTGGGACCGCGTGTTTGATGACATTCTCATGTCTGAAGGCGTTACTACCCATTACCTGCCGGTGCGCACTACGCCGGAAGGGTACAAGCAGGAGCGCGGAATAGACGTGTGGTTAGCCCTGGAGGCCTTTGAACAGGCATTTTACAAGCGTTTTGATGTGCTGGTGCTCATCTCCTCAGACGGAGACTACGTACCCCTGGTGCGTAAAGTGAACACCCTGGGTACCCGCGTAATGGCCATGACCTGGGAGTTTGAATACACTACAGACAACGGTCAGCGCATGACCACGCGCCCGTCACAAGACCTGCTGGCAGAGGTAACCTACCCCATGGCCATGCACGGCATCATTGACCAGGCCATTGCCAACAATGACGCTTCCATCCAGCGCTTCTTTGTGCAGCCAGATCAGAAACGCACCACGCCCGTCTTGAAAGACGATGAACAACCCGACCACGGCGAAGGCGAGATCATGAGCCTCAAGAACGGCTATGGCTTTATCAAATTCCCGCCCAACAACCTGTTCTTCCATTTCACCAACGTGATAGACACAGATTTCAATGAGCTGCACGTGGGTGACCGCGTGGAGTTTGACATTGAGAAAGATGAGGAAGGCAATGACGTGGCCAAGAGTATAAAACTGCTGTAGAAGCCTGACTAACTTCTGCCGTAGCATCTGGCAACAGCCAAAAAATTAAAACAACAAAAAAAGCAAAAGGGGGAGCCGCAAAGCTCCCCCTTTTTTGTGGAAACAGGTAGTTTCCTTGCCGGGTGATACTGGTCGCTTTCATGAGAAATCTACGCTAAAAGACGCGCCTGAAAGCAAGGTGAACTCGCTTTTCCCTATATCAGGAAAGTGCTAAATTTCTTGGTGGTTGAATCAGTTCTTTATGCCTTTAAACGCAGGCTTCTGTATAAGGGTAGGGTGAATAAATACGGCGTTTTCAAAAGAGAAATACGGTGCTTGTTACTGCGTTTCAAAGTAAGAGTCCTTGGTTTTGTTATAAAATATTGATTACCTGTTCGCTACGGTTGTTCAGTGGGTGATGAGGTGTCCTGTGAAAAGGAGGAAGAATCTTTATAAGGCAAAAGCTCGGCCAGCGGCGGAAGCCAGAAAGGAGTGCCGTATTTGGGGTTAAGCACCAGTTTGTTGCGCATGTCCTCCAGAGAGCTTTCCTCATGCAGGCGATGAAGCAGGTGCCAGGTGGCAGTGGCGTCTGGTAAGGCCCGGTGCCAGCGGCTCAACGGAATGCCATAGGCCTTGCACATGTCGGGTAGGCTGCGCGGCGAGGGTTGGCGCAACCGGCAAACCGACAAAGTGTCCAGGAACGGGTGCTGCACCGGTCCCAGCTTTAGGCGGCGGTAGGTGCTGTAAAGAAAGCCCAAGTCAAAAGGGGCGTTGTGCGCCACCACCACGCTATCGCCAATAAACTCCTTGAGGATAACAAAGGCCGCGCGCTCCTCCATGCCGTTGGCCAGGTCCTGGGGCGTGATGCCTGTAAGCTGGGTGATTTTAGCTGGTAGTTCGCCTTTCAGTTTCACCAGGGTCTGGAACCGGCCGGTCAGTTGGCCGTTGGCGCTCTTGAGGGCGGCTATCTCAATCACGCGTCCTTTGCCGCCGCTTACGCCCGTCGTTTCAAAGTCAAGGGCGGTCACGTTGCTGAGAACCGGCGTGAGCTGCGGGAAAAGCGGAAGAAAAGGCGCGTCAGACATGCAAAAATGAGTAGCTTGTACCCCCTATACGCAAGAACGGAAATCTGTTTTGGGCCTGTTTTCTGAAAAACAGGCCCAAAGCAATAAGCCTATTTCTAGATTTGAAAGTATAAGGCGTGAAACAAACAGAAACCAGTAAAGCATGGCAGAATATGACGCAGTAGTGGTAGGTACGGGGCCCAACGGATTGGCAGCGGCCATTGCCCTGCAACAGGCAGGCCTACAGGTGCTGCTGCTGGAAGGCAAAGATACCATTGGCGGCGGCCTCCGGTCCCAGGAACTTACCCTGCCCGGTTTCGTGCATGACGTCTGCTCTGCCATCCATCCGCTAGCGGTAGGATCTCCTTTCTTTAAAACGCTTCCCCTTCGGGAGCACGGACTAGAGTTTTTATCGCCCCCGCTCTCGGCGGCGCACCCCTTTGACAACGGCACGGCCGCGGCCCTGCGTCCTTCCCTGCAAGACACCGCTGAGGCACTGGGCTTGGATAAGAAGGTGTACCTGGATTTAATGAAGCCGCTGGTGGAAAGCTGGCCTGGCCTGGCGGCTGATGTGCTGGGTCCGTTGCGGTTCCCGAAGCACCCGCTGGATATGGCGGCTTTCGGACTGAATGCCCTCACCTCGGCCACGCACCTGGCTAAAAGCTTTAAGACCCTTGAGGCCCGTGGGCTGTGGGCGGGCATGGCGGCGCACTCCATCCAACCTCTTTCCAACCTCACCACTTCAGCCATTGGGCTAGTATTGATGGCGGTGGGGCATCTCCAGGGCTGGCCAATCCCGAAGGGCGGTTCCCAGCAGATCGCTAACGCGCTGGCCTCATACTTTACCCGCCTGGGCGGAAAGATAGAGACCGGTTTCTACGTTACTTCCCTAGATCAGATGCCTTCCAGAAAGGCCGTGCTCCTGGACGTAACGCCTAAGCAGCTGCTAGAGATAGCGGGAGAGAAGTTATCACCTATTTACAGAAACCAGCTGCAGCGCTACCGCTACGGCATGGGCGTGTTCAAAGTAGATTGGGCGCTGGACGGGCCTATTCCTTTTACCGCCCCGGAGTGCCGGCAGGCGGGAACCGTGCACCTGGGCAATACGCTGGAAGAGATTGCCGCCTCTGAACAGGCTACTGCTAACGGGCAGCACCCAGGAAAGCCATTTGTGCTACTGGCGCAGCAAAGCCTGTTCGACGGCACCCGGGCACCCGCCGGGAAACACACTGCCTGGGCGTATTGCCACGTACCCAACGGCTCTACTGTAGACATGACGGCAGCCATTGAAGGACAGGTGGAAAGGTTCGCGCCCGGGTTTAAGGATCTGATTCTGGCCCGCCACACCATGAACACGGCCCAAATGCAAGCCTACAACCCCAACTACATTGGCGGCGATATCAACGGCGGCATTATTGACCTGGGTCAGTTGTACACCCGTCCGGCCTTGCGCTGGTCGCCGTACCAGACCTCGGCCAAAGGCCTTTACCTCTGTTCTTCCTCTACGCCACCCGGCGGAGGTGTGCACGGCATGTGTGGCTACCACGCGGCCCGGCGCGCTTTGAAAGATGCGTTTGGGTTACCGGCCCCGGCGTTGGGTTAGAAAGGCCAGGGATTAATATTTCTCCACGCCGGGAGCCGGTTGCCATTTAGAACCCGGCTCAAAATGCTGCCACAGGGTTTTGGAAACGGCCCTGATTAAGGCGTACCCGGCATTATTGTCTTGCCAGCTTTCATCTTTCTGATTTTTGGTGATGATGCAGAAAACGTAGTCACCGTGCGGGGCGTTTACCAGCACCACCTCTGAGCGGGAACGGTTCACCGCCCCAGATTTGGAGGCCGTGTTTACCGTGGGCGGAATCTGGGATAGGGCTTCACTGTCAAAGTAAATTCGGCCCAGGTTGCGGTACATGCGCTCGCTGGCGGCGGGGCTCACGGCTTGGCCTTCGCGTATCATGGTCACCAGGTTGGCCATCTCGCGCGGCGTGGTTTGGCCCCAGCCGTATTTCTGCCAGTTGGGCCGGCGGCCTTCGGTGCGGGAATTCACGCGGGTATGCGCAAAGCCATTTTTCTCCAGCCAGGCATTGATGGCTGCGCCGCCGCCGGCCAGTTGCTGCAGCCACAGACTGCCCGTGTTATCTGAGGTGGTGATGCTGAGCATCTGCACTTTGCTCAAGGCCACCGTACTGCTGTCTTTGAAATTGCCTACAATGTCTTCGCCGGCATAGAAGAGAGAATCGCGGTAGCGGAGAATGGCTTTGGGGTCTATCTCGCCGCGTTCCATTTTGTCAAACATACCCACCATGATAGGCACCTTAATCATGCTGGCCGTAGGGAAGAGGCTGTCTGCGTTGAGGGCTACGGTCTTGCCGGTTTTCAGATGCCGCACGTAAATGCCCACGTCTCCTTCAAACCTCTGGGTGAGCGCCTGTAGTTTCTGGATGAGTTTGGTATCAATTTTTTCTTTGGCTTTTTGAGCAAAGGAGGGAGGAGAAAGTAGGAAGAGAAGAATGGGGAGAAGGAATAGCAGACGCATATAGATTAGGTTAATGCCCAAAAGATAAACATTTCTCTGGCATCTAGCGCTTTCCTGGTGGCGGAGGATCCGTTTTAAGCCCGTTTTCCGGAAAACGGGCTTAAAACGGAAAAAGCTTTAGAGGTGTTAAAACTTACAGGTTCAAATTGATCTACTGGCGCGAGACTTTAGTCTCGTGACGGAGGATGTTGTGAGTCTCCAGACTCACTAGGAGCCACTAGCAGGGCAAGGAAGATCAGGAATGCGTGGGATCGCTGTTGTCACAGCGAAGGTAGTCAGGAGACTACCTGACATCCTCCGTCACGAGTCTGTAGACTCGCGCCAGGAAAAGGTCTTGCCAGGAAAAAAAGCAATCAACAATCAGCAATTAACAATCCTTTACGCCGCGGCTACCTTCTCTACTACTTTGGGCTCAATGTCAAATAGGAAGTGGTTAAGTTTGGAGCGCAGATCGGCGGCGGAGAGGTTGCGGTAGACTTCGCCGTTGCGGACCAGGGCAATCTGGCCGGTCTCTTCAGAGACTACCAGTACCACGCTGTCGGTGACCTCGCTTAAGCCAATGGCGGCGCGGTGCCGGAGGCCCATGGAGGCGGGTACGTCATTGCTCTCGGTGACGGGTAGAATGCAGCGGGCGGCCTTGATACGGTTGCCGTGGATGATGACGGCGCCGTCATGCAAAGGGCTATTTTTATTGAAGATGGAAATGAGCAGGCGTTTGCTCACAATGGCGTCTATGGCGTCACCAGACTCAGCGAAGTAGCGCAGCTCTGAACTGCGGGCGAAGACAATCAGGGCGCCGGTGTTCTTGCCGGCCAGTGACTTGGCGGCCTCTATGAAAGGCGTGATGGAAAGGCGGTCTTCTGTAACGGTGCGGCGCCAGGGGAACCCTTTGAACAGGCGCTCATTGTTGAAGGCGGTGGTCTTGCCAATCATGAGCAGGAACCGCCTGATCTCCGGCTGGAATACGATAATAGCCGCCAGAACGCCTACGCCCATGAACTGTCCCAAAATAATGGTGAGCAGCTCCATACCCGCGGCCTTCACTACCAGGTACAGCAGGTAGACAGACAAAAGCCCCAGGAAAATTTTCAGGGCCACGCTTCCCGTCAGGAGTTTATAGAGCTGGTAGAGCAGCACCGTTACCAGCAGAATATCTATGATATCCAGCCACTCTATGTCTAAAAACCCTATGGAAAACAGTGAAATCACGGCGCTAATGTCTTTTTTACAATTTTTATGGTCTGCATGGCCTCCTTTACGTCATGTACCCGCAAAATGTCGGCTCCGTTGAGTAACGCCAGGGTGTTGGCTACAATTGTGCCGGTGAGCGCTTCCTCCGGACCCACATGCAGCGGCTTGTAGGTCATGGACTTTCGGGAAAGGCCAATTAAGAGCGGCAGCTTGAAGATTTCTAGTTCCCGTAGGTGGCGCAACAGCTGGTAATTCTGCTCTATGTTTTTGGCGAACCCAAAGCCCGGGTCCAGGATAATATCTTTTACGCCCGCCGCCCGCAGCAAGGCCACGCGTTCCGCGAAAAACGAGATCACTTCTTCCAGCAGGCCTTTTTCATAGTGCGTAAAGTTAGCCATGGTCTGCGGGGTGCCACGCATGTGCATGAGAAGGTACGGGACCCCCAGCTTTCCGGCCACGGCAAACATATTCTCATCCAGGGTGCCGCCAGAAACATCATTAATGATGTGGGCGCCGCGGCGCACGGCTTCTTCCGCTACGTTGGACCGGAAGGTATCTATAGAAAGCAGTGCTTCCGGAAAATCTTTGGCCAGGGCCTCTATAATTGGCAATACGCGGTCAAGCTCTTCCTGTTCTGAAACCTCCGGGGCACCGGGCCGCGTAGAATAGCCGCCAATGTCTAAGAACGTAGCTCCCTCTGTCAGCATTTTCTCGGCCTGGGCCAGGGTCTGTTCCACACTCTGCATCCTGCTCTCAGGATAGAAGGAATCTGGGGTGAGGTTTAAGATACCCATTACCGTGGGCTGCTGCAGCAAGACCAAGCGCCCACCACAGTTGAGGGTGGTTTTTTTGCAAAAAAGTGTATCTTTCGCGTTCAATTGGCCTATAGTATCATTTCCTATAAAGTTAAAATTAAAAACTTGATTCACCAAACCGCCCAGGAATACAACCGCGTGATAGAGGCCTGCCAGCGCCTGTTTTTGCAAAAAACTCAGGATTATGGTACTGCCTGGCGCATTCTGCGTTTGCCTTCCATCACAGACCAGATCTTTATCAAAGCGCAGCGCATCAGGTCTATTCAGGAGAAAGGCACCCAGAAGATTCAGGATGATATTACCTCTGAGTTTGTAGCCATTGTGAACTACTGCGTGATTGCCCTCATACAGGAGCAATTGCTGGGGCAGGGCGAGACCGAGCAGGCCTTGCCCGTGGATAGGGTGCGGGCTTTGTATGAGGAGGAGATCAGGAAAACCTATGCCCTGCAGCAAGATAAAAACCATGACTACGGCGAGGCCTGGCGCAGCATGCGTATAGAGTCTATGACCGACCTCATTCTCATGAAGATTTACCGCACCAAGCAGATAGAAGACAATGACGGCCAGACCCTGGTCTCTGAGGGCGTGGAAGCCAATTACCGCGACATGCTCAACTATGCCGTATTCTGCCTCATTAAACTAAACTACCCTAACCATGGCGCTCCGTCTGCTTAGTAGAATTGCCTGGGTCTTGGTGGGAGGGCTGTTCATTTTCTCTGGCCTCATCAAGCTCAATGACCCGGTAGGCACCGCCATAAAACTGGAGGAGTACTTTGAGGTTTTCTCGGTTGACTTCTCCAAGGTATTCCTGAGCATTAAACCCTTCGCGCTGTACCTGTCTATTTTCCTGAGTACCCTGGAAGTGGTGTTAGGGGTGGCGTTGCTGGTGCGCTGGCGGTTGAACCAGGTGCTCTGGCTTCTGTTCTTCCTGACGCTGTTTTTTACCTCCCTCACGTTTTACTCGGCGTACTTCAATAAGGTAACTGACTGCGGCTGCTTTGGTGATGCCCTGAAACTTACGCCCTGGCAGTCCTTTACCAAAGACGTGATTCTGTTGGTCTTGATACTTCTGTTGCTGGCCACGCAACGGTATTTGCTCTCCCTTGGTAGGGTGACAAACAAGATACCAGGGTTTATTGTGTTGGTGGCGCTGTTACTTTCCGTAGGGATAGGCGTGTATGCCTACCGGCATGAACCGTTCATTGATTTCAGGGCCTACCGGGTAGGGGCAAACCTACCTAAACTAATGAAACCGTCGGCACCGCTCCGCTACCAGTACGTGATGGAGAAGGGCGGCCAGCAGTTCAAGTTTGAAAGCTATCCCACAGACACCACCTATGTGTTCAAACAGATGGTGCCGCTTAACCCCGAGGACGGGCCCAAGATCACCGACTTCAACATCTGGAACGACCAGGGCGATTTCACCCAAGAGATGTTCATTGGCAACCGCTTGCTCATTCTGGTGAAAGACGTGAATAAGGCAGACCGCGAAAGCTTCGCGGCCATTAACACCCTGCTGGCTGGGTTAGAGAAAACGCAGTCTCCTAAAGTGGTGCCGGTGGTGATCACCTCCAGCAGTAGCCAGGACTTTGACGTGTTCCGGCATGAGATTAACCTGTCGGCGCCGTACTTCTTTGCCGATGCCACGGTGCTCAAGACCATGATCAGGGCTAACCCCGGGCTGTTATTGCTCAAGAACGGCATTGTGGTGGGTAAATGGCATTACCATGATGTGCCCCAGGCAACTGAAGTACAGGCGCTTTTAAAATGACCTTAAACCAAAGAGAATAAGAATTCCGTTTTAGGCCTGAAATCAGAAAAACAGGCTTAAAACGGAATTTGTCTTTGTGCTTGCTGGCTATTTCCTAAATCTGGTTCTCACACCTAGTATTTCACAAAATCAGAAATGGCAGATCTGTCTTCAGTTTCGGTTTCAAAGGCCCCGGTGGTCTTTTTAGTGGGTATGCCCGGCTGCGGTAAATCTACGGTTGGTCGGGCGCTGGCCCATGAATTACAGTACACCTTTTTAGATCTGGACACGTTAATTGAAGAGCAGGAGGGAGCCACGGTGCCGCAGGTGTTTGAAGCCAAAGGGCAGGTCTATTTCAGGCAGGCCGAGGCCCTTGCGCTACGGCAGGTAATGCAGCAGGAAAAGGGCGTGGTGCTGGCCACCGGCGGCGGCGCACCCTGTTTTCATGGCAATATGGATTTCATGGTAGAACACGGAACCGCCGTTTATCTAAAAGTGCAGCCCTCAGAACTGATGGCCCGTCTGACCCGGCAAGACCTGGAAGCACGCCCCTTGCTTCGGGAAAAATCGCCGGAGGCGCTGGAAGAATATTTGACGGAAACCCTGGCGCAGCGGGAGTTGTTTTATGGCCAGGCACCCATTACGGTAGAAGCTGGAAACAAGGCGGTAATGGAGGTAGTAGGCGCCGTTAAGCGACACCTAGACACCCTCCATTGATTATTCTGACGGAAGACATCAGATATTTGTTTAATTTTGCGTTCTGAAGCAAAGCAACGTTTCATTTAATCTTTTACCTATGAAACCGAATCACAAAGGATCAGCAACACTTTTTCAAAATCCTGTGCTGGAACGGCTCACGCATACCCACATTGCCATTCCTATCACGATATTTCTGGTTATTGCTACCGGTTTGCTGGCGTACGGCTTCCTGTATGGTTTTTTAGACGTCTTATCTGCGGTGGGCCTTTTTCTGGCTGGTTGGTTGATTTTCTCTTTGGTGGAGTACCTGGCGCACCGGTTCATCTTTCATATGGAGCCTACCAATGACCTGAAAAGAAACATCCAGTATACGTTCCATGGCAACCACCATGATTACCCCAAAGACAAGACACGGTTAGCCATGCCTCCTATTGTGAGTCTGTTTCTGGCCTCTTTTTTCTTTTTCGTGTTCAAACTGGCCTTCGGGAGCATGGTGTTTGGCCTGGTGGCAGGTTTCTTGTTTGGTTATGCCCTGTATCTGTTTGTGCACTACGCCGTGCATGCTTACGCCCCGCCTAAAAATTTCTTGAAAACCCTCTGGATTCACCATAGTATTCACCACTACAAAGACCCGGAGAGAGCCTATGGCGTTTCTTCGCCTCTGTGGGACTGGCTACTGGGTACCATGCCGCAGAAATCCAAACGATAACCTATTGTCTTAAAGTCATGAAGAAGGGCCTCTATTCAGAGGCCTTTTTTTTATGCACTTTAATAACCTGGGCAGAACTTTCATTGGGTTATTGCACGGCTCTGAAAGCGTGAGAACAAGGAATACAGTATGGAGAGAATCGCGTAGTATTCCTCCGTATAAGTACTATTTATATGAATTTGTAGGTAAAATGGTTTGTATTATTCTAATATTGTTAAATCATTATATGGATTGTTGGAAAAAGATGTTGGATAGAACTCATAATATTAAATTTTTTAAAAATGTACCTACATTTCTTATTCCTCAATCCTGAGTAGATTTTCTATCAGCCATCTAGTTCATCGGGGAAACCGACCTGTTCATCTCCCAAATCATACGGTTCGTCTTCCAGTATTTTTACCCTCTAAATTTGTTTGAACTTTACACGGTAACCGTAGGATTTTGCTTTGCTGAGTGCAAGGGGCTGGCCTATTGAATTGGACGGATTGTCCCGTCTACCTTTGTAGGGACAAGACAGCAAAAAAACAACGATTACACAAGATTACCGATGACAACCTTTTCCCGCTACCTTCGGGTGGCCTTATTAAGTGCCTTTACCTTTCTCTCCTTTGTTCCCTTTGGTTTTTCACAGGCCATTTCTATCACCAGCCCAGGAGTTTCGTACACGCAGAACTTTAATGCCTTACCCCGGTTGCTTTCCACTGACAATGGAACCGTAACCTCTAAGACATGGCAGAATGAAATAACCATACCTGGCTGGAGCGCCATGGTGAGTGGGGTTAACGCTTCTATCATTGAAATTAATCAAGGCACTCTTTCTGATAAAGGCCTTAAAAGTGTTGGTGCCACCGCCAACTCCTCAGAACGGTCCTTGGGAAGCTATGCCTCCAGCAGTGAGCCCATTACCTATGGCGTCCGTTTTTTAAATGCCACCAACCGCCCTTTAGTACAGATAGGAATTGGGTTTGATTTACAGCAATGGTATGCGGGGCCTTCTGCTTCCAGCTTAATGGTAGAGTACCGCATTACCCCTAAAGGAGCCGCCGCAGGTGCCTGGACGTCACTCTCCACATTGGTTTCCCCCGTATCTGCTAACCTTAACGCTACCCTTGATGGAACAGCCTCTGCCAATAAAACCAATGTAAGCCTAGCGCTGAGCGGAATCACGTTGGCGCCTGAGGCGGAGTTGGCCATCCGTTGGATAGATGACAAAACAAACGGCAAAGACTTACTTGCCATTGATAATTTCCAGCTTACCACTACCTCTTTTGAAAAGTTCTTTTACAGCAGTTCTTCTACTGGCCGTGAATTGAGCAACATCTCGGCCTGGAACTCAGAGGTAACCGGAAACGGAACGGCCCCGGTTTCTTTTTCAGATCCTTACCAAACCTTTGTGGTGCAGGCACCGCTTACCGGAAGCCATGTACTCACTAGCCATCTGGTATTGCCAACTTCTTCTAAAGTGGTGATTGGCACGGGCTCGCCTATCCAGTTTACAATTCCTGAGAATGTAAGGCTAGAGGCGGGGGTGATGGATATTGCCGCGGCAGCTACCGTGACCATTACCAGTGAAGTAGTCCCAACGCTGGGGCAAGTGAACCTGAACAGTACCGTCATTTACAATGCCAAGAGCAACCAACTGGTAAAGCTGGGCTCTTACGGTAACCTGTTGATTGACGGGGCTGGCGGAAACGTGAAAAAGCTAAGCCAACGGGTGGTAGTACAAGGGGAGTTAGAGCTACGGAACGGGGCCAGACTGGAAGCCGGCGATTTTGATGTGGTACTGCAGGATAGCAAGAAGGCTGTGAAATATGATGTGAACAGTTTTGTGGTGACCAACGGGAAAGGCCGCCTGAAAATGAAGTTAGCCCCAGGGGATAGCGCAGTTTTTCCGGTGGGTCTGCTAAAGGCGCTTCCCGTGAAGCTGAAGCTTAATGCCAGTAGTGTGGCAGATACCTTTAGTGTGAAAGTGATAGAAGGTATCTACACCACTTATGAGAACAACCTGCCTGGAGGGTTCCTGCTTAACAGTAAAGTAGTAGGCAAAACCTGGATAGTTGATGAGCATACCGCTGGTGGTACCAACCTGGCCATGACCCTCACCTGGAACGCAGATGATATGGCACTGGGTTTTGCCGCTGATAGCGCGCACCTGCTTCACTACTACAACCAAAAATGGGACAAGGGTACCGCCGGGAAAGTGGCGCTTAGAAACGGTCTCTACTCTGTTACCAGATCTGGTATTACCTCCTTTTCCCCATTTGCCGTAGCAGAGCCAAGCGCGAACTTAACCGAGACCGCTCCTGCCCCTTTGCCAGTGGAGCTTACCTATTTCCAGGCCAAGCGGGTAGGCCAGCAGGTGCAGTTCCTGTGGGCGACAGCCTCTGAGAAAGACAACGCGTTCTTTACCCTGGAGCAAAGCCTGAACGGGAAGTCCTTTCAGCCGGTAGGCCAACCCATAAAAGGCGGCGGCACCAGCGCAGTAGCCCTAACCTATAGCTACCTTTTGCCAAATACCAATAGCCAGACTACTTACTTCCGGTTAAAGCAAACAGATTATGACGGCGGTTTTGAGTACTCTAAAGTAGTAGCTGTGAATCCGGTCAAAACTCAGACTCAGCAAGTGCAGCAACTCTCGGCTTTGCCAAACCCTACCGTAAATGGGAAAGTACAGTTGGTAAGCAATCTTGTTTCTGGCCCCACAACCATAGTAGTCTACCAGGGAGCAGGGAAAGCGGTTTTTCAAAAGCAATTGGAATTGATCCAGGGCCTACCTGTAGAGCTGGATTTGTCTGGTCAAAAACCGGGTCTCTATTTGCTGCAGGTGCAAACCACCACTTCAAAAGAAGTGATCAGGATAGTAAAGCAATAAGAGGTTAAGCCCAATCCTTACAACAGAAAGGCCACCCTGTTCCCAGGGTGGCCTTTCTGTTGTAAGCCTGTTTTTTCAAAAATAGGTCTGAAACCTATCTTCTTATTTTGCGGAAAAGCCAAAGGATCAATAAGATCACCAGCACAATAATGATCACGGAGGTCCACATGCCAGCCTCAAAAATATCGCCCACGATATCGCAGCTGGAGAGGGTCATGGTCAGGACGGCCATTAGGGCGACGAAATATGCTTGTAAATTTTTCATAGTAGTAGGTTAAAATCAAAGGAGGCTCCTGTCATTCAAAAGCCATTGTATATTTTGAATACTCTATTTGGCCTAAAAAGGTTAAAAACAGAACCAAAAGCTCCCTGCGTTTTTGTAAAGGCAGGTCTCCTGTTAAGCCCTCTCTAGGTTGCTAGTGAAGGTGTTATATAAAAAGAAGGGCCCATCTCACTGGAGATGGGCCCTTCTTTTTATATAACACCTTAGAGGTTATTTAAGCGCGATTGGATCTGGCTTGCCATCTGGGTCTGCAGTTACCAATCCTTGGCTTGATACTCTTCCGCCGGTCATGGCCAGGATACCGGCCACGTGAGGGGCTGCGTAGGAAGTACCGTTACCAGTTGCGTAGCCGCTACCTTTCCAGGTCATCTGTACGTCTGTACCAGGAGCTGCCACGTTTACAGAAGCTCCAAAGTTAGAAGTAGGGTTGAAAGCTGAGAGTGAGGTCATGTTAGAAACCACATACACATTAGAGGCAACCACACGGGCAGGAGAAATATTAGAGCAGTTGGTATAGCTGTTACCGGCGGCCACAGCTACAAAAATACCACGGGCGGCTACTTTCTTCACCAAGTCATCTAGCAAGGTAGAGGCAGCAACTCCAAGGCTCATGTTTACTACATCACCAGCCTTGCCATATTTATACACGTGGTTCAAAGCAGAGTAAATGCGGGTTAACGTGCCGTAACCAGTGTTGTCAAATACTCTAAGCGCTACAATAGAAGCATTGGCGGCTACACCTACTACGCCTTCACTGTTGTTTTTGGCGCCAATAATACCGGCTACTGCGGTGCCGTGGCCATAGCCGTCTTCATAAGAAAGATCGCCTGAGATAAAGGATTTGCTGCGGGTTTTGTCTACGTTCAGGTCTGGGTGGTTAGACTGCACGCCTGAGTCAATTACCCAGACTGTCTTGCCAGTACCGTCACCGTAGCCTACGCGGGCAACGCCCCAGGGAATGGTTTGGCCCGAAGTGGAAGTAGTAGTGGAAGTGGTAGAGAAAAGGGTAGCGGTTGTTTTTTCAAGATTAATGGCTTGCTCCTGCTCTACGTAAGCAACATCGCCATCTTGTTTCAATTGCTGTACTTCCTCTTTGCTGAGGTTTCCCGTAAAGCCATCTGATGCGCCATTAAAGACGTCACTTATGCGCTCACTATTAATACCTAATTTCTGTAATAAGCGGTTTCTTTGCTCCTGGACGTTTGTAGCATTGCCATTTTTCATAATAACAATGTATTTGCCGGAAACAGCTTGAGTAGTTCCAGAAGCTGCTGGAGAAGCGGAAGTTTCCTCTAAAATCTCTTCTTTTTGGCAACCAGCCATGGTGAAGGCGGAAGCAAGAGCAAAGAATGATACTGCTTTTTTGAAATTAGATGTTTTCATAGACATTCAATTTTAGTTGAAGACGAAAGCGCAACCTTGTGCTGTGCATATCCGTAACCTCCCACTTTTCCTTAAGGTTCAAAAGGTTTCAAAAAAATACATGATATTTTTGATAATTTGATGGTACTACGCCTTGATAATGAATTAGATATATAAAAGTATGAATATATGAATTTCTTGATGTATGCCAGAATTTTATGCTCTATGGCTATTCTGAATAACTTCAAGTAGGGCGTAAAAACTATTTGGCCTATTTGTGCCCTTCATCTATTGAATCCTTTGAATACTCTTGGTGCGTTCCTTTAAAGGGTAGCTCATACTACCTTAAAATGAAATAGGCTATAAGAGAGATTAAGTGGAGTAAGGCTGAACAAAGAGCTTTAACAGTTAATGCAACCAGATCCTAGAGAGAACTTAGATGCCTATGATATAGCATTCATAATTAAGCGCTTGACTTTCCAAGGGGAATAAAGCTGTCCAGTATACAAAGGACCCTTAATTATAGCGAGATATTTAGAGTAGCACCTTTTTCTTCCTCAAGGTAACCATGACCTTCACAGTTATGGTAGGACTGACTTCAGTTCGATAATCAAGTTCGATAATCAAGTTTGATAATCAGCATATACTAGAGAAGTTGCCATAGGTTAGGACAATTTATATTTTTAAAGATAAATTTAATATGACAATATTTATAAAACTATAAATATGTATATAAATAATAAAATAAAAAATTGTCAAAAAATAATTAATTATTAATTTTCTATCGATTTAGAACTGGTGGTTATTAGAAAATTAAGATGTAAAATTTTATGTTAAGCAATAAGTAGAAACGCGTAAAAGGCGTCTATGGGAAGGATAAGGGTAAATATTAATTATAAATATTTTAAGTTAAATATAATGTAAAATAACTAGAATGTCTATTGATATAAGAATGTTTATACAAGTAGAAGTTGGGAATTGATTTAGAATAATCTTCAATTTTGTAAAGTAGTTTCTAAAAAATAAGAACTAAATACAAAATCAAAATTATTTAAAGAAAAAACCAATGAAAAACTTGTACTCATCTTTTAAAGATCTTTTGCTGGTAGTGTGTTTGCTTGCTTTGGAGATAGTGCGCCAAGCAAAATCAGGAACTTCCTCTTTTGCTAAAAACTCTTTTTCAAACCAGATTCTTGCTACTTTTATAATAGTAGGATTGTCTTTGACAGCTAGCTTTAACTCAGAAGCTCAAACCATTCAGGTTAATGGGGTTACGCCAAATCCAGTTTGTGCAGGATCAGTTGTTACTATTGCATTTACAGCCACCAATCAAAACGGAAACGGAAATTCTTCATCCCATTATTCAGAAACATCTTCCTTTCAAGTATATGTAAGTGCTGCGGGCGGGGCAGCTCCTTACACGTTAGTTGGTACTTTGAATAGAAATCCTTACAGTGGTTTTTCTGTTGGGACGGGCGGATATGCAAACCAGTTATCTGGGACAATAACGCTTCCAAATAACTTAAGTGGTTCTTATACTATCGCTCTTGTATCTGTTAACCCTACTTCTATTGGTGCAATTGGGACAGGGGCATCACCTGCCTTTACAGTTTATGGCACGACAGCTGCTCCTACAAATCCAACTAACAGATCTTTCACGTATGGAGAAGTTAATCCAAATAAAACGCTGCAAGTAACAGTGCCTGCAGGTTATACTGTTAACTGGTATAGTGATGCTACAGGCACCAATAGAGTTGCGACCAACTCTACCTCCTTTCTAGTAAACCAAACCACTGCTGGAACCTTCACTTATTATGCAGAAGCTATAAATGAATTAGGTTGCGTTAGCGGAACAAGAACTCCTGCAAGCCTTACTATCAATAAAAGGTTACTCACCATTTCTAGCCCTGCTGCTGTATCCAAAACGTATGATGGCACAAATGCTACCACTATCACAGGTACTTTGCAAAACGCCTTAACTGGAGATGATGTAGCCTTTATAGGAACAGGCGTATTTGGCTCTGTGAATGTAGGAATTGGTATCAGCTGCGCCTCCAATTGCACACTTAAGGGTGATGCAAAAGATAATTATACCCTTGTTCAGCCAACGGGTTTAAGTGCGGCTATTAACCCTAAGTCTCTTACTTTGACAGCTGTTGGTATTAACAAGGAGTATGATGGTTCAAGAATCGCCGCCGTCACTCTATCGTCTGACAAATACCCTGCAGATAATTTATCTGTAGTTTACTCTGTGGCAGAATTTTCAGACAAAAACGCGGGTTCGAACAAAACTATTAATATCAATGGCATCTCTTTAAGAAACAATGATCTAGGTAATTACACACTTGCTGGTACAACTGTGCCTAGTGCCTCTGCCGCCATCACCCCCAAAGGAATTGTGGGCTTCTTTATAGCAAAAGACAAAGAGTATAATGGAACAACAGCAGCAGAAGTTGTTTCTAGATCTGTTGCCGGACAACTTGAAGGAGATAATGTTAGCTTATTTGGCGGAACTGCCACCTTTGATACTCCTGAAATAGGTACTAACAAAGTTGTTACATTAAGTGGTGCTTCATTGGCGGGTAATGATGCAGGGAATTATTTCCTGAACTCTGTAGCTACTGCAACTGCTGCCATCACAAAACCTGTTACTCCTCTCCCTGTTTCATTGATCTCCTTCACCGGAAAGCAAGCTGATGGTTCTGTTAAGCTTTCCTGGTCTACGGCCTCTGAGAAGGACAACGAGTACTTCCAAGTGGAGCGGAGCAAGGATGGTAAGAACTTCCATGCCATTGGCAAGGTGGCTGGCAATGGGACAAGCAGCCTTCGCCTTGACTACAGCTTCTTAGACGCGGCCTCTGGATCAGGCACTATCTACTACCGCCTCAAGCAAGTAGACTTTGATAGCAAGTTTGAATACTCTAAAGTAATAGCGGTAAAGGCCACTGCCCACAAAGAGGCCCAAGCGACCTTAGCAGTGTACCCTAACCCAACGGTTGGTGATGTTTCGGTGGTAACCTCTACAGATTTAAGCGGCGCAGCCTCTTTGACCTTATTTCATAGCAGCGGCAAAGCAGTGCTCCAAAAATCAATACAAGTAGAGGCTGGTCAGCCAGTTAATTTCTCCTTAGGAAACCTAGCGCCTGGTGTTTATTACCTTCAGATTCAGACGGCTACTTCTAAAGCTACTACTCGCGTGGTAAAGCAATAGTTATTAGTCAAGATTAAAGCGGGGACTGCGTGAAAAGCAGTCCCCGCTTTTTTTGTTCAGCGCCAGTCAAAATAGTAGGGAGCTAGGTTTGGAGTAGTTGCTTCTGGGTAGAAGTGAGATCGCTGATGAGCTGGTTCCTTCTATAATCTGACCTTTAAAGATGGACTTCTTGCTCCTCTTCCAACAAGAGTTTCTTGTATGGCTTGTTAAAATATGGATAATTTATAGATAAAGTTAACTATAGGATTGTATATAAAATAGGTTCTTTGAAAAAGGTTATGCATTATTAAAAGAATTTATATGCAATATTTCAATAATTTTTAGTGTCCTTGCTATGGAATACATATTGTTTCTTTGTATTATTTAATATGAAAATTCTATATTAATGGCCTTTGGATATATACATACAGTTAATTTTTAAGGTTTTAGTAGATATACTGAATGTGAATATTTCGATTTATAATTTATGTTATTAATATTCGTCAATTTTAATAATTGAAATAGTTACATGCTTTCTTAATGTGAATTGACGTTTTTTCTTCCTCATCTTTGTAAGGTTATTTCAAGTAAATAATTGGTTAATACAAAAAGGAATAACTTAACTAAACTCTCTTATGAAAAACTTGTACTCATCTTGTAAGGTTCTGGTGTTGGTAGTGTGTTTGCTTTCTCTGCAGATGGTTGCAAATGCACAGGTTGATTTACCTCTTACTGGAAGTTATACCCAGAATTTTGATGCTCTGCCTGCATCAGGCGTTTCAGCAAATTGGTCTGATGGTGTTACTCTTCAAGGCTGGTATGCTAGAATGGATACAGCAATTCCAGCTACAATAGTGGGGATGACTACACAAAGTGGTAAATTAAGTGGCAGCGGAACAAATACATTTGCCTGCTTAGATATAAATACTGATAAAGCAATAGGATTTAGAGCAAAGGGAGGTACAACTACTTATGGGGTGCGTTTTAAAAACAATACCACTAAAGATATAACCGGGTTAAGTTTAAATTTTTTGATTAAAGCTATTTTTACTAAATCTAACCCTACCCCTCAAACCTTAACTCTTAGTTATGCAATAGGCAAAGATTTGACTAATCCTGAGAATACTGCCTTATCATGGACCTCAATTAATAATTCTAACGGAACCACAGCATTTGTGTTGGCCCAACCTAATATTTCAACCTCCATCAGCAACTTTAAATTACTTGTTGGTCAAGAACTCTTCATAAGAGTTGTAGATGCTCACACAAACAGCTCAGGAAATGAAGATGATCTTGCCATAGATAACTTTACAGTTTCAGTTACTGGCTCATCGACTCCTGTTCCCCTCCCCGTTACCCTAACCTCCTTCTCCGCCAAAAGAGCTGGTGACGTAGTGAACCTGGCCTGGGCCACTGCTTCTGAAAAAGACAATGATTACTTTGAAGTGCAGCAGAGCGAAGACGGAAAAGCTTTCCAGGCAGTAGGTGAGAGAGTAAAAGGCCACGGAACTACTTCTGTTGTTCAGTCTTACAAAGCCGCTGTTACAGCTGCAGCCACTAAAACACTTTACTTCCGCCTGAAGCAAGTAGACTTTGACGGAAAATTTGAATACTCAAAAGTAATTGCTGTAAAAGCGGCAGATACTAAAACAAGCGTAAAAACGGCGCTGGAAGTATATCCTAACCCAACTACCAGCAAAGTGACCGTGAACATAACTGAAACTACTGGCACAGCGGCAGTAACATTGTTCCATAGCAGCGGACGTGTGGTCCTGAAGCAAGAGGTACAACTGGCCGCTGGCAAAGGCATTGAGTTAGACTTGGCCGGTCAGCACGCAGGTATCTATTATCTGCAGGTACAAACCGCCACCAGCAAAGCCACTACCCGTATTGTAAAGAAATAAGTGCCTTCTTATATAGGAGTAACAAAGGCCACCTTTAGTGAGGTGGCCTTTGTCTTTTTTGAGCGGCATAAAGTAATAATTGGTTTCTAGGACATTCGCTTAGCCGATATGTTAGAGTATAGAAGCCCTTACAAACTCACTGGGGCCCTAACGAAAGGTAGGCAAGTAAATGCATCTTAGTCAGCCAAGACTTGTGGCTGGCCCTAATTTAATTACCATGGGTACCATTGATTTTTATGCCTTCAAAGACCCGCATTACAGCATTGTTACTGACTAATCGTTTTAAACCCTTTTCTTGAAAACAGCCTCAAAATGCACTCCTTATATATAGAGTTACTAACACTTCTTATTATATAGAAGCAGCAGGGAGAATCCATGGTAAAAAAATCCTACACCACGTAAGACAACCTGAACTCCGGGATCTCAATGTTCCGGTAGCCCAATTCAGACAAATCCTCCTTGAGTTGGCCCATCACAGAGGTCTCACCGTGTACCAGGAAGATACGCTGGATCTGCTCTTTGTCCTGGCAGTGGAGGAACTTGGCAATGTCGCCGTAGTCAGCGTGGGCGCTGTATTCCTTCATGATGAGCATCTCGGCTTTCACGTCTACCTCATCGCCCATAATGTAGACCTTCTCAGCGCCGTTCATGAGCTTGCCGCCCAAGGTGGAGGGCTCGCAGTAACCGGTGATGAGCACGGCGCTGTTGGCATCGGGGAGGTTGGTTCTGAGGTGGTGCTGGATGCGGCCCGCCTCCATCATGCCCGAGGAGGAGATGATCACGCAGGGTTCCTCTATCTTGTTCAGTTCCTTAGAGTCATCTACCTCTGTAATATAGGTCAGCTGCGGAAACCCGAAGGGGTCTGGGTCTTCCTTGAGATACTCTTGCATGGTCTCCCTGAAGTACTGCGGGTTCTCGCGCATGATATCTGTAGCGTATACAGAGAGCGGACTGTCCACAAACACTTTCACTTCGGGCAGGCGGCCTTCCTCCGCTAAGTAGTTCAACGAGTAGATCAGCTCCTGCGTGCGACCAATGCTGAACGCCGGGATCAACAGTTTGCCTTGCCGCTCCACGCACACCTCCTGCACAATCTTCTGCAGGCGCTCCTCGGTGTTCTCCAGGCTGTCATGCACCCGGTTGCCGTAGGTAGACTCGCAGATAATGATCTCCGCTTGCGGGAACGCCTGCGGCGGATTTAGAATACGGTTAGCGAACCGACCAATGTCCCCGCTGAAGCAGAGGGTGCGCTCGCGGCCGTCGTCCTGAAGTTTCAGGTTGATGGCGGCGCTGCCCAGCACGTGGCCGGTATCGGTGAAGAGCAGTTCAATGTCTTCGTCTATGGTAAAAGGCTGGTCATAGGGCACGGTCACGAACTGTTGCAGGGCCTTCTCGGTGTCTTCCTCGGTGTACAACGGTTCATTGGCGCTGTTGCAGTTACTTTGTTGAATGCGGGCGCTGTCTCTCAGAAGCAGTTCGCAAAGCTCCAGAGTAGGTGGGGTGCAGTATACCGGGCCAGTGTACCCTTCTCGCACCAGCCGCGGGATAAGGCCGGAGTGGTCAATGTGCGCGTGGGAAAGAATTAAGCAGGAAAGGTTCTCGGGCTCAAAGTCAAAGGAGCGGTTGCGTTCCTCGGTTTTGTCGCCCATGCCCTGGGTAAGACCGCAGTCCAGCAGAATGCGTTTGCCGTTTTCAAGGGTAACTAAATGCTTGCTTCCGGTCACGGCCTGGGCCGCGCCGTAAAAAGATATGGTCATACAAGAGGGTGTGTCTGAATTGGAGGGATATGTACGGCCACCATCTCTTTCAGATGCAGAGAAATTCTGTTTTACGCCCAGTTTTTTGAAAACGCCCCTGAAACGCCAAACGCAGAAACGCCTGAGTGTTTGAGTCTCAGGTATTTCTGCGCTTGCTTATTTGTAGAGCGATAGTTATGGAAAAGTAGGGGCACTCCCTTGTGGTTGCCCTAATGCGGTGCTCTGGTGCAAGGGCAACCACAAGGGAGTGCCCCTACAGGAACCACGTAACCGTTTTCAGAGCCGTTTTTCTCAAAACAGGCCCAAAACAGGTTTACAGCAAAGCCCACAGGCGCTCGGCGGCACTTTCTGGGGTAATGTCACGTTGCGGGTCGCCCAGGAGTTCGTAGCCTACCATGAATTTCTTAACCGTGGCCGACCGGAGCAGGGGTGGGTAGAAGTGCATGTGCAGGTGCCAGCCGGGGTAGTCCTGCCCATCCGTCGGGCTTTGGTGGATGCCCGCCGAGTACGGGAACGAGGTGTCAAATAGGCGGTCATAAACAGACGAAAGCTTTTTCATGATATCGGCGTAGCCGTCTTTCTCTGCGTCTGTGATCTGGCCCAGGTGCTGAAAATGCCGGCGCGGGATGATGATGGTCTCAAAGGGCCAGATGGCCCAGAAAGGCACCAGTGCCACCCAATGCTCGTTCACCACCACAATGCGGGCTTTGGCCTCTAGCTCTTCTTTAAGGTAGTCTGCCAAAAGGCTGCGGCCGTTCTGTTTAAAGTAGGCTTCCTGCTGATCGGTTTCCTTGGCGGGTTCGCCGGGCACCGAGCTTTGGGCCCAGATCTGGCCGTGCGGGTGCGGGTTGCTGCTGCCCATCACGCTGCCCTTGTTCTCAAAGATCTGCACGTAACTGATGTAGTCCAGGGCGCCCAGTTCCAGGTATTCCTGCTGCCAGAGGTCCACCACTTTCCTGATCTCAGAAACCTCCATGTCTGAGAGCGTGAGGTCATGGCGAGGCGAGAAGCAGATCACCTTGCAGAGGCCGCGCTCGCTGTGGGCCTGTAACAGAGAACCTGGTTTGGTGAATTCACCGGTATGGCTGTCGGTTTGCAGGGCCGCGAAGTCGTTCACGAACACAAAAGTAGACGGGTAATCTGGGTTGGTCTCACCGTTGGCGCGCACGTTGGTGGGGCAGAGGTAACAGCCAGGGTCATAGGCCGGGCGGGTGTCTTTCTCGGCGGCCTCCTGCTGGCCCTGCCAAGGGCGTTTGGAACGGTGCGGCGATACCAGCACCCACTCGCCCAACAAGGGGTTGAACCGGCGGTGCGAGTGTTCGTTGATGTCAAATGCGCTCATAAGCGTGAATAGAGTTTTAGCCCTCCCTGCCAAGCGGGGAGGGCTTTTAAAAATAGGTTTAAGCGCTGGCTTTGGAGAAGTCAATGGGCACCAGACTGCTGCCGTTCACAATCTCGGCCACGTAGGTTTTCAGGTCAATCCCGAACTTCTCTTTGTAGGCTTTGGTCATGTCTTGGGTGAAGGCATCCAGGTGGGTTAGTTTCACGATGTTGATGGTACAGCCGCCAAAACCGCCGCCCATCATGCGCGCACCCAGCACGGCGTCAGATTCCTTGGCCAGGTCGGCCAGAAAATCCAGCTCAGGGCAGCTTACCTCATAGTCATGCTGTAGGCCTTGGTGGGAGGCGTACATCTTCTGCCCGAAGGCTTCCAGGTCACCGCGCTCCAGGTCGTTGCAGCCTTCCTCTACGCGCAGGTTCTCTTGCACCACGTAGGTGCAGCGTTTGTACACGGTAGGGTCAAACTCGGCCTGGTGTTGGGCCAGCATCTCCAGGGTCACGTCACGGAGGCTGTGTACTTCTGGGTAATGCTTCTGCAGGATGGCCACGCCGGTTTCACATTCCTGGCGACGGGTGTTGTACTCAGAAGAGGCCAGGGAGTGCTTCACCTGGGTGTCACAGAGCACAATGCGGTAGTCGTCAATCTCCAGGGGGTAATACTTATACTCCAAAGAGCGGCAATCCAGCTTTACCACGTGGTTGTGCTTGCCAAACATGCTGGCGAACTGGTCCATGATGCCGCACATCACCAGCGCGTACTCGTGCTCGGCCTTCTGGGCCATTTTGACCAGGTCAAACTTCTCAATGCCATAGGCGAAAAGGTAGTTAAGCCCGTAAGCCAGCCCGCACTCCACCGCCGCCGACGAGGAAAGGCCGGCCCCAATGGGAATGTTGCCGCCAAACACCACGTCAAAGCCCGGCACGTCATGGCCCGCTTTCTGCAGCTGAGCCACCACGCCCAGCAGGTAGTTGGCCCAGCCAATCTCAGAACGCTGCACGTGGTTCAGGTCAAACTCAGCGGTTTCTTCCAGGTCATAGGCATGGGCCCGCATGGTGTTGGTGCCGTTTGGCGCCAGCGCGAAGTAAATCTCTTTATTGATGGCGGCCGGCAGCACAAAGCCCATGTTGTAGTCTGTGTGTTCGCCAATGAGGTTCACCCGGCCGGGTGAGCGCACCACCACCGGTTCCTGACGGTATATTTCCTTGAATTTTGTAACAATGTCTTGGACCATAATTTCTCTTTTAAGCGCTAAAGGCACAGCACTTGGGTAAATGCGGTGCCTTTAGCGTAAACGTTATATAATTTCTTTTAGCGGAGGCACCTACCAGAAAATGATGTAAAGGGCCGCAAGAATACCGCAGATGATAATAGAGCCAATGGCAAACCCGGTGGTAGTCTTGAACATGGAAGAATCAATTTCCAGGCCTTTAGGGTTGTTCTTGCTCTTAGGATCCAGCAGGGTGATGATCACCATAAGGAGAATACACACCACAAACACAATACCCATACGGTCCAGGAACGGAATTTCTGGGAAAGCGAATTTCAGGAACGTGGAAAGCGGAATAGTAATCACCGCCGCTACCAAAGCCGCTGGAGAAGTGGTACGCTTCCAGAAGAAGCCCAGAATAAAGATGGCAAACACGCCCGGAGAGATAAAGCCGGTGTATTCCTGAATGTACTGGAACGCCTGGTCCAGGTTACGCAACACCGGGGCCACCAACACGGCAATGATAAAGGCTACCACCACGGTGATTTTCCCGAAGCCCACCAGACGTCTCTCAGAGGCATTCTTGTTGAAGAACTTCCGGTAGATATCCAGAGTGAAGATAGTAGAGATACTGTTGGCTTTACCGGCCAGAGACGCCACAATAGCAGCGGTAAGGGCGGCAAAGGAAAGACCTTTCAAGCCTGTAGGTAACAGGTTCAACAGCACAGGGTAAGCGTGGTCAGGTTTCACATGACCCAGTTCGTTGGCCATTTCAGCCTGGAACATTCCGTTCTTGTGCAACACATACGCGGCAATGCCGGGTAATACCACAATGATAGGCATCATCAGCTTTAAGAAAGCGGCAAACAAGAGACCGCTACGGGCGGTTTTCAGGTCGGCTCCCAGGGCACGCTGGGTAATGTACTGGTTACAGCCCCAGTAGTTCAGGTTCACAATCCACATACCGCCAATCAGTACAGAAAGACCAGGTAAGTCCATGTAGGCATCGCGGGTGCCGCCTTCGCCATTCGGGATCATGATCTCGCCTTCAGAAAGAATCATGGAGAAGTGGTCACCGGCCTGTTGGCGCAGGTACACCAGGCCGTCCCAGGCACCGGAACCGCCCATTTGGTCAGACACAAGGTCCAGGGCCAGGTAGGTTGTGGCCAAACCACCCAATACCAGCACGAATACCTGAATTACGTCTGTGTAGCCAATCACCTTCATCCCGCCCAGGGTAATGAAAATAGCGAAGATGGCGCAACCGTACATACAATAATAGAAGTCAATTCCCGAGATGGTCTGAATGGCCAATGCCCCCAGATACAGGATAGAGGAAAGGTTCACGAATACGTACACCAACAGCCAGAACACCGCCATGATGGTGGCCACTGAGTCATTGTAGCGGTGCGACAGGAACTGGGGCATGGTGTAGATCTTGTTCTTCAGGTAGATAGGAATGAAGAACACGGCTACCACAATAAGGGTGGCGGCGGCCATCCACTCATACGTGGAGATAGCCAGACCCATGGCAAACCCCGAACCGGACATACCAATGAACTGCTCGGCAGAAATGTTAGAGGCGATCAAAGAGGCGCCAATGGCCCACCAAGTAAGGGAGCCCTCGGCCAGGAAGTACTCCTTGGAGTCCATGTGGTCGGCTTTCTTCTGCCGGTAGATCCAGTACCCGTACCCCGACACTATAAAGAAATAGGCCAGGAAAATGATGTAATCAAGATAAGTTAGTCCCATAAAAATGTAAAGGTGTGACGAGTTGGTTTGTTAGTTTAAGTTCTAAAAAAAGGTTGAGGGTAAGTAGGTGATGGTAATGACCGTGAAAGATAAAAAACTTAGGGTATACTCTTCTTTTTTGGTTTCCTCTTTATAGAAGATTCCCGCTGGACCAGAAGCGGCTCCAGTACTATCTTCTGGGGCGGAAGATCGGGTTTCTTGCCTTTCTGGCTCAGGTCCATGAAAATTTTGGCGGCCTCCTCGCCCATTAAGGCCGTCTGCTGGTCAATGGTGGTGAGGCTGGGCGTGATGTAGGCGCTAAAAGCCTCGTTCGCGAAGCCCACCAGCCCTATCTGGCCGGGTTTGGGCCACTTGCTTTCCTTAATAGCCTGCAAAGCCCCCAGGGCAGTAAAGTCCTCGGCGGCGAAAATAGCATCTGGCGGCGAGGGCAACTGCAGCAACTGCTCGGCGCAGGTGCGGCCCGAGTCTATGGTCACCTTGCCGTACATGATCAGGTCGCCGTCTATTTTCATGCCGTGCGCGGCCAGGGCGTCTACGTAGCCTTTCAGGCGCTCATGAAAAATACTGATGTGCTGCGGCCCCGAGATATGGGCAATGCGGGTAAACCCCTGTTCAATCAAATGCTCGGTGGCCATGAAGGCCCCCTTGTAGTCATTGATCATCACACTCGGTACGTCCAAACCCTCAAGGGAGCGGTCAAACAAGATCAAGGGGATATCGCGCCGCTTTACCTCCAGAAAATGGTCATACTGAATAGTCTCTTTGGAGATGGAGGCAATGATACCGTCTACGTTAGACTGCAGCAGGGTCTGCACCCCCTGTACCTCGTCTTCATACTGCTCATTGGTCTGGAACAGGAGCACGTTATACCCCTGGCTTTTGGCAATCTTCTCAATGCCGTGTATCACCGACCCGAAAAAGCTGACCTCGGCGCTGGGAATCAACACCCCAATCACATAGGTTTTGCCGGAGCGCAGCGAAGAGGCGGCCCGGTTGTGCTGGTAGTTCAGGCGCAGGGCGGTGGCTTTCACCGTCTCCTTGGTGGCGGCGCTAATGGAGGGGTGGTCATTTAAGGCGCGCGAAACCGTGGCTGCCGTAGTATGCAGCTCTTTGGCTATATCATGGATAGTGGTTCGGGCCATGTAACGTAATCGATTACGTAAATATAGAATTTTATTGATCAATGGTGCAAATAGCCTGAATTTTATTCATTGGTTTCAGGAATGGTAACAATGTGGGCTTGTGAAGGCCCTTCGCTGCCAAATTTACCCAATACAAGGCCTTGCGTTTTGCTTTCTTTAAAAGGGAAGGAGCACAGGCATAGCCACAGAAAGAGGGGCAGAGGCGATGATTCCCCGGAAAAGGAACGTAATCGATTACGTCAAAAACACAGAGGTGTCAGGCGGTGCGCCGGCAGAAATGCGTCTGTTCCTTGTTTATTCTCCGGTGGCAAATGTAATAGAAGCGATGGAAGGAAAGTAGCCGAATCGCTTAAGAGGGGCCGCAAACCATATAACGAGGTTGTAAAAAGCTGTAACTATTGTTGATTTTTGGAGGGGAGAACGGGTTGGCCGGCGCCAGCGGTAGGAAGTTTTGGGCCGCCTTTGTAATTATGTAACAGAGCAGATCCTGGAAACCTGTTTTAGGGCCGTTTTCCCCAAAACAACCCTAAAACGGAAACCCAAGGTGAGCCGCTACATCAGTTACCTTACCCATCAGCCTTTATACCAAAACAATACCTTACCACGCAACCCATTCCCTATGAACCTGAAGAACCTGTATTTGTGGGCCGCGCTTTGCTGCCTGCTCACCCAAAGCTGTTTCAAGACCGGCACCGAGAAAGAGGTAGTAAAACCCCGCGCTATCTGGACCAAAGAGAAAGCCAACGAGTGGTATGGCCAGCAGGACTACTTGATTGGGCCTAACTTCTCACCGAGCACCGCCATTAACCAGCTGGAGATGTGGCAGGCCGAAACCTTTGACACAGCCACCATTGCCCGCGAGCTGGGCTGGGCCGAGTCTATTGGTATGAACACCGCCCGCGTGTACCTGCATGACCTGCTCTGGGAGCAGGATTCGGTGGGCTTTTTGCGGCGCCTGGACACGTTCCTGAACATCGCGCAGCGCCACAACATAAAACCTATGCTGGTGATCTTTGACTCCGTGTGGGACCCTAACCCCCAAATAGGCAAGCAGCGCGAACCCCGGCCGCACGTGCATAACTCGGGATGGGTGCAGAGCCCGGGGTCGGCCGGCCTGCAGGATTCTACCCAGTACCCGCGCCTGGAGCGCTACGTGAAAGGGGTAATGGGTAAGTTTGCCAACGATAAGCGCGTGCTGGCCTGGGACATCTGGAACGAACCCTACAACCTCAACAAAGGCTCGGCCTACGGCAAGCAGGAACTGCCCAACAAACTGGACTACGTGTTGCCGCTCCTCAAAAAATCCTTTACCTGGGCCCGCGCCATGAACCCCTCGCAGCCCGTGACCTCTGGCGTCTGGATGGGCAACTGGGCCACCCATGACTCCTTAACCGCCATGCAAAAACTGATGGTAGCCGAGTCTGACATCATCACCTTCCATAACTATGACGGCCCCGAGGAACTGGAGCAACGCATTAACTGGCTCAAGCGCTACGGCCGCCCCATGATCTGCACCGAGTACATGGCCCGCCCGAACGGCAGCACCTTCCAGGGCGCCCTGCCCATCGCCAAAAAGCACAACGTAGGCATGATTAACTGGGGCTTTGTGGACGGTAAAACCCAGACTATCTACCCCTGGGACAGCTGGGACAAGAACTACACCGCTGAGCCCACTGTCTGGTTCCATGACATCTTCCGGAAAGACGGCACCCCTTACCGCCAGGAAGAAGTAGACCTCATTAAAAGCGTAGCCGGCGTACAAGCGAAGAAGTAACCCGGCAGGGAATTGATTGAAAAAGCGTTTCAGAGCTGTTTTTCTAAAAACGGCTCTGGAACGCTTTTCTGGTTTTTGGTGTGAACGGCGCTCCTGTAGGGACAGGGCTTGACCTGTCCGCACGCATTCCTAATTCTCGCATTCCTGGTCCACGCATTCCCGAACCATCGCATTATAAATCCCGCATTCCACGCACTGGCACTTCCATCTCCCTGGCCTATTTCCCGTATGGAAAACTTTCTTACATGATTCAGTCTCCCATGCTGCCACACAGGAAAAAGAACAGACTCACTGGCTTTAATTACAGCACCAACGCCTTCTACTTTGTGACGTCCTGCGTGCAGACCATGGCCTGTTCCTTTGGCAACATTTTAAATGAACAGATAAACCTAAATCCCTATGGGAAGATAGCAGAGCGCCAATGGCTGGAAATGTTGCATAAATTTCCCTACCTGCGGTCACATGCCTTCGTGGTCATGCCCAATCATATGCACGGTCTCCTGGAAATAAAAAATGACCTCCCGGCAAACGAGGAGATAGGGGTAAATAGGGATATTTTGAGTAGGGAGGAATTAAGAAGTGATATTGACAGAGGGGTAGATGAAGACTGGGAATGTGTTTGCCGGGCAGGCGTGGACCAGCAATGCGGGGATCCGGGAATGCGAGGACCGGGCATGCGTGCGGACAGGTCAAGCCCTGTCCCTACGTGGCACTAAAACTAAATCTATTTCCCAGATAATGGGGGCGTATAAAAGTAACTCGTCTAGATTAATACGGTTGGCTGGATTGATAGAATTTGCCTGGCAAAGATCGTTTCATGACCATATCATCAGAGATGAAAAAGGATTTCACAACATCAAAGAATACATAGAGAACAACCCCGCCAATTGGCTGGCAGACCGTTTCTATAGATAAAGTAGGGACAGGGCTTGACCTGTCCGCACGCATTCCTGATCCCTGCATTCCTGATCAACACGGTTCCCGCATCACACGACCGTAGGGACAGGGCTTGACCTGTCCGCACGCATTCCTGGTCATCGCATTGCTGAATCCCGCATTCCCGAGATCATTTTATTATAGTGGCAAAGGGGCTGCAGTCCTTCGGGAGGCACGGACAGGTCAAGCCCTGTCCCTACACTCGCATCACGAAAAAAAGCGGCTCCCTTTTCAGGAAGCCGCTTTTTTATAACGTTACGTGAACAGTCCTAGTTGAACTGCTCGGTCACATATTTTAAAAGGTTTTCGTCAGACATGTGGTTAGACGTGCTTTCCTGGGCTTGGGTGTTTTTGAATTGGGCCTGCTCTGCCAGGTACTTAATGAATTGCTCCTGCGTGATGCCGGTGCCCGTTACGTGAATGGCCTCGGCGTTTTGCATGAGAGCCGTAATCTCCTTGAAGAACTTCTGCTGTAATCCTTGCTCGGCATTGTGGGCCGTGTTCTCGTTAGAATTGCTGCCCTGGCCTTGGTTCTTGGCATGGCCCAGCACTACAAACTCACCAGAGTCTACGTCTTTTCTACCTACTACAGTGGCCTGAACTGAATCTAACCACACGCCGAATTGCTTATTGTTTTGTGTTGACATCGTCTTTTGTTTTAAATATAATGAATGGTACCAGGCCGCGGGCAAAGCTTGCTTTCAGCCTGATGTGTTGTATGTAAAGAGAGAGGCATCGCCCCGGTAAAAGTGATTTTAAACGGTTTCTTCCGGAACCGGGGCTGGGTCATAAGCGCCCTTAAACTCATTGGCCACCAGGTCATCTTTGCTGAGCCAGTATGCCGAGGTAAGCAGGGAATAGGTGTTGTTGCCGGTGTTCTGCAACTCCCAGACAATGTCTTCCGCCTCTGTGAAAGCTACCGTGCCTGCCATCTGCTCGCCAAACAACCGCTTGATTAAGTTACTCTCAGACAGCCCTTGGCCAAATAGCCGCAACGCGCCCTCTTTGGAGAGCGGGGCGTCATGGGCAGGGTCTTCGGGCGTGGCCGTGAACTGGATAAGCGTGGCTTTGGCGTTGGGGAATTTGCCGTTGAACGCCTTGTACAGCAACTGGTTAATGTGGAACAAAGGGGCATGCAGGCTAATATCCGGGTACTCCTCTGAGATTTTGTCCAGCAGCATGTCGTTGGAGATCTGGTGGATCTGCCCTTCGTTCAGCTGCTCAGACAGTTTGTATTCCAGCACCAGGGCCGCAGCCACATTGGGCTCAAAGTCCGTGATGGCCATGGCCAGCAGTTCGGGCAGTGATTCTGGGCTTGCCGAGGCGGCATCAGGGAAATTGAATTTCTCCAACAGCTGAATGTAGTCCTGGGGTGTCCAATATTCGGGAATTTCGTCTACCGTGGTAGCACTGTCAAGGATGAGGGTATAATTCATAAAAGGATTCAAAAGAACCGCGGCCCAGGATAGCCTGCAGGTAGGCTGTAGCCTGAAACAGGCCGAAAGCCGCAAGAAAGATGGAAAAAGAGAGAAGCTGGGTCTGCCGAAAAGACGATGAAAGGGATAAAACTTGTCTTAAAGCGCAAAGGTGGCGCGCTGCCCAGTGGGTGTGCCTCTCTAGAACGTCCAGCAGCCAGGAAAGTTCGAAAAGGCTTGGGTTATCTGGGCGAAGCGCAGGAAATGCCCATGAAATTTTTCAGAAAGTCTTCCCCCTTGCCACCAGAAAGAAGTGGACCTGATCAAAAAAACAGCCGGCGTACAAGCCAGAAATAAGCATAACTTAATTTTTGAAAGGCGTTTTGGGGCTGATTTCTCAAAAACAGCCCCAAAAAAGACAGTTTCCCTACCGCTGCACCAGCACTTTATGGATAGCGTATTGCCCGTTGGGCTGGGTCACCTTGAGCAGGTAGGTCCCGGCAGGAAAAGAAGCAGTTGAAATTTTAAGCGGCTGCTGAAACCGGTTTTGGTATATCACGGCGCCTACGCCATTGCTCATCTCTACCGCCAGGTTGCCCGGCAAGGAAGTTTCTAGGAGCAGGTACCCGGAAGCAGGGTTGGGGTGCACTTTCACCGGAGATACCGAAGACCTAAGGTTTTCCACCCCCAATACCGTAGGGTCATGGACCTGGGCCGTGTCCTGGTTGGAAAGGTAAATGTTGTCAAACCAGAGTTTGGCCTGGCCCAGGGCGCCGTGTTCGGCGGTAATCTCCATTTTGTCAATGTTAGCCCAGTCAAACTTACCCTCGGGGTTATGCCAAGCGTTGTTGTCCCAGGAACCTTGTTCTGTGAAAGAACTCAGAGGCAGGCGTACATGGTGCCAGCGGCCGTCAAAGGGAACAGACTGGGCATTGAGGGTCACGCGGGAGCGCCAGGGGTGGTCGTTGGCCGCCGTGGTTTTGGTGTCAATGAACCGGATGTCTACGCTGGTGGCCGGCGCCGTGCCCCGGAACATGAAATCCAGGGCGTATCCTTGCTGCTTTAAGGTGGACAGATCTTTGTCTGGTTTAAAGTCAAAGACGATGCTGCTGTATTGGTCGGCGCCGGTCCAGAGCAGGCTGTAACGGCCATTGTTGGGTTTCTGGTCAAAGTAAAAGTCTATCGGGCCATTTCCGTAGCTGGCATTCATGATTCCCCGGCCCAGGTAATCTGAGTAGAGGGCGAAGCCGGCAGTTTCGGGCTGCTTCACGAAGGGTGTTTGGGTTGGAACGGTAAAGCCCAGGGCCTGGAGCAGGGGCACGTTCAAATCATGCTGGAACTGGTCTGAGCCGCCGGGGGAAAACAACCCGAACTCGCCGTGGTAATCCCAACTAGTCCATGCAATGCCCTTTTCCTCCAGGTAGCGGCGCACGGTGTCATACCAGAACACGCGGTCGGTGGGCCGACTGTTGGGCATGAACACGCCAAACTCGCCGCAGAAAAGGGGTACTTTCCGGGTTTGCTTAAACTGGGCGGCAATGTCTAAAAGTTGTTTCACCTTGGCCACCGTGCCGTCCTGGGCATAGTTGTTATAGGCACTTTCCATCCAGGAACCCCTGAAGTTAGCCGGTAGGCCGGGCATGTCCGGGGCGCGGTAGGGGAAGGGCATGTTGGCCAGCGGCACCATAGAGGGCGCTACCCAACTGGCTCCCTGGTGGGTGAAGAGAAACGGGTCATAAAAGTGGAACGTGTAGATAAGCTTGTTGTCTGGGTACGCGGGCAGCTGGGCCAGGTTGGCGTAGCTGTTAAAATTAGAAGGGCCTACAATAAGCGTGTGCCTGGTGTCTTCCTTCCGGATGGCCTGGATAATACGGCCCTGGATGGCGCCCCAGGTGGCATCGGCAATGCCATGGGGTTCATTCAGAATCTCGTAATAGATCTTGTCTGACCGGTCTCTGTAGCGCCGCGCCATCTGGGGCCAGACCTTCTCCAGTATCAACTCTATATCAGGCTGCGTGTTATCAAGGGGATCAAAGGAGTGGTTGTCCAGAATGAGATGCAGATCCAGGGCCTCGGCCCAGCCAATGGCCTCATCCAGGAAAGTGAGGAACAGCGGGTCCAGGGTGTAATTTGGCGCCCCTTTGGTCATGCCGTGTAGGTTAATGGGCAACCGGATTACATCAACCCCAAGGCTTTTGATTTGCTCAAAGTCTTGCCTGGTGTAGCGTGAAAAGGAAATCTCCTTCGCACTGTTGGCCTGAAACCAGCCCGTAAGATTCACCCCTTTCCTGAAGGGGGCCTCCTGGGCGTGGGCGTTTAGCACGGTGCCTAGTACTAACAGAAAAAGGATGAACCAGAACGGGCCTTTCTTTATGGTTTGTTTTACTGCGCGTACAGGTGTTGTCATTTAGTAAGTGACTTCGAGTTCTCCAGGATTATCAGCTAAAAATAAGGGAATTAATGATGGCAAATGCCTCTATATCAAAACAAACCAATGCCGGAAGAAAAGCGGTTACCTTTTTCATTTACCAGTAGACAAAAAGCCTGCACGGCCTTCCGTTGCTCACCACCAACGGCCTACTTTAGAACCACATTGCTTACTTTACTTAACCGCCCGCCTTCCCTGACTGCTTTCTATTCTCTGTATTCCCTGGCAAGGCCCCAATTGGGGATCACTAACCGGAGGCCGGCCCCATGAATTGAGCGGTTTATCTGATCAAGTAGGGAGGAAAGGTCGTAACTTGTTCCTCCTGGCTTTTACGCTACCCCAAACGCCCACACCTTATACCGCTCCTCGGCCTGCTCCATGATCTCATCCAGGATCTCCTGCAGGTCTGCGTGTACTTTAAAGCGCAGTACCTTTTTCACGGCCAGCATTAACTGGGCTTTAGTGTCATCCTTCTTGTACCAGTCTGGTTGGGAGGCGCTTTTCTTGACCTCGGCCAGGATTTTTTTCACAAGCTCTTTGATGAGTTCGAAGTCCTGCACGGCGTTAGGGTGGTTGGCCAGGATCTCGTAGAAGGCCTCTTCTTCCTGGGTGAGGCCCAGTTGGGTGCGGCGCTGGTCTTCTTCCTGCAATTGTTTGGCAACGGCCCGTATCTTTTCCATGGCCACCAGGCTGTCAAAGAAGTGGGCGTGGTAGTCGGCGATGATCTTCTCTACCTCTTCCTTGAGCCTGCGGTACTTGATAAGGTTATTGGAGGACCGGACCTTGATCTCGTCGTTCATGATCTGGCGCAGGAGTTCAAGCTTGAGTTCGTTGCCGGTCTTCTGTTCCTTGGCGGTGGCCAGGAACTCGTCATTGATGATGGAGATGTCAAAGCGCTCTATGCCGGCCATCTGGAACACGTCTACCACGTCTTCAGATTCAATGCTGCGGTGAATGAGGTTTTTAATCTGCTCCTGGCTTTTCTTGATGTTGGTGGTGGGGTACTTTACCTTGCGCACCGCGGCGCCCACGTGCTGGAAGAAGAGGATGTCTACCGCAATGTCATTAATGGCCGCATGGTTTTTCACGATAGAGGCGAGGCTGCTGAGTTTCTTCTCGTTCAGCATAAATGCCTTGCAGAGTTCATCATCAGAGACCAGAAAGTTAGTCGCCAGCGCTACTAATTTAAATTTCTCCTGAGTGGTCAAGGCCAGCCAGGTATGGTAGGTGAAATCAGGGGGCAGTTGCTCGCGCAGCAGTTCAATGATTTCCTGGGTGAAGGAGAAGGCTTCTTCTATCTCTAAGGCCACGGCACCCGAACCGCCGGCACCGGTGTATTTCTTGGTGGCATCGCGCAGGCGGTCACCTATCCCGATGTAGTCCACGATGAGGCCGCTGGGTTTGTCCCGGAAGACGGTGGCTACGCGGTTCACGGCCTGGATGAGGTTGTGGCCGGTCATCACTTTGTCTACGTAGAGCGTGTGCATGGCGGGGTTGTCAAAGCCGGTGAGCCACATATCGCGCACAATCACCAGTTGCAGTTTATCATCGGGGTCTTTGAAGCGGGTCTTGATGCCTTCCATGGCTTCTTTGGTGCGCACGTGCGGGTTCCAGGCAATGGGGTCTTTGGCAATGTTGGTGGTCATGATGACGGCTACTTCGGGACAGCCGGGCAGGGCGGTGAGGGCGTCATAGAGTTTCACGCAGTTGCGGCGGCTCATGCACACCACCATGGCCTTGCCGCTCAGGCTGGCGTTGCGGGCCGTGTAATGCTGCAGAATGTCTCGGGCAATGGCGGCCACGCGCTCCTGAGAACCGGCGGCGTCTTCCATGGCGGCCCATAGAATCTTGTTCTTGTCGTTTTCTTCCAGACCGCCGGTGATTTCCTCGGCTTCTTCCTCTAGTTGGGCGTTGCCCAGGTGCAGCTTGGCCAGGCGCGGCTCGTAGTAAATGGGCACCACGGCTTTGTCTTCGGTGGCCTGCCGGATGTCATAGGTATGGATGATGTCGCCGAACACGGCCACGGTGTCGGCGTCTTTGCTGTCTACAGGCGTGCCCGTGAAGCCAATGAAACTGGCCTGCGGCAGGGCGCGGCGCAGGTTGTTGGCAAAGCCCTGCACCAGGCCGTACTGGGTGCGGTGGCACTCATCGGCAATGACAATGATGTTGTCGCGGGAACTCAGGACGGGGTGCTCCAGCTCGCGGCCAGTGGCCGTGTCTTTGAGGTTGAACTTCTGCACGGTGCTGAACACCACGCCGCCGCCCTCGCCGCTGAGCAGGGTGCGCAGCTCATCGGTGGTGTTGGCGATGCTTACGTCGCCTACCAGGTCTTTGGCGGCCACAAAATCTTCGAAGAGCTGGCGGTTCAGGTCAAAGCGGTCTACCTGCACCACAATGGTAGGGTTCCGGAGCTGGGGCAGCTGGCGCAGAATGCCGGTGTAAATGGCCATGGTGATGCTCTTGCCCGAGCGGGTGGTGTGCCAGATGACGCCAATGCGCCCGTCGCCGTTGGGGCGCACGCTCTTGAGGGTTTCCTGCAGCGCGTACTGGATGCCGTAGAACTGGTGGTACTTGGCGCCTTTCTTTATGAGCTCGCCTTTGTCCAGCTCATGGAAGATGTAGTGGCGCACGTACTGGAGCAGGCGTTGCGGCACCAGCAGGCCTTTGATGAGCGTTTCCAGCGCGAAGCCGTTGTCTACCACGGCACGGCCGTCTATGCTTTTCCAGGCGGCGTACCACTCCAGACCGCTGCTGAACATGCCGTGCAGGGTAGTTTGGCCGTCAGAGACCACGGTGAGGGCGTTGTACTCAAACACTGCCGGAATCTCTAGGGTATAATGCTGCACCTGGTTGAAGGCGGCCTCTACGGTGGCGTCCTGGTTGAACAGGTTTTTGAACTCAAAGAGCACCAGCGGCAGGCCGTTCACAAAGATGATAAGGTCTGGGCGGCGTTTGCCTTTGCCTACAGTGGTGAGCTGGTTCACTACCCTGAAGTCATTGTTCTCCAGGGTGTCATAGTCAACGGGGTAGAAGTGGCCGAACTGGGGTTGGCCGTGCTCGTCTTTCCAGGTTTTGCTGAGGCCTTTGCTGAGCTTGAGGTGGAAGGCGTGGTTGCGCTGGGGCAGGTCTGCGCCGGGGTTGTAGAGGAACTCCTGCTTCAGCTCCTGGCGCACCTTCTCGGGCACCTGCGGGTAGCGGCGTTGCAGGTAGGCGGCAAACGCGTCTTCCAGCACCACCTTGCTCTGGTCGCGCTTTATCTCGGCGCCGTGTTGGTAGGTGTAGGGCGCCTGCTCCAGCAGCCAGGCGATGGCCGCCTCCTCTATGTCACTCTCAGCTAAGTACTGGCTCATGCAGGGCTTCCGGTTGGGTTCGCATTACATCAATTTCTCCCGACATGAGTTTGGGAAGGAGGGTGTCACGGAGTTGGGTAAGTTTATCTATTTCCTTCTCGTTATGTCTGATTTTCTGAAAGACCAATTTTGCTTCTTCTTCAAATTTGATGATTGCTTCTTTAGAAGGAACAATGGCTTCTAAAGAGTGAACTTCGTTTCTGTTTAGTGTTGGTACTGCAGATCCAGTATTTAAACCCTTAAGGTCTGTAAACTTCAATACATAAAAAGCATGTAAAGGAGTAGAAGCGTTATATCTTTTGATGAAAAGAGAAGTATTCAGAGGCCAGAAATCTTCTGAGATATAATATACGTTGCCGATGACACCACTTCGGCCTGTTGTTATTCCTGGCCCTTTCACCATGGCTTCGTTATGAAATCCATTTAAACCACCAGCAGCAAATACAGGTACAGAGCCTGCAGTTCTCTTAGGTGCAGGTAAATCATAGCCTCTTTGAAGCTCAAAAAGGTCTATTATTTTCCCCAATTTCCATCCCTCTGGCAAATTTTCTTCATTAATATTAACCATGAAATAATGTCGGAAGAGCGTTAGTGCCATTTGTTCCAGAGTTTGGTTCATGCGGCGGTTCAGCTCTATTTTGTCATCAAGGGAAGATAAGGTTTCTGAAACGAGACGTTGAGTAGGAAGATCTGGGGCTAAGACTTCAATAGGATTTATAAAATTGCGGTTTAAACTTGGAACAGCACTACCTGAATTATGCCCTGTTAAGTCTATTGACTTAAGCAAGTAATACATAAACTTTGGGTCAGAGTTATGAAAAGCCTTTACATACAATGTTGTATTATGAGCCCAAAAGTCTGATTCGTAATAGTGTGCACCTCCAATTTTACCGCTCCTACCTAATGTTAGGCTTGGACCTTTAGCTGTATAAGAATTGTGATAGCCAATAATACCATTAGACCCAGCAACAGGATAATTTCCATTTTCAAATTTGCTAACAGGTAAATCATGACCTCTTTGAAAGGTTACTAAATCGCCAAGTTTATATTTTTTCCAGGTGGTCATTCTATAATTTAAACCTAAAGAGATTATATAATCTTATTACTTCTTCTTTCATGCTTTTTAAATCTGTATGTTTTGGATCAGGTTTAATTTCTGATGCCAAATTAAAGTAGAAGTCTTTTTGAGGTAAATCGTTAACTATCAAAGCTTTAGTGAAATTAAGTATTGCTGAGTCTTTCAAGTATTTGCTATTTATCCTTTCAGCATTATTGATTGCAGTTTCATAATACTTACTACCAAGTTCGATATCACCGAAACTTATATATACTAACCCAAATGTTGCCTGTAATGTAATTTTAGTCTCATCTGGTAAATCATCTATTTTTGCTTTATGTAAATTAAGAACATGTGGAACAGCTTCCTCAATTTTATTTGCTCCAATAAGCGCATATATCAAATTGTTTAAAATTGAAGGATCATTTGGATTGGCCTTTAACCCAGCTTCACAAAGCATTATTGTCGCATCAATATCCTTTAAAAATGTAGAAGTTAAATATGAACCGAGCAAAACAGGGCCTTTGGAATAAGGCATATCTAAGAACCATTTGATACTATCATCAAATGCTTCCTGCCAATTTCCTCTTTCAAAATTTTCATATGCAAAAGCCTCAAAAGGATTAGCTACATTAGAATAGTGGAGTGGATTGAAACTAAATCTAGTATCCTCTTTAGAAACCCACTCAAATTGAGCGAGTGAATTATCGTTTGGTGATTTTAGTGATATATCAAAAAAGGCTTTTGATTTCTTATAGGAACCTTCTCCAAATTCTAATGTGCCTAATGCACTAGCTAATTCCGTGATTTCATAATTTGAAAAATTTTTGGAATTGATTAACCCAATGCCAGGTTTTATTAAAGGTGAGTATCTATTAAGATATGAAGAAGTTGCTATATGTGCTGATGCTAGCCATGGGTCATGCTTTGTTGCTTCACTTTTTCTTAAATAATAAAGAGCTTTTTCGTATTTTCCAAAATGCACAAATAATCTCGTTGCCGATCTTAAAACATATCTATTATTTGGTGCTAAATTTAAAGCAATCACCATTGCTTTTTCAGCTTGTATTTCTTTGCTGAAGAATGAATATAACCTTGAAAGTTCTACCCAAGTTATGGGATTTTTTAAATTTTTTTGAGCTCTTAGTTTAGTATTGTGTATTAATTTGTAAAGAGCATCATTGTTAGTGTATGTTTGAAGATCTATTATTGAATTTGCTTTACTGTCTAGTTTACTATCAAAACCCTCTCTTTCTATAGAATTAGTTTGAATATTATTAATTCTGTTTGCTAGACTTGTTAAAGAATTTGAAGACTTACTTTTATTTTCCGTAATAAATTTTATTGCTTCGTTTATCTCAGGAAAATTTGTTTTACCAGATATAAATGAAGCGTTTATTAAGTCAGCCGCAATTCCTAAATTTGGTTCTAATCTCCAGTCATTAATTGCTCTCGAAATATCAATATTTATCGGATTCGGATTGTTTCTGTTTTCTAATTCCCCTAAAGGCAATGTTCTTTTAAAGTCACGCCAGTTAGGTATAACTCTACGTTCTTCATATTCGTAAATTATTGCCATTTCTATAGTTTAAATTCAGCCTTTTTAGATAAATAATCAAGTCTAGATATAAATCTATGAAAATCGTATTGATTACCTCTTTCTGTAATAGCTTTTGGATGCCCTCTTTCACTTGGAATTGGAAAACAACAATACTCTACTATTTTAGAAAGTTCTGTACTTAATTCTGGATCAGGAATAGATAAACGAAATTCTTTTAACGCATTATAAAAACCCTCTTTCAAATAATCTTTAACTTGGTCAAAAGTTCCTCCCCAGAATGTCCATAAAAATTGCCTATCAATATTATTTCCAATTAAGGCTGTCATATTGGTTCCTGTAAAATAAAAAACAATAAGACTTCCAAATAAATATATATCTGTAGCTTGAGTGCGTTTTTTCCAATCTGGCTCAATGTATCTATACAAAAATTCTGGTGGCGCATATGAGTAATCTCCCGTAAAATGCCCTCCATTATCATGTGGTGCAACTATGTCAGCGCAAAGCGATCTGCCTAAATCACCAATCTTAGATGTTATTCCATTGTCGTATAAAAGTATATTTGAAGGCTTTAAATCTTGATGGCCAATTTCAACTTGGTGTAATTGCTTTAAGCCTGTTGCTACATTTCTTAAAGACTTTAATTTCCAAGCTATCTCAAGGTTGTTGTTAAAATTTATTCTTGATCTTATATCACCATCAGCTAAGTCAAATATTAAATATGGAACCTGTCCAATTGTAAAGCCGCTGACATATTCTTGACCTTCATCAAGAATTGTCGAAACTTTAGATAAACGGTTTTTCTTACACCTTAATAATAAATCTTTTTCAAATTGGAAAGCTTGTGTTTGTTGTTGTATTACATCTATTATATTAATATTAGGCCCATTAAAAAATCCTTTAAAATTTAATGCTTTTAAAAATGCGTCATTTTCACCGTCATTAACTAGATAACAAACACTAAAATTTCCTCCTGTAGCACCTGGCTTAGGTTCTATACGTTTAAGAACTTTCCATCTGCCATTCAATACTTTTCCTTCTAGCGCATAAGCAGCATTATCATGGGGTGGTATCATTATTAATATTTTTTAATTAAATTAATTATTAAATCTAATCGTTGCTAAATTCCTTTTGATTCTTTCTTCTAAAATAGTACCCTCATCAAACTGCATCATTAACTCTTCCGTCAACTTCTGCATCTTCTCCTCAAGCGGAACACCATCATCTTCCTCGGCTTCGGAGCCCACGTAGCGGCCCGGCGAGAGCACGTAGTTGTTGGCGGCCACCTCGTCTAAGGTAGCGGCCTTGCAGAAGCCTTCTATATTTGTGTAGTTTCCGCCCAAGTTGCGCCATTGGTGGTAGGTCTCGGCAATGCGGGCTACGTCTGCGTCTTCAAATACGCGCAGGCGGCGGCTGGCCATGGTGCCCAGTTTGCGGGCGTCTATGAACAGGATTTCGTTTTTACGTTGGCGGTGTTCGCCGTCGTGGCCGTCGCGGTTCTTGCTCAATAGAAAGATACAGGCGGGTATGCCGGTGGTCAGGAACAGCTTGTCTGGCATCTGCACGATGCAGTCTACCATGCCTTGGGTAATCATGTGCTCGCGCACGTTCTTCTCGCCGGCGCTACCGGTGGTCATGGCGCCGTTGGCCATCACCACACCCGCAGTGCCGCGGGCAGAGAGGTGGTGCCACAGCGTCTGGAACCACATGTAATTGGCGTTGCCGGGGGTGGTAAACGTGTCTTTGGCCCCGAAGAGGCGCGGGTCGTTGTCGGGCAGCAGCTCGGGGTGCCAGTTAGAGATGTTAAACGGCGGGTTCATGAGGGCGTAGTCGGCCTTCAGGCCGGAGAAGCGGTCGTGCAGCAAGGAGTCGCCCAGCTTTACGTCAAAGGAGAGGTTGCGCAGCAGCAGGTTCATCTTGCAGAGGCGCAGGGTGCCCTCGTAGCGCTCCTGCCCGTAAATGGAGATGTCGTTCTTGTCGCCGCCGTGCGCCTGCAGGAACTTGAGGCTCTGCACAAACATGCCGCCGCTGCCGCAGGCCAGATCCATGATGCGGCCCTTGAGCGGTTCCAGCATCTCTACCAGCAAACGCACCACGCTGCCCGGCGTGAAGAACTGCCCCGCACCGGAGCCTTCGGCCATGGCAAACTTACCTATGTAGTATTCATACACGCGGCCGTAGATGTCGCTCTCGGGGTTGTTAATTTCAGAGAACTTCTCTTTGGAGAACAGGTTAATGAGCCCCGCCACCTGCGTAGGCGAGAGCTGGCTCTTCACGAAGATAGGCTCCAGCACGCCTTTGTAGTCGGGGTTGCGCTTGGCCAGCAGCTCATCAATCAGCACGAAGGCCTGGTCTACCTTTACCTTGATGTCGTCCTGCTCGGCGTTCTCGCGCAGGTAGTCCCAGGTGGCGTGGGTGGGCAGGCGGTAGGCGTTCTTGACCTGGTACTCCAGCTCATCTTCCAGCACCTCAGACTGTTGGTGCGCTTCAATGTTGTAGTACTCAGATTCGGGCTCAAAGAAGGAAAGTTGTATTTCCTGCTTGCGTATCTCAAAGCGCTCAGAGAGGTGCTTCACAAATAGCAGGGAGAGTACGTAGTCTTTGTACTGGTTCTCGGCTACGGCGCCGCGCAGCTCGTTGGCTACGTCCCATAGTTCTTTCTCAAAATCTATATCGCCTTTGGGCGGGGTATTGGGGGTGTTCTTTTTGGCCATCGGTAAGCGGGAGGTAACAGGGGTAATATAAGAATCCGAAGATATTGAAAGTTTAGGAGAACCGGGTAAGAAGGAGGGGGCTGTTGAAAATATACCCTGAAATAGGTAGGGGTTGGTTGTTAGTGATTAGTTGTTAGAGCAAGTTGTTTCGGGCCTGTTTTGGCAAAAACAGCCCCGAAACGCACCCATGTAGGGACAGGGCTTGACCTGTCCGTGACGCATGCCTGATCTGCGCATTCCGGATTCCAACATTTTCCCAAAATTCCCGATTGTAGGGACAGGGCTTGACCTGTCCGCACGCGTTCCTGATCCGCGCATTCCCGAGTTCATTTTACTGATAGTGGCAGAGCTGGCGGTGCTACGGCGAGAACCACGGACAGGTCAAGCCCTGTCCCTACGATCTGAAATGCGTGGGTTTTGGCCTTGTTTTCTGAAAAACAGGCCCAAAACGCATTTGGCTTTTTGGATGTAACCGGCGTTCCAGATTCCACACATTCCAATCCCCAAATTTCGGTACCGGTTATTTGAAAATAGTTTGCGGGTTTTGACAGTGGCGTTTGGTTGGGTGTAGGAGGGAAGGGGCGGTATTGCATCGGGAGACACGGACAGGTCAAGCCCTGTCCCTACATGGATATGTTTGAAAACCATTTGGCGTTTTAAGCCCGTTTTTCTAAAAACTCACCCAAAACACCTCCCCCTAACAACTAATAACTAACCACTAACAACTAATTCACGCCTCCACCCCTGCCGTCAAATGGTGGTAATCTTTGATCACCGTCTTTAAAAAATCCCGGTCGCTCATCTCTGGTCTTACCTCCATCACTTCTTTGGCGCGTTCGGCAATGCGGTGCAGCAGGGTCTCGTTCTTGTACTGGATGGCTTTGAAGAGGAGTTTGCGCAGCAGGGCCATGTCTTTGTCTGAAAGCACGGCTACCTCTGGGAACACTATGGTGTAGTTGTCTTCCAGTTGCACCTGAAAGGCGTTGCGGCGGCGTACGGGTGTGGTTTTGATTACGCTGGTACCGGCGGCAATGTCGCCCAGGCGCTGGCCTTTGCCGTTCACCGCAATGGTGATAATGGCCACAAAGCCACTGAGCAAGGAGATGTCCAGTAACCGGAACACCCAGCGCAGCAGGTAATCCCCCACCGAGGGGGCATGGCCCGAGAGCTTGACCACCTTCAGGTCGATGGCGCGTTTGCCCAGGCTCTGGCCGTTCATAAAGATCTCGCAGAGCAGGTGGTAAAACATGATAGGGATAAGAACCGCCAGATACCAAACCCCAGATAGCCCCAGGTAGACGTTGGCCAGCGCGAAGACAATGATCCAGCCCAGGTAAATGGCGCCGTCTACCAGATAGGCCAGAATGCGGTCGCCAATGCTGGCAATGGCATATTCCACCTCTACGTTCTGGGTGGTTCTTATTTTAATGGTATCCATCAGAAATTGTAAGCAGTGCGCTTTAATAAATTGTAAGCAAGGGGCTTTAATAAATAGCCTAAGTTAGATATATTTGGAAGGAAACAAAACCAGGTACATGCGCGAGGCCGCTTTTATTAAACAGAATACTGCTAAATGGAAACGGTACGCCACAGAGCCCACGTCCAACCCAGATGAACTGGCCCACCGGTTCATAGAGCTCACCGACGACCTTTCCTTCGCGCGCACCTTCTACCCAGACTCAGACAACACCGAGTACCTCAACAGCCTCACGGGCAAGATTCACCAGGCCATTTACCGCAACAAGAAAGAGAAGACCAACCGCTTTGTACTTTTCTGGAAACAGGAACTGCCCCTGCTTATGAAAATGCACCACCGGCAGCTGTTCTATGCCTTCCTCATTTTTGCCGTGGCCTGCGCCCTGGGCGCCCTCTCGGCGGCCTATGATGACACCTTTGTGCGCCTCATCATGGGCGATGACTACGTGAACAAAACGCTGGCCAACATCAGGAAAGGCGACCCCATGGCGGTGTACAAGAAACAGGAGGAGACCAGCATGTTCCTGTACATCACCATCAATAACATAAAGGTGGCCTTTACCGCCTTTGTGCTGGGCGCGCTGTTCTCCGTGGGTACGTTCTGGATTCTCCTGCAGAACGGCATCATGCTGGGGGCGTTCCAGTACTTTTTCTACAAGCACGGCCTGCTGCTCACCTCGGCGCTCACCATCTGGATTCATGGCACCCTGGAGATCTCCGCTATTGTCATTGCCGGGTGCGCCGGCTTTGTGATGGGCAACAGCCTGCTGTTTCCCAAGACCTTCTCCCGGCTGGAGTCGTTCCGGCGCGGGGCCAAACAGGGCCTAAAGCTGGTGGTGGGGCTGGTTCCTATCTTTATTACCGCCGGTTTTCTGGAAGGCTTTGTGACCCGCCACACCGGCATGCCGCTGTACGCCAGCCTTTGTATTATCCTGGGCTCCGCGGCCTTTATCGTGTTCTATTTTATTTACTATCCGTATCGGCTGCAAGCCAAAGCCATCTATGAGAAACCACTTGATTGAGTTTAGAGAGGAGCGGGATCTGGGGCAGAAGATAAACGCCACTTTTGGGTTTCTGCGGCAGAACCTGAAACCACTGTTGCGCCTGATGCTGGTGTTTGTAGTGCCGTTCGCCCTGCTGGCCGGTATCTTCTCGGGTATCTACCAGAGCCGCCAACTGGCCGAGGTGACCGGGGCGGTACGGCATGACTCTTTGGGGGCCTGGTCATTTGCCAACAGCATTAATTCTCTGCATTACTGGGTGAGCATTTTCTTCTCTTTGGTAGGGGTGGTGCTGCTCATGCTTACCGTGTATTCTTACATGATCCGGTACCAGGACCAGGACGGTCAGGTAGAAACCCAGGAGGTGTGGGATGATATCAAAACGCATTTCATCTCCTTGCTGTATTCTTCCATAGGGTTGCTGGTGCTGGTGCTGCTGGCTACGCTGTTGCTGGTTTTGCCCGGCATTTACGTGTCGGTGGCCCTGAGCATGTACGCCCTGGTGATGCTGCGCGAAGAGGTAAACCTGATGGAAGCCGTGGAGCGCTGCTTTCACCTGATCAAAGGCAACTGGTGGGCCTCCTTCGGGTTTCTGATGCTGGTGTTGATTATCCAGGGAGTCATAGGATTTGTGGCCTCTTTGCCGGCCATTGTGGTGTACGTGTTCCGGATTCTGCACCTGCCCTTTCCGGGCGGCGACAGTGATCTGCTGTTGATCATTGCCAGCTCCTTTACCACCGTTCTCAGTTTGCTGCTCTACGTCATCTACATTACCGCCATTGCATTTTTGTACTATGACCTGGTAGAGAAAAAAGAAGGCCTGGGCTATCTGGAAAAGGTCAACCAGATTGGGGCCCGCCCCGAGGCCGTGGCTGGCGCCGAGTACCATTAATGATGACGTTTGTGCGGTTTTCTTTTCCCCTGTTTTTTCTGATGCTGGTATTGAGTGGTTCCCTTTGGGCGGGAACCGCCGTGGCGGCGCCTGCCCAGACAGTAACTACTACGCCTGCGCCCCTGCAACTGCGGTATCCAGACGCAGCCAAACTGAAGGAGCTGCGCGAAAGCCGGGACTTTCAGTACCAGCAGGATCTGCGGCCCGATCTTTCCTTTTGGCAGCGTTGGCTACAGCGCATAGGCCAGTTCATTAACCGGGTGCTGGAGGCCCGGTCGTTTCAATCTTTCTGGAAATACGTGATCTACGCCTTCGCCATTGGCATTACCTTATATGTGGTGCTTAAGCTGTTTAAAGTAGACTTTGTGGGTTTGTTCTCCCGCAAGGCCCCGGCCGCCGCTATTGCTTTTGAAACCTACCGCGAGAATATTCATGAGATAGATTTCAAGGCCCTCATAGAAGAAGCCGAGGCCCAGGGAGATTACCGCCGTGCCATTAGGTTACATTACCTGAGCACCCTCAAGATCCTCACCGACCAGGAACTGATCCAATGGAACCCGGGCAAAACCAACCGCAGCTACGTCTCTGAACTCAGGAACCCAGCCTTGCGTCGGCCCTTTGAGCACATCACGCAGTTGTTTGAGTATGTGTGGTACGGTGGCTCGGCGCTCAGTGAGCAGCGGTTCCAGGTGGTGCGCCAGGCGTTTCAGGAGTTCAATCGCTCATTACCCGTGGCCGCATGAAGAGCTATAGAACCTACGCGCTGGCCTTAGGGGTGCTGTTTGCGGCTTTTGTGGCGGTGGAGTATTACCGGCCCAAACCCATCAGCTGGCAAGAGACCTTCTCCAACAAAGACAAGATCCCTTATGGCACCTATGTGCTGTATGAGGTGCTGCCAGACCTTTTCAAAAACCAGCCGGTGAGCATGGTGCGCCTGCCGGTAGTGAACCAGGTAGAAGAGAAAGAAGCGCAGAAAAAGGACAGCGGCGCCACCAAGGTCAACTACGTGTTCGTCAACTCAGAGATGAAACTAGGGAGCCAGGACCTGCAGGCCTTGCTGCGTTTCGCGGGTAGGGGAGGCCAAGTATTCATTAGTGCGCACCGTTTTCCGTCGCGGCTGGAGAAAGCGCTGGGGGTGAAGACCAGGTTCTCTAAAAAAACAAAGCAAGACTCCCTGGGCCTGGTGTTCACGCACCCGCAGCTGGCGAACAATAAACCGGTGTATTACGCCTGGGAGAAAGTAGACAACACTATTACTTTGGATTCTTCGGCCTTCAAAACCACCGTGCTGGGCCGCAACACTGCCGGCGATACCAATTTTGTGCAAGTTCATTACGGCAAAGGCAGTTTCTATTTGAGCTCGGTGCCGCTGGCCTTTACCAATTACTACGTCATCTCTCCGCAGGAAAGCACCTATGCCGCCCAGGCCTTGTCGCATTTGCCGGTGGCCCCCGTCTGGTGGGACGAGTACCAGAAGCAGGGCCCCGTGGGTGAAAATTCAGTGTTCCGGGTGCTGCTGGAGCATGAGGCCTTGACTTGGGCATATTACATTGCCCTGGGCAGCCTGCTACTGTTTGTCTTGTTTGAAAGCAAGCGCACCCAGCGCATCATCCCTATTCTGGAGAAACCCAGAAACACCACCCTGGAATTTGTGAAGGTCATTGGCAGCCTCTACTTCAACCACCGTGACCACCACGTCATAGCCGAGAAGAAGGTGAACTACTTTCTGGAGTACCTGCGCCTGCACTACTTTGAGGCCACCAGCACCCTGGACCAGGACCTGGAGACCCGCATCGCCCACAAATCTGGGGTAGAAGAAAAGGAAATAGCCGAGTTGTTCCGGATCATCCGGCACGTGAAGTCCTCAGACAGCCTTCAGGAGCAGATCCTGTGGCAATTGAATAAAAAATTAGAAAGCTTTTACCGGCAAGCCAGCCGCTAACCCAACATGATGGAACCATTAGAAGAAACCGCCATAGCCCTGGCCCCCCAGGCAGATTTTTCTGCGTTACAGCAGGCCGTGCAGCAGATCAAAGAAGAACTAGGCAAGCGCATCATCGGCCAGGAGCCGTTTATTGACCTGTTGCTGGTGGCCATTCTGGCCGATGGGCACGTGCTTATTGAAGGCGTACCCGGTATTGCCAAAACGCTCACCGCCAAACTGCTGGCCCGCACCATTGACGTAGGGTTCAACCGCATTCAGTTCACCCCAGATTTAATGCCCTCAGACGTGCTGGGAACCTCGGTATTTCATCCGGGTACGGCCACGTTCCAGTTCAAGCAGGGCCCGGTGTTCTCCAACATCATCCTGATTGACGAGATCAACCGGGCTCCCGCCAAAACCCAGGCCTCTTTGTTTGAGGTGATGGAAGAGCAGCAGATCACCCATGACGGCACCCAGTACGCCATGGCTGATCCCTTTATTGTGCTGGCAACCCAGAACCCCATTGAGCAGGAGGGAACCTACCGCCTGCCCGAGGCCCAACTGGACCGGTTTATGTTCAAGATTCTGGTGCAGTACCCAACGCTAGAGGAGGAGGTGGCCATCTTAGGCGTCCATCACCATCGCCCCGCCCTGGCCCGCGACCTGGAAGAGATACAGCCGGTCCTGAACGCCGCGCAGATATCGGAGCTCCGGCGGCAGGTGAAAAGCGTGCACGTAGACCAGAAGGTGCTGGAGTATATTGCTCACCTGGTGGTGCAGACCCGCGCCAACAAATCACTGTACCTGGGTGCTTCGCCGCGCGCCTCGCTGGCTTTGCTCAACAGCGCCAAGGCCCTGGCCGCCATCCGGAACCGCTCCTTCGTGACCCCCGAGGATGTGCAGGAACTGGCACCCTCAGTGCTTAGGCACCGCATTCTGCTTACGCCTGAGCGCGAAATGGAAGGGGCTACGCCCGATGACGTGGTGAAACAGATCATTCAGAAAACAGAGGTGCCCAGATAGTGTCGTTTCTCAAAGGCCTGTATTTTACCCGCTACTTTTTCTATGCGGCCCTGGCGGCGATAGGCTTGTTTGTGCTGGCCTTCTTTTTCCCGGCGCTGCTGTTTTTGGTGAAGGTGCTGTTTGGGGTGCTGGTGCTGTTTGTGGGGGTAGACCTAGTGGCGCTTTTCCGGCAGCCGCAGGGCGTGGTCTCCTCTAGAAGCATGCAGAGCAAGCTCTCCAACGGCAGCGAAAACCCAGTGTACCTGTACGTGGAGAACCGCTATGGCTTTGCAGTGCACCTGGAGGTAATTGAGGAGCTACCTTTCCAGTTCCAGAAGCGCGATGCCAGCTTTAAGGTGCAGGTGCCCACCAATGAAACCCACGTGATAGAATACCACCTGCGGCCCACGCAGCGGGGTGTGTATTCCTTTGGCGCCACCAACGTGCTGGTGGACGGACCGCTGCGGCTGGCCCGCCGGCGCTACAAATTTGGGCAGGGGCAGGAGGTGCCGGTGTACCCGTCATTTATTCAGATGCGGCAGTATGAGCTGCTGGCAGCCAGTCAGCAGTTGTCGGCTTTTGGTATTAAGAAACTGCGCAAGGTAGGCCACAGCGCCGAGTTTGAGCAGATCAGGTCTTACGTCTCCGGCGATGACCAGCGCACCATTAACTGGAAAGCCTCGGCCCGCCGCGATGAACTCATGGTGAACCACTACCAGGACGAAAAATCACAGCAGGTGTATTGCCTCATAGACAAAGGCCGGGTCATGGAAATGCCCTTCGCGGGCCTGAGTTTGCTGGACTACGCCATTAACGCGTCGCTGGTGTTGTCCAACGTGGCGCTCCGGAAAGAAGACAAGGCCGGCCTGATTACCTTCTCCAGCCACATCGGCTCTATGCTACCAGCAGAGCGCCGAAGCACCCAACTACAGAAGATCCTGGAACTGCTCTACAACCAGCAAACCAAGTTCCAGGAAACCGACTTTGAGCGGCTGTACCTCACCGTGCGTTCCAAGATTAAACAGCGCAGCCTTCTTCTGCTATTCACCAATTTTGAAACTTTGAACGGCGCTCAGCGCCAATTGCCCTACCTGCGCAAACTGGCCCGCCACCACCTGGTGCTGGTCATCTTCTTTGAGAACACCGAGACCCAGGACCTGCTCCAGCAACCCGCCTCCAACCTGGAGGACATCTACCTGAAAGCCGCCGCCGAGAAATTCGCCTACGAGAAGCGCCAGATTGTAAAGGAGTTCACCATGCACGGCATTCACTCCATCCTCACACCCCCAGAAAAACTCACCGTCAACGCCGTGAACAAGTACCTGGAGTTTAAAGCAAGAGGGTTGTTGTAAGAAGGAAATCACTGGGTGTTGAAAGTGCGTTTTTGGCCTATTTTTGAGAAAACAGGCTCAAAACGTAAAGCCGCCTACTAAACGCAGACTCTCCCCTTGAGGATTGCCCAAACGGGAGTTTGAGGCAGCGAGTGCAGCAGAGGCGTATTGGCACTTGAGAGGCGTATTGGCACTTGCTGGCCCACAACTATCTATGTTATTCTGCTTCTCTCAGCCCTCGCTGTTCGGGATTTGCAATCCCGAATGATTGAAAAGCGGATTTGTAATCCGCCTGCCGGAAACCGGGAACCTGTACCCAGGGGGATTACAAATCCCCCTTTCGGAACTTCCGGATTGCAAATCCGGAAGAGCGTTCTTCGTGCTTCCTGCCTTTGAGGCCCAATACCGCCCGCCGTTTTTGGTGTTCTCACCGACAACCACAATTGGGTTCAACCTGTATTCTAAAAATGAGGTTAGGTTAAAGTTAGAACTGCCCTGCCGCCTCAGATCTTGCCTTGTAGTGCGCGCAGCTCCTGCGAGTGTCTGTGCCAATGGCCCCTCTTCCTTGGCGCGGATTTACTTCCGTGACTTTCGAATTTCATATATCAGGAGACTCACTCTTCTAAACAACCTCACCTGTGTTAACACCCCTCTTCAGAGCTTCGCTCGCTGCCTCAAACTCTCGTTTGGGCAATCCTCAAGGGGAAAGTCTGCGCTTAGTAGGCTGTAATGGGCTTGGTAATCTATATTCCGTTTTAAGCCTGTTTTCCGTAAAACGGGCCTAAAACGGAACACGCGTGGCTCCCGCTTTTCAAACGCACCACTTGGCCCACTCCCACAACCATCAAATCAAATCAAAAGCTCGGGCGTATTGCGAGAGTTCAAAGGAGGTGTGGGCGTTTAGTTTTACTTTGATGTTGCGGCGGTGGGTGTTCACGGTTTTCTCTGAGATAAACATGTCCTGGGCAATCTCCAGGGAGCTTTTGCCCAGGGCTACCAGCTTCAATACTTCGCGCTCCCTGGGGCCCAGGTGCGAAAACCGCTGGTAGTGCTGGCGCAGGAAGGTGTTCTCTTCCAGTATTCGGTTTACCTTGGCGGTGAGGTGGTGCATGGGGTCTATGCACATGGCAATGGTGATGGTGAGCAAGGGCCTTCCGGCGTCATCGCGCATGAAGATCTTGATGGTGCTCAGGTGCAGCATCCAGTCTTCCTGTTCGTGAAAGCGCACCTGCTGAAAGAAAGAAATGATTTCATGCTCGCTGTTCCGCTCCAGCAGGCCATGGATGAGCTTAGGGACATACTCCGCAGATTCTACGGGGTTGAAAAAACGGGTATGAAACTCAGGGCCCATTTGTTGCAGCTCTTCCAGGGTCACGCCTATCTGGCGAAGCCCTAAGGGAGACATGTATTCCACTTTGAGGTTATCCTGTATATTATGGATGACAACCACCCCCGGCAATTGATCTGCAACGGCGGCTATGGTTGAAATTTTGTCATTCATTTTCTTCCTCAGCTCCATGTACCGTTTTTTTAAAACAGGCCATACCGGGTAAACCGGTGAGCCGTTGGTTAATATTCTATTTTGTATATATTAAAAAGAGGTCATGCCCTATCGGGTAGGCAAGACTAAATTATTTTTATGAAATGTTAGATTATTGCTATACGTGTACATCATGAAAAAAGCTTCTATAACCAAAAAGAAACTTATGTCTTTGTGGTTATAGAAGCTTCAGCGGCAGACCTTTAAAAGGGAGACTGCCCAGATAGAGCATGTTTAGATTACGTAATTGCCGTTCCCGTTCTTTTTCAGGCGGGTATTGTCACGCAGGGCTACGGCGGTCACCGCTCCGGCCACGGCCAGTACGGCGCCCGTGAGCAGTGGGTGCATAGAGGCTCGGGTATAGAGACTGGTTTTCATGACGTGGCCTTCATAGTTGCCGTGCACGCGTCCGTCGTGGCCGGGTTGGTGCAGGGAGCCTTCCTTGTGGCGGGCCGGTTCATTACGCATCTGCTGCTCGGTCATGGTTTTCTCATTCACCCAGTCCATCACGCCGGGGGCGTACTTGTTCAGGGAGCTCATAATCTTGGCGCTGCCGCCAATCAGGATGTCGCGTTCTGGGTGGGTGGCGGCGTGCAAAATGGCATTGGCTACCTCTTCGGGGGCATAGACCGGGGCCGGCAGGGTGAGCTCATGGTCGGTGTAGTTGCGGGCGTGCTGCGGGTAAGGCGTGTTGATGCCGGTAGGTTTGATGAGCGTCACCGAGATAGGCGCGTCTTCTTCGCCCAGCTCCTGGCGCAGGGCATCGGTGAAGCCTTTCACGGCATGTTTACTGGAGGCATACATACCCTGCAGCGGGATAGACACATCTGAGAGCACGCTGCCTATGTTGATGATGGCGCCGCCGCGGGCTTTCAGGTGCTTGGCCGCGGCCAGGGAGCCGTATACCAGGCCCCAGAAGTTGGTGTCAAACAGGCGGCGGTTGTCCTCGTCGGTGACCTCTTGCAGGCGGCCGTAAATGGAAACCCCGGCATCATTCACCCACGTATCAAAGCCCCCGAAGTAGGTGATGGCGGCATCAGCAATGCGCTGCACATCTTCCTGCTTTCCTACGTCTGCGGTCACATGAATGGCCTCGCCGCCTTTCTGCGTAATCTGCTCTACAATTTCTTCCAGCGCCTCACGGTTGCGGGAAGCCAGCACCAGTTTAGCGCCCTTTTTAGCGGCCGCCCGGGCCGTGGCCAGCCCAATGCCGCTGGAGGCGCCCGTAATCACAATCACTTGGTCTTTGAGAGGTTTAAGTGTAATTGCCATAAAAATATTGGTTAGTGAACGTATAGAATGGAATGCGAAATCCTTAGAGTTTTTACGCATCTGTTTTCAAAGCAGCCATCAAAAATTTAGACAGAGCAGGCGCCGGGTGCTTCACCTTATGGTGGCCTGGTTGGGAAAGGGAGGCTAGCAGGGCTAAAAGCCCGAAGCAGATTTTTTTAACGCATCTGGTCCGCCGCAAGCCTCAGAAACGCCTGTGCGTTTAGAGGCCGTTTTCCTGAAAGCAGGGCTAAAACGCGAGCCAGCGGTTTATGGGGCAAGGCCAAGGCGAAACCCGTTTTAGAGCTGTTTTCAGAAAAACAGGCGTAAAACAGCGGGCCAGACCAAAGGCCCGCAGGCTCCTGCTGAAAAGAACAGAGTTGTGTAAAATTTAACCTTAATTTTATAACAGCCAGCCCAGAGAAGAAAGCTACTTTTGTAAGCGCAAAATCCGGTAGGTGCAACCCTGCCCCATCGGAAACGTTTTGACAGTGAACCACATCTATATGCAGACGCTGCGAAAAAGTATGCACCTGAGTTTGATAGTGGCCTTCTTGTGGGCCTCTTTCGGCTTCCGTGTGGACCTGTCGCATTGCGCCGGCGAAAAGGATGCTTCTTTCTCGCTGCTGGCCTCTTCTGATTGCTGCTGCGGAAAGGCCGCCAAAACCCCTAAGAAACCCTGCAAAGACATGACCTGCGCCTTGCCGCAAGCCGTGTTCACCCAGGCAAGCCACCAGTACGCGCCTGCCCAACAGCTGGCCCAGAAGGCCGTGAAACAGCCCCTGGTGCTGGCCACCTTCCCAGAGCACATCTGGCCCGCTCTCCTGGAAAAACTGCCCCATAGTTCCTTGCCGCCGCCCGTCTCCGGCAGAACCCTGGGCATTCTCTATCAGAACTTCCTTATCTAATTTCCGCTTCTCGCCTGAAGCGGCCGCTTCTGTACGCCCTGACATTTCTGGTTTAGCTCTACCTGGCTAACCTGGCCCGGGCCTATATTCCTCTGCTGCTGCTTTTGGTAATCTGCTGCCTGGGTCCTCCACGGCCCAGGCGCGCTTTTGCCCCTTTCCTCTATTTCCAGTTGTCCGGTTTCCCTAAAAAGGTGACGGCCCCGCCGATGAAGGAGAAGCAAAGCCTGCATTTTTCATTTTCAGAACACTCCAGCGCCGCGGCCTGCCGCCTCCCAGCTGGGTAAGGAAGTCTTTTATGATTGAAAAAATAATTTCGTTTTCCATCCGGAGCCGGTTGACTGTGCTGGCGGTGGCGGCTGTGTTGTTTGGCTGGGGACTTTATTCCCTGGAAACCAACTCGGTAGACGCCATTCCGGACCTTTCTGAGAACCAGGTGATTGTCTACACCGAGTGGATGGGCCGCAGCCCGCAGCTGGTAGAGGCGCAGGTCACCTATCCGCTGGTGTCTAACCTGCAGGGTATTCCGGAGGTGAAGAGCATCCGGGCCAACTCCATGTTCGGGATGAGCTTTGTGTTTGTGATCTTCAATGATGATACTGACATCTACTGGGCCCGCACCCGCGTCATGGAACGCCTGAACTACGCGCAGCGCCTGCTGCCCGAGCAGGTGGTGCCCACCCTGGGCCCCGACGGCACCGGGGTAGGGCATATTTTCTGGTACACCCTGGACGCCCCCGGCTATGACTTAGCCGAGCTGCGCACCCTGCAGGACTGGTACATCAGGTTTGCGCTGCAGAACGTGCAAGGGGTAAGCGAGGTAGCCTCCTTTGGCGGTTTCCAGAAGCAGTACCAGATTGCCATAGACCCCCATAAGCTCAATTTCTACAACATTCCGCTTTCTACGGTGCTGCAGGCGGTGCAAACCAACAACAATGACGTGGGCGGCCGCACCTTTGAGGTGAACGGGGCCAGTTACCTCATCCGGGGGCTGGGCTACATCCAGAGCATTGAAGACATCAAAAAGATCCCGTTGGGCACCTTTAATTCCGTGCCGGTGACCATGCAAGACGTGGCTGCGGTACAGACGGGTGGCGAACTTCGGCTGGGCATCACTGAAGAAAACGGCGAGGGCGAGGTAGTGGGCGGCATTGTGGTCATGCGCTACGGCGAAAATGCCCGGGCCATGATTGACAGGGTGAAAACCAAAATGACCGAGGTAGAGAAAGGGCTGCCCAAGGGCGTAAAATTCAAAGTGGTCTATGACCGCAGTGACCTGATTGAGGCGGCGGTGGCTACCCTGCGCGAAGCCCTGATTGAGGAGATCCTGGTGGTGTCTTTTGTCATCCTGGTTTTCCTGTTCCATTTCAGAAGCGCGCTGGTAGCCATTATCACCATTCCGCTGTCAGTATTAATAGGCTTTATTTTAATGAATCTGTTTAACGTGGAGTCCAATATCATGTCTCTGGGCGGGGTGGCCCTGGCCATTGGTGACCTGGTAGACGCGGGCATTGTGATGGTGGAAAACGCCTACCGTAATTTATCTGAAGGGGAGGGGGTAAGCTAATGGAGACTGAACCAAAAAACTACCAACCCAGACACACCCGTGACATGCCGGAAGGCGAACGGGTACGAATCATTGAAGCCTCCGCCCGCCGGGTAGGCCGCGCCGTGTTTTTCTCCATCCTGGTCACGCTGGTGTCGTTCGCGCCACTGCTGTTTCTGACCGGGCAGGAAGAAAAGCTGTTTACGCCGCTGGTCTTAACCAAGACCTTTGTCATGATCGGCTCTGCCATCACGGCCATTTTTGTGGTACCGCTGCTTATGCGCCTGCTCATGAAAGGCCGCCTGCGCCCCGAAAGCCAGAACCCGCTTTCCCGTTTCTTCATCCGGCTCTATGGCCCGGTGATCAGGTGGGCGCTACGCTGGAAGAAAACCGTGCTGGCTGTTTCCCTTCTGGTGGTGCTGGGCAGTATCCCGGTGATCATTAACATTGGCAGTGAGTTTATGCCGCCCCTGGATGAAGGGTCCTTGCTGTTCATGCCGGTCACCTTGCCCGACGTGTCCAATGCCGAGGCCAAGCGCATTCTGCAGGTGCAGGACCGCCTCATCAAATCTGTGCCGGAGGTAAAGAACGTGCTGGGCAAAGCCGGCCGGGCCAATACTGCCACAGACAACGCGCCCATCAGCATGATTGAAAGCATTATTCTGCTGAAGCCAAGGGCTGAATGGCGCGAAGGCATGACCCAGGAAAAACTGATTGCTGAGCTGGACGAAAAGGTGCGCATACCCGGGGTGACCAATGGTTGGACCATGCCCATCATTAACCGCATTAACATGCTGGCCACCGGCATCCGGACAGACGTGGGCGTGAAGGTGTACGGCAACAACCTTGACACGCTCTACCGGCTTTCCGTAGACATTGAAAAAGCCCTTAAAGGCGTGGAAGGCCTCACCGACCTGTACACCGAGCGCCTGACCGGCGGCAAGTACCTGGACATTCAGGTAAAGCGGGACCAGCTGGGCCGCTACGGCTTAAGCCTGGACGAGGTGAACCAGGTGATTGAAACCGCCCTGGGGGGCATGAGCCTCACCAACACCATTGAAGGCCGCGAGCGGTTTTCCATTAACGTGCGCCTGGCCCAGGATTTCCGGAATGATATTTCTGAGATCCAGCGCACGCTCATCCAGACCCGCCAGGCTGGCCCCGTTCCTTTATCGGCGGTAGCCGATATCAAGATGACCGACGGGCCGGCCATGATCAGCTCTGAGAATGCCATGCTGCGCGGAACGGTGCTGTTCAACGTGCGGGGCCGGGACATGGGCAACGTGGTGGAAGACGCGCGGCAACGGGTGGCAGACCACATCAAGAAGCTGCCCAAGGGCTATTACCTGGAGTGGAGCGGCCAATACGAGAACAAGATACGCGCCGAAAAACGCCTGCAACTCATTATCCCGGGGGTGCTGCTCATTATTTGCCTTATTCTCTACATGACCTTCCACTCTTGGAAAGAAATGCTGATTGTGTTGTCCAGTATGCCGCTGGCGCTTATTGGCGGGGTGTACTCGCTGTACTTCTTTGAGGTGAACTTCTCGGTGGCGGTGGCCGTGGGCTTTATTGCCTTGTTTGGGGTGGCCGTGGAGACGGGGGTGCTCATGCTGGTGTACCTAAATGAGTCTATTCTCCGGCTGAATGAGCGCAAAAAGACGCAGCCCATCACGCCGCAAGACCTGCGCGAATCTGTGTATGAGGGCTCTGTGCTGCGGGTACGGCCTAAACTCATGACCGTGATGGCCGACATGATTGGGTTAATGCCTGTCTTGATGACTACCGGGGTGGGGGCAGACGTGATCAGGCCTATCACCATTCCGTTTGTCTTCGGTCTGATTACATCCACTATTTACGTGCTTATTGTGCTGCCCGTCATTTATTTGTGGGTAAAGGAATATGAACTGAAGAAAACCGGAAGGGTAGAGTTCCTGGACATTAAAGAATAACCACGCCATGGGAACCAAAACATTCAAATTACCAGAAATGAAGTATCTACTCAAAAACCTTCTGCTGTGGCTGCTCTTGCTGGTTACCACCAGCGCCATGGCCCAGATAACAGAGAAACCAGTGCTTACCCTTGAGGAAGCCCTGTTGCAAATGGAACAGAATTATCCGCAGTTAAAGCAGTATGACTACCGCCGCCAGGCTGTTGAAGCCCGCGTGGCCGGGGCCCGCAGCTGGATGCCGCCCCAGGTTACCGTTGGGTTGAGTCGCCTGCCCTATGACCCCAAAATGATTGACATGCCCATTATGGAAAACCAGTCTGGCTTAATGATTGGGGTAGAGCAGATGATCCCCAGCCGGGCCAAGCAGCGGGCCAAGGAACGGTACCTGCAGGCGCAGGTGCCGGCCATTGCGCAACAGCAGAAATGGACCCAGAATGAACTGCGCGCCGAAGTGCGGCAGCTGTATTTTACCCGCTATGTAAGTGAGAAAATGCTGCAGGTGATTGGTAAGAGTGAACGGGTGTTAAACTTACTCATTAAGAGTTCAGAAGCCCAGTATGCCTACAACCAGGCGCAACTCAATAACATTTACAGCGCCCGCGCCCGCTTGCAGGAACTACAGAACCTTCGGCTGGCGCAAAAGCAAATGATTATAGAAAGCACCTTGGGCCTGAACACGCTCATGGGGCGCCCGGTAGACCAGGAGTTTGTGGTAGATACGCTCCAGGAGCCCAGCCTGGGGCTGGCTGCCTTTCTGCTGGCAGATACCACTACCTCGCGCAGTGACATAGCCGTGATGGAAGCTTCCATTCAAGCCATGCGGGCCAACCAGGAGGTCATGCGCTCTGAGCTACGGCCAGAGTTTGGCGTGCGGTTTGAGCACATGCCAATGTTCAACATGGAGTCTATGTATTCGGCCATGGTCATGGTGTCTTTGCCGTTCATGCCCTGGGCTAATAAAATGAACAAGGCCGAGGTGAAAGGCATGGAACTGGACATTCTGGCCATGCAGCGGGAAAAAGAAACCATGCAGGTGATGCAGCGCCGGATGGCCACGGAAAAACAGGCCATGTGGAAACTGGAGCGGGAGCGGTTACAGAACTACCGGCAAAAGGTGCTGCCCGCTTACCGCAAGGCCCTGGACGTGAACCTGCTGGCCTACCGACAGAACACCGCTAATTTGTTTGTGGTGCTGGAGGCCTGGGAAATGTGGCAGATGAAGGAAATGGACTATTACACACTGCTTGACAAAGCATTAAGACTGGAGGTGGAATATGCGCGCGAACTGGAGAAATAGAGGAATACATCTGCTGCTGGCTTTGGTGCTATTAACAGCTTTCAGCTGCACCCAAAAGCAGGAAAGCGGTCACGAAGACCACGCCGGCAGTACCCAAGCGGCCGCCGCCGATGCCTACACCTGCCCCATGCACCCCGAGGTCATCAGTGATAAACCCGGCCAGTGCCCTATCTGCCACATGAACCTGGAACCCAAAGACAAGGTGCTGGAGCAGCTCACCGCCGACCCCAATGGCGTGGTGGTTTCCTCGCAGGCCACGGTAAAGGCCAGCCGCAACGCCCTGGATAAACCGGTGCAGGTGCAGGGAACCATTGCCTTTGATGAGCGCCGCAACAACGTGGTGTCGGCTTATTTTCCGGGCCGCATTGAGGAGCTGTTCGTGAAATACAACTATACCTTGGTCAAGAAAGGGCAACCCATTCTTACGCTTTACAGCCCGGAGTTGCTGACTGCCCAAGAGGAGTTTCTGTTTGTGCTGAACGCCGGTGACCGAGGCCTGGCAGAACAGGCCCGCAAGCGGCTTAGGTTGCTGGGCTTAACCGCCGCCCAGCTCAGTACCCTGGAAAGAACCCGCAAGCCGCAGACCAAGATCACGGTGTTCAGCCCTTTTGAGGGCTACCTGCAGTTTGGTCAAACCACGGCCAATGCGCAAGCTACCGGCGGGCCGGCTCCTACTGCAGAAGCCGGCGGGATGGGCGGCATGGGTGGAGGAGCAGGTCCCGCAACCACTTCCTCCGCTTCTGCCGGGGCCTCTGAAAATGCGCTGCGCGAAGGGCAGTATCTCACCAAAGGGCAGGCCTTGTTTACAGTAAATGACCTGAAAACCGTGTGGGCCATTTTAACCATTCCGGCCAATGCCACCGCCGAAATAGGGGTAGCAGATGCCGTAACGCTTACCTCACTACTATTGCCTGGGCAGACGCTTACGGGCAAGGTGAACTTTCTGGAACCCGTGGTGAGGGAGGGGCAGAGCCAGGTATCGGTGCGGGTGTACCTGGAGAATCCGGGGCCGAAGCTCAAACCTAATGCCTTGGTGCAGGCTACCATTGCACCGGGCAAGGGAAAGGACATGATGGTGGTGCCCGCCTCGGCGGTCTGGAGCCTGGGCCGACGGTCTATTGTGTGGGTCAGGAAAGATCCGGTGGGTTCCCACTCCTTTACCTTTCAGGCCCAGGAAGTACAAGTGGGGCAGGAGAGCGGAGGCTTTGTCCAGATTCTTTCCGGTTTGCCTGAGAATGCCCGCGTGGCCAAAGAGGCGGGCTATATGACAGACAGTGAATCTTTTATTAAACCGCAGTAAGGATGAAGCAGCTGAGATATTTAATGATCATGTTGGCGGGGGTGTTTATGTTCTCCATGTGTACCAAAGGGGAAAATGGAGAAGAGCACGCCTCTAGTGATGAATACTATACCTGCCCTATGCACCCGCAAGTAAGGTCGGCCAAGCCGGGCGTCTGCCCCGTCTGTAACATGACCCTTATAAAGGTGAGCGGCGCGCAAAGCAACTCAGACGAAGGCCTTATGCTCACCGACCAGCAACGCAAACTGGCCAATATTGAGGTATACCAGATCAAGGGCGGCCAGATAGGCGGTATGTCTACGTTTACCGCCAAGGTGGTGATGGATGAAAACGCCGTGGAGTCTGTGACGGCGCGGGTGGCAGGGCGGCTGGACCGTCTGTTGGTGCGAACTACCGGGGAGCGGGTGCAGAAAGGTCAACCGCTCTATGAACTGTACAGTGAGCAGTTGCTGGCCGCGCAGCAGGAATATTTGCTGGCCCTTCGGCAGGAAGGAATCGCCTTGGGCGGCATGCGCCAGCAACTGGCGGCGGCCTCACGTCAAAAGCTCCAGCTCTGGGGCATGACCAGCGCCCAAATCAACCAACTGGCCAAAAGGGGCAAAGCCAGCCCCCGCATTACGTTTTACAGCCCGGTGGCAGGCACGGTACTGAAAATCTTACAGGCAGAGGGCAGCTACGTGGCCGAGGGAACGCCGGTGCTGCAAGTGGCAAATCTGACCTCGGTGTGGGTGCAGGCCCAGCTCTACCCAGGTGAGGGAGCCACGCTGGGTAAAGAGGCCCAGGTACGCATTGTGCCTGAGGCGTTCCCGCAGGACACGCTCACCGGGAAACTGGTGCAGAATAACCCGGTGCTGGAGCAGAACCAACAGCTAAATCTGGTTACCTTTAAAGTTGCTAACACAACCGGTAAATTGAAGCCCGGCATGCTGGCCTACGTGCTTCTCCGGAATCAGGCGGACGCCGTGCTCATGGTACCCAAGTCTGCTGTTGTGCCCGGGGAGAAACCCATGGTCTGGATAGAGAACAAGAAGGGCGGTTTTGAGTCACGCATGGTGGAACTGGGCACCGAAAACAAACAATGGGTAGAAGTGCTGGACGGCCTCTATACCAATGAAAAGGTGGTGGTGCGCGGTACGTATCTATTGAACAGCGAATATATTTTAAAGAAAGGCACCGACCCCATGGCAGGCCATGGCCACTAATTTTTTCAGAAGCATTTTTCCTTTTACCTTATTCTATATCTTCCACTCCTTCTACCTGAAATGATGTATTCTAAAACCACTTTCCCTGTTTTGCTCACGGCGTTAAGCCTTGCGTTTCTGTCTTGTGAGCAGAAACCTGCCGCCAACCAGGTGCCTGCCACGGTTCCCCAATCCCAGACAGCAGATTCTGTAACTACTACCCAGGCCTTTCCGGTAGATTCTGGTGCGGTAGTCATTCAGGTGCAGCCAGAGGCAGATACGCTCAAAGGCAGCCTGAAAGCCGTAGCCACGGGAAAAATCGGTACTACCAACCTACAGGTGAATTACCACTCACCGGCGGTCCGTAACCGTATGATCTGGGGCGGCTTGGTGGCCTATGACCGCGTTTGGGTAACTGGGGCCCACTCCGCTACCAGCCTCCAGATCGATGGCCCCATCACCATTGGTGGCGTGCAGATTCCGGCCGGCAAATACGCTTTGTTTACCATACCCGGCAGAGACCAATGGACGGTAATTATCAATAAGAACTGGGAACAGCACCTGGCAGATAAGTATTCTGAAAAAGAAGACCTGGTCCGGATTTCGGTTAAACCCACCAAAACGGCTCAGAAACAGGAACGCTTGCGGTATGAGATCACCCCGGAAAGCGATACCAAGGGCTCTATAGACATGACCTGGGAGAAGGTGAAAATCTCCGTGCCGGTTAGTCTGTAGAAACCTGTTCTTACACCCTGCCTTTAGAGCAGGATGCCAAAATAGAAACGGGCCTGCCCGGAAGAAATGCTTTATGCGTTTTCTTCCGGGCAAGCCCGTTTTCAGGAAAGAGGTAAGTTCTACTTAGGCTGTTTGGCCAGCCAGGCATCCAGTTTTTTCTTTTCCTTCTGCTGTTCATCTTTTATTTTCTGGGCCATGGTTTTCATGGCGGGCACTTTGGCCTGTTTCAGGTAAGCGTCTACCAGGTCAATGCCGCTTTGGTGGTGCATGCTCATCAGACTGGCAAAGTGGTAGTCGGTGGTGCCAGTTTTGCTATGGTCCATTTTGCCCATCATGTCTTTCATGGGCTGCATGAGTTTCATAGTAGCAGAGGTATCCCGGGAAGCGGGTTTATGATCATCGGCGAAGTCCTCCAGTTTTTCCCGCTCGTCTTTCTGCATAGTAATGCTTCTTTTGGCCATGTTCACCAGCATGGTGTCTTTCCCTTCATCCACTTCCTCTTCGGCCATTTCAATGCCGCCTTTATGGTGCTCGGCCATGATCAGGGCAAAGTCATTGTCTGGGTCTCCGGTCAGTTTAAGCTTACGCATAGACTCCATGTGGTCATGCATCTTGTCCATGATCTCATTAGAGCCCATTTTCATGCTGTCCCTGTCCATGTCCATGCCCATGTCGTCATCCATGGTTTCTTCGGTAGTTTTAGTAGTGGTGGTTTCGGTGGTCTTTTCTTTACTACAGGCCCCAAAAACCAGACTGGCCCCCAGCAGAATTGCGGGAAGCTTTAAATCTAAAAGGTAGTTTTTCATAGTTGGTTAAGTATAAGGTGTATAGTTGCTTGATAAAGTGTGTAGGTGCTTAAATTTTAAGCAGTTATAAATTTATACGGTCCCTGCTAACGGTAGTTCTTGCTAGCCTTATTGATTTTATACCTTGGCCCGGCACTTGCTAACAAAGGCTGCAGCAAAGGCGCCTCACAAATGGTGCAATACCGGCAAAATGCACGCACCAATTGCGCGTGCCGCCGTAAAAGAAGGAGCAGATGAAATGGCGTTTCAGGGCTGTTTTGGCCAAAACGTGCCCAAAACGCTTGGCCTTACTTGGGTCTTTCCCAAAGGTTAGACGGTTTAAAACAGTGCCCGAACGCAAAGAAGCCCACAAAACATAGTACCCCATGGAGCATTCCCATCATACCCATGCGTCAGCGCAGCCCTCGGGGAAAGAAGCTCCTGACCAGGAGAAACAATATCTGGCCGAAAAAACCTTGCATGCACATGATCAGGCCATTCCGCCGGAAGCGAAGGAAGCGCCGGGGCACGGTGACCAGGGACACGACCACCACGCCATGATGATTGCCGATTTCCGGAAAAGGTTCTGGGTCTCACTTGTTCTGTCTTTGCCCGTGATAGTAATCAGCCCCATGGTGCAGGATATTCTGGGGTATAGGCTAGACGTGCCGTACCACATGTACATTGCCTTTGCGCTGTCCTCCATCATCTTCTTCTATGGGGGCTGGCCTTTTTTGACCGGGTTAAAAGACGAGGTGAAAAAAGGCGCCCCCGGCATGATGACCCTCATTGGCATTGCCATTACGGTGGCCTATCTGTACAGTACGGCCGTTGTGTTCGGGTTGCCGGGCATGGACTTCTTCTGGGAACTGGCCACGCTTATTGTGATCATGCTGCTGGGGCACTGGATTGAGATGAAATCGGTGCTGGGCGCCTCCCGCGCCCTGGAGCTGTTGGTGAGCCTGATGCCTTCCACTGCCCACCTGGTGCAGGGCGACCAAACTATGGACGTGCCTCTGGGAAGCCTGAAAAGAGATGACTTGATTCTGGTGAAGCCCGGCGAGAAAGTGCCCGCCGACGGTCTAATTGAAGAAGGGGAAAGCTACCTAAATGAAAGCATGCTCACCGGGGAGAGCAAACCAGTACAGAAAGGCCAGGGCCTGAAAGTGATAGGCGGTTCCCTGAACGGTAACGGGGCGCTGCGGGTGAGGGTCCAGAACACCGGCGAGGAAAGCTACCTGAACAAGGTTATCCATCTGGTACAAGACGCCCAGAAAACCAAGTCGGCTACGCAACACCTGGCCGACAAGGCCGCCCGTTGGCTTACCTATATCGCCCTGCTGGCGGGCTTTTCTACCTTTGCCATCTGGCTCTTTCTGGGTGCCGAACTGGCTTTCGCCTTGGAACGCATGGTAACTGTAATGGTCATTTCCTGCCCCCATGCCCTGGGCCTGGCCGTGCCTTTGGTGGTGGCCATCTCCACGGCTATTTCAGCTAAGAACGGGTTACTCATCCGGAACCGCACAGCCTTTGAAAATTCCCGCAAGATCACGACCATCATCTTTGATAAAACCGGTACGCTCACCCAGGGCGCGCATGAAGTAGCCCGCGTGGTTTCCTTTCTGCCTGCGGTCCCTGAACAGGAGTTGCTGCGGCTGGCGGCAGGGGTGGAGCAGAATTCAGAGCACTACATCTCGCAGGGTATTTTAAAACGGGCCAAGGCGGATGGTATCACGATTCCCGCCTCAGAACAATTCAACTATCTGCCCGGCAAAGGGCTGGAGGGGCAGGTGGAAGGAAAAGAGCTAAAGGTGGTAGGCCCTAACTACATTCAGGAAATGGGCATTGAGGTGCCGGTGAGTAACGCTGAAGAAGGAGTAGAGACGGTGGTGTATGTGCTGATAGACGGTGTAGTAACTGGTTTTATAAGTCTGAGGGACCAAATCAGGCCGGAGTCTGCGGAGGCGATTCAGGTGTTGAAAGAGAATGGCATCAAGAACCTGCTATTGACCGGGGATAATGCCCGCGTGGCACAAAGCGTGAGTGAGGCCCTGCAGATGGATGGGTACCTGGCCAACGTGCTGCCCCACCAGAAGCAGGACAAGATCAAGGAACTGCAGGCCCAGGGCGAATTTGTGGCCATGACCGGCGACGGCGTGAATGACGCGCCAGCCTTGGCGCAGGCAGACGTGGGCATCGCCGTAGGCTCCGGCACAGACGTAGCCGCCGAGACCGCCGACATCATTCTGGTAAACAGCAACCCCCAGGACATCGCCTCGCTCATTCTCTTCGGCAAGGCCACCTACCGCAAAATGATCCAGAATATTATCTGGGCCACCGCCTATAACGTGGTGGCGCTTCCGTTGGCGGCGGGGGTGCTTTACAAACAGGGCATTATGGTGTCGCCGGCCGTGGGGGCGGCTCTTATGAGCATGAGCACCGTGGTAGTGGCCATTAACGCCCAGTTGCTCCGGAAACAGATCAAGACCTAACAATAGAGCATTCTCAGGGAATTACATACAACCACCTAACCACCAGTCGCCATGCTACACTATACCATTGATGAGTTATTAGGCAAAGAGGCCGAGGATTTGCTGGAGTACACCGCCACGGCTATTCCCAAAGAGCAGCTCCACTTGCCCGGGCCCGATTTTATTGACCGGATCTTTCAGCAATCTAACCGGCCAGTACCGGTACTCCGAAGTCTGGCCACGCTTTTCAACCATGGCCGCCTGGCCGGAACCGGGTATCTGTCCATTCTTCCCATTGACCAGGGCATAGAGCATACGGCCGGGGCCTCCTTCGCGCCCAACCCTATGTATTTTGACCCGGAGAATGTGATCAGACTGGCCATGGAAGGGGGCTGCAACGCGGTGGCCACCACCTTCGGGAATCTAGGCATGGTGGCCCGCAAGTACGCGCATAAAATCCCGTTCATTGTCAAGATCAACCACAACGAGTTACTCACCTATCCCACCAAATACAGCCAGATCATGTTCGGGTCGGTGGAGGAGGCCTGGAACCTGGGCGCCGTGGCGGTAGGGGCTACTATTTATTTTGGGTCTGAAGACTCTAACCGGCAGATTGTAGAGGTAGCCGAAGCCTTTGAGCGGGCGCACCAATTGGGTATGGCCACTATCTTGTGGTGCTACACCCGCAACAATGCCTTTAAAACCGCAGAAAAAGACTACCACGTAGCCGCCGACATAACCGGTCAGGCCAACCACCTGGGCGTAACCCTGCAGGCAGATATCATCAAGCAGAAGCTACCCGAGAACAACGGCGGCTTTAAGGCGCTTAATTTCTCCAAGTGGAGCCCCGCCATGTATGATAAACTTACTACAGACCACCCCATTGACCTCTGCCGCTACCAAGTCCTGAACTGCTACATGGGCCGCGCCGGCCTCATCAACTCCGGCGGTGAATCGCAGGGCGCCTCTGACCTGCAGCAATCCGTTAGGACGGCGGTGATCAACAAACGGGCTGGCGGCACTGGTTTAATCTTAGGGCGCAGGGCGTTCCAACGGCCGTTTGAAGAGGGCGTGGATTTGCTTAACCTGGTGCAGGATGTGTATATAGACGAGACGATTACCGTGGCGTGAAAAACGCTGGAGTTTCAGGCCCTAGAGGGGCTTGGCCTTCCTGTTTCACAGAATAGGTAGTTTAGGTTTTTCCCAAGGGCTGTCTTATGCGATTCCTGAGGCGGGAGCCCCGTAAGTAGCTTCCGTTTTAAGGGTGTTTTCAGGAAAATACCCTTAAAACGGAAGCTTTGCATAGGGCTTTCCCCATGTGGTGTTTTAGAGAGGGATATTTTCTTGGTCTTCCTCTTTTTCCCTGAAAAGCAGAAGTAAGTAGGTGGGGTACACAATTAGCAGCAACGGCAACGCAATGATAAAACCACCAATTACGGCAATGGCTAAAGGTTGGTGCAACTGAGCGCCAGTTCCAATGCCGAGGGCAATGGGCATCAGGGCAATAATGGCTCCGAAGGCAGTCATTAGTTTAGGCCGGAGCCGCGTGGAAATGGCATATACAATAGCATCATGCATACTGCTGGTTTGCCGCGATTCCTGGAATTGAAGGAACGTGAAAATGGCGTTTTCGGCAATAATCCCGATGATCATAATGAGGCCGGTATAGCTGCCCACATTCAAGGCGGTGCCGGTAAGGTAGAGCGCCAACAAACTTCCGGCAATGCCTAAAATGGCAATGCAAATGATCAGAAAGGCAACTTTAACTTCGCGGAAAAGAAATAGGATAGTGGCAAAAACCAATAAGGCGGCCGCAACCAGGATCATGAGGAGCTCAGAGAAAGATTGTTGCTGCTCCTGGTAAGCACCGCCATAGTCAATATGGTAGCCCTTGGGCAAATGGACCTGCTCGTTGATTTTTTGCTGAATTTCGGCAATGGTGCTTCCTAGGTCCCTGTTATCCAGGCGGGCCGTAACGGGGATCATGGATTGCAGGTTTTCCCGCTCTATCTCTGCGCTGCCGGTTTCAATTTGGATGGTGGCTAGCTCTGAAATGGGTTTAAGCTTGCCGTTGGGAAGGAAAATCTGGCCGTTCTCCAGGGTATTCAGCGAGGTTTTAGTGGGATATGGGTATTTCAGGCGGACATTGGTTTGCTGCTCTTTTTCAAAGATATTGCCTATAACGTTGCCTTCCAGCTGGGCCTGTAGCTGAAACTGAAAATCAGCGGGGGTTAACTGGTACCTGGCCAGCAGTTGGTTATCGGGACGGATGTTCACCGAGGGACCGGCGATCACGATTCCGTCAAAAACGTCAGCGGTACCTTTTACGTGTTCGGTGATGGATGCTACCTGTCTGGCAATTTTCTGCAGCAGTTGCTGATTGTCTCCGTAGACCTTTACCTCTATTGGCTGGGTGGAGCTCATCAAATCTCCCAACATGTCGCCTATCACCTGACCAAAGTCAATCACCAGGGCGGGCTGCGTGGTTTCTATGCCCTTCCTGATCTCATCTATTACGTCATTGGTAGAGCGCTGCCGGTCTTTTTTGAGCTGGATCAGGTAATCGCCGCTGTTGGGTTCAGTGATGAAAAAGCCCATCTGGGTGCCGGTGCGCCGGGAATAGCTCTCTACTTCCGGCACTTTTACGATGATCTTCTCCGCCTGGCGGAGCATCCGGTCCGTTTCGTCTAGGGAAGTGCCGGGCGGCGACGTGTAATCCATCACGATGGATCCTTCGTCCATTTCGGGCAAAAAGCCCGTTTCCAACAAGGGGGCCACCAACACCACCACCCCAATTAGGACAATGGTAAAACTGATGCTCAATATGGAATGGTGCATAAAAAACGCGATCCATTTGCCCGGCTTCTGGGTTTCGGCGGGTTTGACTTTATTACTCTTTCCGGATAAAAGCAGGTAAACCACAGGCAACCCCAGCCAGGTAACCAGAAAGGAGCAAACCAGGGTAATGATCATGGTATTCGTCAGGATCTTGAAGTAGGCCCCGGCCACGCCAGAAAGTAAAACGAATGGGAAAAAGATGACAATGGTGGTCATGGAAGAACCAACCATAGCAGGCAACAGGTAACGGACGCTTTTAGAGAGCAGGTCACGCGTGGGGGTTTCTGGATGCTCTTCATGCGTTCTGTGGATCTGTTCCACCACCACAATGGCATCATCTATGATCAGGCCTATAGCTGCCGCAATGGCCCCCAGGGTCATGATGTTGAAGGTATACCCCAGCACGTACATTATGATAAGGGTAAGCGAAAGCGTGAGCGGGATGGTGACTAGTATAACAATGCTGGATTTGAGCGAGCGCAGGAAAATTACCGTCACCAAAATGGCCAGCAGCAAGCCAATGAGCAAACTGTCAGTAACGCTCCTGATGGAGTCATGCACGAAATCTGCCTGAATATAATAGGGCGTAAGCCTGACGCCCTTGGGTAGAATGCGGTTATTCAGGGTCTTTACCTTGGCTTCTACTGAATTGGAAATGGCGATCAGGTTGGAGTTCGGCTGCTTTAAGACCGCAATGAGGATCGCTTTCTTGCCGTTCGCATTTATCCTGATGTATTCTACCTGCTCCTCCACTTTTACCTGGGCAATATCCTTGAGCCTGACTATGCGTTTGCCGTCATTGCTGATCACCAGGTTTTGCAGGTCGTCCAGGTTTTCAATGGCCGCGTTGGTGGTGGAAAGGTAAAGCCGGTCGTAATCTGATAGGTACCCGTTGCTGGTCAGGAAATTGGTATGGCTTAAGGCGTCTGAGATGGCGGTGGGCGTAAGCCCTAGGGAACTCATTTTCTGTTGCTCCAACTCCACCACAAATTCCTTGGTCTTGCCGCCCGTGACCCGTACCTCAGAAACGCCCTCTACCTGTGAAATAAACGGTTTCACGGTATAGTTAGCAATCAGGTTCAGTTCTATGGGGCTGCGGCCAGGCCCGTCAATCACGTAACCCATTACCGGAAGAATGCTTGGGTTCATTTTGGCAACCGTGATATCTGTGCCGGGGGGCAAGGCCGCTTTCACGTCGGCAATAGCCGATTCTACCTGTTGTTTGCTCAGGTCCACGTTTACGTTCCAGTCCATAAAGGCAGAGATCTCACAGCTGCCCCGGCTGGTGACGCTACGGATAAGGTGTAGGTCTGGCACTTGCTTGATGGTGTTTTCAAGGGGCTTGGTGACGGTGATCATCATCTTGCTGACCGGCTGCAAACCGCTGTCGGCAATGACCTTTATTTTGGGGAACGTAACCTCCGGGAAAAGCGAGGTCTGCATGCGGGTGTACGCAAAGACGCCCCCGGCCAGAACAATCGTCAGGATAACCGTTACCGGGTTTTTATACCTAAGGAAGAAATCTTTCATGGCTGCTTGAGTACGGTTATCAGGGCGGTGTCAGGCAGCCCATAATTTCCGGTGGATACCAAGCGGTCTGTGGGTTTGAATATGGGCGAAAGGATCTCTATTTTATTCCCTGAAACGATGCCTTTTTTCACCGGGGTCTTTACGGCCGTAGAGTCATTTATAAGTTTCATTACCCAGAAATTCTCCATGGTCTCATCTGAAAGCACAGCGGTCTTGTCTACTATCTGGCCTCGTTTTTTTTCCTGCCTGGTAAGCCGCACGTTCACCAGTAAATTTTCTGGTAGGCGGCGGTTGGTTTGCGGCACCACTACAAAGCTTTGGGTTTGCGAACCGGGGTCTACCAAACCCAGGCTGGAGGTGATTTTTCCGGGCATTTTAGTGGAGTCAGGCAAAAGGATGGTGCAACTGGTGCCGGGCTTTACAAATTGGTTGTACTCAAAAGGCACGTCCAGGATAAAGACGAAACTGCTTCCGTCGGCAATTACCGCTAACTGGTCGCCGTCGTTCACATAATCGTTCACCTGGAAATTGATTTCGCGCACGTGGCCAGAAACCGGCGCTTTCACCGTTATGCCGCCCCTGAAAGAAGCCAGCATGGGGTCTTTGCTAGCGAGTTCTCCCAATACTTCAGCCTCTTTGGTGCGCAGCAAGAACATCGGTTTCCCGGCATTCACAAAATCACCCAGGCCCACGTAAATTTTCTTGAGATACCCCTGCGCATTTGATTTTATGATGTTTTTTCTCTGGTAAACCGAGGTGGCCGACAAGGTAAAGGTTTCGGAGATAGGCAAATGCTCCACCCTTATGACCTGTACGGGTGTTTTTACTTCTTTATCGGCGCCTTCCTCTTCAGGCGAAGTCTGGGTGCAGCCGGCCAGCAGAGACGGAAGCAGAAACGCGAAAAAAGGGAGGTGGTTTTTCATTTCAGGTAATTGAGTTCGTTTAAGATCTGCAGCCGGTCGTTCTCAGCCTGCACCAGGTCATTGCGGGTGGTAGTATAGTTGGTCACATTAAGGATGAAGTCTGTGAACCTGACCAGGCCATTTGCTATTTCCACCTTGTATATATTGATCAGGCGTTGCTGGGCGTCAATCTGTGCGCGTATTTCGTTTAAAAGGTCATCGGTCGCTTTCAGGCGGTCCAGCAACTGGTTAACCTGGGTCTGGTATTGGCTTACATAAAAATCGCGGTACTTCTGGCGGGTGATTTCCCTGAGCCTAAGGCGGCTGTATTCCAGGCGCCGCTGGCGGCCATCATAGATAACGGCCATGAAACTAAGCCCAAAGCTGGTCCCGAAATTGTGCGGGATGTTGCGCGGGTTTATGGCATTCACCCCTCCATCCACAAAAGCGCTCAGCCGGGGCCGGTAATTCAGGTCAAGCAGCTCGCGGGCATTCTGCAGCCTTAAACTATCTATTCTCAAACGCAGCATTTGCGGCGACCGGCTCACCAGAAAGGTATTCCTCACGGGCAGTTGCGGTTTAAGCAGAATAACTTCTGACCGGTCGTTTATGCCGCACAAAAGGTTCAGCGCATGCAAATCGTCGCGGTACAGAAGGGCGGCTTTCTTTATGGCTATCATCTGGGTGTGAATGCTCACGTTCAGGTTCAGGTAATCGGTTTGCAGGTACACGCCGTTCTGCACCAGTTTCTTTAAAGCCGGTTGCTCCCTCTGCAGGATCTTCAGCAAATCCCGGTTAAATTCCAGTTGGCTGTAGTCAGCGTAAGTGGTAATATACTGGGCCGTGATGCTTTTCCGCAGGTCCATTTCCGAGAGCTGTACATTCAGCCGCAAGGCCTGGTTCAGTAACGTGATATTCTGGAACTGCACCCGCCGCGGCCGGCCGTTAAACAGGGGCTGTTCCACCGTGACCACGCCAGAATAGTTGGCTCCGTTGGTAATGGCACTGTCATACCCAAATTTCCCGGCCACCGGCGCCACCATGATATTGCCCGTGGAGGTAACCTGCGGCCGGAAGCCAGCTAATATTCTAAGGCTGTCCAGTAGATTAGAGCTGTGTTGGTTGGCGCTGTCCAAGAGCATCGGGCTGTTGGCCAGGCCGGCGTTCAAGTAAAAATCAAGGTCGCGTTTTTCCTGGGCACACAGTTTTGCCAGGGGGAATAGTATAAGAACAATAACTGCCCACAGCTTTGTGAATACCCCACGCACCTTCTTTGGATTTAAAGTTCTGGATATGGTAAAATCGGTCTCTCCATAACTCCTGTATTAAGTCAACCAGGGTAGCAAGGCACCCCTCAAATTGATAACCGTGTTAAAATGAAGCCTGTAGGTAAGGGCTGCAGGTCCTTTTAGAATACCGGGGAGGTTTTGATTTAGTTGCTGCTTTATTGATTCAGTTTAGCAACCTGTTTGGAAAAGCTTGCATGGTAAGTCATTGGTGGGCACGGGAAACACTACCTGTAACCGTCGTTTCCGGGTGGCTGGTAGGTGCCCTGGATAAACAGATGGGGGACACCAGCCTTGGTTTTGCCATAGAAGGAACCCACACGCGTGGCTGAAGGTGAAAAAGATGGAAGCGCTTGGGGCAGACCCAGGGCTATCATGGGGGATGTGTGTACCCACAGAGGGGCAAGCAAGGCCAAAGGCGACGGCCCCAGGAGGCTGGTATTACCCTTTAAGCTTCTTCGGGCAAGGGTTCAATGGATTAGGAAACGGGAGCCTCTTGTCCAAGGCTCATTCCAGGACAGCGGGTGCAAAATGTATGCAAACAAAAAAGCCACTTACAAGTTTTATCTCGTAAGTGGCTGATTAAGAAGCTCCCCCTCTTGGGCTCGAACCAAGGACCCCATGATTAACAGTCATGTGCTCTAACCGACTGAGCTAAGGAGGAGTTTACCATCTAGACCGGGTGGTCTTGAATGATGATGCAAAAGTAGGGGCTAATGCGACATTACGCAAGCATTGGTGCAGAAAAATTTATAAAAAGTTAGTAAGTGCTTGAGAATGAAAATAAAAAATTCCGTTTTGGGGCCGTTTTACAGAAAACGGCCCCAAAACGGAATTCTATTCCGCCGTAGCCTTGTTACACCGCCTCAAACTGGCGCAGGAAGCGGGCATCATTCTCAGTGAAGAGGCGCAGGTCCTTGATCTGGTACTTGAGCATGGTAATGCGCTCAATGCCCATCCCGAACGCAAAGCCCGAGAATTCCTTGGAGTCAATGCCGCAGTTCTCCAGTACCTGCGGGTCTACCATGCCTGAGCCGCCAATCTCTACCCAGCCGCTGTGCTTGCAGATATTGCAGCCCTTGCCCTTGCAGATAAGGCAGGTGATGTCAATTTCGGCAGAGGGCTCGGTGAACGGGAAGAAAGACGGGCGGAACCTGATCTGGGTGTCTGCACCAAACAACTCCTGCACAAAGTAATACAAGGTGTCTTTCAGGTCTTTGAAGCTCACGCCCCGGTCCACAAACAGGCCTTCCACCTGGTGGAACACGCAGTGCGCCCGGGCCGAGATGGCCTCGTTGCGGAACACGCGGCCCGGAGATAGTGTGCGGATGGGCGGTTTCTGGTGCTCCATCACGCGCACCTGCACGCTGCTGGTGTGCGTGCGCAGCAGCATGTCGGGGTTCTTGCTCAGGAAAAACGTGTCCTGCATGTCGCGGGCAGGGTGGTTCTCAGGGAAGTTGAGGGCCGAGAAGTTGTGCCAGTCGTCCTCCATCTCGGGGCCTTCTGACACGTTGAAGCCAATCCGCTCAAAAATCCGGATAATGTCTTCGCGCACGCGGGAAAGCGGGTGGCGCGTACCCAGGGCGTTAGGTACCGGCGGCAGCGTGAAATCCAGGCCGGCCAGGGCATCTGGCGTGGCGTTCTGCTCCAGGGCCTCCTGGGCGGTGTCCATTTTCTGCTGCGCCAGCTGTTTGAGCTGGTTCAGTTCCTGGCCCACCAGCTTGCGCTGCTCGGGCGCCACGGTTTTCATCTCGTCAAACAGGGCAGCAATCTGGCCCTTGCGGCTTACAAACGTATTCCGGAAGGCCTCCAGGTGTTCCTTGTTCTCTATAGCATAGGCTTCCACCTCTTGGGTCAGCCGTTTAATGTTCTCCAATAGCATAGCGCAAAGATAAAGATTAACCGTGAATGACAGCATAGTTCTGCGTCTTGCCAGGAGAGTCCCGCTGCGCGCAGAATCCAGGGTGGCGTTTTAGGGCTATTTTCCGGAAAACAGGCCCAAAACGGTTTTTAATTTGCCTTCCCCTGCGTCGGTTAAAAACCTTTTCGCCATTCACCTACCAAAACCCTCCATTCACCTACTTTCTTCCAGAGTTAGCCTAATAGCCGTTGCGGCCGCGGCACCAACCCTCTACATTTGGTCTATCAATCAAGTACAACTATGGAAACGAACAACGAAAACACCTCACCAAACTACAGTGGCTACGAGCCATCCAGGAACAACGGCGGCCGGGTAATGGCAGGATTGCTCATTGTCATTGTGGGCTTGGCCCTGTTGGCCCGGGAGTTCTATGTGTTAAATGTGCCTTACTGGCTTTTCTCCTGGAAGATGCTGTTGATTGTGATAGGCTTATACACCGGCTTTAAGCATAATTTCCGCAACATCGGCTGGATTTTTCCTTTCGCCATTGGGTCACTCTTTCTGATGGAAGATATTTTCCCTGCCTTCAACATAAAGCCGTATTTCTGGCCCGTTCTGTTGATCGGGTTTGGATTGTTCATGATGTTGCGCCCGCGGCACCATTCGCCGGGCAAAGGCTGGAAAAGCCCAAGCCAGCCCTTGCCGGAGGCCTACCCTGGCAATACCTATACCTCCTCTTATGCCACACCTGCCTCAGAAGGGGTGATGGACCCCGCCACGGTGTCAAAAGACGATTACATCAATGGCACCGCGGTGTTTGGCGGCATCAAGAAGAGCATTATCACCAAAAGCTTTAGGGGCGGCCAGATCACCACGTTTTTCGGCGGCGCCGAGTATAACCTGGCCCACGCCGACCTGCAGGGCGAAGTGGTGATAGACGTGACCATAATGTTTGGCGGCACCACCCTGGTGATTCCGGCCGATTGGAAAGTGCGCTCAGAGGTAGCCTGCATTTTTGGCGGGATTGACGAGAAACGCTCCATGATACGCCCTTCCATGCAGGGGGACAAGGTGCTCATCTTGAAAGGAACCGTCATCTTTGGTGGAATTGACATCAAAAGTTATTAATTGCAGCCCGGTTGCGCCCTATGGACCTGTCCGTCAACTTGCCGCCGCTAACTATTACCCGAACAGACGCCATGCCTTCGTTTAAAATCATTCTGCTGTACCTGGGCTGGGGCCTTCTATGGGCGGTGGTGCAGACGCTGGTGCTCTACCAGTTCGGGTTTAGGGGCCAGCCGGTGGTGGTAGACGCGCTTTTGACCAATGGGCTGTTGCTGGGCAGCGGCTACGTCATGGCCACGTCGCTTAAGTATTACCAGCCAGAGCCCCGGCAGATTGCCTATTTGTTGGGTTGGAGCGCAGCCCTGGCCGCCATCATGGTATGGTTTTGCCAGATGGGCGTAGATGGGCTCTTGGAGGGGCAAGTAGAGTACCAGGCCTTTGTACACCAGTCCTACCCGGTGCGGGTGGCGTTTGCCTGGCTCATGATCCTGTTCATTGTGCTGCAGAACTGGCTCTGGTACTACACCAAAGAGAAACGGCAGGCCGAAGAGCGCAAAACCGCCACCGAGAAAATGGCCCGCGAAGCCGAACTGTTCACGCTAAGGCAGCAACTGCAGCCGCACTTCCTGTTCAACAGCCTCAACTCCATCAGTGCGCTGGTGAAAACCAAGCCGGACCAGGCCAAGCAGATGGTGCAGCAATTATCAGACTTCCTGCGGGGCACGCTGCGCAAAGACGGCCAGACGCTCATTCCCCTGGCAGATGAGCTGCACCACCTGCAGATTTACCTGGAGATTGAAAAAGTGAGGTTCGGGCATAGGCTGCAGACCCAGGTAGAATGCCCAGAAATATGCAAGCATCTGCAACTGCCGTACCTGTTGCTGCAGCCCATTGTGGAGAACGCCATCAAGTTTGGCCTCTATGACACGCTGGGCGACACGCTCATCAAAATCACGGCCCGCTGCGAGGATGGGCAATTGATTGTCTCCACGGAGAACCCGTTTGAGGCCAGCCTTTTATCGCCTAAACAGGGCACGGGCTTCGGGCTGGACTCAGTGCGCCGCCGCCTGTATCTGCTTTTTGGCCGGCAGGATTTAGTGAGCACCCAGCAACACGAAGGCAGATTTATCACCACCGTTAAAATTCCGCAAAGTATATGATTACCTGTCTGGTTATTGATGATGAGCCCCTGGCCCGCACCATTGTTTGTGAGTACCTGCTTAATCACCCAGACATTACCCTGGTGCAGGAATGCGGTAACGGCTTTGAGGGCGTGAAAGCCATCATGCAGCACCAACCTGACCTGATTTTCCTGGACATACAGATGCCCAAGATCAACGGGTTTGAGATGCTGGAACTGGTGGAGCACGCGCCCGGCGTCATCTTCACCACCGCCTTTGACGAGTACGCTATCAAGGCCTTTGAGGCCAACGCCATAGACTATCTGCTCAAACCCTTCACGCAGGAGCGGTTTGACACCGCCATCCAGAAATGGCGCCAGAAACAGGGCCAGCCAGCCGCAGAGAAGACTACTACACAACTGCAGGAAGTCACCCAAAAACAGCCTGAGGAGCAACTGCGCATAGTAGTGAAGGTAAACAGTGACATCAGGATCATTCCGGTGCAGGAGATTCAGTACCTGGAGGCCTATGATGACTATGTCAAGATCCACACCGCCGCCGGGTGCTTTCTAAAGAAAAAGACCATGGGCTATTATGAGAACACCCTGGACGCGGCGCAGTTTGTGCGCGTGCATAGGTCGTATATGATTGCCCTGCCCCAGCTCACCCGCATTGAGCCTCTGGAGAAGGACACGCACGTGGCCCTGCTCAAAAGCGGCACCCGCGTCCCGCTCAGCAAAAGCGGCTACGCCCGTCTGAAAAGCGTGTTGGGTATTTGATTTCCGTTTTTGGCCTGTTTTCTCAAAATCAAGCCAAAAACGCTTTTGGGTTCATCCAGTATTTTGACCTGTTCAGAATGGGAATACCGTCCCTGGTCAGATTCCCTGCGCAGTGCTGTCATTGCTTCAGTAGCTTTCCGCTTTAAAAATCCATCCGGTACTCAGTCAAGATTAATTGAGCCTCAATAAAGATCAATGGAAACTTTGGAAACAAAAATAGTTTCCAGTAGGTTTGCCACGGAGTAGCAGTTAGCATGGAAATAAGAGAGAGAATATTGCAGGAGGCCTTGGTGCTTTTCTTCCAGCGGGGAATTAAGGCCGTATCTATGGATGATGTAGCCGCGCACCTGGGTGTGTCTAAAAAGACCATTTACAAGTGGTTCGCTAATAAGGATGAGTTGGTGTACGAAGGCATGCACCAGCACATCACGGGCATGGAGAGCACCTGCTGTGTGGCCCTGGATACGGCAAACAATGCCATGGAAGCCATGTTTCAGATAGTAGAGATGGTACGTGGCTTGATGCGGCAGGTACACCCTACTATTTTCTACGACCTTCAGAAATACCATCCGCAGACCTGGCAGCTCTGGAAAGAACATAAGGACAGTTTCTTCTTAAAGCAGACCAAAGACCACATTCAGCGGGGGATAAGGGAAAAACTGTTCAGAGAAGATATTGACGTGGAGATTGTAGCCCGTTTGCGGCTGGCCGAAGTGGAGTTAGGCTTCAATTCAGAGATTTACCCCGCCACCCAGTTTGACCTGCAGAAGGTGCAGATAGCCCTGCTGGAGCATTTTGTGCTGGGCTTGGCCACCCTAAAGGGGCATAAGCTCATCAATCAATACAAACAGATCACCGAAGAAGAGTAAGTACCTATGAAAAAGCAAATCACGGTCAGTTGGCTTCTGTTGGGCGGGCTGTTCCTTTCACTAGTGGCTTCCACGCCCGCCTTGGCGCAGGAGCAGGCCTTTTCCTTGCAGCAAGCCATTCAGTACGCCCTGGAAAACCGGCCCAGCCTGAAAGTGCTGCGCAACCAGGAGCAGATTGCCAAGGCCAGGGTAGGAGAGATACGAGCCATCGGGTTGCCGCAGGTAAATGCCGGGGTAGACATCAACAACAACTTCATTCAGCAGAAGTCCATCGTGGACTTTAGTGCGTTTGGCGGCGGCGGCACCCTGGACCCCTTCACCATTACCCAGCAGCAGCTGAACTCCGGGCAGGACATTGTACTCAACCCTACCTATACGGTACCCGAGGGCATGTCTGGGCCCCAGGCCATCACGTTTGTGCAGCCCTGGACCGGGTCTGCGGCGCTTTCCGGTTCACAGCTTCTGTTTGACGGCTCTTACCTGATTGGCCTTAAGGCGGCCTCTACCTATACCCAGCTTTCGCGCAAGAACACCCAGCAGAGCGAGATTGAGGCGGCAGAGCAGGTGAGCAAGGCCTACTACAGCGTGTTGGTGGCCCGCGAGCAGATGAAACTACTGGACCAGAACCTGGCCCGCTTAGATACCTTATTGCGCCAGACCACCATCATGAACCAAAACGGGTTTGTGGAGAAGCTGGACGTGGACCGCCTGCGGGTAAGCTACAATAACCTCAAAATTGACAAAGACAAAGCCCAGCGGCTATTGGTGTTGAGCGAACAACTACTCAAGTTCCAGATGGGCATGCCCCAGCAACAGGCCATCGTGCTCACAGATCCTCTCAACGAAAGCTCCCTGGAGAATACCACTCCTAAACTCAATTACCAGGGATTCCAATACGCCAGACGCATAGAATTCTCTATTCTGGAGACGCAGCGCGAGTTGGCCCAACTGGACCAGCGCAACATCAAGGCCGGCTTCTTGCCGCGCCTGGTGTTAAGCGCAAATTACGGCTACAACGGGGTGGGTAACTCCCTAGCCAGATTGCTGGACGTGCGGGCCGGGGCCAACAACACTACTACCCGCAACTGGTTTGACTTTGGCGTGGTGGGCGTTGGCCTGCAGGTGCCCATTTTTGATGGCCTGCGCAAGCGCTACCAGATACAGCAGTCCAGAATTGAGCTGGAGAACGTGAAACTGGGCTTTGAGCAACTGAAGCAGTCCATTGACCTGGAACTGCAGCAGTCTGACGCCACCGTGGCCAATACCTTAAGTGTGCTCAGGGCTCAGCGGCAAAACCTGGACCTGGCCGCCGAAATTGCCCGGATCTCCCGCATCAAATACCAGGAAGGCGTGGGCTCCAACCTAGAGGTGATCACCGCCGAAACTGACCTGCGGGCCGCCCAGACCAATTACTACAGCGCCCTGTATGATGCCCTTATTGCCCAGGTAGACGCAGACCGGGCCTCCGGCGCCTTACTCTTGAAATAACCAGAAGAATGAAAACCTCACGCATCTTTTCTATGAAAAAGCAATTACTCCTTCCGGCCCTGGCGCTGGCGCTGCTGGCATCGGCCTGCGGGGAGAAAGATAAAACCACGCAGCTGGCTGACCTCAGAACTAAACAAACCGAGCTGTCCGCTGAAATAGCCAAACTGGAGAAAGAGTTGGAGAAAGAAGGCAAAGGCCCTAAGGTGGCGGCGGTACCGGTAACGGTCATGAAAATGCAGCCGCAAATCTTCCGGCATTACCTGGAGGTGCAGGGCCACGTGGACTTTGACCAGAACGTGATGGTGAGCGCCAAAGTGCCAGGGGTATTGACCAGCATGCGCGTGAATGCCGGCGACCGCGTGAGCAGGGGTCAGACCCTGGCCACTATTGATGCCGGGGTGCTGGACCAGCAGATAGCGGCCCTTCGGCCCAACCTGGCCCTGGCCCGCACCGTGTACCAAAAGCAGAAAAACCTCTGGGACCAGAAAATAGGCACAGAGATTCAGTTCCTGCAGGCCAAGAACAATGTGGAGAGCCTGGAGCGCCAGTTGGCCACCCTGCAGGAAACCCGGGCCCAGTACATCATCAAGGCCCCTATTTCCGGGGAAGTAGACGAGGTTCTTCCTAAATCAGGGGAAGCCGTGGCGCCGGGTGTGGGCATTATCAGGATCGTGAACGCCAGCAGCGGCAAGATTGTGGCCCAGGTCTCTGAGGCCTACGCCAGCAACATCAAGAAAGGCGATGACGCCCTGGTGCTGTTCCCAGACCTGAACCAGGAGATCATGACCACTGTGCGCGTGGTAGGCAGTAACATTGACCCATCTAACCGCTCCTTTACCGTGGAGCTGGGCGTGAAGCCGTCTGAGCAAGGTAAGGTAAACCTGCGGCCCAACATGGTGGCGGTGGTGCGCATTCAGGACTACGTGAAGGAGAATGCCCTTACCCTGCCGCTGGACATTGTGCAGAAAGACGAGCAGGGCAACTTTATCTACGTGGTAGAGCAGAAGGGAAACCAACGCATAGCCGTCAAGCGCAACATCACTACCGGTACCTCCTACAACGGCCAGGTGGAAGTCCTCACGGGGCTGCAGGCCAATGACCAGGTGATCAAAACCGGTGCCCAGAACCTGACCGAGGGGCAGCCGGTGAATTTCTAAGGACGTTTCCTGGAGCGGCCATCCTCTCACGCTAAGCTCCTCCATTTATCGGGCCTGGCCCAAACAGCACATTTTATGGAACAGTCAGAGAAAGTACATGATTTCAAGCCCACCAGTTGGGCCATAGATAACCGTACCAGTATTTATTTTATCACGCTGCTCATCACCATTGCGGGCATTCTGGCCTTTAATAAGCTGCAGAAAGAGAACTTCCCGGATATTGTGATCCCTACCATGATCGTGACCACGGTGTACCCCGGCACCTCGCCCTCAGACATGGAAAACCTGGTGACGCGGCCCATTGAGAAGCAGATCAAGTCCCTGAACGGGGTAAAAAAGGTGACCTCTACCTCCATGCAGGACTTTGCCATGATCAACGTGGAGTTCAACACCGATGTGGACGTGGAAGTGGGCAAGCAGCGCGTGAAAGACGCCGTAGACAAAGCCAAAACCGACCTGCCCACCGACCTGGACCAGGCCCCCAACGTGCAAGAGATCTCTTTCTCTGAGATGCCCATCATGTACGTGAACCTCTCCGGTAACTTCAGCGCCGAGAAACTGAAACAGTTTGCCGAGGACCTGCAGGACCGCATGGAAGCCCTGCCCGAGATTACCCGCGTGGATATTGTGGGCGCCCTGGAGCAAGAGGTGCAGATCAACCTGGACATGTACAAGATGCAGGTGGCCCAGGTGACCTTTGATGACGTGGCTCGCGCCATCGCCACCGAGAACATGACCCTTTCCGGGGGTACCGTGCGGGTAGGGGACATGAAACGGGCGGTGCGCGTGGTAGGCCAGTACACAGACCCCACAGCCATAGGAGACATTGTGGTGAAGTCTTTGAACGGAGCCAACATCTACCTCAGAGACATAGCCCAGGTGCTAGACACGTTTGAGGAAAGAGAAAGCTTTGCACGGCTAGACAACCAGCCGGTGATCACCCTTAATGTTGTCAAGCGGGCCGGCGAAAACCTGATTGAGGCCTCAGACAAAATCAACGCCATTATTGAGGAGGCCCACGGCACCCAACTGCCCGAAAGCCTGAAGATCACCGTGACCGGTGACCAATCCACCAGCACCCGCCACACCCTCAATGACCTCATCAACACCATCATCATCGGGTTTATTCTGGTAACGCTTATTCTGATGTTCTTCATGGGCACCACCAACGCCTTGTTCGTGGGGCTGTCGGTGCCTATTTCCATGTTCATCGCGTTCCTGATCATGCCTATGATCGGCTTCTCTCTGAACATGATTGTGCTGTTCTCTTTTCTGCTGGCCTTGGGCATTGTGGTAGATGACGCCATTGTGGTGATTGAGAACACTCACCGTATTTACCATGACACCAATTGGAACATCTTCAAATCTGCCAAGATAGCCGCCGGTGAGGTGTTTTTGCCGGTGCTGGCCGGTACGCTCACCACGGTGGCGCCTTTCCTGCCGCTGGCCTTCTGGCCGGGCATTGTGGGCGAGTTTATGTTCTACCTGCCTATCACGCTTATCTTAACCCTGCTGGCGTCTTTGGTGGTGGCCTTTATTATTAACCCGGTGTTTGCGGTTTCCTTTATGCGCCGCGAGGGCGACCCGGTCAAAGACCGCAAGAACTTCCGGCGGGCCATATTCATCATGGGCGGAATTGCCATGGTGAGCTTTGCCGGCGGCTGGATTGGAATAGGCAATCTGGTGCTGGTGCTCATGGCCTTTGTGGCCCTGAACAAGTTTGTGTTCACCGGCTGGATCAACAAGTTCCAACGCAAGGTGCTGCCGGCTTTCATGAGCCGGTATGAGCGCCTGCTGCGCTGGATGCTGGTAGGCAAGCGGCCATATGGCGTGTTGGCTTCTGTGGTAGGGCTCTTGATTCTTTCGGTGGTGCTTACCGCGCTTAGGTCCCCCAAAGTGGTGTTTTTCCCGAGCGGCGACCCTAACTTCATTTACACCTATATCACCATGCCCGTAGGCACCGACCAGTCCGTGACCGACTCCATCACGCAAGTGGTAGAGAAGCGGGTCTTTAAGGTGGTAGGCGAGAAGAACCCCAACGTGGAATCTGTTATCTCCAACGTGGCCGTTGGGGCCGGCGACCCGCAGTCGGGTAGCCAGCAGGCTGAGTCTAACAAAGGCCGCGTGACGGTGGCATTTGTGGAGTACCAGGACCGCGAGCCCGGCATTAAAACCGCCAAGTACCTGGATGATATCCGGGAGGCGGTGAAAGGGATTCCGGGCGCCGAGATCACTGTGGAGCAGGAGCAGAACGGTCCGCCGGTGGGCAAGCCTATTCTGGTGGAGATTGCCGGCGAAGACTTTGAAGGCCTGATTCAGGTTTCCAAACAAGTGCAGCGCTACCTGGACTCGGCGCAGATTGCTGGCATTGAAGACCTGCGCACCGACCTGGAAGACAAGAACCCCGAGATCACCGTGGAGATTGACCGGGTGCGGGCCAACCGCGAAGGCCTGAGCACTGCTCAGATTGGTTCAGAACTCCGCACGGCCATTTATGGTAAGGAAGCCTCCAAGTTCAAGAAGGACGAAGAGGAATACCCTATCCAGGTACGGCTTTCTGAGCAGTACCGCAAGAACATTGACCAGCTTATGGGCATGGTGCTCACCTTTAGAGATGCTTCCGGTAGGGTACGGCAGGTGCCGGTTTCCTCGGTGGCTACCATCAAATACTCCACCACCTACGGCGGCATCAAGCGCAAGAACCTCAAGCGGGTGATCTCCCTTTCCTCTAACGTGCTGGGCGGCTACAACCCCAATGAAGTGGTGGCCAACATCCAGACGGCGCTCAACAGATTTCCTGCGCCAGAGGGCTATGAGATTAAAATGGGTGGCGAGCAGGAAGACCAGAAAGAAACCATGGATTTTCTTTCCCTGGCCGGCCTGGCGGCTATGTGTTTGATCTTCTTGATCTTAGTAATGCAGTTTAACTCGGTTTCCAAGCCCTTGATAATTTTATCAGAAGTTATTTTCTCGGTGATAGGGGTATTGCTCGGGTTCTCTGTCTTCAATATGGACATGTCCATTGTGATGACCGGTATTGGGGTGGTTGCCCTGGCCGGGATTGTGGTGAAGAACGGCATTCTGCTGGTGGAATTCACCGATGTGCTCATGGGAGAGGGAATGGAGCTGAAAGAGGCGATTGTGATGGCCGGGAAGACACGTCTGAACCCGGTGCTGCTCACCGCCACGGCCACCATCCTGGGCTTGATCCCGCTGGCCATTGGCTTGAATTTCAACTTTTTCACCCTTTTCACGGAGTTTGATCCGCATTTCTTTTTAGGGGGCGAGAACGTGACCTTCTGGGGACCCCTGGCCTGGACCATCATCTTCGGGTTGAGCTTTGCCACGTTCCTGACCTTGCTGGTAGTGCCTATGATGTACCTGATCAATGAGAAAATCAAAGACCGGGTACTCGCCAAACGCCGCAAAGGGGCTGTTTTGGTAGGTTAGTTTGAGATTGGAATTTTATTTTTTACACATATGATACCTGTATATACCCCCTCCATCACCAAAGAGGTAGTTAAAATAATCAGCAAGACTAAGGAGATCAAAGCCTCCCGGCTTCGGGCTTCCGCTAATCTTAGCAAAGAGTTTGGGTTTGATACCGTAGACGTGGTGGACATTATCCTGGAGCTGGAAAAGAGCTTCAAAATTGTGATTCCAGACGAGGTGCCCTTAAACACCGTGGGTGACTTTGTGGAGTATGTCTCTACCCATACCATGCGTCAGGCGAGTTAACCCTTTCTTAACGATTGCTCATTTTTTCTTAGAAAGGCAGGGGGATTTTCCTCCTGCCTTTCTTTTTGCCTTTTTGGGCGAAGGCAGGGATGTGCGTTTTGAGGGTGTTTTTTGGGAAAGAGACTGAAAACTGAATTATGATTGCTTTTACCTTAGCGGCGAGAGTCTTAGGATAAAGAATTTGCTTTCGCCTTGAAATAACCGTCTATGCCTGAGTCCTTATGCTGTCTTGTTCCATCTCTTCCCTCCGAGCGCTCACGGCCGCGAGGCCCCGTCTTTCCCCCTCGCACTGCCCTTGCGGCCTAGACTTGCCTTCTTCTCTTAGCTAGAGCTATTGCAGGGCCACAAGCGAGGCGCTCGGAGTAAAGACTGGAATCGGGGAATGCAGGGGAATGAGGGTTTTATGTTTTGGGCACGTTTTCATCAAAACAGCCTCAAAACGCAGAGCCGCCTACTAAGCACAGACTCTCCCCTTGAGGATTGCCCAAACGAGAGTTTGAGGCAGCGAGCGAAGCTCTGAAGAGGGGTGTTTACACAGGAGAACCTCTTCCTCGTCCCCCTTTGAAGGGGGTAGGGGGATGACACACTCCTGCAGATCAATTCCGTTTATTGCCCCTTTTTTCCAAAACAGGCCTAAAAAGCCTCTCACCCTAAATCACCTGCAACCGATACGCCTTCAATTGCTTATCAAGTCCCTTGGCGTCGCCGCTGATCTTGTCTAGCAGGGCCCAGAAGCGGGGGCCGTGGTTCTTCTCTACGGTGTGGGCCAGTTCATGCAGGATCACATAGTCAGAGAGGTGCGCGGGAAGGCGCATGAGGTGCAGGTTCAGGTTGATGTTGTTGGTGGCGGAGCAGCTTCCCCAGCGGGTCTTGGCGTTCTTGATGGTGACCTGCTGGTAGGAGAAACCGAACTGCCGGGCAAAAAAGGCTACGCGCTGGGGCAGGTGTTCCTTGGCTTCCAGCCGAAGGGTGTATTCAATGGCTTTCTGGATGTAATCCTGCACGTCTTCATGCTCGTGGCCAATTTGCTCTGGGTACCATACGTGCAGCACGCCCGCCTTCAGGCGGCTCTTGCAGTGGGGCAAAGTGTAGGACTGCAGTTGTAATTGGTGGAAACGGGTCTGGTAGGGCAACTCGGGGGTGAAAAGGGTCTTCTTGCGTTGCTCCTGCGCCTGAGAGACCAGGTGTTTTTTGATCCAGCCGGACTTCTCCTGCACAAAAGCCTCGGCCTGAGCCAAAGAGGCGCGCTTGGGCAACGTAACCCGGACACCTTGCCCGGGCCTGATGCTGATCCTGACGTATTTGGCGGTAGCGCTAGGGATAAACCGCACCGTACCAATAGCCTCCATCTCCTTCTCCACAATCCCCTGCAGGGCAGACTCCTTTTTTCCACTTTTCATACCGGGTACAAAGATACGGCATTGAGGCTACTTCTCCAGTAGTTTGCTGGCGGCTGCCGGGCAAATAAAAAAGGCGCCCTGTGTAGTGCGCCTTTTCTGTTTAGAAGTTGGAGTGGACGGTTATCTGATGTTTCCGCCGTGGTCCATGTCATCTGAGTTTCTGCTGGGTACGCGGGTGCTGTCTGTGGTAGAGGCGCGTACGTTGGGCTCGCCGTAACCGGTAGGCACGCCATGGTCAGTAGGGCGGGCGTCTGGGGTGTTAGTGGGGTGGATTTCCTGCTCAGGCGTGCCTTCTACGGTGGTGTAGCTGGTCACCGGAATGTCGTTCTGGGTAGGAATTTCGCCGCCGGTAGAGCCTTGGCCTTGTGACCTGGAAGAGGAGTTACCCATCCGCATGTTTCCCTCACCGTAGGTAGGGTTGACTTGCTGGCCCGAAGAGCCGTAGCCGCTGCTGGAAGGCGAGGTAGCGTGGGTAGTACCGTATTGACCGGCTGGCTCATTGCCGTATTTAGGCGTATGGGCCGAGGTGTCCACATCCATTGAAGTGGCTAAATCTGCGCCAGAATCTGCGGCAGTGGTTTTATGGGGCTGGGCTGCTTCCCAGGCCTGGAACTTGTCCATCTCGGTTTTGATGCTGGTCATGAACCAGGCCAGCAGGCTCACGTCATCCAGCAAACCAATGATCGGAATCCAGTCTGGGATAAGGTCAATAGGCGACAGGAAGTAAATGATCACGGCCACGCCCATCACCACGGTGCTGGTAGGAATGCCGTGGTACTCTTTGGTCACCGCCGCCCTGATCATGCGGGACAGCGTAGCCAGGCTCTCAAAGGCCTCAGTGGCAATAGTCCCGAAGTCTTTTTTCTCGCTGGCCTTCTGGTAGGCGTCGTTGAGGAGTTCCTTCACGCGCAGGGGTTGCTTTACGTACTCTTCGGCCTTGTTGAGAAACTTCTTGAAGACAGAAGACTCATGCACGTTTTTGTCTGATTGGTTTTCCATAGTAGATAGTAGAGATTGCTAACAGTTATAAAAGCTGGGTTAGGTTCTTCGCCCGGGGCGAAATAACGAAAATTTGTGCTGGGAAAAAGGCAGGAGGCCCAACATTGCTGCAGGAGATGGCCGTTGCCCTTTACAGCTCTCTATACTTGTTTTCTATGAAAATAGTTAGAACCTATTGCCGTATTTCTACCCTGTTTTACCGCCGTTTTGCGAAAAACAGCCTTTAAACCGAAAACAAAAAAAGCGCCTGCCCAGGGTTACCAAGGCAGGCGCTTTTCAGGCGGGGCGAAGAATCTGTTTAGATGACTCTGCCGGCGGCGTAAAAGTTTCTCTTATAGTAAGGGGAGTTCAGGGAGTTGATCATGACCCCGCCGTTGCTGGCCGAATGGATGAACTTTCCGTTTTTAAGGTAAATGCCCACGTGGTAGATAGGTTGGCCAGGGCCGCGGCGGAAGAAAACCAGGTCTCCGGTTTCAATGGCGGTTTTAGAGACTCTGTTCACGTCATGGAACATGGAGCGGGAACTGCGGCTAAGGGAAATGCCGTACACCTCTTTGTAAACGCGGGTCACAAAGCCAGAGCAGTCAGTGCCTCTTTGTGAGTTTCCGCCGGAGCGGTAAGGGGTGCCAATCCAGTCGGCTATCGTTTCCAGCAGCTCCTTGTCTTCGTTGAACTCCAGCTTGAGCCCGAAAGATTGGGAATAATAATTATAGAAAAGGGAGTCTTTGAACGTGAGGGATTTTTCTGCCTTTAGTTCTGTAGCGGCGGGCTCAGAGCCGTTGAAGCTGTTGTGTGCCAGGGCCCATTCTTGTAGCTGTTCGCCGGGAGTGACCATGAAAGCTTCTTCTGAATACGTAGTAGCCTGAGAAGCAGGCACTTCATAGAAAAAAGACAATAATGCAGAGCCTAGGGCTAATGCAGACAAAATATAACTTTTCATCATCTGTTTTAATGGTGAAACATCGGGTGGTGCTGGCTGCAGCAGACCAACCGCGGCCCTTCCAACTGTGAGTGCCTAAGCACCTGAAAACAGGAAGAAAGCCCTTAATGCAGAAGGCAGTAAAAAATACTTACTTACTTTCTGGTATTTCAAAGATAGAAACGAAACCTTTAAAACCAAACATCGTATAGCGGAAAATTTCTTGGGAATAGGAAAAAAGAAAGGGAGCGAGCGGCAGAAATGTAGCCTGGGCGGCGAGAAAACCGTATAATGGGGCAAAAGAAAAAAAGATGGAGCCCCTGGAGAAAAATTTAAAAATAGTGGAGAAATCCCCCTTCGCCCGCATTGCCCGGTGGGTACTTAAAAGTACTAACGTGGCCATGGTGCTGGGTAAAACTATACACTTAAGCGGAGTTTCCAAAGAATTATTTTTGCAAAACCGCTCCTGGGTGGCCCATGAATTATGCCATGTGCGTCAGTTTCAGGACAATGGCCATGTGAGGTTTCTATGGCTCTACTTTGTGGAGTCTTTGCGGGTGGGCTACTATAATAATAAGTATGAAGTAGAGGCCCGCCTGGCCGGTACCAAAGAGGCCTATCTGGTGACCCTGGAAAGCGAGTCTGCCGCCTCCCCTAAAGGGTAAGTCGCCACAGGTTTCCGGCTTCCTGATATAGCCTCCTCTAAAAATAGCGGAATTTGTATATTGCTTATATTCTCTTTCTGTAATACCCGGCTTAGCCTAAGGCGAACCTGCCAAAACAAAGCTTCCTCCACTTACACCTACTGCAAAAGCTAAGCAAAAGAAACCCCTCCGTTTTGGGCCTGTTTTTAAGAAAACAGGACCAAAACGGAGGGGTTCGCGCGCACGCCAGTTTCCCTTAGCCGTTGCGCCATTTAATGGCGCAGCCAATAGCCTTGGTGGTAGGTTGCGGCACCGGTTTTCCGGCCAGCAGATGATCCAGGGCGGCCTCGGTGTACCGCTTCTCCACCTTTTCCGGGTCACCCGAGTTATCATCAATGGCGCCAATGTAGGCCACTTTCAGTTCCTGCCCCTGGCGGGTTAACACATAGAGGTGCGGGGTGCGGGTGGCACCGTAGCGTTTGGCGGTTTCCTGGGTCTCGTCCTGCAGGTACACAAACGGGAAATTCTTCTCGCTGGCCCGCTTCTGCATCTCCGTGAAGGCATCTCCCGGGGAGAGGGCCGCGTCATTGGGGTTGATGGCAATCACCGGATAGCCCTGGGGCGCATACTTCTGGTGCAGTTGGATCAGGCGGTCTTCATAGAGTTTAGAGTAGGGGCAGGTGTTGCAGGTAAAGGCGATGATAAAGCCTTTGGTGTGCTTCTGGCTCCTTAGGCTCACCAGCTGGCCATCTACGTTCTTCAGCCGGAAGTCTGCCGCCGTGTCACCTATCCGGTACCCGTTCTCAGGCGTCTGGAAAGCGGAGGCCAGGACCAGCAAGGTGCCCAGGACCGCCAGGTAAAAGTTTGTCTTTTTCATGGGAGGGGGAGGGTTAGTTGAATTTGGAAGTGAGGATGTCTTGCAGTTGAGGCAGGGTCAGGGGTTTCTCTATGAAAAACCGCTGTTTGCGGGCGTTGTTCAGGATAAGGGTGGCCGGGATGGCGCCGCTCCAGCTAGGGTCTACCAAATCAATCCAGGCATTCTGGTCAGGCTCATCCAGCACGAACACAGTGCTTTTTAAGTTGTTTCGGGTTACAAACGGGATCACTCGTTTCTCCAGGTCCTTGGCGAAATCCATGCTAACCAAAATCACCTTCACGGGTTTGCCGGCATATTGCTTTTGGAGGGCCTCAAAGCTGGGCAGCTCCTCCACGCAGGGCTGGCACCAGGTGGCCCAAAAATTAAGCACATACGTGGTGTCTGATTTGGAATGGAGAAACTTCTGTAGATGCGGCAGCTTGACCAGGGGCACGGCCCGGGTTTGGGCCACGGCGCTGCCCGTCAGGCAACTACCTATCAGGAAACAGGTAAGAAAGAGAAGTGGACGGTACCCCATGTGCGTGCTGTATTTCTCTGTTAATGTAACGATTCTTTTGCAGCCGCGGTACACGTAAGTACTATTTTAACCATCACTTAAATACAACACCATGAGCGATAAGTTAACCGGCAAAAAGATAGCCATATTGGTAGAAAAAGGATTTGAACAGGTAGAACTGGAGAAACCCCGTAAGGCCCTGCAGGAAGCCGGGGCCGAGACCTTTATCATCTCTCCCCAGAAAGGCACCGTGAAAGGCTGGGACATGACCGATTGGGGCAAAGACTTTGACGTGGACAAAAACCTGAAAGACGCCGTAGCGGCCGACTATGACGGACTGTTACTGCCCGGCGGCGTCATGAACCCAGACTACCTGCGGGCCAACGAGCAGGCCGTGGCCTTTGTGCGCGCCTTCTCTGATAGCGGCAAGCCTATTGCGGCCATCTGCCACGGTCCCTGGACTCTCATTGAGGCCGGCGCCGTGAAAGGCCGCCAGATGACCAGCTGGCCATCCCTGAGAACCGACCTCACCAACGCCGGCGCCAACTGGGTAAACGAAGAAGTAGTCACCGACCGAGGCCTGGTGACCAGCCGCAAACCGGATGACATCCCCGCATTCAACAAGAAAATGATTGAGGAATTCGCCGAAGGCATCCATAACAGAGCCTAAGGTACTGCGCCTTTAAAACGGAAGAGAGCCGCTGAATACGCTTCAGCGGCTCTCTTTTGTTTAGGCCTGTTTTTGAGAAAACAGGCCTAAACAGAAATGCATTATAAAATAGAAGGGGATGCCTCTCTGCAGAGACATCCCCTTCAAAAACTTTATAAGGTGGCTTTCTAGAAACCTACGCCTAAGTAGATCTGGAACATGCCTGCCTTTACATCATTCAGGGAAGTGTTCAGGAGACCGGCGTCAAACTTGCCAATATCCGCGAAGCTGCGGTAGTATCTGCCCCCTAACCGGAACATAGACACCTTGGCCTCCACGCCGGCGGCGGCACCGTAGTCAAAGGTGTTCAGGCCTTCTTTGTCAATTTCGTTGTCGTCGCGCTTGGCGGTCAACATCACGCCCACCTGCGGCCCGGCATGAATGCTGATGTTCTCCGTAAGGTTAGCTACGGCCAGTACCGGAACGTCAATGTAGTCAAAGCGCAGGTCACCGTCATCAGACTTCACCTCGCGGCGAGTGTAAAGCGCCTCCGGCTGAATGGAGAACACGCTTCCTATGCTGAACTGGGAGTAGAAACCGGCGTGCCAGTTGGTTGAGGTCTTCAGGCCTCTGATCTGATCTTCGCCGTCGCCGTGCAGGGAGTTGAACAGCACCCCGCCTTTTACCCCAAAGCCGCTGTTTCCTTTAGGTGAGCCTTCCGCGCCTTCGTTATGGTTAATAATGCCTCGGTTGAGCACGCGTTCCTGGGCCTGGGCGGCGCCTAAGAAAAGGGTAGCTATTAAAAGTAAGGTAAGTTTTTTCATAGTAGGTAGTATTTTTGGAACTGTATTATAATATTAAAGAGGCGTATGTCTTTACATAAGCTTTCCTCTTATACTGCGTACTGCCCATAATGTTGCAAAAGGAAAATGCGGCTATGAAGGGCCAAAACAAGGCGACCTGAATAACTGTTATCCCTTCTAAACCTATACTGCCAAGAGTTGAACCCGAGGAGAATATGTTAAAGATTGCCTGGTCTCCAGAATACGCCCACCCCCTGCCAGAGGCCCACCGGTTTCCTATGCTCAAGTATGAACTGTTGCCCGAACAGCTCCTGTATGAAGGCACGGTCACCCAGGAGAATTTCTTCCAGCCCTCGGCCCTGGCCGAAGACCGCATTTTGCGCGTGCATGATTCTGACTACTGGCACCGACTGCGCACCCTGGCCCTCACGCCCGTTGAGATCAGGAAGACAGGCTTCCCTTTATCTAAAGAGTTGGTGGACCGCGAAGTGGTGATCATGGGTGGCACCGTGGAAGCCGCCGACTACGCGCTGCAGTACGGCGTGGCCATGAACATTGCGGGCGGCACCCACCACGCCTTCACCAACCGGGGCGAAGGCTTCTGCCTGCTCAATGACAACGCCCTGGCCGCCCAATACCTCCTGGATGAAAGGAAGGCCACCCAGATTCTGATCATTGATTTAGATGTGCACCAAGGCAACGGCACTGCGCAGATCTTTGAACATGAACCCAGGGTCTTCACTTTTAGTATGCACGGCGGTAATAACTATCCCCTGCAGAAAGAGCACTCAGACCTGGATGTTCCCTTGCCGGACGGCATAGAAGACAAAGCCTACCTTTCTCTGCTGCGCCACCACTTGCCCGCGCTTTTTGATCAGGTACAGCCAGACTTTGTTTTCTTCCAGAGTGGGGTAGACGTGTTGGCCTCAGACAAGCTAGGCAAGCTGGGCCTGACGCAGGCGGGCTGTAAGGAGCGGGATTTAACGGTATTGGAGTTGTGCCACCGGCACAAGGTGCCGGTCTGCGGCAGCATGGGCGGCGGCTATTCCACCCGCATAGCAGATATTGTAGAGGCGCACGCCAATACCTTCAGGCTGGCGCAGCAAATCTTTTTTTAGATACAAGTAGCAGGTAGCACGAAAAAAATCCGTTTTGGGCCTGTTTTCCAGAAAACAGGCCCAAAACGGAAGAAGATTTCCTTAAGGAATATAAAAATATGGTCTTGCTACGTGATACGCGCTACTTGATACGATTAATCAATCCCGGGTTTTGAGTTTGGTGGCCGGGCCACGGAACAGGTGGAGGGAGCGTTTGAGGGCCAGGTAAATGAAGGGTACCAGCAGGAGCACTAGCAGAAGGTAAATCATGACCTTCATTACACTCAGGAACAGGCTGATGACCATAGCGGCCAGTAGAATAGAGGCTGTTAAAAGAAGCCAGAATTGAACGGTTTGCTTAGAGGAACTTCGGCCCATGGATAAAATTTTAGTGAAACAATAGGCTAAGAGATGTTAGGGCATCTTAACCTTCCAGAGATCCTTTTGTTTTTGGTAAACGGATACCGCGCTTGAAAAGTGCTAAAGGTGCTCTGTTTTATTAAGTTACAAATTCTTTTCCAGTTTTACGTTGTTTTTCCAAAATCGGCCCAAAAACGACCTGCCACCTGAACGCCCATTTCCACTTGATCTGGTACCTGTCTACGCCGGCATGGGCCAGAATGCGTTTCCAGTCTGCCCGGCTAAAAGCCCTTAAAACCGAAAGGGGCGCGTCATTCTTCACCAGATAAGAGCTGGAAAAAATTTTGGTAAGGCCCTTAATGGAATAGTAGGCTAAAGGATGCCGGTGGAGGTCATTGATCAAAACTGCGCCGCGTACCTGCCGGTGCAGTTGCGCCAGTAAACGCGCCAGCGCCTCATCTGGGAAATGGTGCAGAAACAGGCTACAGATCACAATGTCAAACTGCTCCTGCGCGAAGTCTGGGGAGAAAACGTCATAGTGCCGGTAAGAAATCTCGGGGTACTCCTGGCTGAGGGAGGCGCTGTAGTCCAGCATGAAGGTATTGGCATCTACGCCTACCAACTCCACCTGCAGTTTCCGCTTACGCGCCCAGTTGGCTACCATGCGTAGGGTGTCACCGCCGCCGCTTCCCAGGTCGGCTATTTTGAGCCTGTTTTCCGGAAAACGGCCCAAAAACGGGTTTTTAACCAGAGCGTTCAGGCCATTGCGCACCACGTCATGCCCGCCCAGCCACACGTTAATGAACTCCAGCTCCTTCAGGTTCTGGCGCAGGTCATCGCTGGCCAGCGAAAGGTCATCCATGAGTTCCAGCGTGGTGGACCGCTGTTTAAACATAGTGCACCGATAAAAGCATGGACTCCAGGGTAAGGCCGGGGCCGAAGGCGAAGCTGAGGATGGGGGCCTGCTGTTGGGCCGGCTGCAGGTCTTCCCACAGGGCCCTCAGCACAAACAGCACCGTGGCTGAAGACATGTTGCCGTAGTTGCGCAGCACCTGATACGCGTATTGGTTATTCTGGGGCGTTAGGCCCAGGGCCTGCTCAATCACTTCCAGAATCTTGCGGCCACCCGGGTGAATGGCAAACAGGTCTATCTGGTCTAGTTGCAGGTTGAGCTTTTGCAGCAATGACTGGGTTAACTGACCAATGCCCTGCTTGATAAGGGCGGGTACGTAAGAGGAAAGTGTCATCTCAAACCCGAAGTCATGGATGTGCCACGCCATCTCTTTCTGCCCGGACGGTGCCAGGTCACAATGAAAGGCTTCTACACCCAAAGACAGCCCGGAAAGGGGCTGGGCGCATACTACCACGGCCGCCGCGCCATCGGCGAAGAGGGCATTGGAAACCAGGTGGTCACTCTCGGCCTGCTTTTGAAAATGAAGGGTACACAGCTCAGTGCAGACAATGAGCACGCGGGCATCGGCATCGGCACGGCAAATGGTATCGGCCAACTTTAAGGCGTTAAAGGCCGCGTAGCAGCCCATGAAATACACGCACGTGCGCTGCACCTGCGGCGATAAGCCCAAGGCATCTACCAACTCAATGTCCAGCCCCGGCGCGTACATACCCGTGCAACTGACCGTGATCAGGTGGGTGATTTCCTGTACAGCCAGATTGGGCAGCTGGGCCAGGCAGTCCTGCACAGCCGCCACCGAAAGCGGAAGGGCCGCCTTCTGAAATTCCAGCATGCGGGCACCCACTGTAGGGAACGGCTCCAGGCCGGGCGAGTTAGGGTAAAATTCATAGTCACCGTTCTGGCGGCCGTAGTCTGGCAACACCGTATGGCGCTGGTCAATGCCGGACACCCGGTACAGGGCTTTTAGTTTGCGAGTGTTCTGGGCGTCCAGTTGAAGAGCCTCCGCCATGAAGTCTGCAATCTGTTGTTGCGGGAGCGCATGCGGGGGATTGGCCGTTCCTATGGCACAGAGGTAACTCTTCATATAAGTAGTATAATCAAAAAAGCGCTGAGATGTTTAAAAGCTATGACGGCTACAGGAGATAAGGAACTGGTGCGGCCCGTTTTTCTCTTACTGAGAATTTCCTGCCCGGGTTTTGCGCCCGGTAAGATTAAAAGGGCTGCCCGTGGGTTCGGCGCATAATGGCCTGGGTGGCCACAGGGAACCGCTGCAGGCTGGCGACCGCCAGCTCAGACAGAACCGGGTGCCCAAAGAGGCGCTGCACCAACCGGCCCGTCTGCAGCCTGGCGCCAAACTGGTTTTTCCAGTAGCTGGCATAGGCCATCTCCATCTGCTGCCGGGTCTGCTTGCCATCTAAAAAACCTAACACCTGCTCAGACAACAGTTTACCCGAATGGATGGCCATGGCCATGCCGTTTCCGCAGAGCGGGGTAATCAGGCCGGCGGCGTCCCCGGCCATGAGTACCCGTTCCTCCAGGCAGGTTTTGGGCGCGAAGGAAATCTCGTTGATCACCAGGGGCTGGGGGTAGAGAAAGTCGCTGTTAGAGAAGATGTCCTTCAGGAAAGGGTTCTTGCTGAGCTCCCGGGCCTCCATCTCGGCAATGGTGCCGTATTTCTTGAGATTCTGACGCGTGGTAAGGTAGCAGAAGCAATAGCGGTCTTCCTCAATGGCAGAAATACCGGCGTACCCGTTGGTGAAATTATGCAGGGCAATCAAGTTTTTGGGCAACTGGGTGCGCACGTGGTACTTAACGGCCATATAAGGGGAGCGCTCCTCAAAAAAGCGGCGGTTAAGCCGGCGGTCCAGCCCGCTACGCTTGCCGTAGGCCCCAATGACCACTGGGGCCTGCAACTGCTCTCCAGAGGAGAGGGTAACGGTAAAGGTGTCTTCTACAAAAGAAACATCTGTCGCGCTGGCCTGCTGCCGGAAGGTAACGCCTTGCCGGAGGGCCATCTCATAGAGGTAATGGTCCAGCCGGTACCGGCTCACGCCGGTGCCCCCCAGGTCTAAGGGTGTCTGCAGGGTCCGGCCCTTGGGGGAGGAAAGCAAAAACTGGGTTAAGCGGGCAGGGTCCAACTCCTCAATCTTGACCTGCAGGCTTTTAAGGTATGGCAATACCTCATTGGAAATATACTCGCCGCACACTTTATGGAAAGGGTACTGTTTTTTCTCAATAACTGTCACCTCTACCCCCTGGCCCGATAATTGCAAAGCACTTACCAGACCCGCCAATCCTCCGCCAATGATAATGGTTTTACGGGTGTTCATGCTGGTGCTATGGTATTATGGTTTAAGTGCAATAGCAGTAACGTTTATTTGATTTTTATGTCTGTATAATGCTGAAAAATGCAAAACTAAGTTAGTTCTGCCTGCGTTAATATTATGTGCAGATAGCTGTAAGTTGTTGTTATTCAAGCTAAACAAAAAACCTATGAAACACTTTATACTTTTATTTTTTATTTGCTTCACCTTCGGTGATTTGTCGGCCCAGGTACGGGCAAGGGCCATGCCGGCAGAGCAGAAGAGTGAGGCAAAAACCGGTCAGGAAGATCCTGCGCTGTCTGTCTACCCTAACCCATCCAGCGGGGTGGTCACCATTTCCCTGGAAGGCTATGAAGGAAAGAAAACAGATCTGCGCATTATGAACGTGATTGGAAACGTGGTATACCGTGAAGTGGTACAAGACCCCAGCGCTCATTTTGCCAAGACCCTTGATTTGACCAAGCTCGCCAAGGGTTTGTATTACGTTAAAATTGAAACGGCTAACTACAGCGAAGTAAGAAAAGTAATTCTTAGATAACTTACGGCTTTCTGTATAAAAAAAGGCAAGACTACCCGGTCTTGCCTTTTTTGTTTTTGGGCCTGCTGCTATAGGTTTAATTCATGTAAAGGCTCAAAACTATTCCGTAGGCTTTCATTTCTTTGATTTTAAATAAAAACCTTTAAAACTTTCATAATTAGGTATTTGAATTTTTGCCACGTCTGCCAAATGCGTTTAGCCGGCATGGGCAGGATAAAACTTACCTGTGTATAAAAAATGAAAGGGGATTTTTATCTGCTCCCTTTTATTTAATAACTTATGCAGTAGTATATGGAGAGCACCAGGGAAAAAGCTCAGACGTTAGCATTTCCTTCCAGGGCTAGAGATTCAAAAGCCCGTCATATGATTTATGAAAAAGGTAATCAATGGACAATTGCTTTTCCTTTATCCTGAAAAATGATTGGGGCTAAAAGAAGATTAAATAGATTTACTACTCTTAGTTAAAGAAAAGCAGTTTGATTTGAAGGTATCACCAAAATAAAAAGTCTGAGAAGGGTCAGGCTATGCCTAAGAGAAATGAGAAGAAGAAAGGGAGTGGCCTCGCCGGGAATCGAACCCAGATCTAAAGTTTAGGAAACTTCTATTCTATCCGTTGAACTACGGGGCCATTTGGGTACAACCAACAGGGTGTGTTGTAAAAGTAAGGTAAAATTAGGAGTCAGGAAACTTTATGCAAAGTAAAGCCTGCATTTTTATCTGGGTTGGCAGAATAGGGCTGGCTCTAAATGACCATTGTGTAGAATCTAAAAGGGTGAATACCCAAAGAAGATAATTTGAAATTAAATGCGGTAAGTAATAAGGGGTAATTAAAGCCAGAATAAGTATTAAAAACAATTTGCCGGTATTACCCCGTATTAAGGAAATAAAAGTAAGGTAATTCCTGAACTGCTACTGTTTGATTAATGGCCCTTATTTCTATATTTGTGTTCCAATTATAAAAACAAACATTTATAACTATAAAAAACTATGAGAGAGCAATTAAAAAGCAAGCTTGACAAAATGCAGATGGAAGTAATCCGTGATTGTCAGAATGTAGAAGATGTTCAATTAATGTTAGGGATTTTCAGCCAGATGAATGAGGCTTTAAACCAAATTCCTGATACAATGAACAAGCCTAAAGGTGCAAAAAGAGGCCGTAAGCCAAAAAACGCTGAAGCTAATTCATAATAATTCCCAGGATTAAACAAAAGGGAGTGAAGAACCTGTAACAGGCCTCTTCACTCCCTTTTGTTTTTTAGTTATTCTCTATTGGTAGTAATAATGCGGGACGAATTTTGTCCAGGGCGCTTTCCTTTCTTATATAATCCCTTTCCTACTTGCATATAAATTCTATGGTTGGTTAAAGGCTAAATTTTAAAAATATTGCTGGTAAACACCTGGCACCCAATGGTTCAGAAGAAGAGTTTGGTCTTTTCTTTTCCTACCTACGTAGCAGGGAATAGGAGAGCCGGTGAAAATTTTGAAACTAGTATAGAGGAAAGGCAAAGAAATGGGGGGAATTCACGTATATGTGGCGTTGGCACCTAAGCCAACCAAGAAAGAGGCAGGTTACCCCTCAGCTAACTGGCTTCTGCTATTTATTTTTATTCCATGGAGTCACGAGTGCCTAACATATCTTTAGAACCCCAGGAGTCAGATGATTCGCAGCCGGCGTTGCTTTTCATCCCGGATATAAGTGGCTTTACGCGTTTCATGCATGAGAATGGGGTGCGGTATAGCCGCAACCTGATCGCTGATTTACTTGAAATCATTATTGAGGGCAATATCCTCAATATGGAACTGTGCGAAATTCAGGGCGATGCTATTTTATTCTATAAACTGGGCGACCCGCCGGCCATTGACCAGATTGTAAGCCAGTGCAAACAGATTTTCCTTGATTTTCAGAATTACCTCCGGATTATGGAGCGCGACAAGTTTTTGCCCAGCGCGCAGCTATCTGAAAATAAGCTTACCCTTAAAATAGTGGTGCATTATGGGCGCATTAGTGTTACCCAGATCAGGGATTACACCAAGTTAATGGGCACCGATGTGATCATGGCGCACCGCTTGCTTAAAAACAGCATTGAGGGCTCTGAGTACGTGCTCCTAACCGAAGGGTACCTGAAAACTCAGGACCCCGAAGCCATCAAGCAGAGCTTTGAGTGGTCACAGCTCAAAGACGGCGCCAATGAATACGAGCATATGGGAACGGTGCACTATAAGTACGCCTTTCTTACTCCCTTGCGCCTGCTGGTCACCGACCCCGAGATAGAGCACACCCATAAACAATATCCTAACACCTTTTCTCTAAAGAGCCACATAAAAGCCCCCGTAGACCTGGTGCGGCGCGTGATCCAGAATTACCGGCTCAAGCCCAAATGGATGCATCGCGTGAAAAGTGCCCGTTTTGACACCAAGAAGATAAACCGCATAGGTACCAACTATCTGTGTGAGATGGAGAAAGGGGGGCTTATTGAGATGCAGACCCTGCAAAGCAGAGTCACCCCTGAGAAAACAGAGGTCATTGAGAAAATGGCCAACTTTAAGATGTTCCCTAACTCGCTTATCTTCTATTACCTGCATGAAGAAGAAGGCGGCACCTTCCTTACCCTGGAGTTCCATTACAGCCGGGTTTCCGTGGGAGACTATTTCTATGACTACTTCGGGCGCAGCCAGATCAAAGGGTTTATGAAGGCCTCCCTGGCGCAATTGAAAACGCTTTGTGAGCAGCTGTACGTCAACAAGAAGCAACAATAGGGCACAGTTCTACAACAGAAAGGGCCGCCATGTACATGGCGGCCCTTTCTGTTGTAGGTGTATATGAAATGCTATTGCGCAATGGCGATCACAAAGGAAAGCACTGTTAAGATAATGCCTATCATAAAAATGGTATAGGAAATGCGCAGGAGGCGGTACTTGCTTTTCAGCACATCGCCCAGATAATAGATATCTGTGATCATGTTATTGTAGAGGGCGTTCTTGTCGCGCATGATGTCATGCATGCCCGCCTGAAAATCCTCTAAAGGGATCTTGGTGAAATTACCGAAGAACAGCAGGTTAATGCGGCGGCTGGTCAGTTTATCTGGCCTGAGCCGGAAACTGGTCACCTCTGGCTGCGCCGAGATAATAGCAGAGATAACCGAGGCCAGCGTGGTAGCCAGCAGAATGCCCACTGGAATCATCAAGACAGGGTTGCGGGTGAACTCGGCCCCAATGATAGAGGACTTGGTGCCCAGGTAGGTGATGATAATAGACATGATGATGGCGTTTAGGCTGATCATCATGTTTGCTTTATTATCTGCAATGGCGCTTAAGCTGATGTGGTTGTCATAGGTGCTTTTGAACATGGTCTCTATGCCACGCTTAGGCTGCGCCATGGTCTCCCGGTTCTTCTTCTCCTTTTTCTTTTTCTTCTTGGCCAGATCCAGCTGGTGGGTGCGCTGCGCCTGAATGTTTTTGCTTAGCTGTTTGGAGAATTTGGCCTGCGCCGGTTGGGTCCTGAACGAGACAGACAGCAGAAAGTCCAGTTGGTACTGTGACCATTCCAGATCTGTGAAGGTGCGGTCTAGGAAGATCTCCCACTCCACGCGCAGCAACTCGGCGGTCGCGAAAAAGGTGTCTTTGCCTATGTTGGCAATATCTGCGTCTACCAGAATGTCTTCCAGCAAATGGTGCGTGAGCTGGCCCTGCTTGGTGGCCATGATGCAGCGGTTCACCTGTGTGATCTTCTCTTCCGGGAATTTTTCTTCGCGCAGAAAATTGGTGGCTATCTCAATGCTCTCATCTTCATGATTCTCATAGGTAGTAATATACCCGGTATCATGGAACCAGGCTGCCAATAACAGAATCTCCAGTTCCTCATCAGATAATTGTAATGTTTCAGCTAATTGACGGGCCTCTTTCACCACTTCAAACGTGTGTTTGTAGTTGTGATAAACCAGCTTCTTAGATAATTTCTCCTTAAAAAGGGCAAAAACGAAATTGCCTGCTTTCCGGATGAGATCTTCTTTTTCCATAAAATAGATTGGAGCGGTATTGCCCTAGCACTTGTTCAGAAGGAGCATGAAGGCTCCCACTGTGGAGGTTGAATCCAAAGGTCTACAACGCTATTTACACCTTTAAGGTTAGAAATTTGCATTTCAGTTTGCGGTTGGGCTAAGGAAAGGGCGGCTATGTTTTTAAGGATGTGCCCACCTACACATCTCCTTATTGCTAAAAGGAGAAGAAAGGACCATCGCTGCGGCAAAGAATTATCGAGTTTTCTGCGGCAGGGGCAACCGGCTGTGAACAGGGCGTTTGCTGCGGCCTTCCCAGGCGAACTGGCTCTTATAAAAGGAGTTGTGATTCCTTAAAAGAGGGTGAACAGAACGGTGCCAGCCGCGGGGAAATAAGAAAGAAGAATTTATACGTCGGTATTGCCGCTTTCTTTCTAACCCTACACCGCTTGCTTACGTCATAGGGTCAAATATTGTGCTGAATCTATTTTTAAAGAAGGGGAACACATCACGTGAAGCTATACTCCGTATAAAGAGCAGCTTTTACGTAGAAGGTAACGCGTCTTTACCTTAATCTCCGGCAGAATAGAAAGCCTTGCCCGTATTGTTCATGAAAAATAAATACATTCTCCTTTGCCTGCCGGTGGTCTTGTTCTGCCTGTTGCAGGCTTGCACTACCGCTAAACCTTATTATGCCCGCACGGTCACAGACTGGCAGAACAATACCCCCAAAGACTCCTCAGAGATCATTTACTCCGTCTTCCTGATAGGGGATGCAGGGGCACCGCTCACTGACCGACCTGACCCTAACCTCATGCTGCTCAAGGCCCAGATAACCGCGGCCGGTGAACGAAGTGCCGTCGTTTACCTGGGCGATAATATTTACCATAACGGCTTGCCTGAACCCGGTGCCTATGACCGTAAAATTGCGGAGGCCCGCATGAAAGCGCAGCTGGATATCCTGAAAGGGTATCCCGGCGAAAAATACATGATCCCGGGCAACCATGACTGGGGTGGCGGTAGCGGCAGCCCAGACGGCTGGGATGCGGTAGTAAGGGAAGAGCGCTTTGTAGAAGAATACCTCACTGATAGTAGCATTGTAGTAGGCACTGACTTCTTTGTGCCCGGCGGGGGCTGCCCGGGCCCCTTTGAGGTGTTGATTGAAGATGACATTGTCTTGATTGCCCTAAACTCCCACTGGTGGCTGCACCCCTATGAACGCCCTTATGGCGATGATAACGAATGCGGTGTGGTCAATGAGGTAGACATGCTGGTGCAACTGGAAGACATCATTGATAAGAACAAGGGTAAGAACATCATGGTGGTGGGGCACCACCCCCTGTTCAGTAACGGCATCCACGGCGGGTATTTCACCTTAACAGACCATTTATTCCCATTAACTATTGTGAGAAAAGGCTGGGTATTGCCGCTGCCGGTCATTGGCTCTATCTACCCGTTGTCGCGTAAATATGGCGGTATTGCCCAGGATATTCCGCACCCCAGCTACCAAGCATATATAAAAGGCCTTTTAGGGGTGTTTGAGAAGTATGACAACATTGTCTATGCGGCGGGCCATGAGCACAATCTGCAGTACTTCAAGTTTGGCAAGTTACCCCAGATCATTAGCGGGGCGGGTTGTAAAACCCAGCACGTAAAAGACGGCGGAGACGCCTTATATGCTCATAAGTCAAAAGGCTTTGCCCGCGTGAACTACTACCGCAACGGTGAGGCGTGGGTAGAGTTCTGGACCACAGACGAAAGTGGCAAGGAACCGCCCACCATGGCGTTTAGGTCACCTATGTACGCCAAGAGCGTGGCAGAGACAAGCCGCATTGCCGCCAACCCCGTCAACAACAAAGACAGCACCATTACCGTGGCTGCTAACCCGGTGTATGCTGCCGGCGGCGTAAAGACAGGTTTGCTGGGTTCTCACTACAGAAGAGAATGGTTAACCCCGGTGACCCTTCCATTGCTGGACCTGCAGCATGAAAAAGGAGGCTTGGTTCCCTACAAAAAAGGAGGAGGCAAGCAGACGGCCTCTCTCAAGCTACGCAATGAAGAAGGACGGTTGTACACATTGCGTTCGGTCAACAAAGACCCCACCAGCGTATTGCCTGTGGCCTTGCAGGAAACCTTTGCCCGTGACTTGCTGCAGGACCAGATTTCTGCCCAGCACCCGTACGGGGCTTTGATCTCTGCTAAGCTGGCAGACGAAGTGGGGGTGTTCCACACCAACCCTAAACTGGTGTATGTGCCCAGTGACCCTCACTTGCGGCAGTACATTGATGAGTTCAGTAACTCCATTGCTTTTCTGGAGGAAGATGCCAACGAAGACCACTCAGATGTGGCCAGCCTGGGCAACGCCACCAATATTGTGGGCACCGAGAAAGTGCTGGAACGCAAGCAGAATGACCATGACAACCGGGTAGAGGAGCAGGAGTATGCAAAGGCACGCTTGCTGGACATGCTCATAGGCGACTGGGATCGGCACGAGGGACAATGGCGCTGGGTGGAGACCAAGTACGGAGATGACTCGCGCTCTTTTAGGCCTGTGCCCGAAGACCGTGACGTGGCCCTTTTCAAGGCCGATGGGTTTATTCCCTGGCTGGTTAGCCGCAGGTGGGCCGTCCGTAACTTCCAGCATTTTGGCAAAGATTACGGAGACTACAAAGGCCTGAACCTCACGGCCCTCACCATTGACCGTACTTTCCTTTCCAGCGTGACCCGGGAGCAGTGGCAGGCCATTGCCACCGAGATGAAAAACGTGCTCACCGATGCTGACATTGAGGAGGCCGTCCGGCAAATGCCCAAGGAGGTATTTCCTTTCTCAGGCCCAGAGATTATCTCTAAGCTAAAGTCCAGAAGGGACTTGCTGCCGCAGGTGGCAGATAAGTACTACCTGCACCTGTCTGAAGACGTAGACATTGCCGGCAGTGACAAGCGGGAGAAGTTTGAAGTACGCCGCCTCAATGACAATGAGACGGAAGTGACCATGCGCAAAATAAACAAAGAAGGCGAAGTAAGCCGGGTGTTGTACCAGCGTAAGTTCCTTCATAAAGAGACCGAGGAAATCAGGCTGTACGGCCTGGGCGGCGATGATGTCTTTGAGGTAACCGGTACCGCCAAGCATGGCCCAATGGTAAGGATAATTGGCGGTGAAGGGAATGATTCCATCTCTGACCAGTCTACAGTGAAAGGGTTTGTGCGCAAGACCAAGGTGTATGATTACACCAAGGAAGAAAACTTGCTGGCGCTGGGCCCCGAGGCCGAGGATAAAACGGAAGACTATGAAGACGTAAACGTCTATGACCGTGATAACTACAAGATCCCCTACTTTGGGCCACGCCTGTCTTTAGAGTACAACGTAGATGACGGACTGTTCTTAGGGGGTGGGGTTCTGTACCGGAACCATAAATTCAGGAAGAAGCCTTATGCCTCAGAGCACACCTTGCTGGCCAACTATGCGTTTGCCACGGGCGCCTACAACGTAAGGTATGACAGTGAGTTCAAGCAGATCTTCAATGATGAACTGGACTTAGGGGTGAAGGCTGCCATCAATGGGCCGCAGTACCAGATCAACTTCTTTGGCCTGGGCAACGAGACCAAGCAGACCCGCGAGATTGAGTATTACCGCGTAAGAATAGCGCGCATGATGGCGTCGCCTACCATCAATACTAACTTCACCAGTTTCATCCGGGTAGGCCTTGGGCCTATCTATGACCGGTATGAGTTGCAGCATTACCCGGGCCGCTTTGTAGACGAGACCTTCTCTGAAGAGGTGTTTGGGGTAGACCAGTTTATTGGTGTTAGAGGCTTCATGCGGGCACAGGCGGTAAGTACCCCGGTAAACCCCCGCATTGGGTTGAAGTGGCTAAACGAGTTCTCCTACAATCGCCAGATAAAAGGGCAGGGCAAGAACTTCGGGCACATAGATTCTGAGTTCATCTTCTACATAGGGCCGCGGCTGCCCTTCCAGGTAACCTTGGCTGCCCGTTTTGGAGGCGCCCACAATTTCGGGGACTTTCCTTTTTACCAGGCCAATACCCTGGGTGGGTTATCTAACCTGCGGGGTTACCGCCGGACGCGGTTTGCCGGGCGAAGCTCCCTTTACCAGAACACGGAGCTGCGGGTGCAGTTGTTTAAATTCAATGTGTACCTGTTCCCGGGTAAGTTTGGCTTGATGGGCCTCATTGACCACGGCCGCGTGTGGGCCGATGATGATACCTCCAACAAAATACACCGCGGCGTAGGCGGCGGCATCTGGATAGACGTGCTCAAGCAAGCCGTAGTGAACGCCACGTATACTGTGGGCGAAGAAGATAAATTAGTTAATCTAAACTTTGGGTTCCTGTTTTAAGGAGAGCCCTCGTATTACTAAAAATACCAAACACCATAGGCATGAAACACTTCTATTTCTTTTTTGGGGTGCTCGCGCTGCTGGCTTTCAGGCAAGAGGCAAATGCGCAGGGCTTTTTCACAGATTCGCTTAGGGCCTTGGAAGACCCTGAGGAGTTGGCCAACCCGTCAGTGGTGGGCATGGGCAAAAGTAAAGGCATTATTATCAGGTATGAGCGCCTGCCTCGCTTTGGCATCTGGTCAGAGGGCAAGCAGGAAGGCGTGAGAGACGCCGAGGCCAAGGTGCTCAAGAGTAACCGGTTTGAGTTCAAGGCCTACGCCCCGCTGGTGAATAACCCGCATTTTAAGATGGTACTGGGCGGCAGCTATTTTATTGAGGAGTTTAATTTCAGTGACCCAGAATCAGAGGACTACCCCCTGTACCAACGGCTGGAAGACAAGAACCTGCGCTCCCTGGACGGACAACTGATCATGCTCAAACCCCTCAACAACAAAAACTACCTTATCTTCAGGGTAAAGGGGGAACTGAACGGCGACTACGGCAAACACTCCAGCGTGAGCCTTAAGAGATACTTCAGAACCTCTATGGAGGCCATTTACGGCTGGAAGAAAAGCCCTTACCTCTCTTATGGGGTTGGGGCCCAACTGGGTTATGCCTTCGGTAGGCAGACCATTTACCCGGCCTTTCTGTACAACCGCACCTTCAATGACAAATGGGGCGTAGAAGCGCTTTTCCCGGCCAACGTAACCTTGCGGCGTAATTTATCAGAGAAGTCTTTGCTGTACCTGGGGTATAAAATTGACGGGGCTACCTATAACATCAATATAGACACAGAGCCCTTTAACCAGTATGAGACGGTAGAAATCAGGAAATCTGAGCTCAAGGCCCGGCTCCGGTGGGACAGGGAGATCTATGATTTCCTTTGGTTTGGGTTAGAGACGGGTTACCGCTACAACCACCGCTTTAACGTGTATGACGGCCGAAACAAAACCGCCAACCCGCTCATAGAGAACCATATCAAAGACGCCATGTTCTTCAACGTGGAACTGTTCCTGGTGCCTCCGCGCCGCTTCTTAAAACAATAGTTTCTGTTTTGGGCCTGTTTTCCGGAAAACAGGCCCAAAATAGAAATAAGCTCAGTTCTTCTGACAAGCAAAGCCCCGGCCCTGACAAAACTCATCTGTCAGGGCCGGGGCTTTGCTGTTGGGGTGTTCTTCCTTAAGGTGCTTAGCGGTTTGCCTTCTTCTTTAGGAGGTTATAGATATCATATTGGGCCCGTATGGAGGCCGTTGGGTCATTGGAGATCCAGTACTGGTTGTCTGCCGTGCGGGCCTTTTGGTTGTCCTGGCGCTGGATGTTCAGCAGGTGCCGGAGTTCCTTGCGCAGGTCTGGATTGTAGATAGGGAAAGCCACCTCCACCCGTCGGCTTAGGTTGCGGTTCATCCAGTCAGCCGATGCCACGAAGATTTTTTCCTCGCCCCCGTTGCCAAACACGTAAACACGGCCGTGCTCCAGGTAGCGGTCCACAATACTCCTTACAATGATGTTCTCGCTCAGGCCCGGTACGCCCGGGATTAGAGTGCAGATGCCCCGCACCAGCAGTTCAATCTTCACGCCGGCCTGGCTGGCCTCATACAGTTGGTGCACCATACGGCTGTCTTGCAGGGCGTTGATTTTGACAATCATATAAGCCGGCTTACCTTCGCGGGCCAGGCGCATCTCATTCTGGATAAGTTCTGTAAACCCTTCGCGCAGGTTAAACGGCGAGACCAGCAGGTGCTCAAACGTTTGGTTTTTGTTGCCATCTACCAAAAAGTTGAAAACCTTGGCCAACTCACTGGTAAGCCGCTCATCTGTGGTGAACAGGGCGTGGTCTGTGTAGGTGCGCGAAGTTTTCTCGTTATAGTTACCCGTGCTCAGGTAAGCGTAGTGCATGGCCTGCCCGTCTTCCTGGCGGGTGACCAGGCCAATCTTGCTGTGTACTTTCAGGTCAGGCACTCCGTAGATCACGTTGGCGCCGGCCTTCTCCATTTTGTTGCCCCAGAAGATGTTGGACTCCTCGTCAAAGCGGGCCTTCAACTCAACCACCACCGTGACCAGTTTGCCGTGCTCAGCAGCCCTGATCAGCGCTTTCGCGATTTTTGATTTCTCGGCTACGCGGTACAGCGTGATGCTGATGTTAGTGACCTGCGGGTCATCGGCGGCTTCTTCAAAGAACCTTAGTGCGTAGTCAAATTTCTGGTACGGGTAATGCACCAGGTACTCCTTCTTTTTCATGGCCTCCAGGATACTGGGCTCGCCTTCCAACTCAGGGTGGGGCAGGGGCGGCTGCTCTTCATAGTAAAGCGGCGCCATGGTAAACTTAGGGAACCCGAAGAAGTCTCTGAAGTTGTGGTAACGGCTGCCCACCACCAGTTCCTCAGAACTGAGGCCGGTGCGGTCCAGCAGGGCGTTCAGCAGTGGCTCAGGCGTCTGGGGGTCATAGAGCAGGCGGCTGGGATGCCCGGTTTCGCGCTTTTTAAGGCTTTTCTTGATCTTGGCCATCAGGTTACCGGATACCTCTTCCTCAATGTCCAGCTCGGCGTCGCGGGAGAGTTTCACGGCAAAGGCCTCTACCTGGGCAAAGCCCGGGAACAGGTCCTGCAAGCCCACCCGTATCACGTCATCCAGCATCATCACATAGTGCTTTCCGCCTTCGGCGGGCAATTGCACAAAACGGCTGCCGTGCTTCTGGGTGGGTATCTCTACAATGGCATATTGCTCCTGGGTAGACTCCTGGTCTGGGTTGGGGGTTAACCGCACCATCAGGTACACGGTCTGGTCTTTCAGGAACAAGGGGCTGGGGTTCGCGCTGAAAATGATGGGCACCAGCAGCGGTTTCACAGACTTCCTGAAGTAATCCAGGGCCATTTCCCGTTGGCTGTCGGTACACTCGGTCTCATCTATCAGGCAGATGTGCTCTTTTCGCAGCTCGGGCAGCAGCTCATTCCTGAAAATCTGTCCAAACTCCTTCTGTTGCCTGGATACTTCCTGCAGAATCTCCTCCAGTTCAGCCGAGGGGTCCTCCTCCAGCTTTTCGCGGGTTTTCTTCTTCAGTTTCACCAGGCGGCGCATGGTGGCCACCCGCACTTTGAAATACTCATCCAGGTTGGAGGAGAAGATGGCCATGAAATTGAGGCGCTCCAGCAGCGGGACCCGCGGGTCTTTTGCCTCTTGCAGCACCCGGTAGTTAAAGGCCAGCCAGCTGAGCTCACGGCTCAGAAGCGGGGCCTGGGAAGTAGTTGTTAGGGAAGAATCAGGGTTGTCAATTGCAGCCATTCTGGAATAAAGGTAAATAGGGTAATCTGAGAAAGGGCCGGGCGGCGCTTATCGGTAGTTTTTGGGGAAGTCAAAGAAAAGCAGCTTGGCGTTCTCTTTGGAGATTTCCCCCCAGTGGTTACAGTCAAAGCTGATGGCCACCACGCCCGCCGTAGGTAAATTGGCGATGCTTTTCTCAGGGGTGAGGTAATTGGCCAATTCTGTAAAGACAGGGTTATGCCCCACTAGCATGACATAGTCATATTCCTCCGGCAGCACCTGTATAAAGTCCATGAGGGAATCTGAGGGGATTTGGTAAAGCTCTTCCTGCACCGCAATTTTCTCGGGGTCATAGTCCAGTTCCTTGGCAATAAGGGTGGCCGTGGAAATGGCCCTTACCGCCGAACTGGAGATGATAAGGTCTAGCTTGGTTTTGCGTTCCAGTAACTCCTGGCCAATGAGCTTGGCGTCATTGCGGCCCTTTTTGGTTAAAGGACGGTCATGGTCACTGAGTTCCTCAAATTTCCAGCTGGATTTAGCGTGGCGTAACAGATATAGCGTCTTCATTTGGCTTCTATAACATGAACAGCCATAAATCCTGCCCAAAGGCGCACAATTATGGCTAATGTCTTTACTGAAACCACCGTGAAATAGTTGTCATAGAGCCCACGCGGCCCCACATTTAAAAGGCTTTGGCTAATACACGGAATGCAAATTGGTGAATTCCCCCTCCCGTGAAATGACGGCTGCCCAAGCCTGAAAAACCAAGGGCGGGAAAGTGATCTGCCTTGGGCCTTATAAACAACCTCTAAGAAAGGCCCAAACAAAAAAGAAGCCCTATCTATAAGCTCCTCTATTGTTTGATTTATGTTTTCTGTTTTGGGCCTGTTTTCCTAAAAACAGGCCCGAAACAGAAAAAGACTTAGTATTCTTCCTGTGGCGCGTTGTTGGGGTAGCGCTCATTGTGGATTCTGGCAACCTCTTTGAACAAAACTTCCCGTAGCTCATCAATGTTGATACGGTTGGTGGCCGAGATGAAAATAGCCGGGGTGTGCTGCTTGGCCATGTAGGTAGACTTCAGCTCGCTGATGTCTGGCCGGGCCTCTGGGTTGTGCTCCTGCATTTCGCGCTCGCGCTCCTCCAGGTAGAGGTCGGTTTTGTTGAACACCAGAATCACCGGCTTATCCGCCGAATGGATGTCTTTGAGCGTGGAGTTGACCACGTTGATGTGCTCCTCAAAAGACGGGTGCGACACATCCACCACGTGCAGCAGCAGATCAGATTCCCTGATCTCATCCAGGGTGGTCTTGAAGCTTTCAATAAGCTTGGTAGGCAGTTTTCTGATGAACCCTACCGTGTCTGAGAGCAGGAACGGGATGTTGTCAATCACCATCTTGCGCACCGTAGAGTCTACCGTGGCAAACAGCTTGTTCTCCGCGAACACGTCTGCCTTGGTGAGCAGGTTCATGAGGGTAGACTTGCCCACGTTGGTGTAGCCCACCAGCGACACCCGCACGATACCGGTCCTGGACTTGCGCTGCTCAAAGTTCTGCTTCTCAAACTTGTCCAGCTTTTCCTTGAGCAAGGTGATCTTTTCGCGCACAATCCGTCTGTCGGTCTCAATCTCGGTTTCCCCTGGTCCACGCATGGCCACGCCCCCGCCTTTCTGGCGGCTTAAGTGGGTCCACATGTTGGTGAGTCGGGGCAGCAGATAGCGGTACTGGGCCAGCTCTACCTGGGCGCGGGCGGTGGCCGTCTGGGCGCGTAGCGCGAAGATGTCCAGAATGAGCAGACTGCGGTCAATGATCTTCACCTCCAGCTCGCGCTCCAGGTTACGCACCTGCGATGGCGAAAGGTCATCGTCAAAAATAACCATGTCTACCTTGTGCTCTTTCACATAGGCGTTTACTTCCTCTAGCTTGCCCTTGCCCACGTAAGTGCGCATGTCGGGCTTGTCTAGTTTCTGCACGAACCGTTTGAGCGTTTTGGCACCCACGGTCTCCGTAAGGAAGGCAAGCTCATCTAAATATTCCTTGGTTTTTTCATCGGTCTGCTTGTAGGCAGGCACGGCTACCAAGACAGCGGTTTCCTGATCCTTGGCAGTTATATGGAGCGATTTCTTCATGTAGTCTTTTTACTTTTTAAGCAATGTGGAATAAAGGGCCAGCGCCTCTATTTCCTGTTCAGTTAATTGCGAGCCAAAGCCCGGCATCAGGCCCCGGCCGTTGGCGATCACCTCCTGTCGGCCTTCTGGGGTTAACGTGCTGACCGCCAGATTGGCTGCCCCGCCGGCTCCTTTCTGGCCGTCCTGGCCGTGGCAGGCGGCGCAGAGATTGGTGTAAATGGCCTTGGTATTCTCCAGTTGGGTGCCTTGCAGCTCGGTGATAATCGGGTGGCTGGCCTTGGTGGCGGCCGGTGCAATCCTGTTTGCCTCCCCTGTTACCGCTTCGCCTTTGTCAGGACGCATTTTCAGGCTTTTGGTTTCGGCTACCCCGTACACATAGACAAAAATGAGGAGAGCTACGGCGGCCAAAATTTTATTGTGCTTTTTGATGCCTACCAGGGTCACCGGAATGGCCGCCAGCACCAGTACTACTTTTATGAGGAGCCAATTAGGCAGTTTGCCGTTATAGTTCAGCGCCAGAAAGATGCCGGTGATGAGAATTAGCAGGCCAAACACAATATCCAGCATTCTGGTGGAGGACCGGAATCTGTCCAGGGAGTCATGCTTGTTGGTAAACAGGAGAAACGCCTTTACCAGAAACAGAATCAGGAACAGGACAACTACCAGAATGTGCGTATGTGAAATTGCGGTAATCATATCAAAAGGCCTGGTAAAGAGCGGTAGGTTGGGTACAAAGTAAACACAATGGGCTGAACTATATACAACCAAAACCAGATTCTACGGGTTTGAAGGGTTAACTGCCGAAACTGCTGTTATCTTTGTCTTTTATTTTCCCGCCATGCGCATTGCCATTGTTATCAATAAATCCTGGAACATCTTCAATTTCCGCCTGAGCCTGGTGAAAGCCTTGCTGGCCGCGGGGCATGAAGTGGTGGCCATTGCCCCCGAGGACGCCTATTCGGCAAGATTAGTAGCAGAAGGCTGCAAGTTTGTGGACCTGCCCATGGAAAGCAAAGGCACCAACCCCGTTAAAGACATGCTGCTGGTGGGCAAGTTCCTGAAGGCCTACCAGAAAGTGAAGCCCGATGTGATTTTGCAGTACACCATCAAACCCAATATATACGGTTCTTTGGCGGCCAGACTGGCGGGCATTCCTAGCATCAACAACGTGTCTGGCCTGGGAACGGTGTTCATTGTGGAGAACCTGGTGTCGAAAGTCGCCATGGCCCTTTACCGTTTCTCCTTTCAATTTCCGGCCAAGGTGTTTTTCCAGAACAATGATGACAAGGCCCTGTTTCTGGAACGCAAGCTAGTACGTGAATCCATCACTGAAGTGCTTCCCGGTTCTGGTATTGACACCACCCGGTTTCAGCCAGCAACCGAGTTTATGCGCCATGACCCGTTCGTATTCCTGATGGTTTCCAGGGCGCTATATGAGAAAGGGCTGGTGGAATACGTGGAAGCCAGCAAAATCCTGAAAGCCAAATACCCGCAAGTGCGGGTGCAACTGCTGGGCGCTATTGATGAGGAAGGCAACATAGGCATTAAACGCACGCAGGTGGAGCAGTGGGCCAAAGAAGGCTGGCTGGAATATCTGGGCACCTCAGACAACGTGGCCGGTGTCATGCATGTTGCTGACTGCGTGGTGTTGCCATCCTACCGCGAAGGCACCCCGCGCACCCTGCTGGAGGCTGCGGCCCTGGGCAAACCCATTGTCACCACCAACGTGCCCGGCTGTAAAGAAACCGTGGTAGACGGCTACAACGGCTACCTTTGCGACGTGCGCAACGGCGCCAACCTGGCCGCCAAAATGGAGCAGGTCCTGCAACTTCCAGCCGCTGACCTCCAGGCCATGGGCCAGAACAGCCGCCGCCTGGCAGAAGAGAAATTTGACGAAAAATACGTAATAGACCGCTACTTCGCGGCCATTGAAGGAGCTACCGGTAAAGTGGCCAGAAAGATAGATTAGTTAAGAATAAAATAGCTCATGCAAATTAAGACCTGCCAGATTTCTGGCGTATTGGAGATAATTCCTTCAATTTTCACGGATAGCCGCGGGGCTTTTCTGGAAACCTTTAGCTCCCGGAACTTTGTGGAAGCCGGAATCTCAGAATCCTTTGTGCAGGATAATTTATCAGTATCAAAGAAAGGCGTTTTAAGAGGCCTTCATTTTCAGAGGCCACCCTATGCGCAGGCAAAGTTGGTAAGTGTAGTAGTAGGTAAGGTGCAAGATGTGGTAGTAGACCTGCGTAAGGAATCTCCTACCTACGGCCAGTATGTTAGCTATGTGCTTGATGCTGAAAAAAGGAATCAGGTATATGTACCGGCCGGCTTTGCCCATGGTTTTGTAGCGCTAGAAGAGGGAACCGTATTCCAGTACAAGTGCAGCAATTACTACAACAAAGATTCTGAAGGCGGACTGCTCTGGAACGACCCAACCCTGGGAATAGATTGGGGAGTGGAAAATCCTTTGATTTCTGAGAAGGATGAGATTCTGCCTACGCTGGCCAATTTTGAGTCGCCGTTTTAAGTAATAAAGAATGGGTATCTAAAAAAGGAGAAGCCTCTGCATTTTAACAGAGGCTTCTCCTTTTTGTTTATCTATTAGCAGGTCTGTTTTGGGGCTGTTTTCTGAAAAACAGCCCCAAAACAGATTATAGTAAATTTACTATGGTTTCCAAGCCAATGCCGCGGGAGCCTTTGATGAGCACGTTGCTGTTACGGATAGGGTGGTCGGTGAGCCATTGCTCCAGGGCGCTTTTCTCCGCGAAGTAAAAAAAGTCCGGGTTCACCTCGGCGGCGTAGCGCATCTCCTTTCCGCAGATAAACACTTGGCTGAAGTTCTGGCGGTTCAATTGCTCGCCCAATAGGCGGTGCTCCGCCTCGCTTTCCTGGCCCAGTTCCAGCATGTCGCCCAGAATGACCACCTTGGGCTCGCTGGCCATCTCGGCGAAGTTAGCCACCGATAAGGCCATGGAGCTGGGATTGGCGTTGTAGGCGTCCAGTAAAATGGTATTGGTGCCTTTTTTGACGATCTGGGAGCGGTTGTTGGTGGGCGCGTAGTTGGCAATGGCAGCGTTTATCTGCTCATGCGGTACCCCAAAATACTGGCCAATACAGGCGGCGGCCATCATGTTCTCAAAGTTGTAGGAACCCATCAGGTGCGTATGCACCTCTTCGCCGTTGGCGGCGCGGTAGATTACCTGCGGGGCGGCTTGCAGTAAGGTGGCACTGTAATCATCCTGCTCGCTGTAATAGGTGACTTTGTTGGCGAGCCGGCGTACCATGCGCATGAGATGGTCGTTAGAAGTATTCACGAACACAATGCCGTTGGCTTTGTCTAAGTGCAGGTAGAGTTCGCTCTTGGTGCGGGCCACGCCTTCCAGGCTCCCGAACCCCTCTAAATGGGCCTTGCCAATATTGGTGATGAGGCCGTGGGTGGGCAAGGCATAAGAACAGAGTTCGGCAATGTCGCCGGGATGGTTGGCGCCCATCTCAATGATGGCCATCTCATGCTCGGGCTGGATGCTGAGCAGGGTAAGCGGCACGCCAATGTGGTTGTTCAGGTTGCCCTTGGTGCAGAGCACGTTAAACTTCTGGCTGAGCACCGCATTGATCAGTTCTTTGGTGGTGGTTTTGCCGTTGGAACCCGTAATGCCGATAATTGGAATGTCTAGCTGCAGCCGGTGGTGCAAGGCCAGTTCCTGCAGGGCTTTGAGCGAGTCTTCCACCTGAATGATTTTAGGGCCGGTAATGGCGGGGTCCTGCACCACGGCGTACCGGGCGCCTTTGTCCAGGGCCGCCTGCGCAAACTGGCTGCCTTTGAAATTAGGGCCGTCCAGGGCGAAAAAAAGCGTATTGTCTTGGGGAGCCCGGGAATCTGTGCTTACTTTTCGGCACTCCAGGTATTTTTGGTATAGTTGCTCTAGTTGCTGCGCCATAGCTTAACTTGCTTTCTCACGTTACGTGCTACAAATAAATGAATCGTGCATTAAAGTTACTAGCCTTTTTTATATGTTGGGTAACGGGCATCTGGCAAACTGCGTTTAGCCAGACACCCATCCGGCTTCAGGAGGCAACTGGCCCCGTGGTGCAGACCGCGCAGGGGCAAGCCTTGCCACTGGCTTGGGCCGGTGGGTTCAACAGCCCGCAGTTCTCGGCCATTGACCTGAATCAGGACGGGCAACTTGATCTATTCGTCTTTGATAGAAGCTCCCAGAAGGTGGCTACTTTCCTGGCAGTACGCACCAACGGGGTTTGGGGCTACCAACCGGCACCGCAGTACGCCGAGGCCTTCCCCAAGGAGCTCAGGTATTTCGCTGTGCTGCGTGATTTTAACTGTGACGGCAAGCCTGATCTGTTCACCGCCTCCGGCCAGGGCGTGGCCGTGTACACCAATTCCTTTACTGCCAGTCCGGGCCTTACCTTTAACCTTACCCACCCGGTGCTGCTGTATGACGCCAACGTGAACCTGATTATTGGTTCTGAGGACATGCCGGCCATCACGGACATGGACGGCGACGGCGACCTGGATATTCTGGCCTGGGAATGGTCTGGCGGGGCCAAGCTGGAGTATTTTCGGAACGACCAGATAGAGCAGGGTCTGGCCTGCGGTACGTTTAAGCTCACCCGCGCCTCGTCTTGGTGGGGGCAGGTGACCCGCTGCATAGGCACCTGTCACAGCTATGCCTTTGGCGCGGAGTGCCCAGCCATTCACCACATTGGGGGTTCCAGCGTGCTGCCCCTGGACCTGAACGGAGACGGCGTGATGGATCTGTTGAACGGCCACGACGATTGCCCAGATCTGGCCAGCCTCCTCAATACCGGTACCAACCAGCAACCAAAGATCACCAGCGCCGGCTATAACTTCGGCCCAGACATTGAGGGGCGGCAGTTCAGCGTGTTTCCGGCGGCATATTACCTGGATGTCACTTTTGACGGACTTCCGGACCTGGTGGTGGCGCCCAACATGACCAGCAATTCGCACCAGAACGTGGACCTGAAGAACTCCGTGTGGGTATACGCCAACACCGGCACCGCCTCCAAACCCCGCTTCCAGAGTGCCAAACAGCCGTTCCTGCAACACCAGATGCTGGAAGTAGGTGAGGGCGCTGCCCCGGCGCTGGGCGATCTTGTAGGGAACACCGCCCTTGATTTACTGGTGGGCAATACCGCTGCGTTAGAGAATGGACGCTATTCGGCCTCCTTGGCACTGTGGCAAAATAAAGGCACCGCCCAGCAAGCCGTGTTTGAAGCCACGGATCCAGATTATCTGGGTTTTGCGGCCCTCAACCTGCAAGCCCTGAAGCCGCAACTGCTGGATCTTAATGCTGATGGGAAAGTGGACCTGGCCTGGAGCGCCTATAACCCTGCCACCGCCTCGGTAGAATTCAAGTACCTGCTCAACCAGGCCGCCGCCGGGCAACCCGCGCAGTTTACGCTGGCCCAGGCAATTCCGGTGCCCGGCTTGCTTTTGTTCAGGGGCGATACCCCTTATTTGTTTGATGTAAACGGTGACGGAACGCTGGACGTGCTCATCGGGAAATCTTCGGGCGCCTTAACGTATTACCGCAACACCGGCACCAATATTTCTCCCACCTGGACTTTGGTTTCTGAAGCCCTGGGCGGAATTGGCCCCAACGTGGAGCGCCGGCGCCTGCAGGTTATGGTGGCAGACCTGAACCGTGACGGCCAGCCCGACCTGCTTACCTCTGACGACGGCGGGCAACTGAGGGTCTACCCAGCTTTCAAAGCACATCTGACCGGCGCCTTTCCGCTGGAGGAAAATGTGCTCTGGGAACCCCTGCGGCAGGAATATGCCAAAGCCACCTTTGGCGCAGGAATGGTGTTGGCGGCCGCTGATATAAACAACGACGGTTCCCAGCTGCCCGAATTTCTGGTGGGTACTCTGGCTGGGGGCATCCGGTTTCTGAGAGCCATCACTGAGCCTTTGGGCATGGATGAGGAAGCAACCTCGGCTAAAAAGGCTATTCAATTTTACCCCAACCCCGCCAACGGATTCACGCAACTGGTAACGGAGAAAGCTGCTTCGTATACCTTGACCAGCCTATTAGGCGTAAAAGTGGCGCAAGGGAAAACCAAAGCCAATACAGCACATACGCTCTCTACCCAGGCTCTGCCGTCAGGGGTTTACTTGTTGCGCGTGGTACTGCCAGATGGCAAGGCGTCCACCCACAAACTTGTAGTCCAGCACTAGATGGTAGCGATGGTGTTGGTGGACCTCACCGAAGAGGGAACATTTACCTATAGGCAGCCGGTGCTGACTTGGGTGAAGCAACATTACCCCAAAGTAGTGACCCTGGATGTAGACGCGGCTTCTGAACCCGCCATGCTTGGTTATGCGCAGAAGCTGCTGCAGGAAGCGCGTTTTTGCGTCGTTTTTCTGAAAACAAGCCCAAAACAGCGGTTAGGTGTAGCCGCCGCTTTCATAGAAACTATCTTGCAGAAAGGTGCTGCCGCTGCCGTCAGTCTGGAGGGGGAACAACCCCAGATCGTTTCTATTCTGAAGGCCCGGCCCGCCATAGGTTTCCATCACAGTGTCCAGCAAAACGACTGGCAACCGTTTTTGGCCTCTTCTCTGGAAAACAGCCTCAAAATGGAAACCGGCTTATTAGAGTAATCCACAGAAAGCTGTTAAAAAAAAGACCTGGCAGTAAGCCTGCAAGCGTGCTAAAACACTTACAGGCCTACCGACAGGTCCGTTGATTGAAAGGAAGCCGTAGGAAGATTTCCTAAAGGCTCTGTGCTTCAAGGTTTAACTCAGGAAAAAAGCGTCGGCGTCTAAGTTCCAGGGAAGGTGGTGACGGGTTTCCTGCAGGTGGTCACGGGAAAGGGTGATGGTGCTGATAGCCTCGTCATACTGGTGGTGCACCAATTCTTCGCCCAGAAGGTTGTAGGCTGCCGTGTCGCCCGCATAGGTATGGCCTCTTTCATCAATGCCCACGCGGTTCACGCCTACGCAGAAGGCCAGGTTTTCAATGGCCCGGGCCCGAAGCAACGTTTGCCAAGCTAGGCGCCGTTTATTGGGCCAGCTGGCCACGTACAGCAGCACATCATAATTGATAGGCGTGTTTCTGGACCAAACCGGGAAACGCAGGTCATAGCAGATCATGGGGCAAATACGCCAGCCTTTCAACTCCACAATCAGGCGTTTCTTGCCAGGAGTGTAGACCTCGGTCTCACCGGCCATCCTGAAAAGGTGGCGCTTGTCATAGTGAGAGAAAGTGCCGTCGGGGCGCATCCAGATGAGGCGGTTAAAGAACCGGCCGTTCTCCTCAATAATCAGGCTTCCTGTGACTACCGCATTGAAGTGGAAAGCCATTTTCGCCATCCATGCCACAGATTCCCCGTCCATCTGTTCGGCTAAATGCTGGGCATCCATGCTGAACCCGGTGGTGAACATCTCCGGGAGAACAATTAAATCTGTGAAAGGCAGTTGCTCCATTTTGTGCTGGAACATGGCCCGGTTGGCGGTAGGGTTGTGCCAATGTAGGTCCGCTTGAATTAAGGAAACGTGCAGGTCAGACATGAAAGGGAGGTAGAAACAACAAATTGGACTATTTTTTAACCAGAACCGGTAACTTGCCGTCTTCTGGTACGCTAAATATAGTATTACTTCTGATTACACCCAATAACCTGCATGGAGATTCAAAAGAAAAAAATAGCCATTGACATGGATGAGGTCATGGCCGACCCCATTGAGAAATTCATCAACCTGTATAACCAGGAATTCGCGCTGGACCTGAAGCTGGAGGCCCTGCACGGCAAGGAGATTTTTGAGGCCGTGCCCCAGGAACATTCCCATAAAGTGTGGGAGTACATTAACGCCGAAGGCTTCTTTCGGGACCTGACTGTGATCCCGGGCAGCCAGGACGTGATCAAAGCCCTCACCGAGAAATACCAGGTCTTCATTGTGAGCGCGGGCATGGAATTCCGGAACTCGCTCATTGATAAGTTCGACTGGTTACAAGACCATTTTCCCTTCATCAGCTGGAAAAACTACGTGCTCTGCGGTGATAAAAGCATTATCGGCGCTGATATAATGATTGATGACCGGCCCAAGAACCTGCGTACTTTCTCTGGGGAGCGTAAATTGCTCTTTACCTCGCCGCATAATGTGAATTTGGTGGAGTTTGAGCGGGTGAGTACGTGGCAGGAAGTGGCGGAGAAGTTGTTGTAGAAGGGGTTTCTGTTTTGAGCCTGTTTTAAGGAAAATGGGCTCAAAACAGATTTTAGTTTTTGGCTATAGTTAACCCACCGCCGTTGTTGGTGTTCTCACCAACGACCCAGGCTGCTCTTCTCTTTCCTGTTAAGCCGTTACGGTCCAACTCTTCCTTACAAACTCATTCCTTTCCTTCGCCCGGCCGGCGTCTGTCACTTTTCTCCTTGATGAGAAAAGTAACCAAAAGAATCAAGAACCCCCGAACTCGCTGCCGCTCAGACAGGCGGGGCTTCTTTTCAGTACCACCGGGCAACCGTCCTCTGCTGCTAGGGAGCTTACGCCATTGCTGTTTGTTCCGCAGCTGCTTGCCCCTGCCCATGCTTCGGGCTACGCGTGGCGGCCCTCCGCCAGGTGCGGGGCAGGTAGCCAGTATGCTGCTTGTAAGGCTGCAATGCCTGTATCGCCCGGCGGGCGGGAGAAAGGTAGGGACAGGGCTTGACCTGTCCGTGGTTCCAGTTGTTAGGGGCCTGCTCGTTGGTAACCCGCCTAAACACTTCCTACACTCAGAACTATAAAAGGCATAACCGTTCCGCTGCCGCACGTAGCGTCTCTTCCTTTTTCGCGAAGCAGAATCGGATGACGCCGTGGTCAAGGCCGTCATGATTGAAGACGGAGACGGGGATTACCGCTACGCCGGCTTCTTTGGTGAGCCATTTGGAGAATTCCACGTCTGGGGTAGATGAGATCTTGGAGTAGCGGGCCAGTTGGAAGTAGGTGCCGGGGCAGGGGAGCAGCTCAAACTTGGAGGGTGCTAGCAGTTGGGTGAACAGGTCGCGCTTCTGCTGGTAGAAAGCTGGTAAGGTGAGGTAATGTTCCTGGTTATCCAGGAAAGAAGCCAAGGCGTGCTGGAACGGGGTAGCAGTGCTGAAGGTAAGGTATTGGTGCACTTTCCGGAACTCAGCGGTGAGGGCGGGCGGGGCAATGCAGTAGCCTACTTTCCAGCCGGTGGTATGGTAAGTCTTCCCGAAGGAGGAAACCACGAAGGCCCGCTGTGCCAGCGCCGGGACCGTGAGCAGGCTCAGGTGCGGCTTTCCGTCAAAGACCATGTGCTCGTAGACCTCGTCGCTGAGGATTAAAAACGGGAATTTCTGGGTAAGGCGGGCAAGGGCCTCCAGGTCTGTGGGTTGCCATACGGCCCCGCTGGGGTTGTGCGGCGAGTTGATGATGAGCAGCCGGGTCTTCTGGGTGAGCCTGTCTTCCACCTGTTGCCAATCCACGCTAAAGTCTGGGAAACGCAGGGGCACAAACACCGGCACCCCGCCGCTCAGCTCAATGGCCGGCACATAGGAGTCATAGCAGGGCTCCAGCACCATTACTTCATCGCCGGGGTGTACTACGGCGGCAATGGCGGCAAACAGGGCTTCAGTGGCGCCCGAGGTGACGGTGACCTCCGTGTCTGGGTGCGGCAAGTAGCCGTAAAGCAGCTGGGTCTTCTCGCTTATTTTCTGGCGCAGCACCGGCAGACCCGGGCTGGGGGCGTACTGGTTGTGGCCCGCGTGCATGGCCTCATTGACCAGATCCATTAGGGCCGGCGGGCAGTTGAAATCAGGGAAGCCCTGGGAGAGGTTAATGGCGCCGTGTTGCTGGGCCAGCTGACTCATGGTGCTGAAGATGGTGGTACCCACGCGGGGGAGTTTGCTTTGCAAAGAGATGCTCATGCGTTTTAAGCCTGTTTTTGTGAAAATAGGCAAAAAACAGATTTGGGCAAGCTAGCGGGGCAAGGTGGACTGCACTATTTGCTGCAGGGTAGGCACTACCTCCCGCTCAAACCAGGGGTGGCGCTTAAACCAGGCAATATTGCGGGGCGAAGGATGAGGCAATGGAAGATACTGCGGTAAATATTCCTGCCAGGCTTCCACGGTTTGGGTGAGGGTAGGTTTAGCCTTGGGGCCCAGGAACGCTTTCTGAGCATAGTTTCCTATAAGCAGGGTAAGCTGCACCTGGGGCAGGTGGGGCAGCAACTGGGGGTGCCAGTGGGCGGCGCACTCAGGACGCGGCGGCAGGTCTCCCGATTTGCCGGTGCCGGGGTAGCAGAAGCCCATGGGCACAATGGCCACGTGGGCGTCATTGTAGAACTGATCGGGCGTGAGCCCCAGCCACTGACGCAGGCGCTTGCCGCTCTGGTCATCCCAGGGAATACCAGAGGCGTGTACCTTGGTGCCGGGCGCCTGGCCCACTACCAAAAGCCGGGCCGTGGCCGATGCCCGCACCACCGGCCGGGGACCATGTGGCAAATGGGCGGCGCACAGTTGGCAGGCCCGTATCTGGGTGAGCAGTTCTTCCAGCATAGATGTGAGGGGAAAGCGGCTTCTGGTTTAAGGCAAATTTGAGGAAAAGAGGCCAGAAACGCAGACTGCCGGGCAAGTAAAATAAAGAAGCCGGCCCTTACGTGGGCCGGCTTCTCCAGAGGGTTAGGCTTTGAAAGCCTCTATTCGTCTAAATATCCGTCTGCTGAGACCTCATCCTGCGGGAAGGCCTTTAGCAGGAGCCAGGAGGCGGCTACACTGGTGAGCACAATGGCGATGATGATCGGTTTCATATGGCTGCTGGTTACAGGTTAGTAGTAACGGGGCGGGTTGCCGCTGCCATAGAAGAAGGAATCATCAGCATTGTCTGTCTCATCTGACCACCGCGGTCCTCTTTCAAGGCCCCGGTCCTGGGGAGCGCGGTATTCATATTTGTGGCGATCACCTGTAGGACGCTGGTGTTCCCCGCGGTGTTGCTCAGGGCGGCGGTGTTCTGGCTCTACGTTTCTATGCCACAGGTTAGATACCCCATGGGATACGTCATGCCAAGCTTCGCGCAGGCCTTCGCCCATGTCATCAATGATGCTGCCCTTGTCACGGTCCATTACGCGGCCGTTGTCTGCGGTGTAGCGCTGCTCCTGGTACCAGGTGTGGTGGCCGCTGCCGTAGCGGTAGTCATCATCTTTGTAGCGGCTGCGGGAGCCGGGATAGTCATTGTAAGGGTTGTTTTCTGGCAGGGGCGGCTCTCTGTGGTCGCCGCGGGAGTCAATGTAGGCGCCGTGATAGTAGTTCTCGTTGGAGTCATCGCGGCGGCGCTGCTCACTTAGCCTGCCTTCAAAATGAATGTTATCGTGTCCCTGGCCGTACGAATCTTGAATGGGCTTATTCGTTAGATGGGCATCGCCGTAAGGCGAAAAATGGGTATTGCTGCGCTCAATGGAGGAGTGGCCTCTTTGCTGGAAGCTGGGGGTGCCATGGTTGCGGGTGTCACCGTAGTTGCGGTGCTGGGGGCTGCCGTAGTGCTGCGGCTGCTGATGGATGCCGCCCCGGTCTGCGTTGGAGGTGCGCTGGTGGCTGTCTTCCGGGAAGTGGCTGCGCGTCTGGTGGCTGTACCCGGTATGGAACTGATTTCCTTCGTCCCAGCGGGCGTCTTGGCCCCGTTGCAGGGAAGCGTTCTGCGGGTTTCTCTGCTGGTCGCGGTTATACAATTCCCGGCCTTTCTGGTGGTTCCCTGCGTCGCCTTCCTGGTCCGGCGAGAACGTGTTTCTTGGTTTATCTTGCATGGTTCTGTCAAGTTAGTTGGTCTTGTTTGCGCGCGCTGCTGTCACTAGGCTCGCCTGAATATGTACGAGGGTACCGCCAGAGGGTTAAGCCCGGCCCCGGGGAGAGGCGGGTGGTTTGGGGGCGTTCTGGAAAAAACAGGCTCAAAACCAAAAGACGCCACAACCTTTCACGGGCAAAGCAGTAAAGGGAAGAAACCACTCTTTCTGCTTACAAATATGAAACGGTATCTACCTCTGCTGGGCGTCTTCTTGTTATTTTTTCTGGTGATATCTGGGTTTGCACACGGGCAAGGCAATGACCGCTGCCGTATCTGCTCCCGTAATAGGCCAGGAAGTGGCGACACCCCTGGTTGCGCCAGCCAGGTAAACCCAGGCCCATTTTATTTATAAGCCGTAGCATTACCGGGTCTTTGGGCCGGTTTAGGTAAACGGAACACGCTATCTTGAATAAAAACGTATCTTTCAGCGCAGGCTGAACTATAAAAAAGGGAGGCCCTGTTTTAATAGGGCCTCCCTTTTTTATAGTTCTTTTTGAGGTGACGGTGTCAGGTTATTGAAAGTGCTCTTCCATGATCTCCCGCACGTGCGCCTCTTCCAGGGGCTTGGAGATATGCCGTTGCACGGCGCGGTATTTCTTAAGCCGTTCCAGGTCATAGAAGCTGGCCGAAGAGGTGAGCATCATGACCACCATGGAATTCTGGGCCGTCTCAGGCAACTGGTGGTATTGTTCCAGGAACTCAAACCCATCCATCACCGGCATTTTAATATCCAGGAAGATGAGTTCTGGCAAAGGCTCTCCTTTGGCAATGGCGTCTTTGAGAAACTGCAGGGCTTCTTCCCCGTTGGTGGCCACCTCAATATGGTCAGCGATCTCCAGGCGGGTTAAGAGCCGCTTGTTTAAATAATTGGTGGTTTCATCATCATCAACCAATAAAATCAGGTTTAACCTTTTCATAAAGCAAATATAGATAGGGGTCGGGCTATTGGGCCAGATTCCTGAAATAAATAGTGAATGTTGTACCTACGTTCACTTGGCTCTTTACGTCTATGCGGCCGCCGTTTTTCTGCACAATTCGGTTCAAAATGTACAGGCCCAGCCCAGAACCCTCTACGTGGTCATGAAAACGCTTGAACATCTGGAACAGTTTGGGCCCGTACCGTTCCATGTCCAGCCCCAGGCCGTTGTCCTGGATGGTGAGCACGGTGTAGCCGCCTTCGGGGTACGTTTGCAGGTGCACCTGGGGGGACCGGTCCGGTGAGTGATATTTCACGGCGTTGCTCACCAGGTTGTAGATGATGCTTTTAAGGTTGACCCGGGAGTAATAGAGGGTAGGCGCCTGGCTGAAATCTGTATGGATGCTGGCGCCGGTCCGCTGAATCATGTCATTGATGCTGAGCTGCACTTCCTCGGTGAGGTCCGCCAGGTTCAGTTCCTCTTGGTGGGCGTCTATGTCTTTCTGCACTTTCACAATCTCAGACAGGTCTGATATGGTGGAGTTGATCTGCTTTAAAGACTTGTTGAACATGTTAATGAGCAACTGCGCGTCTGGGTCTGAGAAGGTGGCGTTCTGGGTAAGCTCCTTGAAAATGGCGGCCATGTTAATGATGGGCAGCTTAAGGTCATGGGACGCGGTATAGACAAAACTGTCCAGGTCTTCATTGATGCTGCGGAGCTCCTGGTTGGTCTTCTCCATGCGCTCCTCGTCACGTTTCTGTTCCTCAATGTCTGTGCAGGTGCCAAACCAGCGCAGAATATTGCCTTCCGGGTCACGCAGGGGCAGGGCGCGGGCCAGGAACCAGCGCCACTCGCCGTCTGCCGCGCGTTTGAACCTGTATTCTATCTGGTACGGTTTGCCTGTTTCCAGCGACTCTTTCCAGCGCCGCGCAGAGCGCTCCTGGTCTTCTGGGTGCAGCAGGTTGTTCCACATCTGGGTGCCTTTGCTGGCCTCCAGGTCATAGCCGGTGTACTCCACCCATTTCTGGTTAAAATAGTCATGGTAGCCCACGGCGTCTGTGGTCCAGACCAGCTGGGGCATGCTGTCTGCCAGGAACTGGAAGTGCTGGGTGCTTTCCTGCAAGGCCAGTTGAGTCTCCTTCTGCTGGTGGATGTCTGTGTGGGAGCCCACCCACAGGGTGATGTTGCCCTGGTCATCGCGCACCGGCACCGCCCGCACCAGAAACCAGCGGTATTCCCCGTCGCCATTGGCCCGCCAGCGGTTTTCCACCATAAAGGGCTGACCCGTGGCTAGGGATTGCTGCCATTGCTGCAGGGTGGCCTGCACGTCTTCTGGGTGCAGGTAGTTTTCCCAGCCCAGGTGAATGAGCGTGTCACGGGTGGTGCCCAGGAAGTCATACCATTGCTGGCTGTAGTATTCTACAAAACCGTCTGGCCGGGAGGTGAAGGTCATGTGGGGCAGGGCATCCAGAATCTGCGTCTGGCGGTCATAGGAGGCCTGCAGGGCGTTGGCCAGGTTCTGGGCCTGCTGTTTGGCCTGCACCTGCTCGGTTACCTCCACAATCAGGATCATGACCCCTTCCACCGTACCTTCCTCATTGAGCAGGGGCTGGTAGACAAAGTCAAAATAGCCTAACTCCAGGGTTCCGGTGCCATTCCGGTCCAGGTAGGCCGGGGCCTCATTCCCCCTGAACAGCTTGCCGGTGGTGTACACTTTCTCAATAATCTTAAAAAAGCCCTGTTCTTCCAGCTCAGGCAAGGCCTCTTTGAAAGGCTTGCCTACGGTATCACGGCCCCCAATAAGCTGTTTGAATTGCGGGGTGGCAAAATCTACCACCCAGTCTGCTCCCTTAAGCACCGCAAACTGCACGGGGGCCTGCGCCAGCATGCGTTGCACGTACTCATCACGCTCCTTCAGTTTCTGCTGGATTTCCTTCTGGCCCTGTATGTTGGTATTTACCCCAATCCAGGCCTGGATATTGCCCTGGCCGTCATACAGCGGGGTGGCGCGCATGGTAAACCAAAGGTAGGCCCCGTCTGAGGCCCGCTTAAGCCGGCCCTCGTTGAGGTACTCATTGCCGGTGGCCAGGGCCTGCCCCCAGATAGTAACGGTAGAAGCCAGGTCTTCTGGGTGCACCACGTTCTTCCAGTCGTCTTCGGGGCCGGCGTTGCCGGTGTAGGCGTACCAGGCTTTGTTGTAATAGGAGATGCTGCCGTCGGTGCGGGCTACCCAAGCTATCTCGGGAATGCCTTCCAGAAGGGCGCGCACGTTCTGCTCACTTGCTTTAAGCTCTGCGGCTACCTTGTTTTTCTCGGTGATGTCCAGCATGGCCCCAATCATGCGCATGGGTTTGCCGGTCTCGTTGCGGGCCACAATCCCGCGGTCCAGAATGTCGGCGTAGGTACCGTCTGCCTTCCTAAAGCGGTATTCATCCTGCCAGGTAGTGCCGCTGTGGTCAATCACGTCATGGATGCCTGCCACCACCCGCTCGGCGTCTTCTGGGTGAAGGCGACCGTACCAGGAGTTGACGTCATGCTCAATGTCTTCTTCTTTATACCCAAACGTAACCTTGAAGCCGTCATTCCACCACACGTAGTCATTCTCCAGGTTCCAGTCCCAGATGACGTCATTGGTGGCCTTGGCCATCAGCTCAAAGCGCTCCAGGTTAACTTTGGCCAGGAGTTCGGCCTCCAGCTGGCGGCCAATGTCTACCAGGGTGCCCAGCATGCGGTAGGGCTGCCCCTCTTCATTGTAGAGAATGTAGCCATGGTCCATGACGTAGGTGTAGGTACCGTCTGCTTTGAGGAAGCGGTACTTACCGGTCCAGGCCTTTTCTTTCTTTTGCACAGCCTGGTTCAGGCTTTCGCGCAGCGCCTCATATTCTGCCGGGTGCACGCGGGTATCCCATTCTTCAGGTAACTCCCCTTCATCAGACACGGGGTACCCGAAGACCTGCTCAAAGTTCTTGCTCCAGTAGAACCGTTTGTTTTTGATGTCATAGTCCCAGGAGGTGCCGCCTGAGGCCTCCACAAAGGCCCGCATGCTGCCTTTGGTAATTTCCTGTTCCTGGCGCTGCCTCTGAGTTTCTGTGACATCTACCACACTGTGGATGATGTAGATCACGTTGCCCTGAGCATCTTGCACCGGTTTGCTTTGCAGCGACCAGTATTTTTCCTCGTACTCCCCGGTGGGGCCGGCCACGTCATGGCGCTGCACCTCTGGAATGATATGCGGTTGGCGATGCGCCACCACGTACTCCAAAGATTCCCTGATAGACCGGGTGGAGTTGGCGACCGCAGAGGCCGGGTTGGCAGGGAAAGCCTCAAACAGGTTCTTGCCCAGCAACTGCTCCCGGGTAGATAAGGTGGCGGAGAGGTAGTCATCTGTGGCCTCCAGCACCGTAAGATCTTGGGATAGAAAAACATGCAACCCCGGTAAGGCACGCACAAAGGAGATTAGGTCCAGGGCGGGAACAGGGGCTTGAGAGGAAATCATACTCTAGTTATTAATAGGTGCTGCAGCAACGTGACAGGCCGTTCCTGCATGGAAGTTAGGGAATAGTTGGCAGAAATGGATAAGCTGTTTTGGGCCTGTTTTTCCAAAAACAGGCCCAAAATGCTCTAGTCCTGCATCTCTGCAAGAACGTTTTTGGCTTTCTCCAGCGAAGTGACGTTGTCTACAATCACGATCAGCTTGTCTTTGGCCTCTTTGAGTCTGCTCTGCCGCGAATGCTGCTGCACATAGCTGAGAATATGGCTGAAGGTGTCTGACTGGAAGAACGCCTCATTGTTCACGCTAGGGATGTAGCCTTTAAGCGTATCTTTCTTGAGCGTAAGCTTCTCAAAGCCCAGGTGGCAGGCCTCCCAGCGCATTTTCACAATGTTCACCAGTTGCTCTACCTCCGGCGGCATCGGCCCGAAACGGTCAACCATACCCTCCACCATCTTCTCCAGCTCGGGTAGGTCTTTCACGCGGTCCAGCTTGCTGTACATCTGCAGGCGTTCAGAGATGTTGCTGATGTAGGAGTCCGGGATAAGCACTTCCAGGTCGGTTTCAATAGAGCACTCGCGCACGGGGTCCAGCAGTTTTTCGGCTTCCAGCTCTTTGAAGAACAAGTCCTTGAACTCGGTCTCCTTGAGCTCTTGCACGGCCTCATCCAGAATCTGGTGGTAGGCCTCAAAACCCAGGTCATTGATGAAACCGCTCTGCTCGCCGCCCAGCATGTTGCCCGCGCCGCGGATGTCCAGATCACGCATGGCAATCTTGAAGCCCTCGCCCAAATCAGAGAACTCCTCCAGGGTGCTCAGGCGCTTACGGGCATCGGACGGCAGTCCGGACACCGGCGGGGTCAATAAATAGCAGTACGCTTTCTTGTTGGAGCGGCCCACGCGCCCGCGCATCTGGTGCAGGTCACTCAACCCAAACATGTGCGCCCGGTTGATGATGATGGTATTGGCGTTGGGGATGTCCAGGCCGCTTTCAATGATGTTGGTAGACACGAGCACGTCATACTCGCCCTCCACGAAGCGCATCATGCGTTTCTCCAGTTCCTCGGGGTCCATCTGACCGTGCGCGTAGGTCACCTTGGCGTCGGGCACCAGCCTCAGGATAAGTCCGGCCATCTCCTCAATGTCCGCGATGCGGTTGTGCACGAAAAAGACCTGGCCTTTGCGCTTCAACTCGGCGGCGACGGCGTCCCGGATAAGGATATCATCAAAAACGTGCAGCTCGGTCTGCACCGGCTGGCGGTTAGGCGGAGGCGTGGCGATCACCGACAGGTCACGGGCGCCCATCAAGGAGAAGTGCAGCGTACGCGGAATAGGCGTGGCCGTGAGGGTGAGCGTGTCTACGTTCACCTTTATCTCCTTGAGGCGGTCCTTGGTCTTTACGCCAAACTTCTGTTCTTCGTCAATGATGAGCAGGCCTAGGTTCTTGAACTTGACGTCTTTGCTGGCCAGGCGGTGCGTGCCAATCAAAATATCCGTTTTGCCCTCGGCCACGCGGCCCAGGGTTTCTTTGATCTGCTTGGTGGTCTTGAACCGGTTAATGTACTCCACGTGCACGGGGAACGCCTCCAGGCGGTCTCTGAACGTTTTGTAGTGCTGCATGGCCAGGATGGTGGTAGGCACCAGTACGGCCACCTGCTTGCCGTCACAGGCGGCTTTGAAGGCTGCCCGTATGGCCACCTCAGTCTTCCCGAAGCCCACGTCGCCGCAGACCAGCCGGTCCATGGGGTGAGGCAGCTCCATGTCGTTCTTCACGTCCTCGGTGGCCTTGCCCTGGTCTGGGGTATCTTCATAGATGAACGAAGACTCCAGCTCAGCCTGCAGGAAACCGTCTCTGGAGAAGGCGTAGCCCGGGGCTTTCTTGCGCTTGGCGTAGAGCTTGATCAATTCAGCGGCAATGTCTTTGACCTTGCTCTTGACCTTCTTTTTCTTGTTCTCCCACTCCGGCGAGCCGAGTTTGCTCATGGTAGGCGGTGTGCCCTCTTTGCCGGTGTACTTGGAGATTTTGTGCAGCGAGTGAATGCTCACGTAGAGCAAATCATCGTCACGGTAAACTAACCTGATGGCTTCCTGCAACCTTCCGCCCACTTCTACTTTCTCCAGGCCGGCAAACCGACCGATGCCGTAGTCCATGTGCGTGATGTAGTCGCCGGGCTTGAGGGTGCGGAGTTCTTTGAGGGTAAGGGCCTTTGATTTGGAGTAGCCTTCTTTGGTTTTGTGCTTGTAGAAACGCTCAAACAGCTGGTGGTCTGTGTAGCATACCAATTTCACGATGTCATCCACGAAACCTTCGCGCAGGGCCAGCATGAGGTGATGGAACCGCACGTCCTGGTCCAGTTCGTCAAAGATGGTGGTAAGGCGGTCGGCCTGGCGGGGTGATTCGGCGGCGATGACGTTCACGTAGCCGTTGCTCTGGTTCTCGTGCAGGTTACTTACCAGCCGCTGGAAATCCTTGTTGAACGAAGGCTGCGGGTGCGCCTGGAATTGGATGACCTCGGCGTTCTTGAAGTTGAAGCGTTTGCCAAACTCCACCAGGGTGAACTTGTCCAGCCCTTTCTTGAAGGCCTTGCCACTTTCAAACAAGTCCTCGGGCTTGGAGACAATCTGTACGCCCGCGCTGTGCTCCAGCATTTCATGAAAGGCTTGCTCCGCCTTCTCATACGACTCAGAGACTACCTCTACCGTCTGGCGGTAATCCTTGAGCCAGATCTTGCTATCCTCGGGGATAAAATCCAGGAACGACTCGCGGGTTTCCTGCAGGAGCTTGGTCTGCACGTTGGGGATGATGGAGATCTGCTTTTTCTGCTCCACGCTCAGCTGCGTGTTGGGGTCAAAGGTTCTGATGCTTTCAATCTCATCGCCAAACATCTCCAGACGGAACGGCAGCTCGTTGGCGTACGAATACACGTCCACGATGCCCCCGCGCACGGCAAACTGGCCGGCCTCGTACACAAAGTCGGTGCGTTCAAAGTCATAGCTGGAGAGCATCTCCGTGAGGAAATTCACGTCCAGTTTTTCGCCTACCTTGGCGCCCAACGTGTTGGCCACCAAAGAGCGTTTGTTGATCACTTTCTCGGTGAGGGCCTCGGGGTATGAAACGATGAGGGTGCCTAACGTGCCGCGGTTGTTGAGGCGGTTGAGCACCTCGGCGCGCAGCAGAATGTTGGCGTTCTCGGTGGCGTCAAACTGGTAGGCGCGCTTGTACGAACTGGGGAAAAGGAGCACGTCATGGCTCTCTTCCAGCAGGTGGGAAAGGTCAGAATAAAAATAGGCGGCCTCCTCGCGGTCATGCAAGATGAACAGGTGGGTGCCGGGGTGCATGGTTTGCAGGGCAGACGCCACCACGGCATCTAAGCTGCCCACCAGGCCTTTTAATTGAATATGTTGAGGTTCAGGGTTCTGAAGGCGTTGGGCCACGGTTTGCACCACGGGATCTTGCCGGTACAGATCCAAAAATTGAGTTGCTTTCAAGGGGTATGTTTTCCTGAGATAATGGCAGCAAAGGTAGCCATTCCTGCCGTCTCAGAGAAACGCGCGTAGGGAAGGCTTAGTTTCCTTTATTTAAAAGGGGAAGGAGGAAAGGTGAGAAGTGGTTTTGAGCTGTTTTGGGAAAAATGGGCTCAAAAGACCTCGTAGCGTCTAGAGGACCTGCCAGGTGGAAGACTCTAGCATTAAAGGGGGGATGGGGAGGTTCGCATCCGTAGAAAAACTCACTAAAGAAAGCAATGCGTGCGGACAGGTCAAGCCCTGTCCCTACTGAATCTTCTTTGGCTTTTCTGAAATGTTGCCCTCATCCTAGCCTTCTCCCAGGGGAGAAGGAACTGCCCTTTGTTGTTTTGGGCCTGTTTTACAGAAAACAGGCCCAAAACAACAAAGGTATTCTTATAAACTAAAAGTAATCAGCACATTAAAGAATCAGCACCTTACTCGTTTTCCTTCAGCTTGCCTTCCATCTTCTTTTTGAATTTCTCCAGCTTGGGTTTGGAGACAGCGCGCATGTAGGGGTTGTTGGGGTTATTCTTGTAAAAGTCCTGGTGCTCTTCCTCGGCGGGGTAGAATTCTTTGAGGGGCGCTACCTGCGTGACAATAGGGGCCTGGAAGGCGCGGGCGGCGTTCAGTTTCTTGATGTAGGCGTCTATCTGGGTTTTCTCCTCTGGGGTGCGGTAGAAAATGGCCGAGCGGTACTGGGTTCCTTCGTCGGGGCCCTGGCGGTTAAGGGTGGTGGGGTCATGCGCCGCGAAGAATGCCTCCAGCAGGGTTTGGTAAGAGACTACCTTGGGGTCATAGTAGATCTGGATGGCTTCGGCGTGGCCGGTGGTGCCGGAGCTTACGGCTTCATAGGTAGGGTTCTTGGTAGTGCCGCCGGTGTACCCGGAAATCACGTCCTGCACGCCCTTCAGTTTCTCAGCCGATTCTTCGGTGCACCAGAAGCAGCCCCCGGCAAAGGTGGCCACCGCCAGGCCCTCATGGCTGACCGCCGTTGGTTTCTGGGTTTGCTTTTGGGCCGAGGCCGTTGATTTCTTGTCCTGGCTCTGGGCGCAGGAGGTAAACCCAAGGAGTACTATAAAGGCAAATAAGGTATGTCTCATAAGATAGGTGGGCCGGTAAAAGGCCCGTTGGTAAAACAGCAAGAAGGCCAGTTTTGTTTCTGGAAACTGTTGCTTCACCTGTTTTGAGGCTGTTTTGGCCAAAATAGGCCTGAAACGGTTTTGGCCAGGCCGCTTTGGGGTGAGCAAGGTCAGTGGGGAAATTGACAAAGATCACCGTAAATTATTTGGACTAATTCTAAACTGTAGCTAATTTTGTCGTGTTCTTAGTACAGAGTCCCTTAAGAATTACGCGTATGCCTACCCCTCCCAACCTGCAAGAGCTTTTCCGTACCGACCATGGTGCTGTGTACCAGTGTAACCGGTACCACTGCTATTTTGTAGAGTTTGCCGGCAGCGTCTCTCCCTTTAAGGTTCCTGATTTCCTGGACCTGAAACAACACGTAGACGCCATCAACGTGGCCGAAATGGCTAAGAACCCAGACCGCGCCTCAGATGTGCACGTGTTCATGCCGTACCGTTCTGAACGCTGCTTTGTCCTGACCCTTACCGATGTGCTGCACTTTCAGGAGTTGTTGCAGGGAGCCAGAGTGATGATGGCGTTGAATAGTATGCTCTATGAGTGTCTGTACGCCCCGGCGGTTTTTAGCTAAGATTCCACTTTTAGTTTACCTTTTACCCGCCGGTGTTGGTGTTCCTAGGGGCCAACGACCCAGACTGCTGCTCCCTCTGCCAATAAGCTAAGCCATTACGGTCCAACTCTTTCCTCTCGACTCTTTTCTTTCCTTCGCCCTGCCGGCGTCTGTCACTTTTCTCCTTGATGAGAAAAGTAACCAAAACAATCAAGAAGCCCCGAACTCGCTGCCGCTCAGACAGGCGGGGCTTCCACGCGGTACCACCGGGCAAAAGCTATTTGTTCCATAGGGAGCTTAGGCCATTGCTGTTTGTTCCGCTACTGCTTGCCCCTGCCCATGCTTCGGGCTACGCGTGGCGGCCCTCCGCAAGGTGCGGGGCATGTGAGCCTACTGCTGGTAGTGGGGTTGCAATGCCTGCCTCGCCCGGCGGGCGGGATAAAGGTAGGGACAGGGCTTGACCTGTCCGCTGCGGTTCAAATAGTAACCCTGTTTCTCTGTGGTTACTTGTTGCAAACCTCGGGTGTTTTGAGGCCGTTTTCTTGAAAACAGCCTCAAAACGGAAGCAACTATTTTTCAGCAGGTTTGGCTTCAGAGTATATTTAGACTGAATATGTATTACTGGAAATCAGGGGATTAAGAGAACTATCAATGTCTTTTGCAGGTATATTTGAGTTAAGGCGCATACAGAAAGTGTTGCCTTTTTAGAACAGATATACCTTAGCATGAAAGACTTATTGAGACTGCGTACCTCTCTTTCAGAAGAAATAGAAACGCTCTTGAACGAACAGATAAAAGTAGAGGCCCACTCATCGGCTACGTACCTGGCCATGTCCAGCTGGTGCAACCGGCAGGGCTTTGACTACAGCTCAGATTACTTCATGAAACAGTCACATGAGGAGCGGGAGCATATGCTGAAGCTTTTCACCTACGTTAATGACCTGGGTGGACACGCCGTTTCTCCGGAGGTGACCAATATTCCGCAGGAGTTTGACTCCTTCAGAGATGTATTTGAGAAGGCCCTGCAGCAGGAGATCTTCGTGACCCAACAGTTCAACCGCATGGCCGACCGCTGCTTTAAGGCGAAGGACTTTATGACGTTCCAGTTTCTGCAGTGGTTCCTGAAGGAGCAGGTAGAGGAAGAGTATGTGGCCCGCCGCGCCCTGGAGCTCTTTGACGTGATTGGCGAAGAAGGCACCGGCCGTTGGGAAATTGACAAGAACGTACGTAAAATAAAGTACGGGGAAGGCGCCGCCGAATAACCTTTTAAAGGCACTGCCGTATAAAAAGATAGACCTCTCAAGCCCGTAAGCCTGAGAGGTTTTTATTTGCCCAATACTTTCTCCCGGAACACCTGCAGAATCTGGCTCTCGCTCATGTCATGCAGCCAGATATTCTGCGGCTGCAGGCAGAAAATGGGGCCGTGCTTGCAGCGGTCGGTGCATTCGGTCTTCACAATTTCCACTTGGTCTTTGAGGCCGGCCATCTTCAGCTCTTCCCGCATGATTTTCCTGATCTCCTTGCCGCCGCGCTTCTGGCATTTGCTGCCGGAACAGCCGTAAATCACCTGCAGTGGAAAATGGATTGTTTTACTCATAATTGGTCTGGTGCCTTTTTCTTCTGGTTCTACGGCCGGTACCTATATTGGCTGCCTTCCGCCCTCAAATTTTGCTTTCCCGCGCCGCTTTCTGTTTTCTAGCCGTTTTCATGAAAACAGGCTCAACGCCTAGTCTTAGTGCCGATAGGCTTTTTTCTCGCGCTGCATCTTGATCAGTTCCCAGGCATAGAGGCCTACGCCGGCAGCCAGCAACGCATACATGATCCAGTTAATGACGCCGGTGTTCTCGTGCTGCACCGTGTTACGGCCCTCAAAGTAGGTGATGTTCTTGGAAGGGATGGCCAGGCCGTACAGTTTCCGGAGGCCCCCGTTCTCCATTAGGTTTTCACGGGTGCTATATTCTACCCGAAGGCGCTGGCCGGGCTGAATGGCGGCTTTGAAGGCGGCGGTGTCAAAAGAGGCTTCGTCGCGGTCGGTCATGATAAAGCGCTCCGGAAATTCCTTGAGCCAGAGGCCGTAGTCGCGCTCGCCTTCCTTGGTTTTCTTGAACGAGTAATTGGAAAGGGTGCCTTCTTTCACCACCAGGTCCTGGGTGCCCCGCACCTCTTTGGTGAAGCCAATATAGATCATGAGCCCCAGCCCGATAATGATAAGCATAGTGGCGGGCAAAAACCTGCCAGAGATAGGCAACGGCATGCCCAATGTGCGTCTTCCGCGTCTTGCCATGGTAGAAACTAATAAGTAGCGTTAAAAGTACTAAAACAATGGCTGGTATAGAAGAGTTTGCCGGAAAGCCTTGGCTAAATGAAATATCAGGGCAAATGGAATTTCGTATTGCCTTTTTAGTTTAGGCTAAATGCCTGACGTGGGTTCTTGGCCAGGTTAGTAGCTGTGAGCGGGAGGCCTAAAGAAAAGCCCTGTGTTTTGAGGCTGTTTTTAAAATAACAGCCTCAAAACACAGGGCGGTAAACCTGCAAGGGGTGTTAAAAAGAAGCCTTATCCAGTTTCCCTTCCCTTACGCGGTAGAGCAGGCCCGAGGAAGCATCATACAGGTCCATTTCAAAAGTGCCAGATAATACCCGTTGGGCAGCGTCAAACTCGGTGAGGATGACCCTACCGGTGTGTTGGGCGTCTGTGGTAAGTGGGCCGGTTAGGTTAGCAGGCCTGAAGTAAGGAAACTGCAAAGAAGCCGTATTCCCGGTGCTGGTTCCCTGCGGAGTGGTAGCATGGTCCAGCACATAGGTGCCTGGGCCGGTAATGTTTCTGATTTCCAGGCGTATTACCCGCATGGTATCTTTACAGCTGTCTGTACCTTTTATCTTTAAGGTATTGTCTCCGCTGTAGCTGATTTCCACGTTGTCTTTGGGGAGGGCAATATTTTTGCCAGACCCCTTACAGGCGGTGAAATCACGGCCGTTTACTTTGGCCGTCATAATAGGGTCTTCAATCAAATCTGCTCCGCAACCAGACAAGCCTGCCAGTGCCAAAAGACAGCATAAAATAAGGTGAGATGTGTGTCGCATTTTCTATAGTTTGTCTATAGACCGGCATAAGTCGCTTTTCCCCTATGCCGCTGTTCGCTATCCCTGCTTTTTCTGTTTTACCTGATAATTTTTTACCTGATAATTTCTACCCAGCCCTTGGCGCTGTTGCCTTCGGTATCTTTGAGGATATAGAAGTAGGTGCCGTCTGAGAGGCTGCCGCCGTTCCATTTCTGCTGGTAGACTTTTTCCTGGTGCACTTGCTTACCCCAACGGTTATAAATGGTTAACTCCGTGGGGAAACAGCTGAAGCGCTGCACAAAAGTCTCGTTCACGTCATCGCCGTTAGGCGTGAAGATGTTGGGGATAAAAGCCGGTTCCACTACCACAGTGCCCACTTCCAACTGGTCCTGACAGCCGTTGCCGTAGGTGGCCATCAGCGTGACTTTGTAGCTGCCAGGGTTCTGGTACATATGGCGGGGCGTGCGCTCATTAGATTGGCTGCCATCTCCAAAGTGCCAGGTAAAGCCCGTGGCATTGCCGGTGGTGTTATTAAAAGCGGCATTGTAGGGGGCATAGCCTGAGACCTTCCCATTATCCTGGCAGGCATTGGCCAGGCCGGCGGCCATGGAAGGGCGGGGCGGAAGAAGAATGCGTTTCTTGATGGAGACCGGGCAAGGGTTGGTGATGGAATAAGTTACCTCAATGGTGCCGGTAAACCCGGCGGGCGGCGTGAAAAGACCGGTGGCCGAGACCCCGGTGCCGGTCCAGGTACCGCCGGTAAGGTTGGTCTTTAGCTGGAACGGAGTTACGCTGCCCGGGCAAAGGGTGGTGTCTGGGCCAATGTTGAGGACGGGTAAAATCACGGTTACTTCCTGGGTGGCCACGCCGCAGATGCCATTGGAGCCGTCGCTGCGGTAGGTGATCACGTGGCGGCCCACCCCGGCCTTGGCCGGACTAAAGGTAGTGCCCGTCACCCCGGTGCCTGAGAACTTTCCGCCGGCCGGAGAGCCCACCAACGTGACCGTTTCCGTGGAATTGGCGCAGAACTGCGTGGCCGGTAGCGTAAGGGTGTGTGGAAGGGGTTCTGACACGGTCATGTCCATGGTGTTGGAGACGGCGCAGGACCCGGTGCCGGTAACGGTATAGGTAAGAGTATGCTTGCCAATAAGGGCGGGCGTGGGATCAAACTGGTAGACGCCATTGACTCTGGTGACGCCCGTGCCGGTCCAGACGCCGCCGGTAGGGGAGCCCTGCAACAGTACGTTCATGGCGTCAGCGCAGACAGAGCTGTCCTTTCCGGCATCGGCACGCAGTTCCTCGGCGAAGTCAAATTTAAAGGAGGCGTTGTTGCAGTTGGTGCTGTTGTTGATAGGGGAATAGAAGTTGGCGCCCGGCGGAATAGGGAAATTGGTGCGGCCCTGGCACCCGCCGCAAACCGCCTGGTACACGTAGCCTTTTTTGTCATATCGGCTAGTGCCGCCGTCTACGTGTTCATAGCTTCCGCCCGTAATGTTCTGGTTACCGCCGTAGAACGTGGCGTACAGCAGTTGGCTGGCATTGGTGCCCAGCTGCATGAGGTAAAAATCGCCGCCGTCTGTGGTGGTCTGCACGGCCCCCGGGGTGACCGGAAGGCCGGTGGTAGAGCCGTTGCCATAGGACGCGTTGGAACTGCCGCCCCAGCCTGCCACATAAATGCGCTGGCACTCATCTACCATGAACGCCGTGGGCGAAATATCCAAAGTGTTCCTTCCGGACCCGAAGACGGTGGAGAACTCAGTGGCCGAGAGGGTATTGTTAAGTTTATGGATGAACTGGCGGCCGTTATTATTGCGGTAGGTGCCGGTAGTAACGGGATAATTGCCCAGGGTCTGGCCCAGCACATACACGCTGTTACTGGCATCCAGCTGCAGAAAATAGGTCTGGTCATACGCCGAGGTGCCCAGGAAAGTGGCGGCCAATAAAGTACTACCCGTGTTGTTGATCTTGAGTGCAAAGCCGTCTGTATTGCCCGCCGAGGCCGAATGCAGCCCGTTGGCGGTGCCGGGAAGGGATGCACTGGTGGTGCCCCCGCAAACATACACTTGCCGGTCTGGGTCCAGCTGAATGGAGTAGGCGGCGTCCAGGTCTGGCCCACCGTAATAACTACCCCAGATCACCTGGCTCAGGTCTGGGGAGAGTTTGCAGACAATGGCGTCATTGGAACCATAAGCCTGTGACCGGAACCCGTTGCGGACCGGAAAGTCTGCTGAGGTGGTGTTACTGGCCAGGTACACGTTACCGTCTGGGTCTGTGATGATGTCTCCCCTGAACTGGTCTCCGTAGTTCTGCACCAAGCCCGGCACGTTAATGGCGGTCCTGCTCACAAGGCCGTCATTGCCGCTGCCTCCCAGAAAAGTGGAGGCCAGCAGCTTGTCGCCGGTGGCGCTGAGGCGGGTTATGACTAGGTCAGAGCCGTTGGCGTAGGTGGGGTTTCCGCCGGTGCCCAGCGGCGCTATGAAAGAGCCGCCGTTAAAGGTTTTTTTCAGGGCACTGCTGGAGGTGGGGTAATCCAGGGAACTGGTGGTGCCCAGGATAATGAGTTCATCTGCCGCGTTCACCACCAGGCTATGCGGGATATCCGTCTCCGTGCCGCCCACATAGGTGGCATAGAGCCGGGCCGCCGGACCCAGTACCTTGGTGTTGTACTTGATAATGGCCATGTCCCAGGCGCCGTTGTAGGAGGTATCAAACGCGCCCAGGGAGACGGGATACCCCACGCTGGAGGCAATACCCCCCGAATACATGTTGCCGTGGCTGTCATAGGTGGCGGTAAAGCCCCAATTGTCGGCAAAGGAGCCCGTGAAGGTAGAGAACTCCACCACCGGGTCAATAACCAGCGGCAGTTTGGGGTCATAGCCTTCGGGGAAGGAAAATTGGAGCGTGTTGCCTGTCAATTTATAGCTGCAGGCCACGGGAGTCCGCATGTTCTGTACCCATTGGTAGGCGATGGGTTTATGTTCCACCACCCGGCCCACCGAGGTCTCAATCTGCAGGTTGCCCTCTTGCAGCAACAAGCTGGTCACGCCGGTATAGGTAAGCTTGATTTGCGTGGGAGAGGTGCCGGCGGCCACATGCAGGTCATACTTGAGTTTACCCGCCTGCTCATAGAGCGCCATGTCTACTCCTTGGTACAGGGCTTTGTACTGCACCTTTCTGAACCCCCTGGCCCCGCTGCCCCATTTGCTCTGGTCGTTGCCCAGGTAGTAGTTGCGCGTGCCTTCGGTGACCTCATCGCCCGTAAGGGCGGCGGAGGGGTTGGCATTCTCAAAGGTGACGGAATAGGCGTGGTTTTTAGTGACGCCAGCAGGCAGAATGTTGCGGCGGGTAGTGGCAGGCTCTTCTGCCCCATGACCGTGGCTGGAAACCTGGGCCGGGTCACGCAGCACGTACAGAAACCCTGTGGGCTCCAGAAATAGCTTGCCGCTTGGCACATCGGCGGCGTAGGAAACCTGCTTGGGCCACTGGCCTTTGTTCTCCACAAACTCCAGGGTGCGGGTGTCTGCCATGGCGTAGGCCTTTACCGCCGGGGCCACCGCCACCGGTTTTGCCGGGGCAGGTGTGGGGGTGCCGCCCAGAAACTGGAGCAGCAAAGACCAATACGTAGAGAAGATGAACAGGATAGCCGTCAGATGCATCGTGGTAAAACAAAACTTCTGACTAAATTAAGCTAATTTCTGGGAGAAAACGGAAGGGGAAGGCGCTTGTTTTGACCCTGTTTTAAGAAAAACAGGCTATAAACGCATTTTACCACGCCATTCGCTCTTTTAAGGCGGTAATATGCCTCAGGTGGTGCTCGCCGTGCCAGGCATACATCTCTACCGCCTGAAACAGATATGTCTCGCCGCCCTGCGGATGGATAAAGGTGCGGTGCCATTCTTCCATGGACAGCGACCGCAACAGCAGTACCCAACGGTAGTGCAGGGCTTCCAGCAAACGCAACGATATCTCGGGGTCGGCCCAGCGGGCATCATGCAGGTATGCCCATGAAGACTCCTCATAGGGTTTGATGGTGGGTTGCTCCTCGGTGAGGGCCAGCCGGAAACGGGTGTAGCTGTTCATGTGGCTGTCTGCCAGATGGTGCACTACCTGCCGAAGGGTCCAGCCGCCGGGGCGGTAGGGGGTGTCCAGCTGCTGGTTTGAAAGGTTGGTCACCTGGGTCCGCAACTGAGCGGGTAGGGCTTCCAGCTTGGCCAAGGCCTGTTTTACCAGGGCAGACCGGTAGAGGGGCGGCGATGCAAACCGGCCAACGGGGTAGCGAAGTATTTCCAGTGGGAGGGTAGTCGTTTCCATTGCAGAAAATAGGGTCTTTGACAAATCTAACGAAATACTGATTTCTTTGCTGCGTTTTTAGTCTCAATTTTTGAAGCGGCCTTAAAGGGGATCAGTGCCTGTTGGCTACATCCGGGCCCGGTTGGCATATTGCTAAAACATGGTCTCTGGCGCAACTATGTGCGGGTGGGGCGGTTATAGAATACGTACTGTTTTAGGGCTGTTTTCCTGAAAACAGGCTCTAAACGCAAATCAAGAACCATGCCCGAGTTACCAGAGGTAGAAACCTATAGAAGATTCATTGACGAAACCAGCTTGTACCAACCCATACGCGAGGTAGAGGTGCAGGACCCCAAACGCCAGCTGCAGGTAGACCTGGACGATTTCAGGAAGGCTCTGCTGGGCAACCAGTTCACGGGCACGCACCGCATTGGCAAGCAGCTTTTTCTGCTCACGGCGCAAGGGCCTATTGTGACCATGCACTTCGGGATGACCGGCGATGTGGCCTACTACCGTGACGCCGCAGACACGCCCCGCTTTGCCCGGTCGGTCTTCCACTTTGAGAACGGCTTTCAGTTCGCGTTTCTGGACTCCCGTAAGTTTGGGCGGCTGGGGCTGACTGAAAGCGTGGAGGCGTTCCGGAAGCAGAAGAAACTGGGTCCTGATGCCCTCACCCTCACTACTGAGGAACTGACCCAGGGCCTGGCCAAAAAGAAATCTGCCATAAAGCCGCTGCTCCTGGACCAGCGCATTGCGCCCGGCGTGGGCAACTGGATAGCCGATGAAGTGCTGTTCCAGGCCCAGCTGGAACCCGAGCGCCCGGCCAATACATTACAGCCCGTAGAAGTAGACCGCCTGGCCACCGCCATCAGGGAAGTGCTGGAAACCGCCGTTGCCGCCGAGGCCATTTACCGCGATTTCCCGTCACACTACCTGATCCATGCCCGCGAATGGGACGAGGCACCCACCTCGACTTCTGGCGGAACTCACCTGAACTGTCCCCGCTGCCAGACACTCATCCAGAAGAAATACGTGAGCGGCCGGGCCACGTATTTCTGCCCGCAGTGCCAGGTGTAGTGGGAAGGGTGTTGAATTTTTAGACTGGGTTAATCTGAGATGAACTGAGTATATTGAGGTATTTATATATAGTATATTCGGCAGTTCAGTTACGGTTATCTGGTATATTTGGTGGTAAACCGTATGTTTATGTATGCTATCTACTAGTTAGGGCGCATTAATATGATAAAAGAATTCAAAGTCCTTACGACATTTTGGTACCTTATGGGGCTGGCAGTTCTTTTGCTGAACGACTTTATCCTTAAAGGTTTCTATGGAAATTGGTTAACAGGCAAACTTTCCGATTTTGCAGGTTTATTCATTTTCCCGCTTTTTTGGCTTTCCCTCCTTTCAAAACACAAGAAACTGGTATTCATTCTGACGGGCCTCTTGTTTGTCTGGTGGAAATCTCCCCTTAGCGATCCATTCATAGGCGGTTGGAATAGCAAGGGGATTTGGCCAATCACTAGGGAGGTCGACTATTCAGACCTTGTCGCACTGATTGTCTTGCCTCTTGGGTACCATTTTGGGGAGCAACAGAAACTAACATTTAGGGTGACTATACCTCCTGTTATCCCACTAATGGTATCAGCGTTCGCATTTATGGCAACTAGTTATAGTTCTAAGGCAGAGATAAACAAGACCTATTTATTGGATATGCCGAAAAACACATTGATAATGAGGTTTGCCGACATAGACAGCTTGAATTCTGGGAATGGTGTAGAGTTCTCAGATAGGAACCCTGATACGGTGAATTTCAGCCTACCTTCTAAATTCTGCTTTGGATACTTTGATGTGAAGGTCTCAGTTTCCGAATTGCCTAATGGTAAAACTCTGCTTACGCTGCTTGAGGCAAACCATAGATGCCCAAAGAAAGACGATAACATTGATAATTTAACAAAGGAGTTTGAGCGGGTTATTGTAAGCAAAATAAAAAACAAGCCCTAACCACACCTATATGTCAGCTACGCCACCATATAGCCAAGTCCGTTATAGGCAATACAAAATAGAATGATAAAACATACCCTAATAGGGATTATACTAATTTGCTTAATGGGTTGTGGGTTAAAGCCATTCAATACCTATAAACCATGCGAATGCTGTGAAAACACTTATACTGATATAAGTACTGCAGAACTTTGCATCACCCAAGGCCCGATACGGGGAATAACCTCTGATAATAGATTATTCCTTTTTGCTTTTGTAAGGAAAAACTTAAAACAGAGCCAAAATCTAGGGTGGAATTTCATTCAGGACTAAGACATTAGGAGTACAGCGAAACGCAATTATCTTCTGATCACTTTGGATCCAGATAAATTCATTGCTTCACATGCCAAAAAATACCCTGACATGACTTCAAGGATTAAAAAGCATAAAGAGGACGTCTTTTACATTATTACTAATCAAGAAGCGTTGTACCCTTTCGCTGAATGGTCAGATGATGCGGGCAAGGATTTTATTATTAGTAGGTTAAGTACAGGCATTGGCCCTTAAGCTGATTTAAACAAAATGTACTGGCTATAACATCATATACGCAAAACACTCGCTCCGCTGCGTGCTTTTTGTATACTAACCGTTGGCACAAATTGTAAATGACGAATAGGCTTTTATTTCCAAAAGAACACCTAATTAAAATCACTGAATGTTATGAAAGACAAAATATCAGTGGTGTCTTAGGGCCAGAATACTCCCCACTAAATAATGACCCCTATCATGGCTTAGATGCAAAGGCAGAAGGAACAATCCGCTCTAAATACATGCTCTACCAGGAGAGTGAAACGGTGTTTATTTATTTTTCAAGGGCTTTTTTGGAAGTTAATTATACTGGTAAACCTTTCTTTCCATATTTAAAAGGGAGGATAATAAGAATGAACCAAGGCGTAGAAATTCGTGGGAGTGTCAGGTATAATAAGATATTAAGCTTCTTTTTACCTGTCCTGTTTGCTGGTTTGTTGCTTGCAGTGTTCCTGTTGAAGCTGCCTTGGTTTTTCTTGGGCTTATCTATCTTGTTTGCCGTCATCATTAAAATCTCAAGCAAGAACTTAGGGGATGAATTAATGCTGGACATAAAAACAAAAGTGGATTCTATTAACAAAAGAACAACAAGTGCTAGCAACACCTAAACGGCACTATCGGCCGACGGCCGCCGTCGTTTACACGAGTACGTTAGCTGCAAGCACTAAAACGATTTTAAATTATTTAACTAAAATGGATATAAAATACAGCTTCGATGATAAACCTACTGCAAAGCAGGTTATTGAACTTTATGACAACTGCGGCTTGCCTCGCCCGACACGAGACAAAGAAAGAATTCAAAAGATGTTTGATAACTCCAATCTAATTGTAACAGCGTGGCACGAGGACTTATTAGTTGGTGTTTCGCGGTCTATAACAGATTGGGTATGGAGTTGCTATTTAGCAGACCTTGCAGTAAGGCAAGAATATAAAAAAGCAGGTATTGGTAAAAAATTGATACAGTTAACAAAAGAAAGGGTTGGAGAACAATCAATGGTTTTACTCTTGTCTGTTCCGACGGCTATGGAATATTATCCTAAGGTTGGATTTGTGAAGCAAGAAAGTAGCTTCATCTTAAACCGAGCAGATTGGCAGTGAACCCGATAATGATTTTTCAAAGCTGGCTTCAGGATGAGCTAAATTTGACACAAGTGAGAATCCCTGCCGCTTGTTGTTTATCGACTATTGGATTAGATAATTATCCTAATGCACGATTTGTCTCCTTAAAAGAGGTATCAGATGATAGTTTTGTAATTACTGGGCCTTTGAACTCAAGAAAAGGACTTTAAATAAATCTATGCAACAAAGTAGCTTTAACTTTTTGGTGGGTTGAAACAGAAAGGCAAGTAAGAATCCAAGGAGAGGCAACTCAGATTTCAAAAACGCTTGCAGATAAATATTTTTCAGAGAGAAACAAAGACAGCCAAATAATTTCCATCGTGAGCAAACAAGGACATGTAATTACAGATGTAGACGGACTCATAGAGGAATATAATAGAATTGAGCAAAGCTCAGGAAATAATAAGCTAAGAAGACCAGAATATTGGGGAGGTTATACAATAAAGCCTGCGCGAATTGAATTTTTAGAATTCAAAACGACTCGGTTTCATAATCGGGATTTGTACACAATAGAGAACCAAAAATGGGTTTTACAAACATTACAACCATAGATTGAAAAATGCCAGCAGCTAACGGTTAGTATAAACGTCAGCATCGGCCGACGGCCTTCGCCGCCGTCTATACTAACCATTGGTGTTAATTTATAATTAATTAAAAGAGCATGGGTGCTTGGGACACATTAATAAAGGGCAATGATACTTGCCTTGATATTTACTCCGCCTTTTATGACAGGTATAACCAAGGGGAGAGTCCTTCGGCTATCTCAAAAGTTATTTTTGCTGATTATCAAGGTATGTTCGAAGACGAAGATGATAGGAACAATTCTCTTTTTGCCCTAGCATTTGCACAATGGGAAACGAAGTCACTTGACCCAACAATCTACAGCAGGGTGAGAGACATAATTGAAGGTGAGCAAGACTTACAAGTCTGGAAAAATTTAGGTGCTGACGCAAAAACAATTGAAAAGAGAAGGAAAACACTCCACAAATTCTTAGAGCAAATCTCAACAGAAAAAGATAAACCCAAGCGTAGAGTTAAACCTAAATTTGAATTTGAGACCAAAGACCTGGTAAACAGCTTATCCCCTGATTCAAACAAGGCAATAAGGATAAGTGAAGAGTACACAAACAAAAATTACATCCATACGAGTGGTCTTATAATGTGGGAGAATGGCGGGGGAGCAATCCTTTATTTCACAGGACATGGTATGGAGATTTCCGCCAGTTGGCTCGATAGTCAAACGTTGGAAGTAACTCATCAGAATGAAATTCAGTTCGGAATGAAGAATGAAAAAGCCTTCTTCTGTGGTGATGAAGTGAAAATCATCTACAAAGGGAAATAAGCAAAACTTCCACCAGTGCAGCCTTAACCCTCGTTACTCTTCGGGCTTCTTCTGCAACAATTCGTTAGCGTATAATAGAACTTCTGGAGTAACTACACCCAAGTTAATCTTATGTTCCATCAATTTTTCAAGCCGAGCCCTGCTTTAGGAGAGATTGTGAATAACATCATGATCAACAAGATCTCTTTCAACGCCGCCATCCCTAACCCCAGTTTCCTATTTCCGCCGCTGCCAGAGCAATGCCTTTTCTTCTATCCGCATGACTGCATGGAGGTGCAGTATGCTTCTGGGGAGAAGCAAAAGCTTTCGCCTTGTGTATTGGTGGGGCCACAAACCGAGCCCCTACACATTACCATGGGCTATGATCACCTGGTGATAAAAGTGGGCTTTCAGCCTGGCGGGTTACACCGGCTGCTGGGCATACCCATGCACCACTTATTGCGCACCGAAGCCTTTGATGCCAGTGACCTCTTTGGGCCAGAGGTTTACCTGGTAAATGAACAGTTAAGAGAGGCCGCTTCCTTTCACCAGATGCAGGGTATTGTAGAACAGTTTTTACTGAAGAAACAAGGCGCCCTGAAGAAACGCCTACCCATAGACCATGTCTTGCCGCTTTTGATCAAACACGGCGGTTTATTGCCGGTAGACCAACTGGCCAGCCTGGCTTGTTTAAGTAACCGCCAATTTGAAAGAACCTTCAAAGACCGGTTAGGCCTATCTCCCAAGTTTTTCTCTAGGCTTGTGCGGTTCGCCAACGCTTGGGTGTACAAAGAAGCTCGCCCAGATGCAAGCTGGGTAGAAATAGCCTATGCCTGCGGGTACTATGACCAAATGCACCTCATCCGGGACTTTAAAGAATTTGCCGGCGCTACCCCTTCCATCATTGAAATTTCGCTTCGCGAAGCAGCCATAAATCTCCAGAACAGAGTATTCAGCTAAGTTGTCGGGTTTGTACTATCCTGCCGTTTCCTGCTTTTGTAGTTTTACTAAAAAAGCAAAGAAGCTATGAAACATCTATTCTGTATGCTACTAATTGCCGCTGGCTGCACGTCAAATCTTTTCGCTCAGACAAGTAAAGACAAACAAGCGGTGCAGACGCAGATTGAGGCTATGCTCCATAGCTGGAACCAACACCAGTTCAGTGACATGGATACCTACACTACCCCAGATGTTGATTGGGTAAACATAGTGGGCATGCGGTGGAAAGGACGCAAAGAAGTGCAATATGCCCATGAGGCCTTCCATAAAACAATGTTCAAAGACGTGCCGGTTGATTTGAAGTCAACGGACATCCGGTTTATCACAAAAGACGTCGCCGTGGCCCACATCATCACCCATTACGGAGAATTCACTACCCCAGGCGGCAATAAAATGGGCAACACAGATGATATTGCCACCCTGGTATATGTGAAAAAGAAAGGGAAATGGCTCCTGACAGCCGGGGAAAACGTGTCTGTAAGTGAAGGCGCAAAACAGCATGACCCCGTCAATGAAATGCGGGCAAAATAACCAGTGGTTTAGAATACCGCTAAATACAGCCAGCCCATGAAAAGTGAGCGATCCTTGTTGCTCTCAATAGGTGTAAAGAACTTACTATAATGACAGTTGTGCACTGCCTGCCCAGTGGACACCTTCAAATGAAAGCCTGTGTGAAAATTGGTTCCCCAAAGAGGTGCCGGTCTTTACTTTGCCTCCGGCGTAGACTTAGCCCCAATAGATTTCAGCCAGGCCAGGAGCTCCTGTTTTTGGGCATCGCTCAGTTTGGCGTCACGGTGGAGGAGGGTGTAGGAGGTCATGGGCATTTCGCCTTCGGCTACCATCTCATAAGACTCATCCAGCTTGTGTTTGGCTCTTTTGGCGGGCAGGTCTCCGTATTCTGAGAAGTTGAGTTTGCGGCGGCCTTCGTCAATATGGTCTTTGATCAACCACGAAAATGGCGCCACGTTGGTGTACCACGGGTAGGTGGTTTCATTGGAGTGGCAGTCATAGCAGGAAGCCCGGAGAATGCCTGCCACAGCCTGCGGCGGGTTCTTTAACGTGATAAAATCTTTGGCAGGGTCTACCGGCGGATTGGTGGTGTCAATTCTAATAAACTGGATCAGGACCAGGAGCACCACCAGCGCTAACAGGATTTTATATACAGTTTTCATGGCTTATTTTTTAGGTAAGAGCATGCTTAGATTTGTCTTTTGCGCTGCAAAAGGCCATGGCAAGAACCTGCGTTTGCGTTTTCCTCACACCGTAGCGTTGCTACGCTGCTCACAAACCGCTTCCGCAGAACCTTACTCTTGCCATTTTCGCCTGCAAAATCAAAATTTAAACAAGCTCCAGGCGTAATGTTACTTAAAAAGCAGACATCTTCCTTCGCAGCGGGCCAAAGAAATTTCTGCTTTGGGGCTGTTTTCAGGAAAACGGCCCTAAAACGGAAATGCCTCTTAAACCTATGCTTCTAGAAAGGATACCCAATGGCCAGGTTCAGCACTCCGTTCCCAAAGAGGCCCGAGGAAGGTCGGCCGCCGTTAGGGTAAGACGGGTCACGGAGGGGGTAAGCCAGGTCAAACCTGACCACAAAAAACTGCACGTCTATTCTCAGCCCGGCCCCGGCGCCAATGGCCAGCTGGCTCATGAAGTTACCGTTGAATTTTCCGCCCGGGCGGGTAGGGTCTTCGTTCACCAGCCAGATGTTACCGGCGTCCACAAAGAAAGCACCTTTCAGGTACGGGTCCAGGAGCGGGAAGCGGACCTCGGCGTTGCCTTCAATCCTGATGTCGCCGGTCTGGTCAAAGTAGGAGAAGCTGCGTTTTACCGGGTCTCCGCCTTCGGTGAGCAGGTTGGGGTTGTATACGCCCGGGCCAATGCTGCGGGCCGCAAAGGCCCGTATGCTGTTGGGGCCACCAATACCGTACTGCTTGATGTAGGGGAGCACGCGGGAGTTTCCATAGGGTAACCCGTACCCCCCCAGCAGGCGGGTGGCCAGCACCAGTTTCTCAGAGAAATTAAAATAATAGCGGGTTTCAAGGTCTACTTTGGCGTACTGTGACAGTGTCTGCCCCCTAAACTGGTTAGGGTTGTCTGGGTCTGCGGGCCGCTTGTTCTTAACGCGGTAAAACAGGCCCCATAACCCACCTGACAGATCAAGCCCCGGGCTGACGTAGATCTGATGGGTTTTACCGGGTATATTCTGGGTGTTGAAGACAAGGCGGTAATTGCCCCCAATGATCAACTGCTGGTCAAAGGCCCGGGCCAGGAACGGGCGCTCCTCTATGGCGGTCTCAAAGGCGGGGGTGGTGTTGAGTAAACGGGCATAGGTCACCTGCACCGGGTTAAGCACTATCTCCGTGGTGGCGCGCTGTTTCCAGCTGTAGCCGTACTCAAAATTGAAGGAGTTCTGCTGGAAGAATTCCTGACGGTCTATAAACCTGAACCCTAACATGAAGCGGGTTCTGGGCTGGTACATACTGCTGGAGATTCTAATGTCAAAGGGAGAGATAATGCGCGGCACGTTCATCTCCGCATCGGCGCCCATCTCAAAAGAGGAGAGGCCAGAACTGGTGGAGTCTCCGCTAATCTGAGATTCAAACGATCCCACCAGGTTGATTAACAGCAATTCGCCGCCGCGCAGGGCGTTCCGGTTCCTGAAGCCTACGGTAATGCCCGGCCCGGCATAACCATTAGATTTCTGCACCGTCTGAATCTCGGCCCGCACAGATTTTTTCTTGGCCTGGGTCAATAAGATATCCGCCTTCAGGCGGCCGTTCAGGCCAATGGAATCAAGGGGTGTAAACCGTACTTCGGCAAATTTGAACGTGCCCAGGTCCATTAAACGGTTAATGGTCTGCAGGTGGCGTTTGCGGCTGTAGAGGTCATTGTTTTCTATGAAAACGGCATTGAGAATGGTGCGGGCCTTGAACGTTTTCTCGTCTGGGTAGTACTTGTAGTCTTTGTACTGCACCGGTGGGGTGGAAGAGTCACCAATAGAATCTGTGAGGGAGTAGTCTGTGAACACGCTCACCTGCTGGTAACGGTACGGGATCAAGGCCTTTCTGGGGGCCGTGTCTTTAATGCGCACGTATACATTCACCTTGTTGTTGAGGGTGCTGTCTACGTGGAAAATGAGGTAATCTTCGTCAAAGAAAAAGAAGCCCTTCTCTTTGAGGGTCTCATTGATGCGCAGGCGCTCGCCAATCATGGTCTGCAGGTTATAGGGGTCGTTGACCTTTAACAGGCTATTAGGCTCCGTTTCCCGTATGGCTAGGGCCAGGCTGTCATTGCCCTGCGGGAACTGCACCTGCTGAATAATGTACTGGCGCCCCACGGTGGCGGCATAGTCTACCCGGGCCATTTTCCTTTTGCCGGTGCTGTCTATCTTAAATTCCAGCGTGGGGGAGAAGTAGCCATTGTTGTAGAGGCGGTTTACCATCTGGCCCTGCACGCGGTCTGGGTGGGCCTCACTCAGGAGCACGGGCGGTTCGCCCAGGCGGGTCTTGATCCAGTTGGGAATGCCTTTGGTTTTCTTGTTTCCGCCCATGGCGTTGTAGATCCAGAGCTTGGGCCTTAACCCCAGAAAAGAGGTGTTAGGCTGCGGCCTGATGGCGGCGTTGAGCTCAGATTCCAGGTCTTTGGTTTTGGTGTTCTGGTCTGTGGAAGTCACTTTGATGGCGCCGCCAATGTAGAGATAATCGCCCTGGGGCACACTCTTAGTGCTGCTGCAACTGGCCAACAAGGCTAGTAACAACACGGGCAGCAACACCCTTAGGCAAGGATACTGGGAAACGCGTAACGGGTGGAACAAGGATATCATTATTTTGCTTTGCCTATGTTTCTGAAAAGTTCAGCGAGGCTGTCATACTCGCGCACAAAAATGAGGGACAGGCCGGTGCGTTGCAGCTGCCCGTCCAGGAAGCCTTCATAGGCGTTTTGCCGGAAGGCCCGCATGCGCAGACGGCCGTCTTTGGTAATAGAATATTCTACTGAGATATCACCGGCAAAACCGCTGGCGTTGTTGCGGGCGTTGTTCTGCCCACTTCCCTCCAGGTTGATGTCGGTACCAAAGCGCACGGTGAGGCGGTCATTGGCCAATTGCTTTTGCATGGCCACGTTCAGGTCTGTGCGGCTGCGGGCTTCGCCCGAGGAATAATCATCATAGGAGTTCAGCCCCAGTTCCAGCCCCAGATTGCCCAGGTACTGCCCAGTCAAGGCATTCAGTTGGTCTGACAGCACCTGGCTGGCGCTACCCCTTATGGTGCTGTTAATGCCGCCGCCCGCCGACGAGGCCAATGGGTCCTGCGCCATAAACCGGCCCAGCACCAGCAAGGAAAAGACCTGTTTGGTGCGCTCAGATTCCTGGGTAGGCTGGCTTAATTGTTCCAGGCGGGCGTCTACCTCTCCGCTAAATGCGCCTTTGGCTTTCTCATCTAACTCAATGTTAAAGGAGACGGCTGGTTTCATGATCTCGCCTTCCAGGTTCAGGCGCACGTCAAAGGGCAGTTTCTGGCGGAACTGACCGGCGCTGCTCGCGTCTATGCCGGCGGTCTGGCTTTGGATAAGCTCCAGCGGGGCGGCGTCTACGTTGTAAATGGCGGTCACGTTGATATCTGCGTCAAAGGGATCGCCGTTCCAGACCGCGTAACTGGAGGGATCCAGTTCAAACTCGCGCTTGACCAGTTCATACAGGTTCAGGGTGTACATGCCCTCGGTTACATCAAACCGTCCTGATAGGGTAATGTTCTCTGTGACATCATAGCCCACGTTCATGTTGGCCTCGCCTTTGAAGATAAGGTTGTCGCCAGATTCCTGGTCCACAATCACGGTAATTGGCGTGTCATCGGTCAGGTTCAGGACCATGGCCATTTCCACGCCCTGCACCTCGGCATCTACGGTGTCCAGTTGTTTCTTCCGGGAGATGCGGCGGTTTCGGGTGCTGTCCACGTCCACAAAGAGCACAATGCCTTCGCGGTTCACGCTCACTGCCTCGTCTGGTATCACATAGGTGAAATTGGAATTGGGCGCCACCGTCACGTTGGTTTTGATGATGGGCACGTTCAAATCTCCGGTAATGCGGGTGTCACTGTCTACGAACACCCTCCCAAAGTAAAGCGGATTGTCTTGGGCGGTGCTGTTCATGACCATAAAATCTTCGGTGGTGGCCCTTAGGTCAAACTTATAGTCCAGGAAGTTGGAGGTAAGAATATTGCCGTTCACCACCGCGCGGTTATTGAGGGAGTCCAGCAACTCAAAATCATCAAACCTGATGCCTTGGTTGGTCACGCTCAGGCGCTCATCTGAAATGCGGTAGGTAGAATTGAGCATGGCCAGGTTGAAGGTAGCGTTCTGGAACTGCAGGTCGCCGGCCACCTGGGGGTTATCTATGTTGCCTCTAATGGCTACCGTGCCCAGTAAGCCGCCGCCCATGTTTTTGATAAGGCCCTGGGTGAACGGCTGCAAACTGGCCAGGTTCAACTGGTCAAAGTTCAGGTCAAAGGACATAGGCTGACCGGCAGTGGTAAGGTAATAGCCGCCCAGGGTCACATTATTACCGTTGCCGGTGAGGCGGGCGGTTACGTCATAGCGGCTGGGGCTGGTGTTCCTGGCCTGCAGTGACACATCGCCCACGGGGTTCTGCAGGTAGCGCAGGCCGGTCAGGTTCATGTCTGCCGTAAAGCTCATGTTACCGGTGAGGTTATTGACGGTGGCCTGACCGTTGAGGGTGCCGGCCACCAGGCTGTCTTGCTGCGCAACGGCGCGGGCCAGGTAGCCCAGGTCCACATCCGTCAGGTTCACGTTGAGCGGCGAGTTCTGGGCATTAGGGTTCTGGCTCTGCAGGAGAATGGCCATGGCGCCCTGTGATAACCGCAGGTTGTTGGCCACCACTGCTCCAGAGGTGGTGTAATAGCGCAGGTAGTTATTGGGTCCTACTTCCCAGCGGTCGCGGTTAATAAGCAGGTCTGGGGTCACGTTCACCTCAAAGCCTCCGGTCATCTGGCGCACCAGCAGCCCGATGGCTGATTCCTCATCGCCGGCGGCGCTTTGGTTTGCCGCGCGCAGGGCCACGGTATTGTTCTGCACGTTACCGGCCATCACAATATTGTTGAACCTGAAGGTAGTGTCCTGCCGGATGCGCTCAGCGCGGGTGGCGTAGGTCAGTTTGCTGGGGTCAGAGGATACGTCCAGGGAAAGGGAGTCTAGCCTGATGCCGTTGTAGCGGAGCCGAGGGAGCCGCGCCACCACCTGCAGGTTAGCTGTCTGGCTGTTATAGGAACCGTGCAAGGTATCTAACGCCAGCCTGTCTACCCCGGGTATGAAGGCTGCCACCAGGCGGGGTTTGTGCAAGGCCGCCGCAAAGGTAAACTGCCGCGGCGTAGACCGTGGTTTATATGGTCCGTTGCCCAGGTCATAGTACCGGCTGATGTGGTTCATGAGTTCCGGACCAATATCTCCCAGCGCTACGTTGCCATCAAGGTTGGCGGTGAGCACGTCTGAGAACAGGCGCACGCGGGTATCGCCGGGGCGTTGGGTAAGGGTGAGGTGTAGGGTGTCAAAGGGCAGCACCTGGTTGTTGCTGGTAATTGCGGCATCACTGGCAATGATGGTTCCGTTGAGGCTGTTGGCGTTGCTTCCGCTCAGGTTGGCAGTTATGTTGCCGCGCATGCGCAGGTCCTCTGAATAGAGTTTGAGCGCCTGGAAGTCAATGGATTTGATGTTGGTGTTAAAGCTGTAGCTGGGTTGCGCGCCGCGCATGTTCACTACGCCGTTCAGGTTGAAGGCCAGGTTCTCATCTGAGCTGCTGCTGGCTTTAATGTCATAGCGGTTGCGGTTAGCGTCTACATTGAAGCCTATGTTGCGGTAGTTGTACCCATTGTACTCCAGGCTCTGCACGGTGCCATTTATTTTAGCTACCATGTTCTCTGGGGTAATGCCGGTGCCGTTGATGGTGGCCACCATGGTAGCTCTGCCCAGCGCGGGGTCTTGCATGAGCTTGCCCAGGTCAAAGCGCTGGAGGCGTACGTTGCCTTGCACGCGTTCCTGCCCGGGAGCCCGGCCCGGGCTCATGTCAATCTTAGCTACGGCATTCCCGAAGGAGGTGCGGGCGGTGGCGTCCAGGTCAAAGGCGGTCATGGTACCACTGAAGGAACCCTCTATGTCCATGACCGGCGGCAAGGTAATGTTGGCGGGCAAGGTACCGGCGGGAAGCAGGGATTTTACGTCGTCGGCGGTGGTATGCAGGCGGTTGATCTGGAGGTTGGCCGCCAGGTTGTCTGGGTTTGGCAAGCCTTTCACGCGGCCGCTCAAAGCCAGTTGGGTATTGCGCCAGCCGCTCACGCGCACGTTACTCAAGAGCAGGTTGTCCATACGGCCGTTCACCAGCCCGCTCAGGTACACGGTCTCGTTCAGGTTTCCGGCCAGGGGCGGCTGTTTGGCAAGGGAGGGCTGCAGCAGGGCCACGTCTCTAAACCCGATGTGGGTGTCTTTTAAATCGGCGGAAAGGGTGAGTTTGCTCAGGTCATCGGCGGCGGCCTCCAGGGAAGGGTAGCCTACTTTAATGCGACGAGCAATACGGCTATGGCCGGTTTCCAGCACCAGGTCGGTGAGTTCGGTCTCTACGGAGTCAAACAGGATGCCAGCCGTGAAGTTCTTTACCTCAAACCCGCTTTTCTCCTGGAAACTGAGCTGCTCCAGCTGGGCGGTGGTACGGTTGGTGCTGAAGTACAGGTCCTGGAGCTGCAGGTTTAGGTTGCGGGCCTGCAAGTGGTTGTAGTCTACGCCGCGGGCCTGTTTGGGGGCGTCATAGTTGTCAAAGGCGGCATCTACCTCGGTGACGTTTAGTTTGTCCAGGGTAACTACCCATTTCACGGGCTCGCCGGTGGTTTTGGAGACAGCCTCTTCAATGGCCTCAATGGCCTCGGCGGGATTCACCACGCGGTACTCGGCGGGCATTTCGGCGTTCTGGGAGTAGGCCAGGGTGCTGTTGTGCAGTTCCAAGTTAGAGAGGTCCAGGCGGGTGTTCACCAGGTCAATCTTATCGGCGGCCAGTTTGGCCTGGCCCAGGTTGGCGTCTATGTACTGCTTGGCTACGCCGTTGCGGTACTTGAACCTGACATTGTCCAGAGACACGGTCTTGAGCCCGAACTGCATGGTCAAGGGCTCAGACTCGCCTTCGGGCGGCACTTTGGTCTGAATCATGTCTACCCAGGTATCGCGCAGCGCGATGTCATTAATGCGGTAGATCTCTTTCTCCAGGTCCAGCTCGTCCATGTCCAGGGTGAGGTTGCCCACCCGGGTGCGCACGTTCTGGCCGTTCACCTCGTCTTTGTAGGTGAGGTAGATGTTCTTCAGGTCTACGCTGCCAATGTCATAAGAGAAACTGGCCGTGGAGTCTGTGGCGGTGGTGTCAACGGGCGTGGTGAAGGCATCTATGATAAAGTCAAAGTTGGAGACGCTGTCTGGCAGGGTGCGGGAAAGGTGCACCGTGGCGTTTTCCAGCTCCAATGACTTGAGGCCCACCTTAGATTTGAGCAGGCCCAGAATGTCCAGGTTGGCGGCCAGGCGCTGCGAGTACCAGAGCGTGTCACCTTTCTGGTCTTCCAGGTACACGTTTTCCAGCAGGATGTCTTTCCGGAAGTCGCTCCGGAACTTACCAATGCGCACCTCTGTGCCCAGTTTGTTCTGAAGATAAGATTCTGCTTTTCGGGCGGCAAAGTCCTGCACCTTGGGAACCTTCAGGGCAACCAGCAACGCCACCACCAGCACCAATACCCCCCCAATGATCCACAGGAGCACGACCAGCGTCTTCAGCGTGTATTTCTTAACGTTCTGCGTAGACAAGTTAAATAGAGTAGCAATTTTGTGAGATGCTACTTGTACTCAAGACAGATAGCTGTGGTTACAGAAGAATAGGGAATCTGCTATAATAAACCGGATAAAATCTGCCTGCGCGCCAGAAGGAAGGCCCCAGTTCCTTCGCCTGCTTTTCCTATGAGGGATAGCTTATCAAATGGCCGGATATAATTAATCTGTTTTGCGCGGTGGTTTTGGTCTGTTTTTAGAAAAACAAGCTTAAAACGGAAGGCTATTCCAGTTGGGCTTGGGAAGGGGGACTTGAGGTCCTGAGTTGTTCTGGCGGCAGGAGGTGCCCTATACGTGTCCTGTTTTTTATGGCCATAACCCTCAAACCACATCCTACATCTTGTCATCCTGAAAGGATCTCGGTAGCGAACGGCAGTAGCGTTTACTACATTGCTTTTCTAGTACGCCCACAAGGTCCTTTCAGGATGACAGAGAGAAAAGTTACGCCTGGATGGTTACTTACTGCTCTTCTTTGCAACTCTGATCGGTTTTCTGGAGCAGGGCCGTGTCAAAGCCGAGTTGTTGGGCCTGCTGCACCAATTGCCGGTAAATGGGGGCGGGAAGGGTGGTGGCGCGGGCCAGAATCCAGAGGGACTTGCGGTCTGGGGTGCCCACCAGGGCGTGCGAGTAGTCGGAGGCCAGGCCCAGGATCCAGTAGTCGCCGCGCAGGGGCCAGAAGAACTGCACCTTCAGCTTAGCGTTGTGGCTGCCCTCTACCGCGAAGGCCTTACCGGTAATGCCGGTGCGCTTGCCGTTTTTGCGGCAGGTGTTCCTTACCTCTACGTAGCCTTCTTTCAGGGTGTACTGGGCCGTGGTGCACTGGCAGCCGCGCTGGAACCGCTGCGGGAAAGAGGCAATCTCATGCCAAGTGCCCGCATACCGGGCCAGGTCTACCGAAGAAACCGTTGGCAGGGGCGCAGGCTGGGGCCTGAGCGCCGCATATAACGCTCCGGAGGCCAGAAGCCCGGCGCCAAGGCTGAGAAGAAGTTTGGAGGTTTTCATGGTGGCTAAAGGCGTGAACCCGCCCGGGGCAGGAGGCCATCAGCCGACCACCGGCTACCTGGAACGGTAACCGGGTATACGGGGGCATTTAGTAAAGGGGTTTGCGCATCTGGTAATGCTGCACCTCGCCAAACAGCAGGTGGGTAGGGTGTTCCTCTATGAAGCCGTTACGCTTGTAGAAGTTCTTGGCGTACTCGCGGGCCTGCACGATCAGTTCCTTGGCGCCCATCTTGCGGGCCTCCTCTTCCACGGCCTGCAGCAGGCGGCGGCCTACCTGTTTGTTCTGGTACTGGGCACTTACCGCCAGAAAGCGCAGCTGCGCCTCAGTGTCGGTTTCCATGTGTACGCGGCAGCCACCCATGATCTCTCCTGAATCATCATTGATGGCCATTAAATGTACTGCGGTGTCATCATCTTCCATGCGTTCGCTGCCCAGCGGCTGGTGCCAGGGCTTGCGTAACATTTCATAGCGTAAACGGTAATACTGTTCAAACTCGTGGAAGGTAGAGGGCTGAATAATTTGCATAACTGCGTTTTTAAGCTCTTTTCCGTAAAATCCCGCTAAACTAGTAACTTTGATCGGCTTCGTGTAAAAGAAGTGCGTATTTAAATAAATTTTCTATCTAAAATCCTGTTATGCCATCATTTGATATTGTGAGCAAAGTTGATCCGCAGACCCTGGAAAATGCCATCAACACCGTAAAAAAAGAAATTCAGACCCGCTTTGACTTCAAGGATACCAAAGGCAGCGTGGAGCTGGACAAGAAAACCAACGTGGTGCACCTAGTCACCGAGAACGACATGCGCCTTCGCCAGATTGAAGACATTATCCTGAGCAAGATTGTAAAGCAGCAGATTGACGCCACCGCCCTTGACTTCACCAATGAGCATGTGCCCAGCGGCGCCATGATCAAGAAAGACGTGAAAGTGCGCGCCGGCATTGACAAGGAAGACGCCAAGAAGATTGTAAAGCTCATCAAAGACAGCAAGCTGAAGGTGACGCCCGCCATCATGGATGACCAGGTGCGCGTAACCGCCAAGAAGATTGATGACCTGCAAGAGGTGATGGCCATGCTGCGCCGCGCCGAGCTGGGCATTCCGCTGCAGTTTGTGAACATGAAGTCATAAGGCGGTTAGCTGGTATACCAGTAGATAGGGAGTGCGGGAGGTTTCTTAGCCGCCCCCTTCTGTTGCCTGCGGTAAATTCTGCTAACTTGCGGCCCGTATCCTTCTTTTCCCTCTTCAGCTTATATCTATGATTGAATTATTCTCCAGCCCCGATGTCTGGCTAAGTCTTCTCACCCTTACCTTTATGGAGGTAGTGCTGGGGATTGACAATATTGTTTTCATCTCCATTGTGGTGGCCCGGCTGCCCAAGGCCCAGCAGGCCCGCGGCCGTACCATAGGCCTTATGCTGGCCCTGGTTTTCCGGATCATACTGCTCTCTTTCATCAGCTACATTGTCAACGCCAACCAGCCCCTGGTCACCTGGAACCTGTTCTGGCTAGATGAGCCGTTTGATGTCTCCTGGCGCGATATCATCTTGTTTGGTGGGGGCTTGTTCCTGCTGGCCAAGAGTACCACCGAGATTCACAACAAGCTGGAAGGCGAGGAGGAAGGTGCCACCGCTACCGGCGGTACCGCTTCCATGGGCAAGATCTTGGTGCAGATTGTGCTGGTAGACATTGTTTTCTCCTTTGACTCCATCTTAACCGCGGTGGGCCTGGTGGACCACGTGAGCGTGATGATCATAGCCGTGATCATCTCCATGGGCATTATGCTGGCCTTTGCCAAGTACGTGAGCGAGTTTGTGAACAACCACCCTACCGTGAAAATGCTGGCCCTTTCCTTCCTGATTTTGATTGGGGTGATGCTCATGGTGGAGGCCATGCACGCCCACATCCCTAAGGGCTACATCTACTTTGCCATGTTCTTCTCCCTGGTAGTGGAGATGCTGAACATGAGGCTCAGGAAGAAAACCGTGCCGGTGCACTTGCGCCAGAACGAGATCCTGGACAACGATAACAACCCAGACACCCTAATGTAAGAAACTGCATAGGTGGCAGGCAAAGGGCGGAGACGGTGCAAACGGTTTCCGCCCTTTTGTTTTTCTGTTTTGGGGGTGTTTTTGGGAAAATGGGCTGGAAACAGGCTGGCGTCAGCCCCAGGTTTTCAGGGTAAGCGAACCTCTTTAGGCGCGGGCCAGTAAACCTTACCAATCTTTCCTTTTACCTCTACACAAAAACTATGAAATTAGCTGGAAATACCGTGTTGGTGACCGGGGGCGCCTCGGGCATTGGCCTGGCCATGGCCGAACGCTTTTTACAGGCCGGCAGTACCGTCATTATCTGCGGCCGCCGCCAGGACAAACTGCAGGAAGCCCAACAGAAGCATCCTGCGCTGCACACCCGGGTGTGTGACGTGGCCGTGGAGGCAGACCGCGTGGCCTTGCTGGAGTGGGCAACTACTACCTTTCCTCAGCTCAACGTGCTGGTCAACAATGCCGGCATTCAGCGCCGCATCAACCCTGTGGCGCAGCAGGAAGACTGGCGCGAAACGCAGCAGGAAATAACCATTAACCTGGGGGCGCCTATCCACCTGTGTCACCTGTTTATTCCGCACCTGAAGGAGCAGCCTACGGCGGCCATTGTGAATGTAACCTCGGGCCTGGCCTTTACCCCGGCCGCCTTCGCGCCTATCTATTGTGCCACCAAAGCCGCCCTGCATTCCTATACCATGTCGTTGCGGTACTTGCTGGCTAAGACCAATGTAGAGGTAGTGGAGATTGTACCGCCTGCCGTCAACACAGACCTGGGTGGGGCTGGCCTACATACCTTCGGTGCCGATTTGAACGAGTTTACAAATTCTGTAATGGAGCGCGTAGACCAGGGGGAGTTGGAAGTAGGGTTTGGCAGTTCAGAGGAAAGAAGAAACGCCTCTCGCGCGGAGAACGACGCCTTCTCTGCCCAGATGAATGCCCGGTTGAGCTAAACCTGTTTCGGGCCTGTTTTCAAAAAAACAGGCCCGAAACAGAAATTTAATAGTGCAGGAATTCCGCTCAGGAGACACCACCCATGGCCAGGTAATATCCCAGGCCTGCCAGGGCGCTGACGGCAATCCAGGGGATCATGCCAATCTTGAACCGGTACATGGCCACAAAGGAGATAATAATCCAGACCAGGCTGAACACCTCCAGGCCGGCTAGAGACACTTGCTCAGGAAATAAAACCGCCTTCCCGAAGTACACCGTCAGGTTAAGAATCACCCCCACCACGGCGGCTGTCACCACGCCTAACACTGCTTTCACGGTGCCGTTGTCGCGGGTCTTCTCAATGATGGGCGCGCCAGCCAGAATAAAGAAAAAGCAGGGCAGGAAGGTGTAAAAGGTAGTAGTGAAAAGGCCCAGCGCGCCCATGGCCAGGGAGCCCCCGTATTGGTGGAAACCCGCCATAAACCCTACAAAGGCCAGCACCATAATGAGGGGGCCCGGCGTGGTCTCGCCCAGCGCCAGCCCGTCAATCATCTCATATTTGGAAAGCCAGCCCAGTTTCTCTACCGTCACCTGTGCCACGTACGGCAACACGGCATAGGCGCCGCCAAAGGTGATGAGGGCGGCCTTGGTGAAGAAGGTAATTAAGGTGCTCCAAAAGCTGAACTGGCGGGTAAGGAAATAGAACAGCACCAGTGGGAGTGCCCACAGCACCAGGGTGACCAAAGCCCGCGTAGCGCTGCGCACCAGGTTGAACCCTGCGCCTACCACCACGCTATGGGCATTAAGGTAATAGGCCTCTTCATTGGCGTGGGCCGTGGTGTCGCCTGCTTTTTCTTCCAAAAAGGACGGGTGCAGTTTCTGCAAGGCAAAGGCCAGGGCCAGCGTGACCAGAATGATGAGTGGGAAAGGCACCTGCAAAAAGAAGATGGCCACAAAGCTGGCCGCGGCTATGGTATAATGGAACCAGCTCTTTAAAGACTTACCGGCAATCTTGAGCAGGGCCAGCACCACAATGGCCACCACCGCAGGCTTCAGCCCATAGAACAGCGCCGACACCCACGGGATCTGCCCGAAAGAGACATAGACCATGCTCAGCCCCAGCAGCAGAAACACCGATGGCAAGACAAACAGGATGCCCGCCACCAGGCCGCCCTTTACCCCGTGCATAAGCCAGCCCAGGTAGGTGGCCAGTTGCTGGGCCTCGGGCCCCGGCAGCAGCATGCAGTAGTTGAGCGCATGCAGAAACCTGGAGTCTGAGACCCAGCGTTTCTGGTCTACCAGAAAATGGTGCATGATGCCAATCTGCCCGGCCGGCCCGCCAAAGGAGATAAACCCCAGCTTCAGCCAGAAAAGGAATGCCTCTTTGAACGAGGGCTTTTCTGGGGGAAGCGGCCCGTTAGCGGCTTTTTCTGGTGGAGTTTCCGGCGGAGATTGTGTCATAAGAAGGTAGGTAAAAGTAACATTCCTTGAGGGTATTGTAAAAGGGCGCCGGGGCAACGTTCATTTACACCAGATGGGTGGTATACTGCCAAGTCCCTTTTCTGGTTGACCACCAAGAAAGAAGCTGCCGGCCATGGCCAGGGAAAGCTCTGGACGCGTAAGGCTGCAGTGCTGGAACAAGCCCATGAAGATGCGGAGGTAGAGCGTAAAAGGCTGGTTTTTAGCCGCAAAATGTTGTATCTTCATAGCAGGGCTGCCTCCATCAAGCCTTACAAATAGTGCCAACGTTAGGGGCGGACCTATTATCCATTTAAACTACAGGCAAGATGAAATGGGCTTATAGTGTCAAACAGAAAGGAAAAGCCGCTATGCTGCTTGCCTTGGTGCTGGTGTTGGTGTTGGCTAAAAATATGCTGGACAGCAAGTACGTGCGCCAGTTAGGTACCTCTTTTGCGGCGGTGTATGAAGACCGGTTGCTGGTGGAAAGCTATATCTTCCAGCTGTCTGGGCACTTGTACCAGAAAAAGATGACGGTAGACAATTACTACCAGGTAAAGGATTATGCCCTGCTGCAGGACAAGTTAACCTCCAGCAACGCGGCTATTTCCACCTTGCTCCAGGACTATGAAAAAACCCAGCTTACCCAAGACGAGTCCCGGCACTTTAGCGCCTTAAAGCAGAATATGGCCGCCATTCAGGCCCTGGAAACCGGTTTCCTGACCAAGGCAGCCGCAGGGCAGGAGACACCTGGCGGACAGCGGCAAATGGATGCCCAATACACCCTGGCCTCTGGGCACCTTAACCAGTTGTCACATATACAAGTGGCCGAAGGGAAGCGCTTAAGCGAGCAGTCAAAGCAGATTGTGGCCGGTTCCACCATTTTAACCCAGTTTGAGCTGGTGCTCATCATCTGCATTGGCGTCATGATTCTGATGTTGGTCTTCGCGTCTAAATCTAAGATCTCCAAATTTCCGCAGAAGCCAATGCTCAATTAAGCTTTGTGCCGGTGAGTGAAAAGACCTTCCGCTAACCGTTATGCAACGCCTGGCACTAGAACCCTTTAGCAGAGACGGCAGCCAGTCAGAAAGAGAAATCATGAGGCATGGCAGGGAACGGAAGTGGCACTTCCAACTGTTTCTCTTATCTTCACCAACGGAAGCCCCGCAAACCCACTTCCTGTCTTTACGCCATAACATCATGATGAAGAATACCCTTTTAGTACTAGCTGTTTCCCTCTTCTCGCTGGCCGGTTGCTCCGGGCCAAGAGACAATAAGTCTAATACTACCGCGCCGCAGGGCGTTTCCCAGCCGGGCGCTACGGCAACCCCGGGCACCCCGCAGGCCCAGCCCTGGGAGAGACCCGCGCAACCGGCCGCGTCTGGCGCTACCGCGGGCCTGAACCCGCCGCACGGCCAGCCGGGCCACCGCTGCGATATTCAGGTGGGGGCGCCCCTGAATTCGGCGCCGGCTACGGTCCCTGTCATCACCTCCGGTACGCCATCAGCGGTGCCGCAAGCCCCGGTTTTGCCGTCGGCCCCACCCATCTCCACGGCTAAGGGTCTGAACCCGCCGCATGGCCAGCCCGGGCATGATTGCGCTGTTCCGGTAGGTGCCCCATTAAGTAAATAACCAGAACGCAGGCAGTCTCTGCATTTTCTTTTTAAGGCGTTTTGGGCCTGTTTTCTGAAAAACGGGCCCAAAACAGAGTACACCCGGCAGTGCCCGGCAGGACCCAGATCCTGCCGGGCACTGCTTTTTTAAGCCTCGGTTAATTGTGTAGTTTTGGCCCTTGTCTTTTTCCTCTAACCCACCTTATGAACACAAAACTAGTGATGCTGGCCAGTGCCTGCCTGATGGGGCTGATAGGTCTGGTGTTTTCTTTTCTTCCCCTGGAGGCCCTTAGGTTTTTAGGCGTTGAGCCCAGTGGTAGTACCGCTTTGCTGGGGCAGTTACTAGGGGCATTGTACCTGGGTTTTGCCATGCTCAACTGGATGGCGAAAGGCATTTTAATAGGCGGCATTTACGCACGTCCACTGGCCATGGGCAACTTTGCGCACTTCTTTATTGGAGCCATGGCCTTGCTGAAAGGGGCGCAGACAGTACCGCAAACAGGGGATGCCGTGTGGGTGCTGTTGGGGCTGTACGGGATCTTCGCGGTGCTTTTTGGGTTGATCACGTTCCGGCACCCGTTGAAAACGAAAGCTGCCTGAGAGTGGGGGTTAACCAGTTTCTGTTTCGGGGCTGTTTTCTTGAAAACAGGCTTAAAACGGGCATGGCCTCTTCAGGGGCTCACCTTGAAAGGCATGCTGTAACTTTTGTGCCAGATGCTGTAAATTTTTTGCCGCCACTTGGGCAGGGCGACAAAAAAAATTACCTTAAAATCGGCAAAGACCACCACTCCGGAGCGAGGTATTAACGGCGAAGGCAATCTCCTCACCTGTGCGTTTGCCTGGAGCGGCGAAGGTAGGAGGAGCAGGAGTAGGGTGGAGGTTATTTGCTAGCAATATCTGCACTTTTGTTTTGGTCGCTCACCTTTCAACCTCAACCTTATGTCAACGGAACCCCAAGCCTCTCCAGAAAAAGAACCCCTAAAGGAGACCTCTAACGGCATTAGCCGGCGCACGTTTGTAAAAGGCGCCGGCCTGGCAGTGGCCAGCTTTTACTTCTTCCCCCGGCACGTGTTGGGCGGCCCCGGCTTTGTGGCGCCCAGCGATAAACTCAACATTGCCGGCATTGGCGTGGGCGGGCGCGGCGCCAGCGTGCTCAGGAACATGGCCACGCAGAACATTGTGGCGCTCTGCGATGTGGACTTCGGCTTTGCCGCCAAAACCTTTGCCGAATACCCCAACGCCAAAACCTTCAAGGATTACCGCGTCATGCTGGACAAAATGGGCCGTGATATTGATGCGGTCATGATCGCCACCCCAGACCATTCGCACGCCATCATTGCCCTGGAGGCGCTCCGGCGCAAGAAACACCTGTACGTGGAAAAACCGCTCACCTACACGGTGGAGGAGGCCCGCCTTCTAACGGCTGCCGCCAAAAAGGCAAGGATGATCACCCAGATGGGTAATCAGGGCCACTCCAACCCCGAGGGCATGCAGGCCGTGGAGATGATCCGGAACGGCGACATAGGCCAGGTTTCTACCGTTCATGCCTGGACCAACCGCCCTATCTGGCCCCAGGGCATGCCCCGCACCACCCAAACCTTCGGCATGCCGCCTACCCTGGACTGGGATCTGTTCATTGGCCCCGCTCCGCTAAGACCATATAATCCGGCCTACCACCCGTTCAAGTGGCGTGGCTGGGCCGATTATGGGGTGGGTGCGCTTGGCGATATGGGTGCTCACCTGTTGGATCACCCCAACTGGGCCCTGGAACTGGGCGCGCCCGTGAGCGTGCAGGCGTCCTGTACCCCCTGGGGAGGTACCAAAGAAGAGCCCATGGTCAGTTACCCCTTGGCTAGCCAGGTCACCTTTGAGTTTGCCGCCAAAGGCAACCGCGGACCGGTGCAACTGATCTGGTCAGACGGCGGCATTGCCCCCGCCCGGCCAGAGGAAATGACCGATGAAGAACCACTGGGCGACCGCGGCGGCGGGGTGCTTTACCTAGGCGACAAAGGCAAGCTGGTACACAACACCTATGGCGCCAAACCCCGCCTGATCCCTGTTTCCCGCATGCAGGGCTATGCCCCGCCCACGCCCACCATCCCCAGAATTGAGACCACCCATGAGATGGATTGGGTAAATTGCTGCAAAGACGGCAAACGCCAGCCCTCCTCCAGCTTTGACTACTCGGGGCCGTTAACCGAGACCATGTTGCTGGGCGTGATTGCCACCCGTTTCCCGGGCAAGAAACTCCTCTGGGACGCGGCCGCCATGAAATTCACCAACCTGCCAGAGGCCAACCAATACCTGGGCCGCCAGTACCGGGTAGGCTTTGGGCTGAGCTAAGAAAGGTAGAGCCGTTTTAAGCCCGTTTTTCTGAAAACAGGCTTAAAACAGAAACGGAATTCTGCAGTGGTTACCCAGGTAAACCCGATTTGGAAAGTCCTGAAAACAGAAGCGCCTCCTGATATCTCAGGAGGCGCTTCTGTTTTACGCTAAACTCTGAAAGGCTTATTGCCGGCTGAGTTTAAAGGTGTGGATCTTGCCTGGCGTGATAAGGCGCACATAGAAGAACCTTCCGGCCAAAGCCGATGCGTTCACCTCAAAACTGTAGGTTTTAAAGGCCTCGGCGGCGCCGGAGTACACCTGCGTCACTTTCTTGCCATACAGGTCATAAATCTCCAGGGTCACCTTTTCTTCGGCTGTCTCTAACGTGAAGTTAACCGTCAGTTGGTCTGCAAAAGGGTTAGGATATGCCGCCAGAACCGGACCGTTCAGGTTAAGGGCCGATGAGGTTCTGGTGCTTGCCAAAACATCTGTGGTGCAGTTGCCCAGTGAGCCTCCGTTTTTCAGGTGCGCAGGTACAGCACTAGGAGCAATGCAGAGCGGGTTAGAAGGATTTCTGGCGCTGCCGGTAGCGTGGCAAACTAGCACTTTGTCGCCTTTGTTGCCACAGCGCACGTCTATCACCTGCAGGGTTATCTGGGCGCTTTGAGAGCAGCCGTATTCATTGGTAGCTTGTACCGTGAAGGTATAGCTGCCAGCCGTAGTGGGCGTGAAAACGGTGGTGCCAGACGTGGTGGTGCTTAGGACGGCGGCCGGGCTCCAGGCGTAAGTGGTCTGGCCTGGGGCCGAGGAGGGATTGCTGGCAGTGAGCGTTACCTGCTGGGCGCCGTAACCCAAGGCGATGGTATTGTCAGGCAGGCCGGTATAGGTCTGGTCCTGGCGGCTTATGGCAATGGCTGGGGCCGGAAGAAGGCCTACAATGGTAACAGTCGCCGTGACAGAGGCCTCGTTTCCGCTGGCGTCTTTCCCGGTGAGGGTCACAATGTTCTGGCCAATGTTGGCGCAGGTAAAGGTGCTCTTAGACAAGGTGAGGCTGCTTATATCCAGGGTGCAGTTGTCATAAGAACCGTTGTTCACCTCAGAGGCCAGCACGGTCACGGTGCCATTTTGTAGAGAGCGGGTAAGGTTCTGGGCCAGCAGCACCGGTGGCGTGGTGTCTTGTTTCTCCACCGCAAACGAGCAGGAAGCAGACTTGCCCGAGGCATCTGTAGCGGTAAGGGTCACCGTGAAGGCGCCTACTTCAGACACCAGCGTTCCTGCGGCGGGACTCTGGGTGAGGGTGAGGGCGCTGCCGCTGGAAACGTCATCTGTCACGGTCACCAGGCTGCGGTAATCAGGCAGGGCGGCGGTGCATTCTGTGGCCAGCGAGAGGGTCTGGCTCTCCAGGCAGGCAATGACCGGGGCAGTGTAATCGGTGACGTTAGATGGGGCGCTCTCATTATGGAAGCGGTCCACGGCCGTAATGGTGTAATAATAGGTCTTGGAGGCATCTGGCACGCGGTCTCTGAATGTGTTACCGGCAGTAGGCGTAATGGCCAGCAGCTGACTTGTGTTAGTAATATCCAGGGCCGAACTCTCAGAGCGGTACACTACGTAGCGTACTACCTGGTCAAATGGGCTAAGCCCAGTGGGCGAAGCATCCCAGGTGAGCAACACAGAGTCAGCGCTGTGGCGGTTGGCTACCAAGGTGGAAGGTACGGCCGGAGGGGTGGCATCACGCCAGGGCATGCTGGGCAGCAAAGCCGGTTTTTGGTAAAGGTTGGTGCGCAAAGAATCCCGGAAGCCCAGCTTAGTGGCGCTGCGCAAACTACTGGTGTTGTAGACCGCTTGCCCGTATATGTTAGCCAGAGATCTGTTCAACCGCACCTGGTTGGGGATTTGGCTGGGGTTGGCCCAGTAGGTGCCTTGTGCAGGGTCATTCACCTTGTAACCGGCCAGCCCTATATAAATGTGCCGGCCAAAGGAATTGTTGTTCCACCAGGGCACTACCACGCCGTAGTTCGCGCCCGGTTGCCCAATATACCAATACACCTGTGGGGCCAGGTAGTCTACCCACCCTTCCTGCAGCCATTTTTTAGAATCGGCATACAAGGTGACATAATGCTGGAGGCCGCTGGTATTACTGCCGATGTCTGGGTTGGTGCTGTTGCGGTAAATGCCAGACGGCGATACCCCAAATTTTACCCAAGGCTTGAGCACGTCAATGGTGTCATGCACCCGCTGAATGAGCAGGTTCACGTTGTCGCGGCGCCAATCGCCCCGGTCAGTAAAGCCCCGGGAGTACGTGTTGTAAGTGGCATCGTCGTTGAAAGCAGCGCTGGGGTAGAAATAATCGTCAAAATGAATGCCATCCAGGTCATAGCGTTGCACTATATCGGCAATCACGGTCATAATGTAGTTGCGCACCTGCGGAAGGCCAGGGTCAAGGGTGCGCAGGCTGCCTGAGGTAATAAGCCATTCAGGGTGCTGCCTGGCTACATGGTTAAGGGCAAAAGTAGAGAGTTGGTTATAGTTGGCCATAGCGCGGTAAGGGTTGATCCAGGCGTGCAGTTCCATGCCGCGCTTGTGGCATTCATCCAGGGCAAACTGCAGCGGATCCCAGAAAGGGCTGGGTGCCTTACCTTGGGTACCAGTCAAATCAGCGGACCACGGCTCCAGGGTGCTGGCATACAGGGCATCGCTCTGGCTCCTGACCTGCAGGAAAATGGCGTTGATACCGGTGGCCTTGTGGTGATCCAGAATGGAGATCAGGGCTGCCCGTTGCTGGGCCGGGGTCTGAGTCTTGCTGGGCCAGTCAATATTAGCGTAGGTGGCAATCCAGGCGCCCCTGAATTCGCGTTTGGGGGCCTGCGCCTGGGCAAAGGCGTGTAGGGCAAAAAATAGCAGGAAACTGAGTAGAAGTTTTTTCATGCGGGGACTTGTTAGGTGAAAGAAAGTATATTGAAATATATTGGATTTATAATATACTATACCAAGATAAGAAAGCTTTTTAAAATTCTTGCAGAAGAGGTAAAACTATTGAGGTTCAGGAGGATAATCTATTTTCCTGAGTGGCATTTGCCTTTTTTGATTAGATTCGCCTATTTCATTGCCACGCAATTATTCTTTCACCTGCACCCAACCCCATGAACAATCCCATCTGGATCATGACCTCGGCGTTTGATCAACTCACCTTAGACGACATCATACTAAAAGCAAAGGAAGTGGGCGTGCAGGGGCTGGACGTGTGCGTGTTCCGGAAAGACGGTACCCGCGATGATTTCGTGGCCACGCACCTGGACTATATGAACTTTGGGCCGGAAGAGGCGCAACGGGTGCTAGAGAAGTTTAACCGGGCCCAATTGCGGCTCTCGCTGGGAGCGTTTGACAACCTCATAGGAGGAGACCCGGCTCACCGCGTTAAAAACCAGGACCATCTGCTCCGGCTCATCAGGATGGCGCACCTGCTAGGCGGCGATTCCAATGACGTGAAAGTGGGCACATTTGTGGGCTACAACCATGAACTGGGCAACCAGGAAAACGGCTTCCAGAAAAACCTGGACGAGTACGCCCGCGTGTTTACGCCCATCATCCAATATGCTGAGGACCTGGGCGTGACCGTGCTCTATGAGAACTGCCCCATGGAAGGCTGGCGCTCGGCGGGCTACGCCACCACGTTCAATAACCTGCCCGGGGTGCTGGCCGCCCGCAAGCTGATGTATGAGCTCATCCCCAGTCAGGCGCACGGCGAAATCTATGACCCCTCGCATGACGTCTGGCAGCACGTAGACCCCAGCGCTGTCATTAGAAATACTGATATGTCCAGATTGCACCGCGTTCACGTAAAAGGCACCCGAAACGGCAACAGCGTCTTCTGGGGGAATTTATATCCCCAGCAACAAGTTAACCCCGACCTGGCCCAGAAAGCCGGGGTGCCTACCGCCCGGCACGAGTGGGACCGGCATCACTATGAGGCCATGCTTCCGGGCTTCGGGGGCTCAGATAGCATGGATTGGCGGGCCTTTGTGAACACCCTCCAACAGCAGAACTTCACCGGCCCCTTTGAGATAGAGAATGAGGCCGCCCTATCTAAAGGCACTGGCAACCTGGGCGCCATTATGCAGGGCTTTAAAGCAGCCACCCTTTGCCTGGCGCCAATGCTGTGGCCTTTAACGGAGCAGGGGTACCAGTACAATCCAGAAGAGTATAGAGAATTGGCAACCGATGCGAAGAAGGATATCCCGGTCATGACCATGGAGAAACTTAAGCAAAAATAGCTGCCATTTCCCTTTTTACTTTCTTCCGGCGTTTTGGGCCTGTTTTTAAGAAAACAGGCCCAAAACGCCGGAAGACGTACTCCATTAACTTATTCTCCTTTGAGAGTAAGGGGTAAGAATTTAGGTGCCAATTGATAAAGGCGTAGCAGCAGCTCCCTTTCTCAGGTAGCGAATGATGGAATAAGTTGTGCCTGGCACTAGGATGGCCTTAGAAATGAAGCAGAAGATACGTTTCTGGGATGGTTTCCGCCAGCCATTTATGTCAAAGCCTAGGCAAGGTGCCTTTTGGAGTGTTGCCTGTTAAATCAGATATAGGAGAAATTGGGTTTAAGTTATTCCTTAAAAACACAAAGGGCTGTTTAGCTCTCCCTTGATAGAGGAAACCAAACAGCCCTTTTGCATTGCTTGTTTTGCTAATTCAGTTCATGCACACCAGGTTCCGGGCTTATCCCCTGATAGATTTTATTGCCAAAAAAGTCTGAGGTAGGAACCTTTAATTTCATCAAACTCTGGAGATCCAAGCCTTTATTCAGCAAAGGAGAGTCGGGTTTCAGTTTATAGCCTCCAAGTTTCACCAATTGGTAAGGGTCTGTGAGCGTAGTGGTAAATGGTCCGGCAAGCAGGGGGTCCGTATAGATGCCTATCAACTTGCCATCCATCTTTTCCTGTCCGGTAGCTCCGGCCCATGTCGCCAGGCTGTTAAAGCCTCTGAAAACAAGTTCATTGCCTGGGGTAGGCCAATAGACATTGCCTAAGAACTTTTCTCCAGACGTGGGTCCTGTTACAATCTGGCCCTGGCCAATGAAGATGTTGTTATAGAGCCCAAAGCCTTCATTGTTACTGGGGTTAAAGAAAACAACTGCTGGTGAAGTGGTGTTGTAGACAATATTATTATAGATGTGGGCATTCCTGAATTCTCTGCTATCATTGCTTTCATTCCATATGGTAAAGCCTCCATAGGCATTGATTCCATCATTAATACTAATGGAGTAGCGCACGGTGTTATTATCCCAGTCCATGGCACCATTCCATTGGTAAAGACCATATCCAGCCCCTTGGTTCTCATAAGATAGGCAGTACTGGATAATAGAGTTAGTAACCCCTCCGTCAAAATCAAACCCACCACCATCATGTGCGCCTGGGGCCGTTTTGTTGCGGTAACTAATGCAGTTCTGAATAATAACACTGTCGCTGGAAGCAGCCCAAATACCAATAGGGCCATTCCCGGTGCGAGGCATATCCCAGCCGTTGTTAGTGGCGGTGCAGTAATCTACCAGTGCACCCTTAGTAAATTCTACTAAGATGCCGTTGCCGCTGTGGTTGTCCAAGAGAGTAGGGTCGCCGGGGTTATTGTCAGTTGTGCAGCCTCGTAGGGTGATATTTCTGGAGCAGTCCTCTTCTTTGTCTGGGTAAAGGTATTTTCCTCCGCGTAGAGTATAGTCTCCGGTTACATAAATGCCGCTATAGCCATTGTGCTTGGCCACCACCTTGATTACCTCTATATTTTTACAACTGTAAAGCAACAATCCTGATTTTTGGAATCCTTCAGTTGTTACTTCTTCTATAATGCCATTGGAAGCTCTCTCCACTTTAATGCCATTGGTGGTATTACCTTCCTTTCTTCCGGCCCCCTTTGCATGAAGGGCTTTTAATTTAAAGAAATTACTTTTGATAATGGCGGCTTCCTTATTGCCGCCCTCTATGGTAGCAACTCCAATCCCGTAACTGGTTACCGTGATTGGTTGCTGTTTTGTGCCACTGTCCTCTGCGTCTAATAATAGCGTGCCTTGAAAAATAGCTCCTCCTTCCAGATACACCGTTTCACCAGGTTCAAGGTTAATGGAATTGATCTTTTCTAACGTGCGCCATGGTAACTCTTTCGTTCCAGGATTCGCATCATTCCCGTTCTTGCTCAAGAAATAGCCTTTGGCCGCCACTGCGACCGGCAATGGAGTAGTTGGCGTTGGCTGGTCGGTCTCTGGGTCCAGAGTTGAACTACAGGAAAGTAAAAAAGTGAGTGAAGAGAAAAGGAGCACATAGGAAAGGGATAGGCTCTTTTTTAAAAGAAATAAATAGTTAAGAGGGTAGATTTTAGTCATATAAACTCATGAGGTATTTTGATGTAAAGAAAGCGTAAGGGGGCGAATGTGTTCTTTTTTGGAAACACATTAGTGGAAAAGGATATTCAAAAATTTATAAGAAAGGAGTAATGCTTATTTATTCATGTTGTAAAAAAAATATTGATAAAATTATATTAATATCTATGCTGAGAGTGGTGTTGTTTTGTTTTACTATAAAAAGTCTAAAGTCTGCTGCAAATATATAGGCTTTTTCATTAGGTTGGTTATGTGCTAAATGCAAAAATGAAAAATATTTTTATTCTTCAGCTGAACAGTTTAAAATATTAATTATCATATATATAGAAGAAGGTAAAAACTTGGTTTAAGTAATAGCGGGATAGGGTTAAAAGCGCTTTAAGGCTCTGAAGTGAATAGGTGACAGATCATACCTGAAGTTAGATATGTGTACCGGAATTTGTGTAACCCACTACAAGGTAGAAACAGTGGGTTTAATTAATTGTATGCACTTAAAAAGCTACTAAGTTGTGGTTAACTGCCTGCAATCAAAATACTTGGTTTTGCTAGATAACCATCTGTAGTATCAATTTCAAATCAAAGTTGCCTTGGGAACTTCCAGAATAGAAACTTTGGCTTACGTAGTGTTTATTCAGTTGATGCCCGGTCCCTACTGCATGTATAAAGTGTGATTAATTGCTTCCCTCTTGACCTGTTTCAGGTTTAACCTGATTAATATTATCTGGGTCAATCAGTATTTTAATAAGTATTAGTTAAAAGTGTAGAAGAGGTGACAAGGTTAGAAATACCTCATTTCCTGTTCTGGTTCTATGGCGTCACCCCTTTAATTTTTTCTTTCCTTTTCATGACTACCTACTAATGAGTAATTAGTAGATAACTATGAATTAATTTTCAAAAATATCGTTACAGTTATATTAAATGTTAATATTTTTAAAATATATACTTTCCTGAATAGTTGTTTATTAAAAATTATTACCCTCATGGAAGAGTATAAGAAAGGCGTTTCTGTCATTGTATGTTGTTATAATAGCGCCAGAAGGCTACCGCAGACCTTAACCCATTTGTTTGCTCAGCAGGTACATGAGGGTATACCATGGGAAGTGTTAGTTATTAATAATGCCTCTACTGATAACACCAGAGAGGTGGCTCTAAGCATATATAAGGACAGTAAGGCGGAGGTTTCTTTTAAAATCATTTATGAACACCAGCCAGGTCTGAATTTTGCCCGGGCTGCCGGCCTTCGAGAATCTGCTTACGAGTACATGGTTTGGGTAGATGATGATAATTGGCTCCAACATGATTATGTGGAAAGGGCCTTCCATATCATGGAAGACAATAAGCAGATAGGCGTTTTGGGTGGTCTGGGTATGCCGGTTTTGGAAATTGATCCGCCTGCCTGGTTTGAGAAATATAAGCTAGCCTACGCCGCAGGCAAACAGGCAAGCCAGCCAGGGGAGATCAAAGATTATGGGTTTTTGTACGGGGCCGGTGCAGTCGTTAGAAAATCAGCTTGGTTAGAGGTCCTTCAGGCAGGTTTCCAAAGTATCCTGACCGACCGCAAAGGGTCAGATCTGCTGTGCGGTGGGGATGTAGAACTGGAGAACGCTATGCGGCTGGCGAATTATAAACTTTGGTACGACGATAAACTGGTATTCAAACATTTTATCCCTAAAGAAAGGCTGAATTGGGACTTCATCTTACGCTCAACCAAAGGCAGCGGGGAGTCTGATATTTCAGTAGCGGTATTTTACTTCATATTCAGGAATTCAAACCTAAATGATACAAGGTTTAGGTATTTGTACTACAAGCGATTGGTTTGGCTTTTGGGGCAAGTAGTAAAAAGCCCAATAAGTTTTTATCATTTTATATTCAATAAATACAGTACCCAGGATTGGAACGTGATTGAAGTGAATAGGAATGTGGCAAACCTAATATCTTCCTTCAAGAACCGTAAAACGGCATTTTTTGCTTTTAATAATATCACAAGTTATAGAAGGAATATTCAGTATAACTTAATTGCCAAGGGTAGATAACGCTAATGGGGAAGATTTATGGAGCCAGTTGTGTCAGTTGTTCTGCCGGTTTACAATTGTGAAGAGTATATTCACGATGCTGTAAGTAGTGTACTACGTCAGTCGTTTACTGACCTTGAATTGATTATCGTGGATGACAAATCCACTGACAATACTATTGGCATAATTAAGAAGTTTAAGGACTCCCGCATCAAGTTGCTGGAGAACAGGCAGAATATAGGGCGTGCCGGTTCTGACAACAATGCCTTGCCCTTCGTGCAAGGAAAATATATCGCTAAAATGGATGGTGACGATATTTGCCATCCTCAACGGTTGGAGAAGCAAGTTGCTTTCCTGGAAAAGTATTCTCAGGTTAATGCCGTTGGAACCTGGATTCAGTGTTTTGGTAATAGCAATTATTTGCATCAATATCCTTCAGGTCCTGCGCATATTATGTGTAGAACATTATTTGGGATGCCCATCGGGAACCCTTCTGCTATGCTAAGAAGCGAACTGTTTTTTGAACAGGGTATGCGCTATGATAATTCACTGAGGCAGGCCGAAGATTATGATTTTTTTGCCAGGTATACTGAACAGTTATGCGCAGATGTTCTGCCTGAACCCTTGATGCATTACCGCACTTATGCGAATGCCAGCCGGGAATGTATTGTTTTTGAGAGGAAGAAACAGGTAGATGCTATAAGAAGGGAGTTCCTGACAAGGCGGGGGTTTGCCTTAGCTGAATCTGAGTTTGCTTTATTAGATATCCTGTATAATTTAGACCAGCCCTTGGCACCGCACACGTTAGAAGAAGTAGCCAATCTGTTTAATAAAATTCTTGTCTTAAATGAGGAGAGCAAAACTTTTGATGAGGCTGCTCTGCAAAGCTTTTTGGCTTCCCGGTGGTTTTATGCTTGTTACCATTATCCGCAAAAAAGACTAAAAAGCCTAAAGGAATATTTCACTCAAAATATAAGTGACTATTGTTCTGTTTCCTTTCTGCTCAAATTAAAAATGGTGTGTAAAGGTATTTACCATTTCTAAAGTGGTTATCTTGAATAAATGGTTTTCGACTTAAATTGGTATGCTCCCTAAAATCCCTAATAAAGGAACTAGCTAAAAGCAATCTGTCTGAAATTTATATTTAGGAATGGAATATCCTTCAAGCCAAGATTCAGATAAGGAATGGACTTTAATAATTAAGCCACAGGTTTCCTGGTTTAAGCTTGATTTACAGGAGGTCTGGCGTTACCGGGACCTGGTAGTGATGTTTGTAAAGCGCGATTTCGTAGCCATTTATAAGCAGACGATCCTAGGGCCGCTGTGGTATTTGCTGCAGCCAGCTCTAACAACCATTATGTTTATTCTGGTGTTTGGTAAGATGGCGGGTATTCCTACCGATGGCGTTCCTCCCGCGGTTTTCTATCTATCAGGGTTAGTACTCTGGAATTTCTTTTCTTCCTGTATCAATAACATATCCGTTACTTTTTCAGCTAACGCAGGGCTGTTTGGGAAAGTCTATTTCCCAAGGTTAATTGTTCCTATTGCAAGCACCATATCGGCGCTGATAAGTTTTAGTATTCAGTTTGTTTTGCTTCTGATGGTCGTGGCGTATTTTGCCATTGTGCAGGATTATTCTATTCAGATTTCAGGCGCATTGCTTTTAATTCCATTGGTGCTCTTGCTCGTGGGTACTTTGGGCTTAGGGCTTGGGGTCATCGTTTCCTCTTTAACCGCTAAATACCGTGATCTGACTTATCTGGTGTCTTTTGGGGTGCAACTGCTAATGTATGCTACGCCTATTATCTACCCACTTTCCTTTTTAAGCGGAAAATATAAGCCTTTAATATTGTTTAACCCGCTTTCCAGCTTTGTTGAATTGTTTAGGTATGCTTTATTAGGAGTAGGCGAATGGAACATTTGGTATATAGGGTATAGCGTTTTCTTCACTGCCATGACTTTACTGGGTGGCATATTGATATTCAATAGAGTAGAGAAAAGCTTTGTGGACGTTATCTGATTATAGATATGGGAGATGTGGCCATCAAAGTAGAGGGACTTGGTAAGAAATACCAGTTAGGCACCATTGGAACAGGAGCGCTCAGAGGAGATTTAAGTCAATGGTGGGCGTCTGTAAGGGGCAAAGGGAATCCCTATGCCTCGTTAGAAAACGATGAATCTTCTCTTTCAAAGAAGGGGGATTTTTGGGCATTACAAGATATTAACTTTGAGATAAAGCAAGGCCAGGCCGTTGGTATTATGGGAAGGAACGGAGCGGGCAAATCAACCTTGTTAAAGATTCTGTCCAGGATTACCAGCCCCACCACCGGCGAAATAAGAATAAAAGGGCGGATTGCCAGTCTGCTGGAAGTAGGTACCGGCTTTCACCCAGAACTCACTGGAAGGGAGAATATCTTTCTGAATGGTGCTATTCTGGGGATGACTACCCGGGAGATTAGAAGCAAGCTGGACGAAATCATTTCCTTTTCTGGGGTAGAGCAACACATAGACACGCCGGTGAAACGCTATAGTAGCGGAATGTCGGTTCGGTTAGCCTTTGCAGTGGCGGCCCATCTGGAGCCGGAGATCCTTATTATAGACGAAGTATTGGCGGTTGGGGACGCTGACTTCCAGAAGAAATGCTTGGGGAAAATGGGTGAGGTAACCGGAGAGGGCCGAACCATCCTTTTTGTGAGCCATAACATGCAGGCCATTACCAACCTTTGTCCCGAGGCTATCTGGTTACAGGATGGACGGCTTCACGCGAAAGGGGACAGTAAGCAGCTGGTAAGTAGTTATTTATCTGTTTCTCAAAACAAGTTATGGTGCCAGCATTGGGATACTTTAGATAATGCCCCTGGGAATGCATCCATTAAAATTGTTTCAGTAGAGCTAATTCCTGACCTACCGGATCCATTAATGCCTATCAATACTAGTACCCCTATTACCGTTAGGTTTAAGATATATAATTACTGTCAACAACTTAAGCTCACAGCAGATCTGCTTTTGTTCACAATTGCCGGCGATTGTGTGTTTGATGTACCTACTCAGGGGGGTATTTACCCCGAGGGCTATATAGAGGGGGAGTGTACCGTGCCCGGCAATTTTCTGAATGATGGCTCTTATTATTTCTCCCTTTATTTTGGGAAAGATACTTCCAAAGAGCTTTTTTACTTCAAAAACTGTCTGGCATTTGAAGTGGAAGATTGTCGCGAAAGTATGGACTGGTACGGGAAATGGTGGGGGTGGGTACGCCCTAGGTTCCCCTTTGCCATGAAACCCGTTCCAGTAGGTTTATCTGCGTCTGCTTTCTAATCATGAATACATTGGATAAAAGGCCAATAGCCAATCTGATATCTGTTGTTATCCCCTGCCATAACCACGAGCGATATTTGCCGCAGGCCATTGAAAGCGTCCTGGCACAGCAGGTTGACCGAGTAGAGATAATAATAGTGGACGACGGGTCTACGGATGGGAGCAAAGCAGTAGCAAATAGGTTTCCCGGGGTCACATATATTTATCAGGAAAATCAGGGGCCATCTGCCGCACGCAACACTGGGTTAGACCATTGTAGGGGAGAGTTTGTGGTCTTTCTAGACGCAGATGATTGGCTGGTAGAGGGGGCTTTGTCAACCAATGCACGCTATTTGCAGGAAAATAACCACATTGCATTTGTTTCAGGAGCCTACAAAGATTTCTACGAGAGCCGGCAGCAATTTCTTTCCTTCCAAACCTCTGTTAGCGACAGGCATTTTGTGCATCTCCTGGAGCGTAATTATATTAGTATGATTGCGGCTGTGATGTTCCGGAAAGAGGTGGTAGAACACTATCGATTTGACCCCTCGCTAAGGGCATGCGAAGACTATGATTTGTACTTACGAATTGCCAGAAACCACCTCATTTTGCACCATCAGGAGTTTATTGCCATTTATCGATTCCATGAAGCAAATACCTCTTACAATTTCCGGGAAATGTTGGAAGGGAGCTTGAAAGCCTTGCAGCGGCAAAAAAGCTATTTAAAATCCAGTGTAGAGAGGGAGGCCTGGATTAGAGGAGTAGCATATTGGAAGGAATATTATACAAAAGAAGCGCTCAAAAGTTTGTTTATAGCATTAAATAAAAACAGCCAAAACAATAAAAAAGGTGAAGAAATGTTGCTTTTGGAGTACGATAAGCATTTGTACTTAAAATACTTAAAAGCCAAGGCCTGGTTATTGATAAAATCGGTTTTGAACAGGGCGTTAAAATAAGATTTATTAAATGGTTTATTTAATAAGAGATATCAAAGCCACTTACTAAGAACTTTATTTTCTTGGCAGTATTTCTTTTAGTCTTTCAATCTAGTTCATGGATACCTGGCTCTGGAGCAATACCTCTGTAGGCAGGATTGCCAAAGAAGTCTTGAGCCGGCAGTTTGAGCTTGAACAGAGTCTGCAGATCTAAACCTTTGTTCTTAACAGGGGAGTCTGGGTGTAAGCTGAACCCGGAAAGGGTACGCAGTTGGGAAGGTTCAGATAGGGTGGTGGAGAGAGGGCCCATGAGGAGGGGATCGGCGAACAATCCCACCAATTTACCTTCCAACTTCTCCTGCCCGGTGTAATTGGCCCAATCTTGTAGGTTGCTATAACCTTGGAAAGGAATTGGGCTCCCTGACATATTCCAATAGGTGTTGCCCAAGAACTTGTCACCCGAGGAGGGCCCACTTATAATCTCATTTTTGGCAATGAAGATATTATTATAGAATCCAAAGTTTTCTTTGTCCCTAGCTGTAACAAAGTAAACTGCGGGAGAAAAATTATTTAAAACAATGTTATTGTAGACTTGGCAATTTCTGAATAGTTTGGTGTTGTCAGTTCCATTCCAAGTAGTTATACCTCCATATTTGACTGGATTAGTAACGCCTTTAACTGCATCATCTATACTGATAGAGTATCGGACAATATTATTTCCCCAGTCCATTGCTCCATAGTATTGATAAAGCCCATAGCCTGCTCCTTCGTTCTCATAGGATAGACAATACTGAATTATAGAGTTGGTCATCCCTCCGTCTAAAGCAAAGCCTCCACCGTCAGCTGCCCCTGTAGTTGTTTTGTTCCTGAAACTGATAGAGTACTGTATGACTACACTGTCGCTGGAGTGAGCCCATATCCCAACTGGTCCATTTCCGGATCGGGGCATGTCCCAGCCATTATTGGTTGCGGTGCAATGGTCTATTAAAGCGCCTTTCGTAAACTCCATTAATATCCCGCTGCCACTGTGGTTGTCAAATACAGATGGGTCTCCAGGGTTATTGTTTGCAGTACAATCTTTTAAAATTATGTTTCTGGAGCAATCTTTATCCTCATCAGGATACTGGTATCTTCCATTGCGGGAAACATAGTCACCTGTCACGAATATTCCACTAAAGCCATTGTTTCTGGACACAACCTTAATAGCCTTAATGTTCTGACTGCTATAAAGCCACAACCCTGAGTGCTGAAAGCCTTCCACAGTCACTTGCTCTAAAGTTCCCTGGTTTGCTCTTTTTACCTCTATTCCATTGGCCTTGTTTCCTTCCTTGCGGCCTGAGCCTTTAACGTTAATGGTTTTTAAGTGGAAGTAGTCGCTAAGTATAATGACTGCCTCTTTATTTCCCCCATCTATAGTTGCTACCCCGTTGCCGTAACTGGTAACCATCACGGTCTTACCCTCAATACCGTTGTCCAGAGAGTCAAGTATAAGAGTGCCTTGGAAAGTAGTACCACCTTCCAAATAAACTATCTCCCCTGGTTCCAAGTCCACAGAATTTAATTTCCCCAGAGTACGCCAGGGCTTTTCCTTAGAGCCAGGATTGGCATCATCGCCTTGCTCGCTTAGATAGTATCCTTTAGCTTCTGGTAGCACAGGCGGCTTTGGAGTAGGGTCATCCACATCAGGCATTGAATTGTCATTACAGGAAAAAAGAAGCATACCTAATGAAAAGGAAATCATTACAATGTGTATCACCAATGTCCTGCAAAGCTGTACAGAGTGAATTTGTGGAGTTTTTTTCATCTATATAGAGTTTCTAAATTCTTAAAAATCAAAGCATACATTAACTGACTTGTATTTAGGGATTAATGTTTCATTATATGAATATTATAATCTAAATATTGCTTTAACCTCTTTCTGCTGTTGAATTCCACGTGCTAGAAGGGTCTAGTTTTTATTAAATCTTCAGATGAGTGGCTCAAGTCCCTTTAAGTGCAGGATAATGTTGTCTAATAGTATACAGATAGTATACAGAAAGCCAGAGCGTTAACAAGAGCCAAAGAGGATAAAGGCCCTTGTCGAAAACTTTATGCCTGCGGGTGCATTTAGTTCGTAAAAGTCGGTGCTTGTATTAAGTCAGGTACAAAGTATAATCCTTATAAACCTCCTCCTTAGCTTTCTTAATAGATTTAAAGATTAATGATTACTGCCCAAACTTTAAGAATACCATTATAAGGCAAAAGATGAAACTACCATTAATACTTTAATAGGTTTTCAAGAAACGCCTACTTTGCGAAGGCGTGGGTATTTATCTCCCATTCTATGAAAGACATTGTTACAGATGCTAAATCTTGAAATAATGGTGTTAGTTTTTGTCACCTGGAGATTTTGGAGTGGAGGATAGTTGCGTTAAAAATTAAATATTGATACTTTAAGTGATATGTATAAAAAGGAGTGCGTTTTACATATAATATAATACTCCCTTGGTAGACAGAATCCCATATTCCCCGCCTTTAATTGCTCCAAAAACTTCGGAAAGTAATAGACCTTTGTGGTCTGTCATGATCCCTGTATATAACTGTTCTAAATATTTAGAAGAAACTTTAGAATCTGTTTTGCAACAAGGGTATTCACTACAGGAAATGCAAATTGAAGTAGTGGATGATGCAAGCACAGATACAGATGTGGAGAAGTTGGTGCATGCCATTGGAAAGGGAAGGATAAGTTATTACAGGCAAATCTCAAACGTAGGATCCCTGCGTAATTTTGAGACATGTATAAACCGTTCTCAGGGGGAGTTACTACATATATTGCATGGGGATGATAAAGTAAGGGACGGATTTTATAAGAAGTTAGAATCATTATTTACTTTATCCCCTGAAGTAGGGGCTGCCTTCTGTAGATACAGTTACATAAATGCCCAAGGGGATAACTTGTTTCTTCAAGATAGTGAGATGGAAGCAGATGGGATTTTGAATAATTGGTTATTTAAAATAGCTGAGCACCAACGAATACAATTTGCGGCAATAGCAGTTAGAAGAGAAGTTTACGAAAAATTAGGGTCTTTTTATGGTATTACATATGGTGAGGATTGGGAAATGTGGGTTCGTATTGCGCGGCATTACCAAGTAGCTTATACCCCAACCGTTCTTGCTGAATATCGAAAGCACTCAACTTCTATATCTGGGCAGAAGTTGCAAAATGCTCAGTTATTGAAAGATATTAGAAAAGCAGCGGTATTTATAAATCAACAACTTCCTAAGGGAAGCAGAAAGGCTGTTTTGGCTAAATCAAAAAAATACTATGCTAATTTCGCTATCGTAGAGGCTAACATAATATGGGAAGACTTGCATGACAAACAAGCTGTAAGAGCGCAAATAAGGCAAGCCTTAATAACTAGTTTCAACATTCAGCTTGTTTGGAATTCTATTAAACTATTTATTAAAACTATGTTATAAGGCTTCTTTTAATCATTGCAGTAATGGAAGAAAGCACTAGGCGTAGCTTTCGGTGCCTGCTACTGGCTGTGCCTTCTGGTTGAGCCGCCTGAGTGCAGTGTCTGTCTGCGCGCGCTCGCCACTTTCCTGGTCCTTAGAGTCCCGAAGTTCCGCACCAGCATCCGCAGGGGCAGCTACTTGCCCAAAAGCCGGCAGCTGACCCTTGCACACTCAATCAGCAACTTCCTGCCGCAGTCGCGGCATAAAGACACTGCTTGCCTTTGCGCATTATGCCTTTTGCTATCATCATGCTATGGCAGCTAACCTTGATAGTAATCTCAAACACAACCTCCTGTCAATCCTCTTGCTTCCATACTTATTCCACAATCATACATTGTTTACCACAACTAATCTCTCATGACCATGGAGAAGCTAAGTCAGAAATAAAGGCCTGTAATCATACTTACCCCTAGTAGCCCCCGTCGTTTCGGGCCTGTTTTCTCAAAAACAGGCCCGAAACGGCGGGGGCTTTTTTTACACGGCACCAAGCCGAAAGTATGTTACAAAGCCTGAAACCAAGCCCAGTGCTCCTGCACAACGGTTTCCCCTTATAATGTTTGTAGATTTTCTGTAACGTTTGGAGATTTTGCCGGAAGGTGCTTGTGTATTTACAAATTAAAAATTAGAATTAAGAACTCATTGTTTTATTGCCAAATTGGCAAGGCGCCCGCTGGTGAAAAGGAATTGTCTCTTTTACTAGGCCACAAGACAATGGAACCGCAGACGCTTCTCTTACCAATCTTATAAGTCATGTCCAAGAATACGTACGATGCCATAGTCATAGGTTCTGGCATCTCGGGGGGCTGGGCCGCCAAAGAGCTCACCCAGAAAGGCCTCAAAACCATTATGCTGGAACGCGGGAGAAACATAGAGCACGTCAAAGACTATGTGAACGCCACCAAAGACCCCTGGGAAATTGCCCACCGGGGCAAAAACACCCAGGAGATGATCCACAACTATCTGGTGCTGAAACGTGACTATACCCTTAATGAGGCCAACATTGACTTCTGGGTGAACGAGAAGGAAAGCCCGTATGTGGAGACCAAGCGCTTTGACTGGTACCGGGGCTACCACGTAGGCGGGCGTTCCCTTACCTGGGGCCGCCACAGCTACCGCCTGTCAGACCTAGACTTTGAGGCCAATGCCAAAGACGGCATTGCCGTAGACTGGCCCATTAGGTACAAAGACCTGGCCCCGTGGTACAGCTATGTAGAGAAGTTTGCCGGCATCAGTGGCTCCAAAGAGGGCATTCCACACCTGCCAGACGGCGAGTTTCTGCCGCCTATGGAATTGAACTGCGTGGAGAAAGACGTGGCTGCCCGCATTAAGTTGCATTACAAAGGCAACCGGCACATGATCATGGGCCGCATTGCTAACCTCACTGTGCCGCACAATGACCGCGTGAACTGCCAGTACCGGGCCAAATGCTGGCTGGGTTGTCCGTTTGGCGCCTACTTCAGTACCCAGAGTGCTACGTTGCCGGCGGCCGTAGCCACGGGTAACCTTACCGTGCGGCCCTTCTCCATTGTCACCAAAATCCTGTATGACAAAGACTCCAAAAAGGCCAAAGGGGTAGAGGTGCTGGACGCCGAGACCAACCAAACCTATGAATACTTCGCCAAGCTGGTGTTCTTGAATGCTTCCACGCTTAACTCCACCTGGGTGCTCATGAACTCGGCTACCAATGTGTGGGAAGGCGGTTTGGGCAGCAGCAGCGGCGAACTGGGCCATAACCTCATGGACCATCACCTCAAGGTTGGTGCCAGCGGCGATGTAGACGGCTACGAAGACAAATACTATTTCGGCCGCCGGCCGAGCGGGCTGTACGTGCCCCGGTTCCGGAACGTGAACGGCGACAAGCGTGACTACATCAGGGGCTTTGGCTACCAGGGCAGCGCCAGCCGCACCGGCTGGAACCGCGACGTCGCCGAGCTGGGCATTGGAGCCGACCTGAAAGACGCACTCTGCGAACCAGGTGCCTGGAAGATGGGCATTGGCGGCTTCGGGGAGATTCTGCCTTACCATGACAACAAGATAACCCTGAGCAAAACCAAAAAAGACAAATGGGGCCTGCCCGTGCTGGACTTTGACAGTGAGATCAAGGAAAACGAGCGCAAGATGCGCCTGGACATGGCCAATGACGCCAAAGAGATGCTGGAGATGGCCGGGCTCAAAAACGTGAAGGCCTATGACAACGGCTACGGCATGGGCCAGGGCATCCATGAAATGGGCACCGCCCGCATGGGCCGTGACCCCAAGACGTCGGTGCTCAATGAATGGAACCAGGTCTGGGACGCCAAAAACGTGTTCGTGACCGACGGGGCCAGCATGACCTCGGCGGGTTGCGTGAACCCGTCCCTTACCTATATGGCCCTGACCGCGCGCGCCGTAGACCATGCCGTGAGCGAACTGAAAAAGAAAAACCTCTAACCCGCAGCAATCAAAAGAGATGAACAGAAGAGACGCAATAACCGCGGTAGGCTGGCTTCTGGGCGGTACCATCATTGGTGCAGACCTTTTAATAAACCCCACATCGGCGGTAGCCAAAGCCCTGGCCGTAGCAGACAAGAACCAGATCGCTTTCCTGAACGAGGTAGGGGAGACCATTCTGCCAGCCACCAAGACGCCCGGCGCCAAGGCCGCCAACGTGGGGGCCTTCATGCTGACCATGGTAGAGGACTGCTACACTCCCAAAGACCGTGAAACCTTCTACAAAGGCCTGACCCAATTAGACGAAGCCTGCGTGAAAAAAAACGGGAAGCCCTTTATGCAGTGCAACGCCAAACAACGCACCGAACTCCTCACGCAACTGGACAACGAGCAGAAAGAGTACCGGGAGAACAAGAAGGGTAACCACTATTTCAGGATGATGAAGGAGCTTACCCTGCTGGGCTTCTTTACCTCAGAAGTGGGCGCTACACAGGCCCTGCGCTATGAGGCCGTGCCCGGCCGGTATGACGGCTGCATGCCCTACAAAAAAGGAGACCGGGCCTGGGCTTAGAACCCTGGAGTCGGGTTACTAAAGAAATGCCGTTTTTGGGCCGTTTTGGCTAAAACAGACCCAAAACAGATTCACCACTTACAGACCGGGTACACCTGCGCGGGTGCCCGGTTATAACGTTATTTACATGAACAGGAAACTGCGGATGGGCATGATTGGGGGCGGCAAAGGGGCGTTTATCGGTGCTATCCATAGAATGGCCGCCACCCTGGATGGCGCCGTTGAACTGGTGTGCGGGGCGCTGAGCCAACACCCAGAGAATGCCCTGGAAAGCGGCCGCGCCCTTTTCCTGCCCCAAAACCGTGTTTACCAGAGCTACCAGGAAATGCTGGAGCGCGAGAGCCAGTTACCGGCCACGGAACGCATGGATTTTGTGGCCATTGTCACGCCCAACTTCGCGCATTTCGCCCCGGCCATGCTGGCCCTGGAAAAGGGCTTTCATGTGGTACTGGAAAAGCCCATGACCTTTTCCTTAGAAGAGGCCCGGCAACTAAAGCAGAAAGTAGAGGAAACCGGGCTGCTGCTGCTGCTCACCCATACCTACGCCGGGTACCCCATGGTCAAGCAGGTGCGCCAGATGGTGCAGGCCGGGGAGTTGGGAAAGATCAGGAAGGTGCTGGTGGAGTACAACCAGGGCTGGCTCAGCCGCCTCTCAGAAAAAGAAGACAACAAGCAGGCCGCCTGGCGCACCGACCCCGCCCGCTCCGGCATCAGTGGCTGCATGGGCGATATTGGCACGCACGCCGCGCACCTGGCAGAGTATATTTCAGGCCTGAAGATCACGCAGGTCTGCGCCCAGCTTAACACCGTGGTAAACGGCCGGGCCCTGGACGATGACGGCAATGTACTGCTGCGCTTTGAGGAAAACGTGACCGGTGTGCTAACGGCCTCGCAGATTGCCGCCGGCGAGGAAAACAACCTCAGAATCAAAATCTACGGCGAAAACGGCGGACTGGAATGGGCGCAGCAGGAACCTAATACCTTAGTGGTGAAATGGCTGGACCAACCTATGCAGGTGCTCAGGGCGGGTGGCGGAAGCCTGTCTTCTTATGCCCAGCATAACACCCGCACGCCCGGCGGCCATCCCGAGGGCTACATTGAAGCCTTCGCTAACCTCTACCGCAATTTCGCGCTTACCCTGTCTGCGCTGCTGGAAGGTACCCCGGCTTCGCCGGAGGCCCTGGATTTCCCTGGGGTGGAGGAAGGCGTGCGCGGCATGGCCTTTATTGAAACCGTGGTGGCCAGCAGCAACAGCCAGGAGAAATGGACTGATTTTATGGCCTAGCTTGACTGTAGATTTTTTAAGGCCAACCCAAATGGCTATTTTACTTTGGAATTCTTCACGCAGTAACCCCTGATTATGCTTAGAAGCGCACTTTCTCTTGTATCCCTGGCCGCCTTGCTGGCCTGCCAATCTTCTCAACCAGCCGGAACTATGGCTTCTTCTTCCTCTGCCTCCGCCGGTGAAAAGGCCGCCTGGAAACCTTTGTTTGATGGCAAAACCACCCAGGGTTGGCACACCTACGGCAAAGAAACCATTGGTAAGGCCTGGAAAGTAAGTGACGGGGCCCTGCACCTGGATGCCGCCGCCAAGAAAGATTGGCAAACCAAAGAGGGCGGCGACATTGTCACTGAGGAGTCTTTTGACAACTTCCACCTGAAGCTGGACTGGAAAATTGCGCCCAACGGCAACAGCGGCATCATTCTGTACGTGCAGGAAGACCCCGCCAAATACCAGAACACCTGGCACACCGGCCCAGAGATTCAGGTACTGGACAACAACGGCCACCCCGATGCCAAGATCCACAAGCACCGCGCCGGCGATGTCTATGACCTTATTCCCAGCAGCCCAGAGACGGTGAAACCCGCCGGCGAGTGGAACCAGGTGGAAATCATCAGCAACAAAGGCAAACTGGAGGTGCTGCAGAACGGGGTGAAAGTAGTGTCTGCCACTATGTGGGATGACCAGTGGAAGGCCCTCATTGCAGGCAGCAAGTTCGCCAACCGGCCAGGCTTTGGCACGTTCAAATCGGGCAAGATTGCCTTGCAGGACCACGGCGACAACGTGTGGTACCGCAACATCATGATCAAGCGACTATAGCGGCGGCTGCCTCCAATAAGCCCTGTGACCGGAAGCCGGTTTGGGCCTGTTTTCCGCAAAGTAGGCTTAAAACAGACCGGTGATCAAAAGCTCTAAAACGCACCGGTTACCCAGCATAAATTACAAAAGAACCTACTCCCAGACCCACAATTGCCCACTCTGTCCACCTAACCAAACAATGCCCATGAATGCCCTTATCCGCACCAAACTATCCTTGATGATGTTCCTGGAGTTTTTCATCTGGGGCGCCTGGTTTGTGACCTTAGGCACGTACCTGCTGGCTAACCTGAAAACCTCTGGTACCCAGGTGGGGGTGGCCTTTTTGACCCAGTCTATTGGCGCCATTGTGGCTCCGTTTTTCATTGGGCTGATCGCTGATAAGTTTTTCCCGGCGCAGCGTATTCTGGGGGTGTTGCACCTGGTGGGCGCGGTGCTGCTGTGGCAGGCCTCTTCCATGGGAGATTTTGAGTCGTTCTACCCCTACATTCTGGTGTACATGATTCTGTACATGCCCACGCTGGCGCTGGTGAATTCCATTTCATTCCGGCAGATGCAGAACCCCAGCAAGGAATTTCCGCCCATTAGGGTGATGGGTACGGTGGGTTGGGTAGTGGCCGGGCTTACCATTGGTTGGCTGAACTGGGAGCAGAGCGGACAACTGGGTCTTACGTTTCAGATGGCGGCCATTGCGTCTGGGGTATTGGGACTCCTGAGCTTCACGCTGCCCAATACGCCCCCCGTAAAGAAAGGCGAAAAAACGTCCTTGGGGGACCTTATGGGGCTGGATGCCATTGGAATTCTCAAGAACCGCTCGTACCTGCTGTTCTTTCTTTCCTCTATTGCCATTTGTGTGCCGCTGGCGTTTTACTACGGTTTTACCAACCCCTTCCTGAACGAACTGGGTATGGAAGCCGCCGCCGGCAAACAGTCTTTCGGGCAGATCTCTGAGGTGGTGTTCATGGTGCTCATGCCGTTTTTCTTCGCCCGGCTGGGCGTGAAAAAGATGCTGGCCATCGGCATGGCGGCCTGGGTGGTGCGCTACGCCTTCTTCGCGTTTGGCAACGTGGAAAGCGGCTACTGGATGCTCATTGGCGGCATTGTGCTGCATGGCATCTGCTATGACTTCTTCTTTGTGACCGGGCAGATCTACACAGACAACCTGGCCGGCGAACGCTATAAAAGCTCGGCCCAGGGCCTGATCACGCTGGCTACCTATGGCGTGGGCATGCTGTTGGGCTCGCTGCTTTCTGGGGTGGTGGTAGACGCCAACCAGACCCCGGCCGCGGGGCATGACTGGCAAACCATCTGGCTTATTCCGGCCGGCATTGCGGCGGCGGTGCTGGTGCTGTTCCTGCTGCTGTTCAAAGACCGAAACGCCTTGCCGGGCCAGGCCCCGGTTATGCAGCCCGAACCCGAAGAAGCGGTCCCTGTCACATCTTTCTCTGCTTAACCTGCTTTTTCCTGCGTGTATTATGAGTTTTCAGCCTAAAAGAAGATCTGCCCTTAAAAATCTGGTCATGGGGTCTGCCGCGCTTTCGGCCACGGGCTTTTTGCCGGCGCTGGCCGCCACAGCACAGCCGGCGGCTATGCCTTTGAAAGGAAACATCAACCAGGCCGTGTGCCGGTGGTGCTTTAAAGACCTTACGGTAGAAGAGCTTTGCGTGAAAGCGAAAGAACTGGGCTTGAAAGGCATTGATCTGGTTGGCCCGCAGGACTGGCCCACGCTCCAAAAACACGGGCTGGAATCTACCATGTGCAACGGCGCTGAGATCAGCCTCACCGAAGGCTGGAATAACCCGAAGCACCACGCCACCCTCATTCAGAACTATTCAGACATGATCCCGAAGGTGGCGGCGGCCGGGTACCGGAACCTGATCTGCTTCAGTGGCAACCGCAACGGCTTGGATGACGAAACCGGCCTGAACAACTGCGCAGAGGGCCTGAGAAAAGTATTGCCCCTCGCCGAAAAGCATAAGGTGGTCTTGGTGATGGAACTGCTCAACAGCAAGATCAACCACAAGAACTACCAGTGTGATAAAACTGCCTGGGGCGTGGCGCTGGCCAAAAAGCTGGGCTCAGAAAACTTTAAGCTGCTCTATGACATTTACCACATGCAGATAGACGAGGGCGACGTGATCAGGACCATTAAAGACAACCACCAATATATTGCCCATTACCACACGGCCGGCGTACCGGGCCGCCATGAGATAGATGACACCCAGGAACTAAACTACCCGGCCATTATGCGGGCCATCAAGGAGACCGGTTTCAAGGGCATTGTGGCCCAGGAATTCATCCCCACGGCCAAAGACAAGCTGGCCTCTCTGCTTCAGGCCATCCAGATCTGTGACGTGTAAAAATATCGGCTTTAGCCACCCCAACTTTCCTTTTTACCTGATGTTAGAATGAACAAAAGAAGACTTTTCCTGCAGCAATTGGGCCTGTTGTCCGTGGGCTTAGGCATGGCGCCTACATTACTGGCCCAGGCCCTGAATGAGCAGCCCTCCGGGGAATTAAACAGTCCCGAAGGCAAGGCTGCGGCTGCGGCAAGCATTACGTCGGTGGGGTTGCAGCTGTATACCCTGCGCGAATTTATCCAGAAAGACGTGAAAGGGGTGATCAAGAAAGTGGCCAAGGCCGATTACCAGGACGTGGAAACCTACGGTTACTCGGTGAAGAACGGCTACTGGGGCGTGAAACCCAAAGCCTTCGCTGAGCTGTTGAAAGACAATGACCTGGTCTCCAGCAGCGGCCACTATGACTTTGAGGAATACATCACCAAAGGCGACACGGAAGTGATAAAACAATACATTGAGGCGGCCACCACGCTGGGCCAAACCTACCTCACCGTGCCCTTCCTGGCAAAGCGCCTCCGCAGCAAAGCCGATGACTACAGATCCCTGGCGGAGAAACTCAACAAAGCCGCCGAAATCTGCCAGAGTGCCAACCTGAAACTGGCCTACCACAACCACGACTTTGAGTTGGCTTCTTACGGCAAAACCACCGGCCTGGAGATCCTGCTCAAAGAAACCTCACCCGCCCTGGTAGACTTTGAAGCCGACCTCTACTGGGTGGCCCGCGCCGGCAAAAAAGCCACTGATCTGTTTAAGGAGCACCCGGGCCGCTTTACCATGTGGCACGTGAAAGACATGGACAAAAACAGCCCCAACCTGAACACCGAGATTGGCAGCGGCAGCATTGACTACAAAGCTATTTTCAAGGAAGCCCGCCAGGCGGGATTAAAGCATGTTTTTGTGGAACAGGAAAACTTTGCCGCCTTTATGGACCCCTTCAAAAGCATTGCCCAAAGCCGCGACTACGTGAAAAAAACGCTGTTACGCCATACATAATCAGGGTAGGGAACTGCCCCTGAATTTTTGGTATAAGCCTGTTTTTAGAAAAACGGTCTTAAAACGGTTATCTATCAAAAAGCCCGCAACTAGAGCAGTTGCGGGCTTTTTGGCTATTAACAGGATTTTCTCCTGGAGGTGAGATAGCAAACGTTCCCTTTTCCAACAGCAGGTTTACCAGTTCAACGTCTTCTTCAGGAAGGTGGTAAGCTCAGCGGCAATGAGGACATGTTCCTCCAGGTTTGGGTGGTTGTCACAGCCATTGGTGTAGGAGCGGGAAAAGAAGAATTTATGCACCTTTTGGTCGCCGGCGGTATTGGCCGCAGCCACAATGCCGGTGAGGTAGTTCTTCTGCGCCGCGGCGAGTTTAGCATCGGCCATAGGGCTGGTAAGGCAGATGATTTCCGCACGCGGATACTTGCTGCGCACGGTCTGCAGAAACTTCAGGTAATTTCCGGTAAACGCAGTGGAGTCCTGAATGCCGTCATTCTGGCCCAGGCAGATAGTCACCGCGTCTGGCACATAGCGGCTGAAATCCCAAGGCAACTCATTCTCGCGCAGGTTCACTTTGTCAAATACCTGCGGCATGACTACCGGCATGTTGCAGCAGCTGCGCATGAGGCCAATACCAGACACGGCCGTGACGTGCCATTGGGCATTTAACGCCCGGGCTGTTCTGGGACCGAAGGCCAGGTAGGCGTTGTGCTGGTCATGCCACTGGCCTTTGCCGCAGGGCACGCCCGAGAGGTCGGCACCGGTGCCGCAGGTGATGGAGTTGCCAATGAATTCAATCCTGCGGGTGGATTTGGCCGGCGGCGGCAACAAGGCTTGGGCTTTAACACCCAAAAACTCCAGGTACCCCACATTCGCCTCGGTGTTTTTGCAGATGGTGACCGTATGCTCGCCCGGACCCAGATTCTCCCCAATAGTGATGGTGTTGCTTTTGCCGGTGGTCTGAATACGGTAGGGCGCGGCCTTGTCAATGGCTACTTGCAGGTAATTGTGCTTGTTGCCGTATTCCTCATCGTTTAAAATGACCTCACAGGAAGAGCCTTTGAATTTGAAGGTGACATACACGCCCGGAGCCCAGAACCGAGGCTTCTTAGGGTCAGAAAAGTCAATGCGGCCGGTGTACTGGATATTTGGGTGGTCTGCTTCAAAGAGCACCGCCTCCTGGGTAGTGCTATCACTGGTCTTGCACCCGGTAAAGAAAAGGCAAACCAGTAAAAGGAGCGGGAAAAGGTGCTGGTGCATAAGGTTTTGGTGGTTGGGTCTTGAAGGTAGTAAATGTTGCAAAAAGCGAAACCGCAGCGAGCGTCAGAAAGCTATTACCGCTGCTTCTTTTTCGTGCCCGCTTTGCGCACCTTCTTGCTGTACTTCTTAATTAATGGCATAGTGGAGTCTGTGTCAAAGACACCATAGAGGCCTTGTTCTTCCTGCGGAGGGTCACCCATGAGGTCATCGCCGGGTTGCCAGAAATGGCGGGTGGGGTTGGGGCGGGCGGTACCGTTAAAGGCCCAGAAGTTGGCCCCGGCCAACGCGTCTTTTTCCTTGGCGCTGGAAAGCACCCGCGCAAAGAGCTGCTGGTAATACCGGTCACGGTGCGTGGTGGTAGCCGCCGGGCTAAACTCATTGTTATCCCGCTGCAACCCGAACTCCTCCAGCACAATAGGTTTCTTCTGTTCCCGGGCGAAGGCCATGTGCCGGTCCATGTACTGCGTGGTTTTTATAAGGGCGGAATCCAGGGAGCCGCCAATGTTCTTGTTGTCTAGCCATCCCCAGTTTCTGGGCCAGATGTGCATGGTAAAGTAGTCAATGTTGGGGTCTGTGTGAACCTGTTTAAAGACGTCCATAGAACCCTCTGAGCCGTGAGAGCCTTCTGAGCCGGTAGACACCAGGTGGTTCGGGTCCAGGGACTTGATTAGGGCAGCCATGCTTTTAATCCATTGGCTGTAGGCCGGCACATTGGCCATGGAGAAAGCCCGGGGCTCGTTGGCAATCTGCCAGGCCATGATTACCGGGTCTGCGGTGTACTTCTGGTTAGTAAACTGGTTGGTACGGCTGAGCATGAACTTTGCGTGGTCTTCAAACTGCTGCTTGCAGGGCGCGCATTGGTGGAACTGGCCAGAGTACTTCATGAAGCTGGCCCAGTCATTGTTATTGGCCAGGGCGTACGGTATGGCTACCTTGGTGTTCCAGTTCACATATTGGCTAAAGCCCCCCGACCATTCCCAGGCGTTGTTCAGGTACAGCACGGCTTTCATGTCGCGTTTGCCCATCTCCGCCAGCAGAAAATCCAGCCCGGCCAGCAGCGTGTCATTGTACTGTCCGGGGGCCATGAGCAGCCCCGGTGAGACCCGGTAAGGTTGGTTGTTGGGCCCCTCGGCGCCTGCCAGAACGCGCAGGTTGTTCACTCCCGTTTTCTTTAGCAGGTCCAGTTCTTTAATAAGCCGGGCCCGGTTGCCGCCCTGGCCGGTAGAGCCTAGCAGACCGCCATACCAGTAGTTGGTGCCAATGTAGTAATAAGGCTTCCCCTTGAGGGTAAAGGTGTGGCCGTTGGTCTTTACAAAATCATCTGTTTTCTGGGCCTGCAGGGGCAGGTAAGCGGTGAGCAGAAATGTGAGCAGGAAGAATATCTTTTTCATATAGTAGGGTGAATAAGCACTTCATCGGCGTAAGCCGAAGTAAAAAGGAACCAGTTACCTGGTCCAGGAATCTGTCCTGAAACTGGAGGCCGGGTGACCGGCTTTGTTGTACAGGTTAGGCACGGCCGTGTTGCTCCAGGCCAGGCGCACGGCCACCGGCTTTTTCACGCCATTGGCGCTGACCACAATGGTGCTGCCGGAAATCTTAGCGGTGGCGGGTACAAAATTTTTATCTTCGCCGGCTATCTCAAAATGGGTGAGTTCTTTGCCTTTTATCACCAAGCCCTGGTCTGCATGATCAAAGAACAGCCTGATTTTATTTCCTTCCACCTTCATCTGGCCGTTGTACAGCGGGCCTGAGAAAAGCACGTCTTTCTGGCCATAAGTCTTGTTCAGGGCCCAGGCGGCCAGGCGCTTGCCCACGTCCAGCTTGTTGCGGGGGTGAATGTCATCTGGGTTACCAAGGTCATTGATGACGGCCATGCCGGTGTTAGGGACCTGCAGCGTCTTCAACTGCGCCTCGCCCAGGCGCACGCGCTCCTCAGGGGAGCCGTAGTTAAAGGGGGCAATCTGCACGAAATAGAACGGGAAATCCTGCTTCCATTGGGTACGCCAGTTCTGGATGAGGGCAGGCAGCAGTTGGGCATACACCTCGGGGGCGTCGGTATTCGATTCGCCCTGGTACCACAGCGCGCCGGCTAGCCGGAAGGAGGTGAGCGGGGCAATCATGGCATGATAGGCTTTGCCGGGCTGCACCGGGCCCCACGGCACTTCTTTACGGGCGGCGGCAGCCTGGGCCAGTACCGGGCTAGCGGAAATGGCTTGGCTGCTAAGCCAGGTCTCAGCGGGGGTGCCGCCCCAGCTGCTGTTAATGAGCCCAACCGGAACCTTCATTTTCTGATGGATCTCCCGCCCAAAAAAGTACCCTACGGCGCTAAAGTCCTTCATGGTTTTGGGGGTGCAGACCACCCACTGCCCCGGCAAGTCCAGTTGCGGCGTGTCTGCGGTGCGGTGCGCCACCTGAAAGAAGCGGATGGCCGGAAAGTTGGCCTCTGCCACGTGCTGCGCGGCATTGTCAATGCCGGCGCTGGCGCTCCATTCCATGTTAGACTGGCCCGAGCACAGCCACACCTCGCCCAGCAGCACGTCTTCCAGCACCAGCGTATTGTATCCCTTCACGGTAAGGGTATGCGGACCCGCAGCCGCCGACGTCTTCAGTTTCACCTCCCACCTAGCCTGGTTGTCTGCTTTGGTTTTCACGGGTTGGTTGTCCCAGCTTCCGGTCACCGTGATTTCCTCACCGGTCTTGCCCCAGCCCCAGATGGTCACCTCAGCGTTCCGTTGCAACACCATGTGGGGACCAATGATGGCCGGCAGCGTAACGGCTTCTGCCGAGGACGCAAGGCCGCAGAAAACCATGAGGGTGAAGAGTCTGATGGCGGTTAGTAAGTGCTTATTGCGGTGTGCCTTCATATAGGTGCGATTGGGTTTTTTATGCAATATGTTTTAGGCCTGTTTTCCCAAAAACAGGCCTAAAATAGGAATTGGATCAGGTGCCTAGTACCAGCAGAATAACATCATGGCCGGGCACCGTGCCCGCAAACGCTTTTTTGGTGTTGCCCAAGTATTTTTTGGCCCACACGTTCCTAATGTTGTAGGTGGTTTTGGCCGCGTTCAATTCCTTTTTAGAGAAATCATCTGTAATCGGTGTGTTTTTCCAGTCAAAGCTTACTTTCCGGGGCGCCTTGCCGCGGTTAAGGAAGGCCACGGCCCACTTGCCGTTGTCCAGGGGTTTGAGCCAGGTTTCCACGCTGTCTTTGCTGGCGTACTTAAAGCCCTGAATACCCAGTTTGTCCTGGTTGATGGCAATGACTTCTTTGTCGGTGAGGAGGGCTACGGTTTCTTTGCTCATCTTTCGCAGGTCATTGCCGGCAATGAGCGGGGCGGCCAGCATGCTCCACATGGTAAAGTGGGCGCGGTCTTCGTTTACGGCCATGCCGTTGCCTACCTCCATCATGTCTGGGTCGTTCCAGTGGCCGGGGCCGGCGTATTGGCGCAGGCTCTCCTGCTTGTCCAGGATCTGCATCACGCCCCAGGACTTCCAGGTGCCGTGGTCTTCCACGCAGTCAAAGCAGTTGTAGATGTCGCCGGTGGTGCGCCAGAGGTGGCCTACCTCTTTGCCCCATTCCCAGGGCTTGTTGTCGCCCCACTCGCAGATGCTCAGCACTATGGGCCGACCGGCTTTTCTTAGAGCGGCCGTAATGGTCTTGTAGGCGCCTTCGGCCTTGAGGCCCTCCGTGTTGCACCAGTCATATTTGAGGTAATCAATGCCCCACTCAGCATACATTTTGGCATCCTGGAACTCAAAGCCCCGGCTGCCCGGACGGCCCCCGCAGGTCTGCGACCCGGCATCTGAATACAGGCCCAGTTTCAGGCCTTTTGAATGCACGTAATCTGCCAGCGCCTTCATACCCGAGGGGAACCGCTTGGGGTCCGGGTGGATAAAGCCCAGGCTGTCGCGGTCGCCATGCCAGCAGTCGTCAATGTTAATGTAGGTGTAGCCGGCCTCCTTCATGCCCGAACTGACCATGGCATCGGCGGTTTCCCTGATCAGCTGCTCGTCTACGTTGCAGGCAAATTTGTTCCAACTGTTCCAGCCCATGGGTGGGGTGAGGGCCAGGCCTTCAAACTTCTTGTAGTTCTGCACATAGTTGTTGCCCTGGCCAAAGCCGGTGAGGGATAACGCAAAGGCAGTTAAAAGGAGAACCAGTTGTTTCATGCGTTTTGGGTAAAGATGTTTTCTGAGCTTTTCTTACTTCCGTTTTGGGGCCGTTTTCCCAAAAACAGGCTCAAAACAGAAAGTGAGCTCAACCATTATTTCTGGAGGATCACCCGCCGGGTAAACCGTTCTTTCCCCTGCTGCACCAATAGAACATACACGCCGGCCGGAAGCTGCTGCACCGGTATCTGCACCACGTTCTGCCCCTCCTGTAGCTTTTGCTTCACAGACGCCACCTTTTTTCCGGTAGAGGTAAGCAGGATAAAGGTGGTGGCCCGAGCCGAGGTGGCGGTCATTTCAACCGTTAGCTTGCCGTTGGCGGAAGGGTTGGGGAAAATGCGGAGGCCCCCCGAAGCCTCTTCCAGGGCAAGGCCAGTCAGGGTGCCGTAGGTGCGCCAGTTGGGGAGTTCATCCAGGGTGATGACGTCTGGGTGGGTGAAGACCGATTGCAGCAGCGGGATAGGCTGTTTCCTGATATAATCTGGGCCGGTCCAGACCGCGAACCAGGACCACCACGTGCCGAAGGATTTAATATACTCTACATTAGGCAGGTTGCCGGTCTCCGACAAGGTGACCAGTTTCTTGCCGTTGAACAAGGTTTGCAGTTCGGTCCATTGGGCGCTGTGGTTAGAGGCCGTAGCGGAGTTCTCGTAGATGTCAATGCCCACTATGTCCACGTAGGCATCGCCGGGGTACCAGTCTTGTTTGTTGGGTTCGGCGGTATAGACCCAGATGAGATTGTGCAGTTGGTGGTGGTTGGTGAAGCGGTCATGCATGATTTGCCAGAGCTCTTTGAACGGGGCCGCGCCTTTGGCACCCCACCAGAACCAGGCCCCGGCGGCCTCGTGCAGCGGGCGCCACAACACCGGAATATCCTGGGCCTGAAACTTCTTCAACTCCAAGGCAATGGCATCCATGTCGCGGAGCAAGAGTTGGTAGTTGGCGCCGTTTTTATCGGCCAACGCCGCAGCCAGGTCAAAGGTGGTGGCCCGGGTGTAGAACCCGCTCCACCAGAGTTTGTCGGGGCTTTGGTTGATCAAATCTGTGGGGGCGTTCCAGTGCCACATAAGGCTGATGATGCCGCGGCCCTGGTCTTTCTTCGCCCAGGTAATGGCGTTCTCTGAGTGGTTGTTGGGGTTGGCCCCGTACTGCAGCCGCGAGGGTGAGTAGTCAATGAGATCATAGACGCCAATGGCGGGGTCTTTGCCGGTCTGCTCCCGCACGTAATCTATTTCCTGCAATAGGTTGTTTTCCTGCTGCCCGGCCAGCACCTTGGTGCCGTACAGGTCTACCAAATAGCTGAACAGGTTTTTGGTGGAGGTTGTGGCGTTGGCATCGGTGAGCGTTTTAGGGGGTTTGGCCGGTAACGGAATAGTAGCCGGGGTAAGGGCAATAAAGTCAATGTAGTAATAGCCCCAACTACCGCCAATGACCAGGGTGTTGGTGCCGGCGTTTAGGTACTGCTTGCCGGCCTGCGCCGTCGCGAAGCCGGGTACGTTAGAGAACATGCCTTCGGTGCGCTGGCCGTTTATTTCCAGGGCGTATCCTTTCTCGCCGGAGGGCGTGGCGTACCTTATGGCCAAATCATAAATACCCGCCGCCGGCGCATTGACCGTGAAGGTCACGTTTTTGGCAAACGAGTTGTCAAAGCCCTGTACGTAGCCGGTGCCAGAATACCCGGCCAGGCTGTTGCCTACCGTCACACCGTTGCGGGTGGCGTTCTCGGCTTCCAGTTTTATCTCCTGGGCCTGCGCCGGCCACGCAGTAAGTAAAAAGACTACTACCCATAGCGCCCTTGCCTGGAGGAAAGACTCCCTGATTAAAGGTAAAGGTAGTGTCATAAGGGGAAGAGATAAAGTGAAGTTTCTGGGAAGTACGGTTGCGAGGTCATGGCCTGAGGGACTGTTTTTTCTTGTAGGGCAGCTGGCGTTTTATCTTGTACAGGTCCGTGATGTTCTCTTCGGTGAGCACGTACGGGTGCTGCAGAAACTGCACGAAGTCCTGCTCCGCCGGGTGGCCTTTGAACGGCGTCCAGAACTCGTCCTGGCGGTTGTGCCAGAGCAGTACGTAGGCCAGTTGCAGCTTGTCATGTTGCAGCGCTTTCATCAGCATCTGGGAGTACCAGTTTGCCTGGCTCACGTTCAACAGCCCCGACTCTGTGACGGCGGCCAGCTTGTTTCGGCTTTTGGCGAAGTCTGACACCAGCTTGAATTTGGCGCCGGCCACGGCCGGGTCTTTGCCTTCCTTTAAATCCCAGTAGTTGTCGGTGCCTACCAGATCCACGTATGCATCGCCGGGGTACTCCCTCAGGAACTCTTCCTCATTGCTAAACCGGCAGTCCGGGGACCAGGCGTAGAGCATGTTGCGCACCTGCAGGCTGTCGCGCAGGTAGGTGACGGTAAACTGGTAGAGCTGCTTGAACTCCTCTGGGCTGCGGTGGCCTTTGCCCCACCAGAACCACTCGCCATCAAACTCATGCCAGGGCCTGAAAATGAGCGGCACCAATTGGCCGTCTACCTGCAGTGACTTGGAGAAATCGGCTATTTGCCGGAGCGAGTTCTTGAATTTTCCATGGGCAGAACCACCAGGCAGAATCTGACTGACTGCCTCTACCGGAGATTTTTCCCAATAAAAGCTGCCTTCTGAAACGGGGTTGCTATAGTGCCAGGAGAAGGTGTGGAGCCCGCCGCGCTTGTAGCCTTTCAGGATCTGTTCCCGTACCGAGGCTTCTACTTTCTTTACCTCTTCCTGGGGCTTAAAACTGGCAATATCTATAAAGTCCCAGCCATAGACGGCCGGCATCTGACCGGTGACCGCCTTTACGTCTGGGGTTTGCAAACCGGTCCGCCAGTTCCAGCCGTAGCCCTGGCGGGTGGCTTCCTGGTGCCCGAACAGGATCTTTTCCTCAGAGATTCTCTTGAGGTTGTAGAAGAGGGAGGCGGTTTGCTCAGTGGCGTTTTTGTCCACCAAAAGCGCACGGGCTTCCGTAAGGCTGGGCTTGCTCTTGAACGAGGTGCTTTTGAACGCGCAGCCGTTTACCGCCGCCAGCAGCAGAAACAACACAATGCATTTGGTGGTCTTGTATGCCATACGTTCTTTTTTCTGTTTTCCGTTTTGGGCCTGTTTTTTCAAAAACGGCCCTAAAACAGGAGGTAAGTTTTACTTTTCTTTTAACAGGAAAGACCCACTCCTTTTCACTGTCTGTAGTTGGAATATCCTTGTCTTTCTTTCCTTTTTTGAGCCCGTTTTATGGAAACGTGCCCAAAACGACCTTCCGCTTCTGGCGCTTCCTGTGGGCTAGGTGCTGAGCAGGCGCGTTAAGTAAATTCACAGATATAAAGTTACGTATGGTTCTCTTGCCTTAACTGCTGGCGGCACCGGTGAATGATCTCCAGGCAGGCGCGGGCATTGTGGTAAGGGCATTTCCAGAAACCTACTTTGTCTTGTGCGGCCATGGGCGTATAGTCATGGTGCACGCCCCAGAGCCATTCACCATTCTTGTGGTCCAGGAGATGGTTTTGGGCAAATTGCCAGGCGTTCCAGGAGTGGCGCAGGTACTCTTCGTTCTGGGTCAGTTCAAAGGCATTCAAAAAGCCTACCATCGCCTCGGCGCTCACCCACCATTCGCGGTGGGTATCAAAGTGGTTCTGGTCCAGGTTGAGTTCATGATACAGGCTGCCGTCAGGGAGTAGGGCCTCAGCGGTGACCTGGGCCAGTTTGAGGGCCGCTTCTTTCACCTGCGTTAGCAAGGCTTGGTGGTTCAATACCTCGGCGGCTTCCTGCAAAAGCCAGGAGGCTTCAATGTCATGCCCGTAGGAAACCAGGTTGGCAGTAGACGTCCAGTCCCGGCCGAAGAACAGGTTCAGGTGCCCGGTGGCCGGGTCTATGATGCGCTGCAGGAAAACGTTTATCAAATCCCTCAGCCTTTCCGCCAGCACCGGGTCTGGCCAGATGCGGTACAGGTTGGCGTAGGCCTCCAGTACATGCAGGTGGGTGTTCATGGTCTTGGGGTCGTTGCGGTCCTTCTCGCTCAAACGCAGATCTTCCAGCAATTGCCCTTCGTGACTAAAAGCCTCCAGGTAACCGCCGTGCTCCGGGTCATAGCTGTAGTGCTCTATCCAGGTGAACAGCTCCTGGCTTCTTTTTAAGGCCGCTGGTGCCTGGGTGGCCCGGTAATACTCGCTGAACCCGTACAGCGCGAAAGCCTGGGCATACACCTGCTTACGGGTGTTAAGCGGTTGGCCCTGCGCGTCTACCATCCAATAAACTCCGCCGTGGGCGGAATCCAGGAAATGGGTTTGCAGGTAATCTAAAGCCCGGGTGGCGAGCTCCAGATGTTCTTTCTTCTGCGTGTGCCGGTATGCCGCCGAGAACGTCCAGAGAATGCGGGCGTTCAGGATGCTGCCCTTGGGGGCTTCTGGAATGACCATGCCGGTCCCGTCCATCTGCCCCACAAACCCGCTATGCTGGTGGTCTTGGGTGTTTTCTGCCCAGAAAGTCAGAATCCTTTCCAATTCCTGCTCCATTTCCTGTTGGTACAGGGTAAGCTGGTGCGTGCGGGCAGACGATGTGGCCGAAATCATGAACGGGCCCCGGTTAATTCATAGGCTTTTTCCTGTTGTTGGCTGGCCAGATACGCCTGGTTCTTCTCCACTAACCGGTTAATCTGCTGCACAGAAGCCGCCGAGCGGAACCCGTCTGCCGGGGTGTTCATGACGTAATCCAACAGTTGGTCCACGGTGGAGGTGGCTACGTGGGTACGGGTGTCTGAGGAGGCGTAGTAGATGAACACGGTGCCGTCTTCGTCCAGAATCCAGCCATTGCTGAAGGTCACGTTAGACACGTCGCCTACCCGTTCCTCGCCCTCTGGGGCGATAAAATGACCGGCCGGTTTGTAGAGTATCTTGGTTGGGTCTTCTAAATCCGTGAGGAACAGGTACAGCACATAACGCAGTCCGGCGGCGGTATTGCGCACGCCGTGGGCCAGGTGCAGCCAGCCTTTCTCGGTTTTAATGGGAGCAGGGCCCTGTCCGTTTTTTGCCTCGTACACGGTATGGTAGGTCTTGGGGTCTATGATGAGCTCCTCGTTTACCACCGCATTTTCCATGGAATCGGTGAGGCCCCAGCCGATCCCGCCGCGGCTTCCGGCTTCAATAAAGCTGTCCTGCGGGCGGGTATACAAGGCGTACTTTCCATTGATAAATTCAGGGTGCAGTACCACGTTGCGCTGTTGCGGCGAGGTGGTGACCAGGTCGGGCAGGCGTTCCCAGGACACCAGATCACGGGTGCGGGCAATGCCGCATTGCGCAACAGCTGAGGACTCATCGCCGGGTTTGGCCTGGGGGTCTTTGCGCTCAGTGCAGAACAGGCCGTAAATCCAGCCGTCCTCATGTTGGACCACCCGCATGTCATACACGTTTATGTCTGGGTCATTGGTCTCGGGCAGGGTGACAGGCTTTTCCCAGAACCGGAAATTGTCAATACCGTTGGGGCTTTCCGCCACCGCGAAAAAGGACTTACGGTCATTGCCTTCCACGCGGGCCACCAGCAGGTATTTGCCATTTAGTTTAATGGCACCCGCGTTAAAAGTCGCGTTAATGCCAATGCGTTCCATGCAGAACGGGTTAGTCTGGGGGTTCAGGTCATACCGCCAGGACAGGGGAGCGTGCTGGTGGGTTAGGACCGGAAAGATGTATCTGTCATAGATGCCGTTGCTTAAGGGCTGCTTTTCGTTTGCTCTGGTAATCAAATCAGCTTGAAACGCAGTGAGCTCATTCAATCTTGTCTGGAAGGTGTTTTCCATGGTACTAGGGTCAAAGATGGTAATAGCGGATGGCCGCTTATGAATGGGTAACTAATTTTCTTTTGATAGAGGCTGCTACAGAAAGGCCGTCTGTGGGAAGCTTGTCCCACCAGGTTTTCTTGAGAATAAAGCCGCAGACCAGCAAAATGCCCAGCACGACCATCAGTTCATTGTACATGCTTAGAATCAGGTAGATAGGCAAGAGGGTGAGGCACATCTGCGCGGTCACGCCCACTATGACATTGAACATGTCCAGCCAGAAGTTTTTGTTTTCCTCAAATGCCGGGTCCTCGGCTTTAAGCTGCGCGGCTACCGGGCCCCAGAAGCCCCAGGGGCGCACATTGCTATAGAAGCTTTTCAGGGTGTGGGCATCAGTAGGCGGGGCCATGAACGTGCCTATGATACTGCCGGACAGGGAGATGAGGAGCAGGTACGGGAAGTAGTACAGATCAAGCCCATCAGTGAAATAAGGGAAAATGAGCGCTGGCACAATACCGGTGAGCATGCCCCAGAAGAAGCCGCTTCCGTTAAAGCGCCACCAGTACCATTTTAACACGTTAGCGGAGATATAGCCTCCGTACAGTCCCGCCACAATCCACTGCAGCAGGCTGTTCACGTCTTTAGCCATAAAGCCCAGCACCATGCTCACAAGTACCACCACTATGCCGGTAGCGTAGTTCATGCGGCTTACGGTTTTGTTACTGGCCTTGGGGTTCACGTAGCGCAGGTACACGTCATTGACCAGGTAGGCCTGAGCAGCATTGAGCGTACCCGCAAATGTGCCAATAAAGGCGGCTAGCAAACCCGCTAAGATAAGACCCAGGATACCGGTAGGGGCGAAGCGCTGGATAGCAGCCGGCAAGATGCGCTCAAAGTCAATGCCGCTGGCAGAGGTGAGGTTCAGTTGGTCATAATTGAGGATGGCCAGCACCGTGAACCCCATGATCATAAGGTAACGGGTAGGGATTAGCACGATGGAAACAAAGGCGCTCATCTTGGCGGCATCCTGCGGTGAGCGGGCCGAAAGGATCTTCTGCATGTCATAGTTAGGCGTGGGTCCGGCCAGGCTGGCCAGGATGCCTTTGAAAACCATGAGCGAAAAGAAGATCCCGAAGAGCGAATACCCGTCAGATTTGATTTTGGCGTTGACGTCATCAATAATGCCGGTCCAATCCAAGTCCAGGGTGGCCCCGAAGAAAGGGGTTTTCCATTCTTCTGGCACATTGAGGGGCGTGGTTTCCAGGTTGTTGATAGCCAGCACGGCCACTACAATAGAGGCTGCCGTCATGATGGCGTACTGCAGCACATCTGCCCAGACAATGCTGGCCATGCCGCCCAGAATGGAGTAAAACACCGCGAAGAAGGTAAACAGCATGCCATAGAAATGAGGCACGAACTCCGGGGAGACGGTGAACGGCACGTACGGCTGCACCAAAGACCAGGGCACAAAGATCTCCACAAACTTACCCAAACCAATAAAGCCGTAGGCCAGAAAACCCAGGCAGCTCAGCAAGGCAAAGGCGACCACAATGCTGTGCGACCGGGCAGAATCACGGCCCTGGCCAAAGCGGGTGAGCATCCATTCGGCACCGGTAGTCACGTTAGAGCGGCGCAACCAGGCGGCCAGGAACATCATCAGAAAAATCTGGTTGAACGAGGGCCACAGCCACGGAATCCAGATGCTTTTGAGGCCATAGACAAAGCCCAGCATCACCATCCACATGGTGCCGGAAATATCAAACATACCCGAGGCGTTGGAGAGACCCAGCGCATACCAGGGCAGGGTATTGCCCCCCAGCATGTACGCCTCTTTGTTGGCCTTGGCCCTGTTTTGCAGGACCAGCCCTATGGCCGCCACCGCCAGTAAGTAGAAGGCAATGATGCTGATATCAAGTGCGGTTAGTTTCATGCAGGAAATAGAAGGATTTGTCTGTTAGGATTGGGTAAGGAGTTAGTTTTTGGCTTGTTTGGGCTGGGTAGGTACCGGTGCATACAACTGCTCCCGGGCCGCGTCTTTTATGAAGAACACGTTAGGGTGGTTGTAAAAATCCTTGAAGTCTGCGGCGCTTTTCTGGCCCTTGAAAGGGGCATAGTAATGGTCGGGTCGGCCGTTGCGCCACACCAGCGCGTAAGATAAACCGGCGTCTTTCACAATGGGGTAAAGAACCTGGGTCCACCAATGGGCGAGGGGCACCGTTTCCAGTCCGGTCTCGCTCAGGGTCCAGACTTTGTTTTTCTCCTGGCCTATCTGCCGCAGCGTCTCCACCATCTGGCGGGTTTCTTTGATGAACGTTTGCGTGGCCTGGGCCGTGAGGGAAGTATCTGCAGGCAGGCGGTGGTAGATGTCAAAGCCCAGAATATCTACGTAGTTATCGCCTGGGTAGCGCTCCAGGTAATCTGCCTTTGAGGAAAAGCGGTCTGGGGAGTAGGCAAAGAGTAGGTTGTGGGCTTTTTTCTTTTTGAGGTAATCTACCGTGAAACGCCACATCTGCTTATATTCTTCTGGGGAACTGTGGTTGCGGCCCCACCAGAACCAGCTGCCGGTATGCTCGTGCAAAGGCCGGAATACCACAGGAATTAGCTCGCCCTTGGGCCCTTTCAGGCTTTTCATGAAGTCTGCCACCTCATCTAGCCATGATTTGTAACGTTTCAAGGCTTTCCTGTCTTTGAAGAGGTGCTGAATGGTAGAGTCCATAGGGTCCCAGCTGGATTTACCGGGGTCCAGGGGGTTGTTGAGGTGCCAACTGAAGGTATTGAGACCGCCGTTGGCGTACACTTCCTGCGCAAAGGCGCGCATCTTCATAAAAGGCACACTGTCCAGGTTCACCGGTTTCTTCAGTTCCAGGTGGCCCAGGTCCCAGCCCACCACCGCCGGGTACTCGCCTACCAGTTCCTTCACGTCTGACCGGCCAGGTTCATACTTCCAGCCCATGCCATAAGCTAGTGCGTCCTGGTGCCCGAATAGGATTCCCTTTTGCGAGAGCCGCTTCAGGTTGGCATACAGGTTCCTGGTCTCAGGGGTAGCTTTTTTATTGACAGGGAGCCATTGCCCATAGGAAGCCAAGTGGGAGAGTAGCAAAAGAAAGCATACCAATAAAGGTTTTGTCATGGCTGAATCATTTAGAAAGCTACTACAGGTAAAAGATAGCAGGAAAGATGGAGATTTTAGAACCTCACTTTTTCTTCCCCGCAGCTGCATTGGGGCAGGGCTTTAGGACGTTATCACCTGCTATCCTTTGGTTCTATTCCTTACACTTTTGCACCTATACAAAACTAACCACATGCTCTAGTAAAATATAATACTATTTTATCATTTGTTTGATGGAAACTGCCTTTCAGGGATAATGCTGGGGTTTTATTAAAGCATTATCCTTACAGCCTGAAGATTACAAGAACCAGAAAACTTTTACCCTGTTTGGGTTATCTGCTTTACTATTTGCAAGCTGTTGAGATAGGTTATAGCTGCCAGAAGACCCATAATAATATATTGGCCTATCATAGAGACAGATGGTTAATATTTTGGAAGTTTTCCTTTTCTGGCCTAAGAGGGAGCTGTATTGGTAACTCTTTTAGTAGTCTTTTTTTAACAGAACTTTTGCTGAATACTAATCGGGCTTAAGGAATGCCAGCCTTCCCCTGGAGGGGAAAAACCACAAGTAAAATGCATCAGTGCAGTCGATTCTTTTCTGTTAGTATGAGAAGATCGGTTACGCTGGCGGCTCCCTTTTCCTGAAAAGCAGTAAGGTAATACATTTAGGTAAAGGCAATTCAGGTATCCTAAAAGGCAGGGCCGTCTTTCAGTTACCAAAGCGTTGCTTGGCAACAGAAAGACGGCGCCTTAACTTGTAAGCATGAAAGCTTTTATTGCTTGATCAACTTCAGGGTCTTAACCTGATTCTTATGACTTACTTTTAATAGGTAAAGGCCTTTCGCAAGTCCTTCTCCCAATACTAGCTCGCCGGTAGCCGTTCCGGTTTGCAGCAAGGCACCTGCGCTGCTGAATAGTTGGTACTCAAATTTCCCGCTCAGTTCAAATCTGAAATTCTCAGTAAAGGGATTAGGGTATAAAGAGAAATTTTGAGCGCCCAGCTCACCTCCTATGCCGGTTACCACCGCCTGTTGCGTGCAGAAGGGATATCCCACATCTGCTCTGCCGGCCATATACTCCCTGAGCCAGGTCATGGCCGGGCGGTCAAAACCGGAAGACTGAAGCAGGTTGGTGTTGGTTTTCCAGGTTTTGCCAGATTCATAGCCCCAGAGCGTAATCCCAGCTACGGCTGGGTGCTCCCAGTACACGGGGAACAAATTTTGGTACCTGGTAAACTGAATATTGTCATCTCCTGAAATATCCAGCTCTGTCACATAAATAGGAACACCGGCCCGGGTCATCAAATCTAAAGAAGACTTAAGCTGCGTGGCAGAAAGGGTATTGATGTTGAACTCGTGCGCCTGCGTGCCAAATCCATCAATCAGGTTGCGGTCACGCAGAACTCTTATAACGGCAAGCTGCTCGTTAATGGCAGTCTGGTCGTTCTCTAGGCCATAGTCATTTAAAATCAGCTTTGAATTAGGGAAGTATTGCCGGGCTTTGGTGAAAAGCCAGATAATCCAGTCATGTCCGGTAGTTCCTCCTCCGCCCAAACCAGTTTTAAAGGCGGGCGTGGCGGCGGCATGGGTACGCAGATTTTCATTTAAGACATCTATCTGGTCAATACCCATTGGGAACTGCGCGGCCACCGCTGCCATATATTCCTCCATTTCTTCCTGAAACTCAGCAGGGCTAATCAAGAGGTTGTTACTGGAGTTAATGGCCCAGGCAGGGAACTGGCTTCCCCAGGCAAACACGTGGTACCGGAAAGGCAGATTATTGTTTTTGGCATGGTTGTAGGCAATATTAGCCCCGGTCCAGTTCATGGCATCACGCGTAGATTCTACCACGCCCCACTTGGTATTGTTTTCTGCCGTAACTCCGTTCCAGAGTGAGTTGAAATTACCGGGCACGCTTCCGGCAATGATCTGCGCCAGGTATTTTCCTTTGCAGGCACTCAAGCCTCTGCTCGTTGCCGCAGTAGTTCCAACAGTTACCATTACCCCGGCAGAAGTGCTCACAGCGTTCAGGTTATCAGTGGCTTTGGCCGTAATGGTATAAGTACCTGCCACCAAAGGGCTCCAGACAAAGGTGTAGGTGCTGTTAGTGCCAGAGGTTGCCTCCCCTAACTTAGTGGCTCCGTTAAAGAATTCTACTTTGGTAACTGTTCCATCGGCATAGGTTCCTCCAATATCTGCTGCGTAAACTTTGATGGTCATGGCTTTGCCGGCCTCAAAATAAGCATTATTATGAGGAGCCGTAATGACACAGGAAGGAGGGGTGTTATTCTGCGCCTGAACCCTTAACTGAAATAGGGGAAGCAGCAGTAAGAACAAAGAAAGTAAAGCTTTTGTCATGTTACGTAGGTTAGTAATTAGTGCTTATTTCAAAGGGGATATTCAAGACTACTTTCTTTCTGTTATGGTTAAGAAGGCGGAGGGTGTTACCGGTAAGGTGTTATGAAAAATAGTGGCTGTAGAATATGCTGTATTAATTATTGATAAGCATAATGAGTTGTGCCCTTCTTTAAGTCACTATTTCCGTTTCTGGCCTGTTTTTCGGAAAACAGGTAGAAACTGAGCGATCTTCTCCTGATTAGGTTAGCGGTAAATTGATGCTAGCGGTGCACTTTTTGACAAGAATAAAGAAGGGTTGCCATGCCTTGCTCTTTGTAACTACTTGTTTGTCTGGGGAGGGAATAAAAAGAGGAAGAGTAAATGGCTCTTCCTCTTTTTATTATGGAATAATGATGAACTTAGAAATTACTTCAGCTCTATATCATCAATATAGAAGGTGTTAGGATTAGTGCCGTAGTTCTTGATATAGAACTCATTAATCCCGCCTGTAATATTGCCTAAGGCGCTGATTGGAATTTCAATGCGGGTATATTGACCTGCTACAATATCAAATGGAGCGTCCGTTCCAAAAGTGCCCGCCATGTTCTTGATCTGAATAGATCCTCTGCTGTTCACGGTACCGCGCACATACAACACAATGGTGGTATAGCCATCCAGGACATCTTTGTTGTTAGGGTGTAACTGGAACGCGCCATAGGGATCATTAAAGCTTACCTTGATGGCCTTAGTGCCACGGCTCACAAATTCGGTGTTCTCAATGTCCTGGGTAGTGGTTCCCCAGCCATCCCATTTCTGCCAACCAGAATTAAGCACATCATTGTAAATATAATACGCCGGGCGGGCCACATTAATGGTCAGGGTCTTGCCGGTAGCTACCGTGTAGTTGCGGGTGGTAATGAATGTAACCGCTCCGTTCAGGATATCAGTGGTTGGCATCTTTAACACAATCTGGGTAGGAGATTGACTGATAAAGGTGGAGACAGAGGCCCCGCCGGTAAAGTTTACCGTCTTCACCAGGTCCAGATTAGTACCCGTAATGGTCAGGTTAGCGCCTGGGTCTACCGGGTTAGGCGCCAAGGTGGTGATGGCCGGTAAAATAATAGTGATGCTCTGCGTAGTAGGCGCTTCCACCATTGATTTGGCTACCAATTTCAGCGTGCCGGTTGAGGCGTTGTTAGGAACGGTTACTACTAGTTGCGTGGCCGTTTGACTTACAAAGGTGGCTGTTTTTGCCGTGCCCACTCCCGTAAACACAATCTCCTTTACCAGGTCAAGGTCTGTGCCGGTAATGGTGAGGTTCTCGCCGTGCTTTAAAGAAGCAGGAGAGAAGCCTGTCGCTTTTGGCAAGGTTACGGTTAACACTTGCTCTGTTTCCATTTTCAGGGGCTTGGTGCCGCCTGTGAAAAGGAAAAGCGAACCAGTCTTGGCTTCCATAGGTACCGTCAACACCAATTCTGTTTTGGACTTGGTGGCAAACGTCTTCACACTTTTTTGGAGTGAGCCAAACTGCACGCTGTCTACCCAGTTCAGGAAATCACCTTTGATGGTGATATTGGTGCCTGGTTTTGCTTCACCGGTTACAGAGGTTACCTTAACGGGTACATCAAAGCTTAATACCGTTTTAGAGGTTATCTCTTCGCCACCGGCTATTTTCAGTACCACTCTTCCTTGCTCAGCCGTTGCGGGCACTACCAACTCAATTAATTCAGAAGTGTGAGACGTGAACTGGGCTTTGGGGACAGTAACCCCGGCCAGCGCAATAGACTCAACCTTATTCAGGTTTCTCCCAATAAACTTGATTTTCTCCCCGTGCTTGGCACCGGTCGGCCCGAAGCTGATGAGCTCTACCTTGTCAGATCCCAGATCATCATCATCGTCACCGCAGGCCGTGAGGTACCCTAAGGAGAGCACCAGCAAGGCCATCAACCATACTCTAATATTATAAAGGTTTTTCATATGAGGCGCTTTCTGAAATTAAAGTTTAGTATTAGGTACTACCCGCATGTTATCTAAGGCAAACTTCACTTTCACGGCGTTAGGCCCGCTAAAGTGCATAGACACGCCGTAGCCATTTGGGTTATAGGCAAACTCTTTGTTTGCTTTCCAGAAATCTTCCCATGGAATGGTAACGGTCTGCCATTTCCCTTCGGTGTGCAGGTTAGGCTGCCAGTTGTAGTACACATCTCCTCTTTTGGTGGCCATGTCTGGTCCCATGTACATTCTGTACCAGGCTCCGGTCATAGGCTCTTGTGTGTTGATCTCAAACTTCAGGCTGTATTTTCCGGGGTTGGCAAAGGCATCGGCAGGAATGTTTTTGTTCTCTGTGGCGGCAACACTGCTTTGCTCCCCTACATAGGTCTCAAACCAGGCCCACGCGCCCAGGTTATTGTCAATTCTCAAAAAGTTGCCGTTGATTGGCTGCACCGCGGCGTCAGATGCTTTGATGTAGTTTGGCCCATGCCATAAGCCGCTGGTACCCGCGTCAAAAGAAGCAATGATGTTACGGTTGTCACGGAACCAGAAAACAGATTCTGACTCTCCAAAGTTAGAGGAGATGGTGATAGGGCCTGGCTGTGCACCCTGGGGTACTTTCACGGTAAGGGTTTTGAAATCCTTGATAGAAACAATCTCGCCCTGTACACCACCGGTAAACGTTACTTTAAGCGGTTCATAGAAGAAGTCACCTACTATGGTGGCATTCTCGCCAATGTTCACGTATTCGCTCATCATCCGGTCAATTCTTGGCTTGCTGATGTCCACATTGAAATCATGCAGCAGTTCCTCTCCGTTGGCGAAAACCATACGAAGTTTGTTGGAGATTTTATTGGGAATCTGAGAAGGTATTCTGGTGATGATAGTAGTATTGGTGATGTAAGAGGGGTTTAAGGCGGCCTGTTGGTCATTGAACCAAAGCTCGCGCACGTTGGCCAGGTTATCTCCTACAATCGCCACCATTTTGCCCTGGCCAGCCTTCACCACAAGGGAGTCTGAAGCGTTAGGGCGGGTGACTCTAATATAGCTGATCATGGGTTTACCCCCGTTGGAAAGATCGTCGTCTTCTGAACAGGCTGTAAACATCCCCCCCATCGCCAAGGCGATGAAGAGAAATAACAGAGTTTTAAAATTAACTTTCATATGCTTGGTTATTTCTTTTCTGAATACAATGCTTACTTGAACACATAAGGAACCGGCGGGTTTCTTAAGCCCGGCGCCTGGCTTTGCTCTACCGTTGGGATAGGCAACAGGAAGTTACCGGAGTTGGCAGTAGCCGTTCTGGCCGTCACGTAAGAGGTCTTGGTGAAAGTCCAGCCGGTTGGGTTAGGCATGCGGTCTGGTCTGATCACAAATATCTCCCGGTCCTGGCTGTTGATGATGTCATAAGCCTTCTGCGGGTTAGAGTAATGTAACCGCACCAGGTCATACCAGATCTGGCCTTCCACGGCAAACTCCTTGGCGCGTTCCTGGAAAATGATGTCCCAGGTAAGAGGCCCCTCATACACCGGCAAACCTGCGCGCATGTGCACTTTGTTAAAGTAGTCCAGCGCTTTCTTGTCTGAGGTAGAGAAGTTACTTCCCAGGGCTGCTTCAGCATAGATCAGGTACATTTCAGCTAGCCTGATCATATAAGTGTTGTTAGGGTAGCGTTGCTGGGTCACCTGGTCGCCAACATCATCTCTGTTGCCAATCACGTATTTCTTAACATTGGCAAAGCTAAACTGGTCAGCGGCGGCCGGAGCCGGGAAGACCAACTTCTGTTTGCTTGCGTTCCCGGCGGCGTCTCTAACGGTTTGGGTGATCTCTGGGTACTGCGCACCTGGCAGCATGAAGGTGGCCTTCAGGCGCTGGTCCAGCGTGAAGCCGGGCTTGGTGCCATTGTCCTGGATAAGCCCGTCATAAAGGCTTAGCATCCACCAGGAGGCGCCTAAGTCACCGCCCCAGCCGTCTGAGCCTGGCGCAATGTCATTGCTGAAGTTAAGCTGTGACACCATAGTGTTGGCATAGCCATAGTCTGAGGTGAAAACCCACTGCTGCTCAAACAAAGACTCATTGTTGTTGTCATAAGGAAAACGGAACAGATCTTCATACTTAGGAAGAAGGGCTTTCCCGCTCATGGTGATTACCCGCTCAGAAAGTTCTTTGGCTTTGTCCAGGTACTCCTGTTTCAGGGCACCGCCCTTAGATTCAACGCCCGCCCTGGTCAGGAATACTTTGGCAAGCATCCCTTCGGCAGACCATTTGGTGATCCTGCCCGGCTGCACCGGGGCGGTAGGAAGATTGGCGGCGGCAAACTCAAGGTCCCGGGAAATAAACTCCCACACGGTTTCTACCGTGTTGCGGGTCACATCAGCGTTGTTCAGCAGCTCCAGGTTGTTCTCAATGATAGGAACAGGGCCATAGTTGGAAACCAGGAAGAAGTAAGCCATGGCGCGCATGAACCGGGCTTCGGCAATGGCATGGTTCTTAATCTCTGGGCTAACGGCTGCCCCTGCATAGCGGTTAATGTTCTGGATAAGGGTGTTGGCCTGGCCCACTACCACATAAAAAGAGCGGTAGGCTTCCACGTTAGAGACGTCAATACCCGTGGTGCGGAACATCACGTCATTCTTGAACACATCATAGAATCCCCGTTGCAGGGTACCGCCCCTTACATCGCCAAGGGCCCAGTAGCTCTTGTCCACGTAGTCTTTCCAAACCACGGTATACAGGGGAGCCGAAGCGGCTAATATCTGGTCATTGGTCTTGAAGAAATTAGCATCAACCAATGTGTCCTGCGGCGGTCTTTCCAGAAATTCTTTCTCACAGCCTGAGAAGACAGACAAAGCGGAAATGGCTGCCAGGTATAAATATTTATTTTTCATTTTGAAGGAAGAGTTACGTTAAAAATCAATACCAACACTCACAGAGTACATTGGGGTAAGCGGGTAGCGGCCATAGTCAACGCCAATGGCGGCGTTGTTCGGGTTCTCCAGGCCTCCCACGTGGGAACCAACTTCAGGGTCATAACCAGAGTAGCCGGTAATGGTCCAGATGTTCTGGGCGCTGGCGCCAATTCTGGCTCCGCCAATGTATTTGAGGCGGCTAACCAGGCTGCCTGGTAAATTGTAGGTCAGGCTCACGTTCTTCAAGCGGACAAAAGAACCGTCTTCCACATACTTGTCTGTGTGGCGACCAAAGTTGTTGTTTCTGTTACCACCAGACATTCTGGCTACCGTAGTGCCAGGGTTCAACAAGGTTGGGTTGCCTTGTGCGTTCACGCCCACTTTAGCATAATCTAAGGCTCCTGTAAACAGGTTGCGGCCTAAGTTGATGTTGTTAGGGTTGGAGTTCTCATTGCGTACCCAGTTGTAGATGTCATTACCAACAGTGCTGGTGATGAGCATGCTCAGGTCAAAGCCTTTATAAGAGAAGTTGTTGGTGAAGCCGGCGGTATACTTAGGCCATGGGTTACCAATAAAGGTCTGGTCATAGCTGTCAATGATACCATCTGGCTTGCCTTCAGGGCCGCTGATGTCACGGTACTTCACGTCACCAATCCAAACGCTGTTTGGTCCAACCGGGAAAAGAACCCCGTTGTTGTCTGCTGGGCGTGCGCTTTTCTCTACTTCTTCCACGCTTCCGAAAATGCCGTCCTCTATATAGCCATAGAACAACCAGGGCGACTGACCCACTACTGTGCGCTGTGACCACAGGTTCCACTCTCTGGTGGTTCTGTTCAAGATGCTGCTTTCTGTGGAAAGGCTTTTAACAGTGGTGTTAAAATGAGAGATGTTGAAGTTAGAAGACCATTTAAAAGCGCCGTTGTCAATGTTGATGGTGTTAAGGGCGAAGTTCCAGCCCTTGTTCTGGAGGGACCCGATGTTCACCGTTGGCGCAGATACAGAACCCACACCGCTGGTACCCATGTAGAATGGTAAACTAGCCTGCAAGATTAGGTTGTCTGTGTTCTTGATGTAATAGTCTGCCTCTAACTGAATGCGGTTCTCAAACAAGCCCAGGTTAATTCCAAAGTTGTTGGTTCTGGTTTCTTCCCACTGGAAGTTAGGGTTAGGGTACCGGTTAGGGATAAAGCTGGTTCCGCCGCCAAAAGGAGAGGGTCCTGCAGATAGGGTGCCGTAAATAGCCCCGCCACCTTGTGCCTGGCTACCAGTAAGACCAATTTCATACCGTAACCTAAGGTCGCTCACCATTGGCACATTGAAGAAAGGTTCTTCAGAAACCCTCCAGGCTGCAGATACAGATGGGAAGTATCCCCATTTGTTCTCCGGACCGAAATACACAGAACCATCTGCCCTGAAGGCAGCCTGCAAGATGTAGCGGTCATTGAAGTTGTAGTTCACACGGCCCAGGTAAGACTCCATAGCCCAGTCTCCATGTCCGCCACCGGCCACGCTGGTAAGAATGGCTCCTGCGTTCAGGTCAAGCACGTCATTGGTCTGGAACCCGCGTCTCTCCCCAGACAGGTTTCTCCACTGAGATTCCTGTGACTCATGGGTGGCCATGGCATTGATGCTGTGCTTGCCAAAAGTCTTCTGGTACTGGAGCATCTGGTTCCAGTTCCAATAGGTACCCAAATTGTGGCTGTTGTTCAGCTGGGCCTCCACGCGTCTCTGAATGCCAAACTCATAGGTAGGTTGGAAGAACTGTGAGTTGGAGAAGTTTACGTTTCCGTTGAAAGAGGTCCGGAAGTCAAGGCCTTCCAGAATCTTGATGCCAATATTCACACCGCCCAATAGTTGTCTTCTGGTAAGCTCATTGGTCACAATGTTGGCCAGACCAATAGGGTTGGGTGGAGTGTAGCGCTCAGATTGATTGGTAGGAGTCTCCGTTCCGCCGCCGTAAGTACCGTTAATGTTGCGGACCGGGATATGCGGAGGCAACTGCAGGGCCAATGAGATAAGGTTAGACTGGGTAGAGGCCAGTTTTTCATTGGTCTGGGCAAAGTTGAAGTTACCGCCAATGGTGAGCCATTTCTTGGCCTGGTTGTCCAGGTTCAGGCGAACCGAGTTACGGTTGAAGCCAGAGCCCAGGGCAATACCGTCCTGGGTCATGTGCTCCCCAGACAGGTAGTAGGTGGTTTTGTCGCTTCCGCCGCTTACGCTAAGCTGGTGCTTTTGCATAGGGGCGTTGTTGAATAATTCCTTCTGCCAGTCGGTTCCTTTTCCTAATAAAGAAGGATCCAGAAATTCTTCTCTGGGGGTGCCGCCTGCCAGGGCTTTATACTCATTCTCCATTTGGGCATACTGCTGCAGGTTCATTACATTCTGGCGTTTTGGGGCCGTCTGCAAACTGTATAAGTACCCGTAGTTAAGCTTTATCTCCCCAGATTTACCGCGTTTGGTAGTGATCAATACCACCCCGTTGGTACCTCTTGAGCCGTACACCGCGGTGGCCGAAGGGCCTTGCAGCACTTCCATGCTCTCAATGTCTGCCGGGTTAATGGCTGACAAAGGGTTGGTTCCGGAAGCAGAGTTGGAGCCCTGAATCTGAACGCCGTCAATCACATATAATGGTTCATTGGAACCGCCCAGCGTACTTACCCCTCTAATGTTCACCGAGATGCCTCCTCCCGGAGCCCCGGTGTTCTGGGTTACGTACACCCCGGCGGCACGGCCCTGAATGGCCTGCTCAATGGTGGTGTTCACGGTTCTCTCCATCTCCACGGCGGTGATAGTGGATTGGGCGCCGGTGATGTCATTTCTTCTTAACTCACCATAGCCGGTCACCACTACTTCACTCAGTGCCTGGGCGTCTTCCTTAAGGCTTACCGTTAGCGAAGTCTTGTTACCTACCGCCACTTCTTGCGAAACGTAGCCAATGAAGGTGATTACCAGCACATCATTGTCTGAGACATCCAGGGAAAAGTTTCCGCTGGCGTCGGTGGCAGCTCCGTTGGTGGTCCCTTTCACCACCACGCTTACCCCAGGCATGGCAGAATTATCGGCCGCTGAGGTTACTTTACCAGTTATTTTCCTTTTGGCGTCCTGGGCCAGACCGGCCTGAGCCTGAAGTAAGATTACCAGGAGCAGTGCAATTATGGTCCAGACTGCCTTTGGCCTGAACACAAAAGTACGCTTGGGGTAACCTTTGTCTGAGTAGAGGTTTTTAATCATAAGATGATTTTTAATTAAAGGGTGAACTAAGTAATTGATTAAACATGCCCGCAAGCCGGGCTATGGGTACAGTGTAAAAAACTAAGGGCATTCAGAGATAAGTAGGTAAGGCACAATAAGGAGTAAGTCTTCTTTTTTGCCCGGGCCTGAAGAAGATTCTAAGGGGAACTCACCTCTGCCAACCCTGGGGTAGCGTCCTTCCTATTGGCCATACAAAGCTAAGAGGAGGACCAAGGGTGAGGTAATACTATTTTATCAATTGTTTGATGGAAACAGGCAGTGTTATGCCAACGTTGGCATAACAGGCGAAAAAAACGTGCTTTTTGGCTGAGGTTTGTAAAAGTGGTAGAAAGCATGTCTTAAAGATAATTTATTTTGTTGAAATTCTAACCAAACCAAGTTGCTGCAAAAAATAAATAATTATAAAAGAATTATGTAAGGTTCTAAAAGAGGTAGTTGTTGCTGGGTTTTTTAAAGATAGAATATACTTTTTAAAAAAATTTAATAGTCTTATTTTAGCTATGACCTATGGTGTACCTTTACAGGTAATAGCAGAGCCTAATTTTCACTTGTATGAGTGCCATTTACAGAGAGATTACCCCTTTAACCCAAAATGACTGCTTTACTATGTTCTCCCGGGTAAAGCAGGAGTTTAACTTCCCGCTCCATTACCATGATGATTTTGAGCTGAACTTCATCTACAACGCGGCCGGGGCCAAGCGCGTGGTAGGGGACCATGTTGAGGTGATTGACGACCTGGAGTTAGTCCTGATAGGAAGCAATCTGCCGCATGGCTGGTTCACGCACCAGTGCCAAAGCAAGGAAATAGTGGAAATCACCATCCAGTTTCACCGTGATCTGCTGGATGAAAAATTCCTGCGCCGCAACCAGCTGAGTTTTATCAGAACCCTGCTGGAGCAGGCGGGAAAAGGCATCTCCTTTTCCCGGGAAGTAAAAGAGGCGTTCAGGCCCCGGCTGGCGAAACTCACCCAAAAAGGCGATTTTGACTCGGTGCTGGAACTGATCTCTATCCTTCATGATTTGTCTATCTCGCGCAACATGCGCACCCTCTCCAACGCTACCTTTACCTCAGACCAATTCAATTACTACAGCCGCCGCATTGAGAAAGCCTTTGAGTACATGCACGCTTCTTATGACAAACCCGTTTCTTTAGCCGATGTGGCCAAGGTGGTGAACATGCCCGAGGTCTCTTTCAGCCGGTTCATCAAAAAGCGCACTGGTAAAACCTTTATTGAAAGCCTTAATGAAATAAGGCTGGGTCACGCTTCCCGTCTGCTCATTGACACCACCGAAACTGTTTCTGAGGTGTCCTTTAAATGCGGGTTCAATAACTTGTCTTACTTCAACCGTATTTTCAAGCGCAAGAACGGCTGCACGCCCAAGGAATTCCGGCAGAACTACTCCGGCTCCCGTATTTTCATTTAGTGCCAAGGCAACACCTGGCATCTCCCAACTGCTTCTGAAACCTGCGTTTTGGGTCTGTTTTCCGGAAAACGTGCTTAAAACAGGTTAAGGCTTTTTCAAGGTCACCGCTTGTTGCAGCGTCACGGTGGTTTTCAGGTTTCCTACCATCAGGTCAAAGGCGCCCGGTTCGGTTACCCATTTTCCGGCCTCGTTCACAAACGCCAGGTTCTTGGCAGATAAGGTAAAGCTCACTTCTTTTTCCTCGCCGGGGTTCAGGGCCACTTTAGAGAAAGCCCTTAGCCTTCTGGCGCTGGGGGTAATGCTGGCAAACTGGTCATGGCTGTAGAGCTCCACGGCTTTCTTGCCGGCCCTGCTGCCTGTGTTTTTCACTTTTACCGTTACCTGCAGCTGGTCATTGTCGCTAAAGGCGGTCTTGCTGGAGCGCAGGTCTGTGAAGGCAAAGGTGGTGTAGCTTAACCCATGGCCAAATTCCCACTGCGGATTGAAGCCCCGGTTCCCGGCTACGTTAGGTACATCTTCCCTGATTACTTCTGTCCCTTTATGGTCATAGGTGAGCACATCTCCCGCGTGCCGCGGATAGGTAAAAGGCAGCGCACCGTCTGGGTTGTAGTCACCGAACAGCACGTCCGCCATGGCGGCTCCCCCGAAGGTGGCTGGTCTGTAGGCCAGTAAAATAGCGTCTGCCAAAGGCTCTATGGCAGAAACCACGCGTGGTCGGCCTTCCAGCAGCACCAGAATTACAGGTTTGCCGGTTTCTTTAGCAGCCCGTACCAGGGCCAGTTGGTTTTCCTCCAGATTAAGGTTGTCTATCACACCTGGGCTTTCGGCATAGGCTTTCTCCCCGAGGAACAGCACCACGGCCTGGGCCTGGGCAGCGTCTTTCTTCAGTTGGGCTACGTTGTAATTGGCCGCGGCCCCGAAATCTGCCACGGAGCGGGAGATGACATTGTCTTTCCCTACTTTCTCTACCAGCGCCTGCAGGGCGGTTTTAGCTTTAGCGGGGTATTTGGTTTCATCATTGCCTTGCCACACGTAAGACCAGCTGCCGTGCAGGGTGCTCAGGGAGTTGGCGGCCGGGCCAGCTATCAGAATCTTGGTGCCTTTACGGAGGGGTAGGGTTTGCTTCTCGTTTTTGAGCAAGGTCAGGCTTTCCAGGGCCGCCTGCAGAGACACTTTGTCAAACTCGGGCTTGTGCACGCTGCTTTTCAGGGCGGTTTTTGGCAAAGACTGCTCAAACAAGCCTACTTTCTTCTTGAGAGCCAGAATACGGCGCACCGAAACGTTGATGCGCTCCTCTGAGATAGCGCCTTCTTTCACCAGGGCCACCAAGTGGTCATAGAACGTGAAATCATACGGCACCATGCTCATGTCCAGGCCGGCTTCTACGGCCATTCTCACGGCCTCTTTGGGCGTGGCGGCCACCTTGTGGCGGGTGTGCAACCTGATCACGTCTTCCCAGTCAGACACGGCCACGCCCTCAAAGCCAAGTTCGTCGCGCAGAATCTGGGTGAGAAAGTATTTACTCCCGTGTACCGGCACACCGTTGATCTCCCCTGAGTTGATCATGACGGTGGAGGCCCCCGCGTCTACGGCCGCCTTGAACGGAGGCAGGAAGATCTCGCGCAGCATCTGCTCTGGTATATAAGAAGGAGTGCGGTCTTTGCCGGTAGACGGGTAGGAGTAACCCAGATAATGCTTCATGCAGGAGGCTACCGTAAAATCGGGCCCCAGGCCATTCTGCTCATATCCTTTAATAGCGGCGGCGCCCATGGTCTTGACCATAAACACGTCTTCGCCGAAGGTCTCCTCAAAGCGGGGCCACAGCGGCTGGCGGCCCACATCCAGTACCGGATCAAAGTTCCAGGGAATGCCGGCAGCCCGGGTTTCCAGGGCAGTGATGCGCGCTAGCTGGTTCACCAGATCTGGGTTGCGCGTGGCCGCCATGCCTATGTTATGCGGGAAAAGGGTGGAGCCGGCTATGTAGTTAGCTCCATGGATGGCGTCAATGCCATAGATGACCGGTATGCGCAGCCGGGTAGTGGCCGCCGCGTTCTGGATGGCGGTAAGCAAGCGGTGCCACTCTTCTATGGTATAGGCACGGTTGCGCACGTTCAAAAGCGAACCTATATGGTAGTCTGAAATTACCCGCCGAAGCTTGGCCGTGTCTATCACCGTGGCCTCATTCCCTTGCAGAATAACGTCAATAGTCAGCTGGGTCATTTGTCCCACTTTTTCCTCCAGGGTCATCTGGGCCAGCAGGTCTTCAATGAATCTGTCTTTTGGGGTAGACGCAGAAGAAGTGCCGGCCGCTACCGGGGCCGCCTCTGGTTTAGAGGATTGGGCCGATTGGGTAGGTCCGCATGAATGAAACAAGAGGGCAAGGCCCAGAATGTAAGGTGAAAACTGCCTCATGGGTTAGGTAAGTAGTACCAAGCAGGGCGGAAAAACTTTTGCTGTACGCCTGATGGTGCACTGAAATTAGGGATTTAGAATTCAACCCAATCGGGAAAAAGGACTAAAAAGGCCCTACTTAACAAATGATACCACAGATTGAAACATTTGATCCCGTATGGCCTGCCGAGCCGCGGAAAGGAAGCCCTTTTACAGCTTTATTTTCAAAGGGAAGGCCCCCTGGTTTTGGCAGGTTTTCAAAAAAACGGGCTCAAAACGGAAAATGGCGGGTGTGGCTGCCTGATTCAGGGGGCAGTTTTGTAAAATCTGCAAATAAGGAGTAAATTCCATCGGGGTAGAGAGGCACTAGTGCTGAGGGCTCCATTTGTTACCAAAAGACGGCCTTCAGGGTCAGCTTTGTTTTTATTACTCCTGCAGGGATGATGCGTTTTCAGAGATGGTTTTTGCTTTTGTGGTGGTTGATAGGAGGAATACCCCTGGCGCAGGCCGGCGTGCCGGAGCCTTTCCGGTTCTCCTTGCTGGATATCAATAGCGGGTTGTCCAGCAACCAGGTCAAATGTATTTTGAAAGATAGCCGGGGGTACGTGTGGGTGGGCACCGCCTCGGGGTTGAACCGGTATGACGGCTACAGGTGCAAGGTCTTCCGGTACCATTCCAATGACTCCACCTCCTTAAGGAATAACGATGTGCTCCAACTGGCGGAAGGGCCGGGCGGCAAGATCTGGGTCAAAACCTCGCAGGGCATGTGCATCTACAACCCGGCCACGGAACAGTTCATCCGGCGCCAGCGGGACCTTTTACGGCAGATGGCTTTGCCGGCAGATGCCACGGTTGACCATGTCTTGAAAGGCAGAGACGGCAATTTCTGGTTCGTGGTGAGGGGAATGGGGCTGGCCAGGTACAACCCCCGCACCCAGCGTACGCATCTCCTCCGGCATTCCCTTGGGGCCAAAGGCGGCCTCAGTACCAATACTATTTCAGCCATAGGCCAAACCACCCACGGCGATATCTGGATAGTGCACCGCAACGGCCTTCTGGAGCGGCTGAACGGAAAGACCCTTAAAATAGAAGAACGGAATGACGAGATCTACCGCACCTACAGCCAACAGCAACTGGACTACGCCCTCACCGTGGACAGCGACAATGACCTCTGGCTGTACATGCGGGAAAAGGAAGGCGGCGTGTTTTTCTATGATAGCTCCTTAAAGACCCTGCAGCATTTTGATAAGGGCTCGCAGCGCCTGGCCTTGAGCAGCAACCTTACCCGGGGCATTGTGGAAGGGGAGAAAGGCAAGATCTGGATTGGGGCAGACCACGGCGGCATTAATGTGCTGGATAAACGGTCCTGGACGGTGCAGCCCATCAGGAACAACGACGAGGTGGAGAGCAGCCTGGCCCATAACAGCATCAACACGCTTTATAAAGACAACGAAGGCATTGTATGGGTAGGGACCTTTAAGAAAGGGGTGAATTATTACCACAAGAACATCATCCGGTTTCCGGCGGCCAAGCACCTGAGCACCGCGCCCGGAAGCTTGCCTTATGAAGATATCAATGCCTTTGCCGAGGATGACCGGGGAAACCTCTGGATGGCGACCAACGGCGGGGGCTTATTATACCTGGACCGGGCCACAGGCGCCTACACCCGGTACCGCCACAACCCCCAGGACGCTTCCAGCCTGGCCTCTGACGTGGTGGTAAACCTGCTTATTGACAGAAACAAACAACTATGGGTGGGTACGTACCTGGGAGGCCTGGACCGGTTTGATGGAAAGAAGTTCACCCACTTTAAAAACGAGCCCGGCAGCCCGGCCAGCATCTCTGATAACAGCATCTGGGAACTGTATGAAGACCGCCGGGGCAACCTCTGGATAGGCACTCTGCGGGGTGGCCTGGAAATGCTGGACCCGGCCCGGAAGAAACTAGTGCATTCTACCCTAAAAGGAGGCCAGTACCCGGTGCACTGTGACTACATCTCCTCCATTGCCGAAGACCGGCACGGCAACCTTTGGGTGGCCGGAGGCTATGGTATAGACATTTTCCACCAGGAAACCGGCAAAAGCTCGTTGCTGTTGCATGACCCCAAGAACCCCGGCAGCCTGGTAAGCAACCAGATCACCGCTATTTTTAAAGACAGTCGGCAAAACATGTGGGTAGGCACCGCAGAAGGGCTGGACCTTTACCAGGAGAAAACCGGGTCCTTTACGCATTTCACCCCGGAGAGCGGTCTTTCTAACAGCGCCGTGAGTTCTGTGGTGGAAGACCAAAGCGGACACCTGTGGGTAAGCACGCAGAATGGCGTGTTCCAAGTGATACCGCAGAAATCAGTCAAAGGCGGCATTACCTACGCCATCAGGAATTTTGATGAATTGGATGGCCTGCAGGGGAAAACCTTTAATGAACGGGCCGGCATTAGCCTGAAAAGCGGGGAAGTTATTTTGGGCGGCCCGAACGGGTTCAACCTGTTTCATCCGGCCCGCATTGAGAAGAATGCCGTGGCCCCCAAGGTGGTGTTCACAGATTTTCAGTTGTTCAATAAGAGCCTGGCGCCCAACCAGCCTTATAATGGCCGGGTGATCTTGTCGCAAACCATAGCAGATACCCGGCAGATTACCCTGGAACATGATGAGAACGCCTTTTCCATTGAGTTTGCCGCCCTTAACTACATTCACCCGGAAAAAAACCGTTACCGATACCAGCTGGAAGGGTTTGACCAGGGGTGGCGCACGGTAGACAGCCATAACCGCAAGGTCTCCTACACCAACCTGGACCCCGGCCACTACACCTTTAGGGTGATGGCTGCCAATAATGACGGCGTCTGGAACCGGCAGGGCGCCAGCGTGGAATTGGTGGTGCTGGCCCCGTTCTGGCAAACCCCGGTGGCCTATGCGGGTTATGTGGTTTTACTGGGGCTGGCCCTGGTGGCGGTAAGGCGGTTGGAGCTTAGGAAAGCCCGGGCCAGGTTCCTGGCAGAGCAGGAAAAGCGCGAGGTAAGGCAATTGCATGAGCTGGATCTCATGAAAATAAAGTTCTTTACCAACGTGAGCCATGAATTCAGGACCCCGCTTACCTTAATTCTGGCCCCCATTGAGAAATTGCTGCGCACCAGCCCAGACCCTGACCAGCAACAGCAGTTCCAGATGATTCAGAAGAACGCCCGGCGATTGCTGCACATGGTGAACCAGTTGCTTGATTTCAAGAAGATGGGCCTGGAGGAAATGAATCTTTCGCTGGCCGAAGGCGACGTGGTGGATTTTGTGCGCGAAACGGTGCATTCGTTTCTGGACTTGTCTGATAAAAAAGGGATTTCCCTGTCCTTCAGGTCCAGTGTGGAGCGGTTGCAGATTGCCTTTGACCATGACAAGCTGGAAAAAGTACTGTTCAACCTGCTTTCCAACGCCTTTAAATTCACCCCGGGGCAGGGCCGTATTGAGGTGGAGCTCCATTGCCGGGAAAATGACTCCTCCGTTGAGGGCCTGAAAATACTGGAGATAAAGGTGCGTGACACGGGTATTGGCATTCCTAAAGATAACCAGGCCAAGATTTTTGAAAGGTTTTTCAGGGATGCCGTGCCAGATCATATGATGAACCAGGGCAGCGGCATTGGCCTGGCGCTGGCCAGTGAGTTTGTGCACCTGCATGCCGGCCTTATCTCAGTGGAGAGCACGCCCGGCCAGGGAAGTTGTTTCACGGTGACGCTGCCGGTGAAAGAACTCCAGAACCCGGTTGCCCTTCCAGAGGAACAGCCCACTCCGGAAGAGCCCATGACACAACCCATAGAAATTCCGGTAGTGAATGCCTCACCGCCAGCGCCGGCAGTAGGCCCGCAGAAGCCGCTGGTACTGGTGGTGGAAGACAACGACGACTTCCGGTTTTACCTGAAAGATAACCTGCAGGGTCATTTTAGGGTGGTAGAGGCCTCTAACGGGAAAGAAGGCTGGCAAAAGGCGCTGGCCCTGCTGCCAGACTTGGTGGTAAGTGATGTCATGATGCCTGAACTGAACGGGGTGGACTTCTGTAAAAAAATGAAACAGGACCCGCGCACTTCCCATATCCCGTTCGTGCTCTTAACGGCCCACGCCTCTGAGGAAAAGCACCTGACCGGGCTAGACGTAGGCGCCAATGACTATCTGACCAAACCCTTCAATTTTGAGTTGCTCCTCACCAGAATCAGGAACCTGATTACGCAGCGGGAGCAATTGCAGAAAGTGTTTGAGAAAAAGATAAGCGTGCAGACCAGCCAGGAGAAAATTGTGTCTCTGGATGATAAACTCATCCAGAAGGCCATCAAGTATGTGGAGGAGAACCTGTCTAACACAGACCTTACCGTAGAGGAGATGAGCCGCGAATTAGGGGTGAGCCGGGTGCACCTGTACAAGAAAATGGTGGCCATTACAGGGCAGTCGCCGGTAGAGTTTATCCGGAAGATTCGGCTGCAGCACGCTGCCCAACTGCTAGGCAAAAGCCAGTTGACGGTGGCCGAGGTTGCGTATAAGGTAGGGTTCAATAACCGGAAATACTTCACCAAATACTTTAAAGAGGAGTACCAGATGCTGCCTTCGGTCTACGCGGAGCAAGAACAAAAGGAACCAATAGGAGAGGCATAGGCGGCCGGTTTAGGAGGCATGTTTTTCTGCCCTACTCTTTGGTGGCTTTTAGGGGTAGGGAAAGGCCTTGGCGTTTTAAGCCTGTTTTGGCAAAAACGTGCTCGTTTCAGAAAACGATTCACCGCACAGAAGTTACCTCCGGGAACTGAAAAGGAGCCATTTAACCAGCGGGGCGTGTATCTGAAACAAATGATACCCCTGTTGGGATTTCCGCCTGCGTATCTTTCGGTATCTTTTAGAGAGCCTTGTTTTAAGAGCGAGCTTGAATAAACAACGGCTGTTTCCTGCATAGTTTACCAGCTAATTTCTACCTGTACGCAAACCATCTACCATGCAAATTCTACCTAAAGCGCTGGGAGCGCTTCTTATAAGCCTTTCTGCTTCCGGAGCTTGGGCCCAGGCTCCCAAACCTGTCGGCAAACCAGCCCAGGGCCAAGAACAGATCAGGCTGAACCAAATAGGTTTTTACCCTAATGCCGGAAAAGTAGCCGTAGTGGTGGGGCAACCCACCGGAGATACCTTTTCTGTCAAGGCCAAGGGGTCTTCCAAGGTGGCGTTCACGGGAAAGCTGTCAGCTCCTAAACCCACGGAGCTGAGCGGCAAGCCTACCCGGGCGGCAGATTTCAGTACCTTCACTACCCCGGGTACCTATGTGCTGCAGGTGGCGGGCGTGGGGCAGTCCTATGAATTTGAGATTAAACCACAGGTGCATGCGGCCTTGGCGGCGGCCGCCTTGAAAGGGTTCTACTACCAGCGGGCGTCCGTGGACCTTCCGGAGGCGTTTGCCGGCAAATGGCACCGGCCCGCAGGGCACCCAGACCGGCAGGTGCTGGTACACCCGTCGGCAGCCACGGCCCAGCGTCCGGCGGGCACCGTCATTTCTTCCCCCGGGGGCTGGTATGATGCCGGCGACTACAACAAATACATTGTGAACAGCGGCATTACCATGGGCACCCTGCTTTCTGCCTATGAAGATTTTCCGGAGTTCTACCAGCGGCAGACCCTCAACATCCCCGAAAGCAAGAACACCGTGCCAGATATATTGGACGAGTCGCTGTGGAACCTGCGCTGGATGCTGACCATGCAGGACCCGCATGACGGGGGCGTGTACCATAAACTCACCAATGCCGACTTTGACGCCATGGTCATGCCGCACCAGGCCAGCAGCACGCCCCGGTACGTGGTACAGAAAGGGACCGCCGCCGCGCTAGACTTTGCCGCCGTCATGGCCCAGGCCAGCCGGGTGTACAAAAACTATGAGAAAGACTTCCCGGGTTTGGCAGATTCCTGCCTTACGGCGGCCACCAACGCCTGGGCCTGGGCGCAGAAGAACCACCACCTGGAGTATAACCAGGATGCCCTGAACAAGGCCTTTGACCCAGACATTACTACCGGCGCCTACGGCGATAAAACCTTTACGGATGAATGGATCTGGGCCGCCGCCGAACTCTATACCACTACTAAGCAAGAAAGCTACTACAAGGCCGTAAAGATGCTGCCAGATGCTGCCATGCCGCTGCCCGGTTGGCCACAGGTACGTTTACTGGGCTACTATACTCTGCTTCGGCACAGTGCCACGTTGCCTCCGGTCTTTAAAAAAGAGGCAGACCTCATCAAGACCCAACTGCTGCAAGTAGGTACTACCATGGTGGTGGGGGCTGCCGGCGGGGCTTTTCAAACAGTGATGGGCCGCACGCAGGGAGACTATGTCTGGGGGAGTTCCTCGGTGGCGGCCAACCAGGGCATTCTGTTGGTGCAGGCCTACCAGCTTACCCGGGACAAGAAGTACCTGAAGGCCGCCCTCTCCAACCTGGATTACCTCCTGGGCCGCAACGCCGTAGGCTATTCCTTCGTGACGGGGTACGGTGCTAAATCTACCAGGCACCCTCACCACCGCCCATCAGTGGCCGATGGCCTGGAGGAACCCGTGCCGGGGTTGTTATCTGGGGGAACCAATGCCCAGGCACCCAAGCAGGACAAGTGCGAAGGCTATACCGCCACCGCCCCAGACGAAATGTACCTGGACCATGACTGCTCTTATGCCTCCAATGAAATAGCCATCAACTGGAACGCCCCGCTGGTGTACCTGGCCGGCGCCCTGGAAGCGCTCCAGCAGAAGGCGGGTTTGGCAGATAAAGGGAACAAGTAAGGGCAAAGAAAACCAAGAAGCCTTTAACGTAAGTCAGCTTATTCTTTAGGCTTGGGTACCCGTTTATAGGCCAGAAAATTGCTCAAACGTCAATTTGACAAGTTAATCTCTGCCGTTTTTCCTCTAAGTTTTGATGATTAAGCTGTATAATTGAAAAACCATTAGCGGCCAGGAGCCCGAGGAGAGGGTGTATTCAGGCGCTGGTAGGTTTCTGTTTATAGCCTGTTTTTCCGGAAAGGGCGCTAAAGTGGATAAGCAAAGCAAATTGCTTTTGCCGTCAAACAGACCAATTATACAAGTACCGCCTTTAAGGGCATACTAGCTACTATTTTTCTTCACTACACACGAGTAACCAAACAATGGCTGGAATCATTAACACAGCAAAGGCAACGTCAAGCGCACCCGGCACGGGCGTATCCCCTGAAAACAACAAGTACCTGGGACCCCTGGTGGTGGTCACGTCGCTGTTTTTCATGTGGGGTTTTATCACCTGCCTGAATGATATTCTTATCCCTAAACTGAAGGGCGTTTTTGACCTGCAGCACTGGCAGGCCATGCTCATTCAGACGGCGTTCTTTGGGGCTTACTTCATCATCTCGCTGGCCTACTTCCTGTTCTCCATCACCAAAGGAGACCCTATCATGAAGATAGGCTACAAAAACGGCATTATTGTGGGGCTGGTAGTAGCCGCGGTGGGCTGTGTGTTGTTTTTGCCAGCGGCCAGCCTGCTGAGCTATGGGTTCTTTTTGCTGGCTCTTTTCGTGCTGGCCTCCGGCATTACCATTCTGCAGATTGCGGCCAATCCTTACGTGGCCGCTCTGGGGCCGCCCGAAGGTTCTTCCAGCCGCATGAACATGACACAGGCGCTCAACTCGCTAGGTACCACGGTGGCGCCTCTGGTAGGTGGTTACCTCATCTTTGATGCGGCCCAAGGCGTGGGAGATGCGAGTGCAGAATCTGTCAAAATGCCTTACCTGGCACTGGCGGCGGCCTTGCTGGTGATTGTCGTTATAATCAAGATTGCCCGTTTGCCGCATATTGCCGGCGAAGGCCGCATAGTGGCCGATGCCGGAGCCCTAAAACACCGGCACTTGGTGCTGGGCATTATCTGTATTTTCATGTACGTGGGCGGCGAGGTCTCTATTGGCAGTACCTTGATCGGGTTTCTGGAGCTGCCGCAGATTGCCGGCTTAGCCGAGTCTGAAGCCAAGTACTACCTGGCCTTTTTCTGGGGAGGCGCCATGGTAGGCCGTTTCTTTGGGGCCATTGGCCTGGCGCAGTTTAAGAATAACAGCTATAAATATCTGGCTATTGGCGCCGTGGCGCTGGTGGCGTTTTTGGTTATCTTCAGCATCTATGGTTTAAACCTAGCGCTTATCGCCGTTGGCCTGATTGTGCTGAACATGTTGGTACTGTTCCTGGGTAGGTTTATTCCTAGCCGTACATTAGGTCTTTATGCAGCCAGCGTGATTGGCTTGCTGCTGGTGACTATTTTTGGCGAGGGCCAGATGGCTATGTGGTCGGTTATTGCCATAGGGTTGTTTAACTCCATCATGTTCCCTACCATCTTTGACTTGGCCATTAAAGGCTTGGGCGCGCACACCAGCCAAGGTTCTTCCTTGCTGGTAATGGCCATTGTGGGCGGGGCCATCATTCCGCCACTGCAAGGTTTCGTGGCCGATGTGACCTCCCTACAACTGTCGTTTTTAGTGCCGTTGGCCTGCTATCTGTTCATTGTCTACTACGGCTTCTTCGGGTCTGCGCCCGGCGCCTCTGTGAAAGAGGAGTTGGCGTATTAAGGTTGCCTCTTCTTTTAAAGCACAAAAGGCCCGTAACAGAACATGTTACGGGCCTTTTGTGCTTTAAAACAGAACCTGCTCTGGCAGTAGCCCATCCAATCTTTACGAAACCAAAGCTCAGCTTTTAAATCAGCCCAGAATTTCCTGCAAGGCTGCCTGGGTGAGGGGCTTGGTGAGGAAACCGGAGACCGGAAACTGGCTTGCTTTTGCCTGGTCAACGGGGTTCAGGGAGCTGCTGCACATGTAGATTCGGGTTCTGGTGAAATCCAGGCCGTCTGGTTGGGTGGCCTCTTCCAGAAATTCAAAGCCATCCAGAACCGGCATTCTAATATCCAGAAAGATCAGGTCTGGCATCTTTTGGTCGCCTTCTGTGGCCATGGCCTTTAACTTGGAGAGGGCATCGCGGCCGTTTTTGGCGGTGATGATCTCGTTTCCCACGCTGGCTTTCTTCAAGATAAGTTTGGAGACAAAGATCCAGTTATCGTCATCGTCTACCACCATAATGGTATCTACCTGCCGTAGTTTCTGGGGGGTAGCCCCGGCGGCGTTTTGCTCTTCCATCTCCATGAGTTAATCTATTTCTTAGTTAAAGTTAAGGGTGGGGTATGAGGAGGCAAGGCTTACATGGCGGCCTTCAGGTACACCTTAAATTCGGTGCCTACTCCTTCCTCACTATCTACCTCAATTTTTCCGCCGGCCCCTTCCACTATGCGCTTCACCATAAAGCCCCCCCCACGCCGGTGCCCTCCACGTGGTCATGGAAACGCCGGAACATGGTAAACAGCTGCTCCTGCTGGCGCTTGTTCATGCCCAGGCCGTTGTCTTTCACGCTTACTACTACATAGGGCTCCCGCAGGCGAGTGTCAATGTGGATAATACAATCCCGGTCCGGCGACTGAAACTTGATGGCATTATTGATCAAATTATAGAGAATGCTCCGGAAGTTTTTGCGCGAGAAGTTAAACTGGTGCACCTAGAAATCGGTCTTGATAAAGCAGGCCTTTTGTTTGGTGGGGTAGTCCAGATCGGCCATAATATCTTCATAGATTTCTTTCACGTTGGAGACCACTTCAGGGGCCTCTTCATTGAAATCTTTCTGCAGGCGACTGATCTCGGTTAGGTGTGCCACGGTGTTTTTAAAGCGGTTCACCGATAGGATCACCCGTTGCAGGATCTCCTCAATATCTGGGCTCAGCCAGCCCTTCTCGGTTAACTGGTCCTTTAAGACATCCATGAGCGCCTCAATATTGACGATAGGTGACCGCAGGTCATGCGAGCGGTGTAGATGAAGTTATCCAGGTCCAGGTTGATTCTTTCCAGCTCCTCGTTTTTGTGTTGCCCTATGATTTCGGCCTCAGTATATCCTTTCAGACGTTCCGCCCCCTTGTTCCAGGAATTAATGATGCCGTTGGGGTCTGTGGTAAAAATGGCGTAGTCTTTTACCTGGTCTACAAAAAAAGAATTGATATTATCCTCCGAATGGATAGGTTCCATAAGTATCTCCTGCAGTCAATGGTGGTGCTTCCCCCCCCTTAAAAGTCTTCTTTTACTAAAAGTGGGTGCGGCAGGTTTTGGTAGGATCTTGAAATAGGAGAATAAATAGAGTCATTAAAATATTTTGCGACTCGCCGTAAACACTTGCCGGGAGTAAATTGTATAAATTGGGAAATTGTTTGTTAAAGGAAACGGCCCTGGCACCAGACCGTTTTTACTATGCCAGTTCCCTATGCCTGCCTCCCTTGATGTATATAAAGCCTTGGTAGAAAAGACCCATCAGGCGTTCTTTGCGTTTGACCAGGGCACCCAGCAGTTCCAGTATTTGAGCCCGGCTTGTCAGGCACTTTTCAGCCTTCCAGACGAATGCCCCAGCGTAGAGGTGCTTCTAAGGCAGGTTCACCCGGTAGATCAAGGGCAGGTAGCACAAACGCTGACCACTTTTCAGGAACCAGACCAGGGCGGGGTTCTGGAATTCAGGATGCAGCAAGAGCGGTGGGTACGGCTCAACCTCACCGTGCTAGAGCAAGCGCTAAGCAAACCGCTTCTTCTGGGTTTTGCTGCAGATATTTCCGCCCAGAAGCATACCCAGAACCCAACCGAGCCAAAGAACCCCGAACTGAATATTCTGGCCCATGACCTTGCCGGGGCACTTGGTATGATTCACAGTCTTTCCGGAGTGTTAAAAGAGCAATTGGGAAACGCAGTAGAAGAAGACGGCCTGCAGATTATTAACGTGCTGGATCGGAGCAGCCAGGAAGGTACCCGCTTGCTGCAGGAGTTCATGGAGTTGTATAACCGCCGGTAAGTCACCCCAATATTGCTGCCTCTTCTTCTCTCGCTGAGGAAGCCCACTGCCAAGGTCGCTAGCCCGAATGGGGAGAATACGTAACTTTACCCCAACGGAATAAAGGCGAACTTCATGGTGCTACAGTTGTAGTAGCAGGCAAAGGTTGGTGGAAGAAAAGAAGTGCCTGCACCAGAAGCTAGCTTTGCCGTTTAAAGGAATCACAACCTCTGTAGATTAAATAGGATGGCTATGCTGTTTTAGGGCTGTTTTCTGTAAAACAGCCTCAAAACAGCCAAACCAGCTTACCTATCTTCCATGGAGACAACAGAACTACCAGCCGCCAGCTATGCGAAATATCTATCTGAAAATAAGTCTAGCCCTATCGGTCCTGTGTTTAGGCGCCTGCCAAACCCAGAAGGGAAGCAGCCCGGTAGCAGATACCACCACGGTAACACAGGAACAACCCATCTTTCATTCTGAAGCCTATTCCCTTTACCCTAACCGGGTGGTGCAGGGGCCGTTTGAGGCCAGGATCCTTTCTCCCAAAGAGATAGTGTCTACTTACAAAAGCATGGCCAAGGAGTTCAATAGCCCGGTCATTAAGTTCAAGTTCAGCATCAACGGCAAAGACAATGAGATGGTGTCGGGCCGGGATCATCTGTTTGCGTGCCTCACTGCAGCCTGTGAACCCCCACTCATCACCTTCGGGACGCAGACCCAGGCGGGCGATGTGCCGGCCAATACTTACCTGAAACCCAATACCAGGTTCAAGATCAGGCTGGACATGCGCCACGTGCTGGAGGCCTTCCAGCAGAAAGGCTTCTATACCAGCTTCAACGGAGATAAGATATATAGAGAAGACTTCAAGGGCGTATTTGTGGCCGGCGGCACCGCGCCCCTCACCTGGGACTTTGACAACCTGCACAACTACCAACAGCTGGAACTCAAAGACCCGGACAAGGACGGAATCTACGAACTGGAGCTCGTGTTCAACCCTGACCAGGACGGCACCGCCACTGCCTCTACCTGGAAAATGACCCGCAACACCGCCTCTTTCCCGCAGTATCAGTCGGGTTACCCGGTCTTAGATGCGGTGTATAACCTGGCCCTGGAGGAAATGGTCAATGCCGTGGAGCCGGACAGCACCTTCAGGACAGGAAAGGAGTGGGCCGGCGTCTGGACCCGTGACATCAGCTACAGCATCATTCTTTCTATGGCGGCGCTGCAGCCCAGGGTGGCCAAATATAGTCTGATGCGCAAAGTGAAGAACGGCCGCATTGTGCAGGACACTGGCACCGGCGGGGCTTACCCGGCCTCGTCCGACCGCATGGTCTGGGCAGTGGCCGCCTGGGAACTCTACAAGGTGACCGGCGACCAGAACTGGCTAAAAGAAGCGTATCCCATCATCCAAAACTCCCTGGAAGATGACCTCAAGAACGTGTATAACCCCCAGACGGGCCTGTTTAAAGGTGAATCTTCTTTCCTGGACTGGCGCGAACAAACCTACCCCGCCTGGATGCAGCCCGCAGACATTTACCAATCTGAGAACCTGGGCACCAATGCCGTCTTTTACCAGGCCAACAGAATTCTCTCGGAAATGGCCACGCTATTACAAGATGCCCCCGCCGCCGCCAAATACCAGAACCTGGCCCAGAAAGTAAAACAAGGCATTAACCAGTACCTTTGGATGCCCGACAAAGGCTACTACGGCCAGTTTCTGTACGGGCGCAACTACCTGAGCCTTTCGCCTAAAGCCGAGGCGCTGGGAGAGGCCCTCACGGTGCTCTTTGACATCGCCGATCCCGAGAGGCAAAAGCAACTGGTAGCCAACACTCCCGTGACCCCCTTCGGGATTACCTGCATTTATCCGCAGATCCCCAATATTCCGCCGTACCACAATAATGGTATCTGGCCTTTTGTGCAGTCCTACTGGTCATTGGCCGCGGCAAAGGTGAAGAACGAGGCGGCCTTGGTGGAGAGCATGAGCGCCATCTATCGGCCGGCGGCCCTGTGGCTCACTAACAAGGAGAACTTTGTGGCTACCAACGGAGACTATGCCGGCACGCAGATCAACTCCAGCAACATGCTCTGGAGCCTGGCCGGTAACCTGAGCATGACCTATAAAGTGATTTTCGGGATGGAGTATAAAGCCAATAGCCTGGTGTTGAAGCCGGTGGTGCCCAAGGCCTTCGCCGGGAATAAAAAACTGACCAACTTTACCTATCGCAACGCCGTCCTGCATATTGAGATGGAAGGCCATGGTGACCAGATCAAGACCATCACCCTGGATAACCAGCCTCTGCCTAACGCTGAGATCCCCGGCAATCTGCGCGGCCAACACACTGTGAAAATAGTGCTGGCCAATAATACCCTGCCAGAAGGCACCGTGAACCGCGTGCCGGTGGCGTTTTCACCGGTAACCCCCAGCGTTACCTTCGCCAAAGGCGCGCTTTCCTGGAGGCCGGTGGAAGGGGCGCAGCAGTACCGCGTGCTCAGAAATGGCCAGCAGGTAGAGAAAACCCAGAGCACCGCTTTTAAAACCAGTGACCAAGGCTACGCCGAGTACCAGGTCATAGCCGTAGACGGCAAAGGCCATGAATCCTTCGCCAGTGAACCATTGGTGGTAGCCCCGGCAAGCAACCAGAAGATCTATGAGGCCGAGGCGCTGATGGCCAAAGCCAGTTTGCCTTACAAGGGCTTCTCGGGCAAGGGGTTTATAGAGGTCAGTAAGACTAAAAACACCAGCGTCATCTTTACCGTGTCGGTGCCGGAAACCGGGGTGTATGCCATTGACTTCCGGTACGCCAACGGCGAAGGGCCCATCAACACCGAGAACAAATGCGCTATCAGGTCGCTTAAGCAAGGCAATAGCTTTTTGGGGACCGTGGTACTACCGCAACGGGGCACCGGCGAGTGGTCTGACTGGGGCTTCACCAATTCCGTACAGGTAAAACTGGAGAAAGGCACCCAAAAGCTCACCTTATCTTTTGAACCGGCCAACGAAAACATGAACGGTGCCATAAACCGGGCCCTGGTAGATTACCTTCGCCTGACTAAAATTGAATAAATCACCAGAGGCGTCCTTTATGACCAACATCAAGTGCTTCTGCTTTCCAGGACGCTATTTCTGTTTTGAGCCTCTTTTTAAGAAAACGGCTTTAAAACGCAAAAAAAAACAACCATTTACCAATTGCTTACTGCACATGAATAAACTTTCCTTAGTCGCCTTTCTTCTGCTGTGTTTCCTGGGTTTGGCCCAGGCGCAGAGCCTGAAATCCCCCAACGGGGAACTGGTCATGAAATTCTCCCTCCTGAATGACGGCACCCCCAGCTACACGCTTGCTTTTAAAGGCAAGCCAGTTGTCAAGCCCAGCAAGATGGGGTTTGAGCTGAAGACCAAAACTGCCGCCGCCGCGTCTGGGGGCTCTGATGCCAACATGGACCAGAAGGCCGTTAACCTGCAAAGCTCGCTGCACAGCAACTTCACGGTCGCAGACACCAAAACGGCCAGCGTGAACGATACCTGGAACCCGATCTGGGGCGAGGTGAAAACCATAAGAAACCACTACAATGAACTGGCCGTCACGCTCAGCCAGAAGGGGACCGACCGGCAGGTGGTCATCCGGTTCCGGCTGTTTGACGACGGGCTGGGGTTTCGGTATGAGTTCCCTACCCAGAAGAACCTCACCTACTTTGTGATCAAGGAAGAGAAGACGCAGTTTGCCATGGCCGGCGACCACACCGCCTACTGGATTGCCGGGGACTATGACACCCAGGAGTATGACTACACCACCTCCCGGCTGTCTGAGATCAGGGGCATTATGGCCAAGGCCGTCACCAATAACCTGTCGCAGACCCCGTTCTCGCCCACTGGCGTGCAGACGTCCCTCATGATGAAATCCAAGGACGGGCTCTACATTAACCTGCACGAAGCTGCCCTGCTGGACTACCCGGCTATGCACCTTAACCTGGATGACAAAAACCTGGTGTTTGAGTCCTGGCTCACGCCCGATGCCATTGGCGACAAAGGCTACATGCAAGCCCCCCGCAGCACCCCATGGCGTACCGTGATGGTGAGTGATGACGCCCGGGAGATCCTGGCCTCCAAGATGACCTACAACCTCAACGAGCCCAGCAAGATCAAGGAGACCTCCTGGATCAAGCCCGTGAAGTACGTAGGCGTGTGGTGGGAGATGATCTCGGGCAAAAGCACCTGGTCCTATACCGATGAGTACCCCACGGTGCAGTTAGGCATCACAGACTACACCAAGGCCAAGCCCAACGGGAAGCACGGCGCCAACACGGCCAATGTGAAGCGCTACATTGACTTCGCGGCAAAGCACGGGTTTGACGGCGTGCTGGTGGAAGGCTGGAACATTGGCTGGGAAGACTGGTTCGGGAACTCCAAGGATTACGTGTTTGACTTCGTGACCCCGTACCCAGACTTTGACGTGCAAGGTATACGGGAGTACGCCAAGGCGAAGGGCGTGAAGATGATTATGCACCATGAGACCTCGTCCTCGGTGCGCAACTATGAGCGGCACATGGACCAGGCCTACCGGTTCATGAAAGACAACGGCTATGACGCCGTGAAAAGCGGCTACGTGGGCTCCATTATCCCGCGCGGCGAAAACCACTACAGCCAATGGCTGGTGAACCATTACCAGTACGCCATTGAGAAAGCGGCCCAGTACAAGATCATGGTGAACGCCCACGAGGCCGTGCGCCCCACCGGGGTGGCCCGCACCTGGCCCAACCTCATCGGTAATGAATCTGCCCGTGGCACCGAGTACCAGGCCTTTGGCGGCTCCAAACCCAACCACGTGACCGTGCTTCCCTTCACCCGGCTGATTGGCGGCCCCATGGACTACACGCCCGGTATTTTTGAGATGGACCTTACCAATAAATCGCACGTCAACAGCACGCTGGCCAACCAGCTGGCGCTCTACCTGACCATGTACAGCCCCCTGCAGATGGCCGCCGATTTCCCGGAGAACTACGAGCGCTTCTTGGACGCGTTCCAGTTCATCAAAGACGTTGCCCTGGACTGGGACGACAGCCACTACCTGGAGGCCGAGCCCGGCGAGTACATCACCGTGGCCCGCAAGGCCAAAGGGACCGGCCAGTGGTTCCTGGGCAGCGTGGGCGGCAACAATGCCCGCACCTCTACCATTAAGCTTGATTTCCTGGACAAAGGCAAAAAATACGTGGCCACCATCTACGCTGATGCCAAAGACGCCCACTACAAGACCAACCCGCAGGCCTACGCCATCCGGAAGGTGGAGGTCACCAGCAAAACCAAGCTGTCCCAGTTCGTGGCGCCCGGCGGAGGCTACGCGATAAGCTTTGTAGAGACGAGTTCGGACAAGGCCAAGAAATAACAGTCGTTGCTATTTAAAGAGGAGAGGAGCTTAAGGCTTCTTTGAGATTCAGTAAATAAAAGAGGGCGTTGGTTTTACACCAACGCCCTCTTTTATTTACTGAATCTCGCGTTACTTGTGTGCCTGGAAACCTTTTGAGCGTTTTAGGCCTGTTTCCTTGAAAACGTGCTTAAAACAGGAAAGCATAGTTTTCAAACATACGTTGTTGCTTTAAAGTGACACCAATAGAAGCAACATTATGAAAGTGTTGGTATTCCTTTGGGGTAAAGCCAATGCAAGGCGCTGGTGTAATCCGTGAAAACCTCGTGTTGGATGGTGCCAGTGGCCTGGTAATTCTCTTTGCCTGTGTCTGTGAACTGGGTATTGGCTACCAAAGAAGGATAGAAATCTGGCGTAACCACCCCAAGTTTGAGAATGGAAGACTTAGAAGATTCGGTGACCCAATCCGTGAGGATCCAGGCCTTTTCTTCCTCCCTGATGATAGAAATTTCCAGATCGTCAATCAGCCAGAAGCGAATGTGGTGCTGGTTAGTTAACTCCAGTCCTTTCAAAAAGCCAATTTTGCGTTCGGGCAAAGTAATTTGCCGTTTCCACTTTAGAAAAAGCAGCGAGTAGGCCTCAAAAACCAGGATAGAGACAAAGTCGGTGCTGAATGCTGGCTGGGGTATTTCCTGGAATGGCAAGTTTTTAGGCATTCCTTTCTTTGGTTAAAGCTGAACAAGGCGTGGGGACGGGCTTTCTGCAGACGGTTCAATTTTAAGCAAAAGCGAGGTGAAAACAAACATTAGTGGATTAGTTTTTTTGTCCTTTTCCGGGAAAGGAAGCGGTAAATAATAAAGCCCTTGCTACCAAAAAGTAACAAGGGCTTTTAAAGTGGAGATGCAGGGATTCGAACCCTGGTCCAGACAAGGAAACTTGAGCACTTTCTACATGTTTAGTCTTGGTTAGGTTTTCGTGTGAGTTCAGGCCCAAGCCTGGCCTATGAAATCACCTTAGATGCTTTAGTTTCATGCAGTCCCCGCACCTTGGACTACACTAGATCGGCATTACGATGCCCTGTGACCAACCCCCACCGAACCGAGGAGCTGCAGGACAATGGCAAAATGCTTAGTACCTAGACTAGGCAGCCATGGCGTAGTTAGACTCGCCAGATAATAGTCGGTCAATTCTGATTTACGGGAAAACAGCCAACTCCCGACATGCTTACACTCAGCTTGCTCAAGCTGTCAATTCCGGTCATCCCCAATTGTGAAAGAACTATCTCGGTTATTCTACGGCCGATGCCTGCAAAAGTAACCAAATATAAGACAAATACCAGTCTTTTCTGGTTCCCTGTTTCAGAGGTGTTTTGGCTAAAACAGGCCTAAAACGGCTTTCTACAAAAACTCCTTGAGCTGGCTGAGGCAGTGCACCTCATAGGTAGGCTTCAGGCGGGGCCGCTTTTTCTCGGGGTTAAACAGCACCTGGTCAATGCCTGCGTTCATAGCGCCCAGGATATCGGCGTCCAGGCTATCACCAATCATGAGGCTTTCCTGGGCGGTTACCCCGGCCCGCTCTAAGGCGTGCTGAAAAATGCGTTTGTCTGGCTTGGTGATATTGATGCACTCAGAGGTAACCACTTCAGAGAAATAAGTATCCAGCTTAGCGGATTTCATCTTGATGTATTGCACGTCTTTAAACCCGTTGGTGATAATGTGCAGCGTGTATTTCTGCTGCAGGTAGTCCAGCACCTCATGGGTAAAGGGGAAGACCGCCGTCTTGGTAGGGCAGATGTCCGTAAAGGCTTTGCTCAAACCTTCCGGAATATCGGCGGCAGCCATACCCAGGCCGGTTAGGCTTTTGGTGAACCGGTTCTCGCGGAGCTGCTGTTGCGTGATCTTGCCTTTATGGAACAGGTCCCACATGCGGGTGTTTACAAAGCTGTATTTTTTGTAGAAGGACTCGCGGGAGAAATTCCCCAGTTCGCCTAGCTTGAAGTGGTCATACAGGTAATAAAGCGTCTCCTCTGAGTTCTTTTCAAAGTCCCAGAGGGTGTGGTCCAGGTCAAAGAACAGGTGACGGTACGTTTTTGGTTTTCTCATGGGGTAAACGGCAATGCTTCTCTGGAACGAGCCAGCTCTGCACAAAGTTCTTCTTTATTAATGAACTTAGAGCGGTTTTGTTTTGAGGGGAAGGGTGAAAGCACCCGCCCGGATGATACTTTTGTGCAGGGGGGCTTCCAGGAGATAATAGCCGGCCACGGAAAAAATTGCCAGCAGAAGCAGGACCCCGCCCCGGTTGGGCCACACATGAAAGTACAGCAGATCAAACCCGAAGGTATAGTGCACCAGGTAGAAAATATAGGAGCCTTTGCCCAGCTCCTGCCCCAGTCGGGACCCCAGCCCCCTGGAAAGCACCGTGGTTTCCCGGCAAAGCCCCCACAGTAGCGCCGCAATGACCACCGGTAACAGCACATGATAAGTGCCCAGGAACAGCCAGCTCTGGTAAGCCGGGAACAGCCGCGGCAAGGCGTTCAGGAACAGCATGCCCCCCAGCAGAACGAGTGCGCTGGTATAGGTCCAAAGCCCGTCTGGCACGCGGGTAGTGAGGCCGAGGGCCGACATACGCAGTAGGTGCCGGGCCAGCCAGATACCCAGGCAGAACTCAAGGCACCGGCCAAAGAAGGTCATCCGGAGGAAGTAATGCCAGTCCGGGATAAAGCCATACGCAAGAAACGTGTTGCCTGCCACGGCCAGCAAAGCACCAATAATTACCACTGCCACTACACTTCCGGCTACGCCGAGCCTGGGCAAATAAAAGAGCAGGAGCGGGGCCACCAGGTAAAAGCAGACCTCGGCGGTGAGCGACCAGCCTATGCCTATGCCACTAAAAGCCAAATCTGAGAAAAAGCCCTGGGCCATGAGCAAATTTACCCCCCAACTAATGCCCCTGACATCATGCCTGAACAAAAGAGCCGCTATGGTACACAGCAGGTACATGGGGTAGAGCCGGGCAAACCGGTGCAGGAAAAAGCGCCTGGTTTCAGCCAGACTGATGTTGGTAAAAGAGTTGCTGTACCGGGCGCCAATCAAAAAACCGCTCAACACAAAGAAGATGCTTACACCCAGATGCCCCTCCTGCCCCAGAAAACCGAAAGGAGTAGCGCCAATAGACGGAATAAGGGCATGATGCGCGTACACCAGCAAGGCGGCCACGGCGCGAAGGCCGGTGAGGGCCGGGAAGTAGGCTTTCTCTTGGGTCAAAATGCAGCCGCGATTAAATACCCGTAAAACGCCGCTGCTGCAGCCGGTTCACGGCCAGTTCGCGGTTAGAAAACAGGGTCTGGTACACTTGCTGGTCTTTGAGCAGTTGCTGGTCTTTCTCCATGTAGCCAAACATCTGCTGCAGAAAGTCCATCATTTCATCTTTGATATAATAAAACGCCCACTGGTCCTGTTTACGGTAAGAGACCAAGCCCGTGTTCTTTAGGTAGATGAGATGGCGCGAGGTCTTAGTTTGGGTAAAGTCCAGGACCAGTTCCAGGTCCGCGATGCAGAGCTCCTTGTTGCGCAACAGCAGGTGGAGAACCCGAATTCTGGAGGCATCGCTCAGGGCCTTGAATACTTGTTCCCCAAAACTGACGTTAAAATTTTTGAGCCTCATGGAGTATCTCTTCGTAAATTATTTAAAGCGCTACGGCACAAAGTAGCATAAAAAGCCTATACTTGTAAACGATCTTACCCATGACTACGCTATATTTTCTCCTTTCCCGTTCGTTCTCGCGCAAGTGGCTGCTTTTAATGCGCTTTTCCCTGGGGCTCCTGTTTCTGTCACTTCTCAATGTTTCTTCTGCCCAGGCCCAGGGCGGCCGCAAAGTAGTACAGCTTACCGGGGTGATCACCGCCGGCGACAGCCTTTTCGGGTTGCCGGGTGCCAGTGTCTACATACCTAAGGCCGGGAGGGGCACCAACACCAATGAATATGGTTATTTCTCTTTGCCGGTCTTAACCGGCGATAGCGTGGTGTTCAGTTCATTGGGCTATGCCAAGCAGTCTCTGGTGATTCCGGAAAACTTCGCCAAGGACAGTTATTCCATCATTATTGAAATGCTGGAAGACCCCAATATGCTGCCTGAGATCAGGGTGTTCCCGTACACTACCTTCCGGGATCTTACCCAAGCCGTGCTGGCCATGAAATCGCCTATTGGCGACATTGACCGCGAGAATGCCATGAGCCAGCAGATCCTGGACCAGATGTTCAGGAACACGCCCATGGACGCTACCTCCAACCACCGCACCTACATGGGCCTTCAAAACCAGCAGAACATGCGCCGCGGCGGCTACAACCCGGGGGCCACCAACCCGCTCCTGAACCCTTTTGCCTGGTATGAAGTAATCAAAGGCATTAAGCGCGGAGACTTTAAGAAGAAAGAATAGATTTTATAGGTAGCTACAAGAAACGGCAAGGCACCTCTGGAGACAGAAGACTTGCCGTTTCTTGTTTTGGGCCTGTTTTTCAGAAAACAGGCCCAAAACGCAATGCACCAGTTCCTTCTCTCTAAGGGGGAAGGGTAGTATGAGGAGGGAGAAGATTTTTTGTCCACTTCAAAGGGGGTGCGAAGGAGAGGATGGAAGTTACGGCAGAAAAGTAGGGGCAATCCCTGGTGGTTGCCCCTACACGTTCGTTACCGTATTAGGGCAACCACCAGGGATTGCCCCTACAAAAGTTATTGAGTCACTACCTCCGGGGAAAACGAAAAGGGCCGCCCTTGTAAAAGAGCGGCCCTTTCTGTCACAAACTCGTTTTAGGGCTGTTTTTCTGAAAACAGCCCTAAAACAGGATTACCGGTTGCTGGTAGGTGCGGCCTGCGGTTGTTGCTGCATTTGGCGTTGCAGCGGGTTAGGCGTAATGGCCTGGGGCTGCTGCTTGAACAACTCAAAGCGGCTAGGCTGCGCGCGCTGCGGATAGGCGTTGTTGTCCATGTTAATGTCGGCGGTTTCCTGGAACGGGTCCAGCAGGAAACTTACCACCGGCTTTTCGGTCACAAACACCTTGGTGATTTCCTGGTCATTGTAGCGCCAGATTTCCGCGGGAATGCGCACCAGTTGGTTAGAGCCGTCCTGGAAGGTCATCTGCACCACCACCGGCATCACTAGTCCGCCGTTGTTTTTGATGCTCACCTCATAGAAGTTCAGGCCTTTTTCCAGTAGGGCACGCTCTTCTGGGGTAAGGCTCTGCACGTACTTTTGGTACTGGGCCTTGCTTTCGGCGGTCACCGCCAGCGGGTCATAGGTATTGTAGAAGTCCTTTAGCTCTGGTTTGGCATCAAGCAGGGTCTTAGGGATGTCCTGCAGGTTACGCTGCTGCGACAGGCTTTTTGGGGCCTCATTGATCTCTGCGCGGCGGCGGGCATTCTCCACCTCAGGATTCTTGGTGTCTACCGCGTACCATTTCACGCCGGTAAGCTCTTGTTCCACGTGGTCAGTGGTATAGAACCAGCCTCTCCAGAACCAGTCTAGGTCAGTGCCGGAAGCATCTTCCATGGTTCTGAAGAAGTCTGCGGGCATAGGGTGTTTGAAGGCCCAACGGCGGGCGTATTCCTTAAAGGCGTAGTCAAACAACTTGCGGCCCAACACGGTTTCGCGAAGGATGTTGAGGGCGGTGGCCGGTTTGCCGTAGGCGTTGTTGCCCAGTTGCGTCACCGACTCAGAGTTGGTCATGATGGGCTGCTGCATGCTTTTGTCCATTTTCATGTACGTGGTCATGTTGCGAGGCTCACCGCGGCTAGACGGGTAGTCCCGCTGCCATTCCTGCTCAGCCAGGTACTGCACAAAGGTGTTCAGGCCTTCGTCCATCCAGGTCCACTGGCGCTCATCAGAGTTGATGATCATCGGGAAGAAGTTGTGGCCCACTTCGTGGATGATCACGGAGATCATGCCGTACTTGGTGCGCTCGGTGTAAGAACCGTCTTTCTCCGGACGGCCTCCGTTGAACGAGATCATCGGGTACTCCATTCCGCCCACGGCGCCGTGTACTGAGATGGCCACCGGGTACGGGTAGTCAATGGTGAACTTAGAGTACACTTTGATGGTGTGCGCCACTACCTCCGTGGAATACTGGCCCCACAAAGGGTTGCCTTCTTTAGGGTAATAGCTCATGGCCAGCGTGTTCTTGCCGGCGTAGTTCACGTTCATGGCATCCCAGATGAACTTGCGACTAGAGGCCCACGCGAAGTCACGCACGTCTTTGGCCACAAACGTCCAGGTCTTCTTGCCTTTGGCTTTGTTTTTCGCGGCCCGCAGGGCTTCCTCTGGAGTCACGATCAAGACCGGCTTGTTGGCTTTCTTGGCCTGGGCCAGACGGTTGCGTTGCGTAGAGGTTAATACGTCTTCATTCTGAAGCTCTCCGGTAGAGGCTACCACGTGGTCAGCGGGTACGGTCAGGCTTACTTTATAGTCCCCAAACGGAAGGGCAAACTCGCCGGTGCCCAGGAACTGCTTGTGCTGCCAGCCATTTACGTCATCATACACGGCCATGCGCGGGAACCACTGCGCCATCTGGTATTCATAATTGCCATCCTCAGGGAAGAACTCGTAGCCGCCACGGCCGCCTTGCTTTTTCTGGTCATTGATGAGGTTGGACCAGTCAATGGAAAACTTCACAGACTGCTTCGGCTTTAGCGGCTGGGGCAGGTCAATGCGCATCATGGTGAAGTTTATGATGTAGGGCAGGGCTTTGCCGTTGGCATCTTTCACCGACTTGATCTTGTACCCGCCGTCAAACGTCTGCTCCGCCAGAGCCTCGGCTACGCCGAAGGTAGGTTTCTCCGGAATCTTGGTGCTCCGGGTGAGGCTGGTCATGGAATTTTTCTCAAAGATGTTCTGATCCAGCTGCACCCAAAGATACGTGAGCACGTCTGGCGAGAGGTTGGTGTAGGTGATGGTCTCAGAGCCAATGAGGCTTTGGTTGTCATCGTTCAGCTCGGCTTTGATGTTGTAGTCGGCGCGCTGTTGCCAGTACTCATGGCCAGGCGCCCCCGAAGCGGTGCGGTACGTGTTGGGGGTTGGTAATTCCTGGGCCAGTTGCCTGAATTTGGACTTATCAATGTTTTCCTGCGCCAGGGCCGGTGCCGCCAGACTCAGGAGTAGCCCAGAAGCAAATAAGAAGTGTTTCATTAAGAAAAAGTGCGGTTTGTTGTTTGGGTAAGAGCTTGTTTAAAATTGCCTTTTGCGCTGCAAAACGCCATTGCAAGAACCTGCGCTTGCGTTTTTCTCGCACCGTAGCGCTGCTACGCTGCTCATAAATCGCTTCGGCAGAACCGTGCATTAGCATTTTTCGCCTGCAAAATCAAAGTTTAAGCAAGCTCTAATGCAGCAAATTGGCGAAATATGGGCAAAGAACAAAATTACATGGCCTAGGAAACGGTCTCCGGCAGGTCCTCCCCGAAATGCTTTCTAATGTCTACCCTAAACGCCAGCATTACCTGCACTATTTTCAGGCCCATGGGCACCGTGATAATTCCCATGAGGCTGGGTTTGAAGTAGCCATTCAGCAAAAAGAATATAGGGATGGAGATAAAGGAAGCGCCCACCAGTACGCCAAAAAGCAGGACGCCATAGCTGCCGTAGCGGGCCACGGGGTACCACCATTTCTTTTTCATGGCCAGCGTAGCGCGTATGTAGGCGGCGTGGTCTTTTTCCTTCTGTTTGCGGGCGCGTTCACGGGCCACGGCGGCCCAGGCATTGTATTCCTTGGGGTCTGCCGGCGGGTCATACACATACTGGTAACGGTCCCAGTCTGAAACGGGCTGCGGTTTAGGCTGTGAGGCGGAGGCTGCGCCGGCGGTGGCATAGGCGGTAACGGGCACCACGTTGTGGAAACGCTGCAGGTATTCATAGGCGGCCTGTACCCGCAAAAACATTTCCTGCGCCCCGGCTTCGCGGTTACGGTCTGGGTGGTACTGGAGCACCAGCCGCCGGTACGCATGCCTTACCTGGGGCATGTCTGTGCCAAATGGGACTTGCAGCACACGGTAAGACTCGGCGAGCATCAGGAAAAGCAGCTAAAAGTAAGGGATCTTGTTTTTCCTGTTTTACGGCAGTTTTCTAAAAAATAGCCGTAAAATCCTGATCCAAAATAAGCATTAAGGCAATGGCCCCGGCGGCACTGCTCACCCCCAAAACCCAGTCGCGTTTCTTAACAGGTAACATGCGGGTCAGCATAAAGTTTAGCAGTAACACGAAGACTACAATCAGCAATTGCCCCAGCTCAATACCTACGTTAAATGCGAACAATTCCAGCACAATGTTCTGGCCCTGGCCCAGCAGAGATTTGAGGTAATTAGAGAAGCCCATGCCATGCACCAAGCCAAACCCAACGGCCAGCACGTTGTTCAGCGCCCAGGCCGTGGTGCTGCGACGCTGGCAAGTGCCCAACTGCGTGAAATTGTAGATACAGGTGAGCAGAATAGTGACAGGGATCAGAAGCTCAATGAGGGCGGTATTGAATTTGATGATCTCCAGCGTGGACAGCGCCAGCGTGATGGAGTGCCCAATGGTGAAACTGGTTATGAGGGCCAGAATGCGGCGCCACTCACTGCCGGAGTACACGGCGCACATAGCCAGCACAAACACCATGTGGTCATAGGCACGCCAATCTGAAATATGCTGAAACCCTAATTGGAGATAAGTAGAGAAGACAGAAGACACTATTTCGGCTATTTTAGTAATACAGGAACAAACAAAATTATAAAAATTGCTTGATTAGGCAAGGGTAGGGGTAAAGATTGAATAATCTGGGGAAATGGTAAAGGAGAGAAAGCCTTAAATAAACCCTCATGCTACGCTTGGTTCATGGATTAATGTAATAGTGTTCCCTGAATATTTAGTTTTAACACTTTTTAAAACAACTTAAAAATTCTTCAGTACCCTAAAGTTATATTCACTTGGTGTGCGGCTGGGGCTTTGCTGATGTAGTAAAACTTGCATCTTCCCCAGCCTTTCGGACGGAAGCAGGGGGTTTAAGGCTGTTTCTGTTTTTGCACTGTTTTCCGGAAAACACCCTTGAAACGGAATGAAATACTACTTTTTTGGTAAGAGGTGAGGTAGGGGAAAACAAAAAAAGGGGCAGGAGATTTCTCCCGCCCCTTTGCAAAGGAATAAGTTAGTGCCTTAGCGGCTCACCGGCAGATCAATGTCAATGTTCACGAACCTGATCTGGTCTCGGTCCAGCACCGCTTCTACCACGGCATCTTTGCGGATGTCACCAGATAGAATGGCTTTGGAGAGCTCATTGAGGATACGGCGCTGCAGCACGCGTTTCAATGGGCGGGCCCCAAACTGCGGGTCGTAACCCTCGCGGCTCAGGAAGTCCAGTACCTCGTCGGTGGCTTCCAGACGGATGCCGCTGTCCTCCAGTCGCTCCTGAATGTGGCGGAACTGAATCTCCACAATCTTCCGGATCTCTTTGGAGCTCAACGGACGGAACATGATCAGCTCGTCAATCCTATTAAGGAACTCCGGCCGGAGCGTTTTCTTCAGGAGCTCAAACACCTCTTCCTTGGTTCTCTCAATGGTGGGCTCAGGGTTCTTCTCGTCCAGATCCTGGAAGTTCTCCTGGATAAGGTGCGCCCCAATGTTAGAGGTCATGATGATAATGGTGTTCTTGAAGTTGGCTACCCGGCCTTTGTTGTCCGTTAACCTACCGTCATCCAGTACCTGTAGCAAGATGTTGAACACGTCTGGGTGCGCCTTCTCAATCTCGTCCAGCAGAATGACAGAATAGGGTTTCCGGCGCACGGCCTCAGTCAGTTGGCCGCCTTCATCATAACCCACGTATCCTGGAGGCGCCCCGATCAGGCGGCTCACGGCGTGGCGTTCCTGGTACTCGCTCATGTCAATGCGCACCATGGCGTTCTCGTCATTGAACAGGAAGTCCGCGAGGGCCTTCGCCAGTTCAGTTTTACCCACCCCGGTTGTCCCCAGGAAGATAAACGACCCGATGGGGCGCTTGGGGTCCTGCAGCCCGGCCCGGCTGCGGCGCACGGCATCAGAAATGGCGGCAATGGCTTCCTCCTGACCGGCCACGCGCCGGCCCAGTTCTTCTTCCAGGTGCAGCAATTTCTCGCGGTCGCTCTGCAGCATTTTGTTCACCGGTACGCCGGTCCATTTGGCCACTACTTCGGCAATGTCCTCTGCGGTGACTTCTTCCTGCAGCATGTGCTCGCCTTCCTGCTGTTGTTTCACCTGATCCTGCAGTTCTTTCAGCTTGGCCTCGGCTTCCTGGATCTTTCCGTAGCGCAACTCCGCCACGCGGCCGTAATCACCGGCACGTTCGGCCTGCTCGGCTTCCAGTTTGTAGTGGTCAATAGCCTCTTTCTCTTTCTGGATGCCTTCAATGACCTGCTTCTCGCTCTGCCATCTGGCACGCAGGGCATCACGGGTTTCGCTCAGGTCGGCGATCTCTTTGGAGAGTTGGTTTTCCTTTTCCTTGTCGTTTTCCCTCCGGATGGCTTCGCGCTCAATTTCCAGCTGCATGATCTTGCGCTGCACCTCGTCCAGCTCTACCGGCAGAGAGTCCATCTCAATGCGCAGCTTGGAGGCCGCCTCGTCAATCAGGTCAATGGCCTTGTCGGGCAGGAACCGGTCGGTGATGTAACGGCTGGAGAGTTCCACGGCGGCAATAATGGCATCGTCTTTAATACGCACCCCGTGGTGCAGTTCATACTTGTCTTTGATACCGCGTAAGATGGAAACGGCGTCTGGAATGCTGGGCTCATCTACGGTCACGGCCTGGAACCGGCGCTCCATGGCTTTGTCTTTCTCAAAGTACTTCTGGTACTCTTTGAGCGTGGTGGCGCCAATGGCATGCAGTTCGCCACGGGCCAGGGCTGGTTTTAAGAGGTTGGCCGCGTCCATGGCGCTTTCGCCACCTCCGCCCGCGCCAATCAAGGTGTGGATCTCGTCAATAAAGAGCACAATCTCGCCCTCGGCGTCCACCACTTCTTTGATGACCGCTTTGAGGCGTTCCTCAAACTCACCCTTGTACTTGGCGCCCGCCACCAGCAGGCCCATGTCCAGGTTCATAATGGTTTTAGACTTGAGGTTCTCAGGTACGTCGCCAGACACAATACGCTGGGCCAGGCCCTCCACAATGGCGGTTTTACCCACGCCCGGTTCCCCCAGAAGAATAGGGTTGTTCTTGGTCCGGCGGCTCAGGATCTGGAGCACCCGGCGGATTTCCTCGTCGCGGCCAATCACGGGGTCAATCTTGCCCTGGCGCGCCTGCTCGTTCAGGTCAATGGCGTAGCGCTTGAGCGAGTTGTACTTGGCCTCGGCGTTCTGGTCAGTGACTTTGGAGTCGCCGCGCAGTTCTTTGATAGCCGCTTTCAGGCCTTTCTCGGTGATGCCCGCGTCTTTGAGCAGGGTGGCTACTTTGTCTTTGCCGCCCAGTAAGCCTAGTAGCAAGTGTTCAATGGCCACGTACTCATCGCCGAATTCTTTCAGATAAGAGGTAGCCTTTTGCAGGGCCGCCGCCGCGTCATTTCCCAAATACGGACTTCCGCCGCTGACCTTGGGGTAGCCGTTCACCACCTCGTCCAGGCGGGTATTGAGTTGGTTGATGTTCACGCCCAGCTTCTTGAAATAGAAGTTGGAGACGTTCTCATCGGTTTGCAGGATGCCCTTGAGCAGGTGGCCGGTCTCAATGGCCTGCTGCTGGTTGACGCCGGCAATCTCCGTGGCCTTCTGCACCGCCTCCTGCGATTTGATGGTATAGTTGTTAAAGTTCATGGCTTTATTTTCTTTTCCCTTTTGTTTCTACGACGATACTAGCAAATGGGGTACCGATATGGGAATAGGACGTTTTTCGGAAATAATGACAGTAAATTGAGAGGTTGATTTTGGGTAAATGGACATAATGGCGGGAATTTTTCGCCTTTATGCATGCAGTTGGCCGTTGCTGGCGTAGTGGTAGCTGATGCCTGAGTCCTTATGCTGTAATGTTTCATTTTTCCCCTCCGAGCGCTCACGGCCGCGGGACCCCGTCTTTCCCCCTCGCATTGCCCTTGCGGCCTACTCTTGTTTATCGCTCTTAGCTTAATCTGTTGCAGGGCCACAAGCGAGGCGCCCGAGGTAAAGACTGGAATTGGGGAATGAAAGTTTAGCTCTTCCGGATTTGCAATCCGGAAGTTCCGAAAGGGGGATTTGCAATCCCCGGCGGTAGCGACTTTGTTCTTGGTTCCCCGGCGGATTGCAAATCCGCTTTTCAGAAGTTCGGGATTGAAAATCCCGAACAGCATGGCGCGTGTGAGGAATGTGTTTTAAGCCCATTTTCTGAAAAACAGGCTCAAAACGCTGCAGCGCCAACTAAACGCAGACTCTCCCCTTGAGGATTACCCAAACGCGAGTTTGAGGAAGCGAGCGAAGCTCTGAAGAGGGGTGTTTACAAAGGAGGGTAAATCTGCACGATAAATCTCCAAACTCAAAAGGCACGCAAGTAGCTTCCGCGCCATAAAAGAGGAAATACTGCTGCCCTCTTCCTCGTCCCCCTTCGAAGGGGGTAGGGGGATGACCACTTTTGCAGATCAACTCGTTTCCATCCCGTTTTCCGCAAAACACCGGTAAAACGCCTTTCCCTTACTCTCCGCTCACCCGCGCCACTACCTCCCGCAACCAGTGGTACACCTGCCGAAGTTCTGCGGGATTTAAGATAGCGTCATCTTTTGAGAAGGTCAGTTGTAGGCCGCCCTCGTCGTCATGATGTTTCAGTTCCAGTTCGCAGTCGCGGTGGGTGAGGAGGAAGGCGCGGAGGTCTGGGTCTGCGAAGAGGGCTTTGAGGGTGTCGGGTTGGTTGGTTTTGATGATGAAGGCTTCGTCTACCTCGGGGTCCCCCAGTTTAATATCTTCCAGACCGAAGACCGTACCGATTTCATTCACCCAATCCTGCTCGTGCAGGTGGAACCGGAGGGAAGGGTTGCCGGGGACGGGCGCCAGAAAACTGGTGCTGGAGAATCCGCCTTCAAACCCCCCGCCCAGGTCTATGTCAATATCAAAGTAGATGGTCTGGTCGCCCTGGTTTAATTGCGCGGAATATTGCAGGAGGTCCTGGTGTTGGGCCATATCAGTGGCTACCTGTTGCCAAAGTTCGTCTTCAGTAGTTGCGGTGAAAGTCTTGATGGTTTCCATAGTTTTGGTTGCGTTGGGTTAGGGAAGCTGGGCCTCAGAAAAACAACAGCCCGGCTGCACACCTATAGACGTGCCGCCGTGCTGTTAGGTTAAGCAATCAACCTGCACCGCCAAAAGCCGCTGTCTGTTTTAAGCCTGTTTTCGATAAAACGGCCTTAAAACAGATCAGACTCAGAACTTATAACTCAAGACTCAGAACTGGCGTGCCTGCGCCTACTCCATGTTTTTGAAGAACACCGGCGAATTGCCGTAAAGAGGGGTGGCACCGTTCCATTTCTCAATGAACTGTTGCTGGATGAGCAGCGGCGTGAGGGTCTGTTGGCGCAGGCGGTTAGCATCGGCTTCGGCCTGGGCCTCCACTATCTTTTTGCGGGCCTGGGCCTCGGCAACCTTCAGTTCGTTCTCTACCTGCATGGCCTGCTGCACGGCGCGGTTCTTCAGGTTCACGGCCCGTACAATTTCCTCTGGGTAAGAGAGGCCGCTGGTCATCTGCTCCAGCTTGAAGCCGTCTTTCTGCAGCGCCGAGTCCAGGGTAGACTGTACCTGGGCCTCAAACTGCTGGCGCTTAGAAATGATCTCCTCGGTGCTGTACTGGTTCAGCCTGATTCTGAAGGCGTCTTTCACGTAGTTAAGCAGCGTGGTCTGCGCGATCACATCAATGGGCTTGCGGTACTTCTTGAAAATCTGAGGTGACGCCCCCGGCTTCACGAAAAAGGAAATAGTGGGGTCAACAGTGAACACCGACCCGTCTCGGGCATTGACCGTGAAAGCGGTATAGTCCTGGGTCTGGATGAAGGTAGGGAACTCATACACGTCCTCGGTGAAAGGGTTGAACCAGACGCGGCCCGTCACCAGGGACACATCTTGCACGCCTTTCTCGGTGCCGTACATTTTTACCAGAATTCCTTCATGCCCGGCGTCAATACGGGTGCAGGACTGGGTAGCCGTAATGGCGAACACTAGAATTAACAGACCAGAGATAATGCTGGTGAGGACGGGGCGGGTCATGGGCGTTTGAATTTAAAGATGAGGTACCGGATGATAATGAAGTTGCCGACTAGTAAGGCCAATAAAAAGAAAGCGCCGAACATCACGGAGCTGTCTGAGGGCTGGCGCAGCAATTGGGTAATCTGGGTATAGGAAAGGAAGTCTACCGGGATGAGCAGTAGCAGCAAAAGCAATTGTTTGGGTTTCATGGGTGGTAGCCGACAAGCAGGTTCAGAAACCAATATTAAACAATCTATATAGAGAAGGCTAGGGTTGGGCGGTGAATCTTAGGGAGTTTCTTGGGTTTTACCATAAAGGCCCGGCGATACGAGGTCGCCGGGCCTTTGTGCTATGCTTATTAAATCGCTTTAAGAGGTCTATATTGACTTACCGAACCTCGGCTTTGAACACCTCAGCGTAGTGGTCGGCCAGGCGGGTGGGTTCCGGTAGTTTGTGTTTGATGGCTGTTTTCAAAGCGATGGCCGTGGCAGTTTCCTGGTCCATTAAATGCCCCGGCGACACAAACACCGGTTTCACCTTGTCCTTGGTCCTGATCACTTCGCCAATGAGTTCGCCGCGGTGGGTGAGGGGCGTAATGCTGCCTTTCTCCATAGCCGGTTCCTCGTGCTTGCCCGTGAGCACTTTCTTGGCCACGCCCATGGTAGGTTTGTTCAGGAGCACGCCCAGTTGGCTGGCAATGCCCAGGCGGCGCGGGTGCGCAATGCCGTGGCCGTCTACCATGATCAGGTCTGGTTTGTGCTGCAGTTTTTCATAGGCCTTGACCAGGTTGGGCGCCTCCCTGAACGCCAGAAATCCTGGAATGTAGGGCAACTCCACCGGCCCGTAGTGGTACACCTTCTCCACCAGTTCCAGCTCCGGGTAGGTCAAGACCACAAACACCGACAAGATGTTCTCCCCTATAAACGATGAGTCACAACCTGCCAGCAACTTCAGCTCAAAGTCTGGTTTCTGGAGGATAACCTGCTGCCGGAGTTGCTCCTGCTTCTCGGTTAATTCTTTGACAATCTTTGGATCTGGGGGCGGAAGATGGTTGGGCCAGGCCATAGGAGGGAGTTAGGAGTTGAAAGTTCTGTTTTGGGCCCGTTTTCGGGAAAACGGGCCCAAAACAGGAATTGCCTTTTCTCTTACGGGCTCTTAGTTCTTTGGATGCTTCGCCTGGCTGGAAGGCTTGTTCCGTCTTTAGGATTCCCACGCATTCCGTCCCCCTTTGAAGGGGGACGATCAATATTGTAATCGGATATTTTAAAACCTACCTCCGGCCTGTCCCCTGACAGGACGGAAAGACGGCGCCTAAACCTGCAACCATTCTCTTTGCGCTTCAACCCGCACCCCTGCTTTGTTGGTCTGTCAGGGGACAGACCAAGGAGACGGCCTTACGATTTATGTCCTGTGTCCAATGTCCCATATCCTGTGTCTTGCTACGTGATACGCACTACTTGCTACCGTTTACGCGCTACACGGAATCATCAGGTCAATGAAGAGCACTTTCCACTGGCCCTTCACCTGCCCGAAATGGAATTTGAAACCGCTGGCGGTATGCAGCACGGTTTTCTGAACAAGCAATTGGGTCTGGCCTACGGTTTTCTCTTCGTCAGGTGGCAAACTAGCATATTTGTAGGCATCGTTTTTCCGGAAGGCGGTGGCGTCGGCTATAAAGCAGCCGTGCTCAGAATAGGGTTCTACGTCGCCTTCGCAGGTGACTTTGGGCAAGGTCTTTACTTCTTTGAGGTGGCAGTCTTTGAAGGTCTCGCCAATGGTGAAGAAAGGCCGCTGCTGCTGGTCGGCGCGCTTGAAGGTGGTAATGTCTGTGACGCGGGTAAACTGGGGCATGGCGCCGGGGGTGTCAATGAGGTAAAGGCCCAGCTCGGGGTCAATGAGTTGGTTGAAGGCAGCACGGTCCTGCTCTTTAATGATTTTCTCAAACCGCTTGAAAAACTTCTCAAAATCATCTTCGGCCTTGGGCGACGGTTTGCGCACCACTTCTTCCTGCACCGCATTCAGAGTGTCCTTTACCAGGACATCGGCTTGCCGACGGGCCTCAGATTTTGCCAGGGTGGCGGTGGCGGGGCTGGTTCTTTCCGGGGTTTGGGTGGTGGAATTGCTTTGGCAGCCCAGCAGCAAGCCAAGGCCCAGGAGGGGAAGGTATATCTTCATAACGCTATATACGAGGACTTCGGGTAAAAGTAAATGGTTGGAGCATTCCCTTTGGCTGCCTCGTTCCAATACTAACCTTGAAGGGCAATGCCCCTACTCTAAATATTGGGGAGGTATACCCATATTGTGTTTTAAGCCCGTTTTTGGGAAAACGGGCTTAAAACACAATTTAGCGCTTCCGCAGTAGCCTGTTTTCTTTATGTCTATTTGATTGGTAGGAAAGGCGGGCGCCGGGGTAGCCTGTAAAGAAAAGACGCTTATATTTGCCAATCCTTGTCCGGTGCGTATAAGGAGGCCGCGCAGGGGTTTCCTGCCGGTACGCCACAGGCCCGGGCCCTATACCCTAAACCAAAAGAACGCTATGACGAAAAATACCGCTAAAATCATTTATACCATCACAGATGAGGCGCCGGCCCTGGCCACGCACTCGTTCCTGCCCATTGTAAAGGCCTTCACCAAGGCAGCCGACATTGAAGTAGAAACCAGAGACATTTCCCTGGCCGGCCGTATTCTGGCTACCTTCCCGGAGAACCTGACGGCTGAGCAAAAGCAGGCCGATGACCTGGCGGAACTGGGCGACCTGGCCAAGACCCCCGAAGCCAACATCATTAAATTGCCCAACATCTCTGCCTCTATTCCGCAGCTCACCGCGGCCATTAAAGAACTGCAGGCCCAGGGCTACAACATCCCAGATTATCCGGCAGACCCGCAAACCGACGCCGAGAAAGAGATCAAGGCCCGTTACGCCAAGGTATTGGGCAGCGCCGTAAACCCTGTCCTGCGTGAGGGGAACTCTGACCGCCGCGTGGCCGATGCCGTAAAGCAGTACGCCAAAAAACACCCGCACTCCATGGGTGCCTGGACGGCAGATTCTAAAACGCACGTGGCTCATATGACCGGCGGCGATTTCTACGGCAGTGAGCAATCTGTGGTAGTGGAGCAGCCCACCGAGGTGCGCATTGAACTGGTAGGCGCCAGCGGTGCTCCCAAGGTATTGAAAGACAAGCTCAGCCTAAAGGCCGGCGAGGTGATTGATGCCGCCGTAATGAGCAAAAAAGCCCTGCGCGCCTTCTTTGAAAAAGAGATCGCAGATGCCAAGGCCAACGGCTTGCTGTTGTCGCTGCACCTGAAAGCTACCATGATGAAGGTTTCTGACCCTATCATGTTTGGCCACGCGGTAACCGTGTTCTTCAAAGACGTTTTTGCTAAGCACGCCGATACCTTCAAGCAGCTGGGCGTTGACCCTAACAACGGCTTAGGCGATGTGTACAACAAAATTGAGAGCCTGCCAGCAGATCAGAAGGCCGCCATTGAGGCCGACCTGAAAGCCGCCTATGAAAATGGCCCTGCCTTGGCTATGGTAGACTCTGACAAAGGCATTACCAACCTACACGTACCTAGTGACGTGATTATTGATGCCTCTATGCCGGCCGCCATCCGGTCATCAGGTAAAATGTGGGGTGCCGATGGTAAGCTGCATGACACCAAAGCCCTGATCCCAGACCGCAGCTATGCCGGTATTTACCAGGAGATTATCCAGTTCTGCAAAGAGAACGGCGCCTTTGACCCTAAAACCATGGGCACCGTGCCTAACATTGGCTTAATGGCCCAGAAGGCTGAGGAATACGGTTCGCATGACAAAACCTTCCAGATCACGGAGGCCGGTACCGTACGCGTGGTGACCGCCGATGGCACTACCTTAATGGAGCACCAAGTGGAGGAAGGCGATATCTGGAGAATGTGCCAGACCAAAGACCTGCCTATCCAGGACTGGGTGAAACTGGCCGTTACCCGTGCCCGCATCACCAACACGCCGGCCATTTTCTGGTTAGATGAGAAGCGCGCGCATGACGCCAACCTGATCAAGAAAGTAGAGCGTTATCTCAAAGACCATGACACCAACGGCCTTGATATCCAGATCATGTCTCCGGTGAAAGCCATTCGGTACACCTCTGAGCGCGCCAAAGCCGGCAAAGACACCATCTCGGTGACCGGTAACGTACTGCGTGATTACCTAACGGATTTGTTCCCGATTATTGAGTTGGGTACCAGCGCCAAGATGCTTTCCATTGTGCCTCTGCTAGACGGCGGCGGACTGTTTGAGACCGGTGCTGGTGGTTCTGCCCCTAAGCACGTGCAGCAGTTCATGGAAGAAAACTACCTGCGTTGGGATTCCCTGGGCGAGTTCCTGGCCCTGGCTGTTTCATTAGAAGACCTGGCCTACAAAACCAAAAACCAAAAAGCCGAGGTTCTGGCCGAAGCCCTGAACGCGGCCAATGCCGAGTTCCTGGAGAAAGACAAGTCACCGTCTAGAAAAGTAGGGGGCATTGACAACCGCGGTAGCCACTTCTACCTGGCGCTTTACTGGGCCCAGGCCTTAGCTGAGCAGACCAAAAACCAGGAGTTGAAAGACCGTTTCTCTAACCTGGCTAAGCAGCTCACCGAGAACGAGAGCAAGATTGTGGAAGAGCAGATTGCCGCCCAAGGCAAACCAGTGGATTTAGGCGGGTACTATCACCCAGACCTGGCCAAAGCCGAGAAAGCCATGCGCCCAAGTGCTACGTTGAACACGTTCCTGCAGCAGTTCTAGGAGGAAGATAAGTTTAGAAAAGGAAAGGCCGCTTGGGAGAAATCTCAAGCGGCCTTTCTGTTATATGCTAACTTAAGCTGGCAGGATGAAAAGCGGCTTCTGGTCGGCAAATTCTGGCATGTGAAAAGGCTTGAGTCATTTGCTGATTCAAGCCTTTTCAATACTACCTGTTTTACTTCACCAGATTCTTAAACGCTGATCCAAAGATCAAATAAGCGGTATTTCCGCCAATGGTGCCTTCGTTCTGTCCCCACAGAAAAGGCCAGTCGTCGTAGTTCTCAAAATGGTCTGGTTTTCTGAATAAGATACCGGGAGCCACGTTGCCTGGAATAAAGGAGAAATCAGCCCGGTTATTCCCGTAGAAAACTGCTTTGGGGCGTGTGGCACCCACTGTGGCTACTAAAGAATAATTGTGATACGGGTGGGCGCCAAACAGATAGTTGGTCGCTTTGAACGCATGGCTGGCGTCAATGATCTCAGGAAAGTATTTGCTGGCAAAGCAAACGGTGGTCCCAAAGGCCGTCACGTCTCCGCTGCCTGCCCAGTTGGTTAGGCCAATGGGCACTCCATAAGGGTTATTCTTTTCAAGGCCGGCAATGTATTCTTTGTACTTCACTACATACGGACGGAGCTTTTCTTTATAAGAGGCGTCCAGGTGCGGGATAGCATCCAGGGCCGTTAACAAATTAGCACTCACGTTACGCTCCAGAGCAGGCCATAGAAGCTCCTGAAATCTATCAAGGTATTGCTTTTCAGAAGTGGCAATGTACAGTTGGAGGTTGGTAGCCATGTTGGCGGCATTGCCCCGGCCAGATGTATCCTGCTTCTGATTGGCCATTAAAGCGGTCGCTTCTTTCAAGAGTCTTTTTGACTGTGTCAATGCTCTTGCCGATAGATCGTCGTTGTATCCCTTCAAGGCCCGGCTGGCGGCGGCAAACATGGTGGCGGCCCTGAGATCCAGTTCGGGTTCACGGCTGGTAAAGGCCCATAGATCATCCTTCACGCCGCTGGACCGGCCATCCTTGGCTACTTCGTAAGGGCCCAACTTAGGGTTGTAGGGAAGACCGTCTGTTAAAGAGGCGGCGTCACCCAGGTGGTGGTAATTATCCAGCACCGAGTTAGAGAGCGTTTGGGCCATGTGACCTAGAATCTCTGCCTGGGCTACCAGGTTAAGGGTGCCGTGCTCAATGAACTGCAGCACGTCTGGGGTCCCATCGGGGCGGTGAAGGTCTACGTACCGTTGCTTCTGGTCAATGAACGTCTGGTCACGCAAGGGCTTGAAACTTTCCCAGGTTTTGACAAAGTTCTGCACCACGCTAATGTTAGACCCGGTCTCAATGTCAAAATCCCCGGCATCAAAAAAGCCGCCTACGTTCAGGCCAGGAATTACTTCCAGCGGTTTAAACTTAGTATCGGTGGTGGGGCCTTGCGCGTGAAGGTCAAAGTGATCGGTGTTGGGCGGAGCCTGGAGGTAACCATCCTTGAAAGGTTCGCCGTGCCACACCCGGTAGGCTTCGTTCACAAACATGTGGTTCATGTGGATGGGAATCCAGATGTCGCTGGTAGCATCGGTGATCTTGCTGTACACGTGATCGCCAATGAGGAAATTATTGGTCTTGTTGCCTCCGTACTGGATGTAGTAGATACCGGGCGTCTTCACCGCAGAGAAATCAAATTTCACATAGTGGTACTTGAAGTAGTCGCCCCAGGGTTTAATAGCGCCGCTGAACACTTTGGTGGCTTTGCCGTCGTCGCCTACTTTAAAGATGAAGGCGCTTTTAGCTGGTTTATCTTTCTTGTCTAGTTCAATAACCGCCACTTTTGGTTGCGCAGGAAGGTAGCCCACTTGGGAGAAGCCAATGTTGGGCTCTCTTACCCAATCTTTGATGGCGTTTGGCTCTATGGTCCAAGTCAATACCTTGCCTGTTTTGCCGGCCGGGAGCAGGCTGCGCACCACAAACCAGCCGTTCTGGGCCAGCATGCGGCCGTCAAACAGCATCAGGTCAGTATCTGGCGAAGTGATTTTTACCATCCGTTCCGGGGCATCAGGGGCAAAGAGAAAGGTGCGGCCGGTTTCCAGCGGAAGGGGATCAATGAATTTGCCGGTGCCCCGGTCATCTGAGGTCACATAGCCTTTGTATTGCTTCGGTTTCTGGCTGTTAGGTTTGGTCACCGTATTGCCCACCACATAGCGCGGGAAGAGATTAGGGCGCCCATCCACCAGATAGTTCTTCGCCCAATATTGTGAGGGCAGAAACTCCAGGTTAAACCCGGCACTTCCTTCCAATGCTTTGGGGAGGGGTTTGTCCAGGTAAACCGCTATCTCTACGCCTTTCCCCTTGGCCGTCACCACTACCCGTGAATCAAAGTTGTACTCTTTGTAGCGTAGCGTTGCTTCTATGGTCTTTGCCGCCCGGTCCACCTTCCGGTTTAGTATGTCAGGTACAAGGTCCCATTGCTCCGGCGTGTTGGAGAGCCGAACCGCGCCGCCCTGCGCTGTTCTCACGCCATGGTGAATCAGTTCTATCCCGGCGTTCTTCTCATCATTGAAGCCTCCGGTAAAAAGGTTATTGTACACCAGCACATTGACGCCTTGCTGCTCAAAATACTCCCGGTCATTGAGTTTCAAGTCCTGGCCCGTAGCATACTGGAATGCCCCTAGTAGCAGCAATACCAGGGAGTATAATTTTCGTTTTTTCATATTTCTTGAATCCGTCTTTTCCTGTTCAAAAAGAATAAGTGTTAGTAGGAGCTCTTACTGAGGCTGTATATCATTGGCCGAGGTGGCGTACAAACCAATCAAAGTACCCGTGAAGCCTCCCGCCACATTGGTGGAGAGGATATCACCTGATACAGGGACACCTAGATCAACAAAGGTCTTCCCGTCTGTGGAGTAGCTAAACTGGTAGGCGTCTCCCTCTGCCTTTACCCTAAGTTGTATGGGCTTTTTAATATCTATTTTTTGGCTGGCGATGAGGTTTGAGGTTCCTTTTTCTGTTCTTTCCAGAACCAGGTAAGCGTCTTTGCCTTTTCTGGTAAGTCCGAACAGGTAGTGGAACTTCTCGCTTTGCAGCAACACTATGCCCGCCAGGTCTTTTTCTGAGGCAGGTTTGTAGTCTAGGGTGGTAGTGTAGGAGAAACTATTGTGCTGCTGACGCAGGAAAAGAGTGGAGGTGGGCTTTACCTCTTTGATGTTGACCGGGAACGGGTTGATCTGCAACCCTTTCTTTGTCTGGGAAATAAACGCCTCGCGGGGACCTCTTAAACCCACCCAGCGGTAGTCCAGTTTTTTAGAAGTAAAGTTGTCTGCGAAGGTGAAATTGCCGTTGGGGAAGAACCCCTCTTTTCCGGTTTTGTTTACCACGCCGTCAGGCGTTTTCAGCTTCGGTTCCATGGGGATAAGCCCGTTGACGAAAACCGGGAATTCACCGGACCAATCAACCGGCAGGATAAAGGTTTCACGGCCTATGTTCACGCGGTTCTTCTCGTTCGGGCGGATGCCCAGAAACACGCCGTAGTGTTTGCCGTCGGGGCCTTCCACTAAATCAGCGTGACCGGCCCAGTCTACTTTGTGTGGCCTATTGGGGTTCAGATGCCTTTGTGAGAGAATGGGATTGTTGGGGGCGGGGGTAAAGGGGCCTCTGGGGCTGTCGCTCACAAAAACCACCTCGCTGTGGTTTCCGCCGGTACCGCCTTCGGCACACATGAGGTAATACCGTCCGTTCTTTTTGTAGATATGCGGGGCCTCAATCCAGATGGGCCGCTTGGAGAGGTCCACGCCACCGTCTACGATAATCTTGTCGGTTCCGGCAATTACTTGGTCTTTCTCCAGGTCATAGTCCCACACCTTGATCACCCGGTGCCCTTCATACAGTTCTTTCCCTTTGTCCGGGGCATCATTGTGGACCACATAGGCTTTGCCGTTGTCATCAAAGAAAAGAGAGGGGTCTATTCCCCCGAAGTTCAGCTTGAACGGCTCACTCCAACCCTTGGCCGGGTCTTTTGACTTCACCACAATGTTCCCGGCCCCTCCGGCGAAGGCCGTCACGATCATATAAAAGGTGTCATTGTTGGGATTATACTCTATGTCTGGGGCATAAACCCCTTGGCTTATTCCGGTATCATGTACATTCAACTGGGAAACACGATCCAGCACATGCCCGATTTGCGTCCAGTTCACCAGATCCTTTGAATGGAAAATAGGTACCCCCGGGAAAATGGCGAAAGAGGAGTGTACCATGTAGTAATCTCCGCCCTTGCGCGTAATGGCCGGGTCTGGATAAGCACCCTGTATAATGGGGTTATAAAACTCGCCGGGTTTAAGGGGATTATCCTGGTAAACTTTGTCATGGCCTTCGTAGACCGAGTTCGAAAACACCGGGGCATTTTTAGGCATTTTTACATTCTGGCTGTTGCCGCTTACTCCTATCAAAGAAAACAGGGCCACCAAAACACAGAGTATTCTTACCCGTGTTTTTCCCTGAGGAGCAGATCCAAATTCAATTCTCTTCATCTTAAATTTTAAGTGGTTACTTATATCTGTGAATGGCCAAAGGTGGCCTTCTCTTAAAAGATCGCTTGCTTATTTCTTGGCCTGAGGCTTGAGAAATTTATTCACGTCCAGCCAATGCATGAAGGCATCAAACCAGCGGTTACTGGTTCGGTCTGGGTTGCCAATCCCGAAGCCGTGGCCACCGTTCTGGTAGAGGTGAAACTCAACCGGTATGCCGGCTTTATACCAGGAATCCACCACGCCAAACTGACCCTTGAAAAGGAAATCATCCGTAGCGATCACGTTGAACATGGGCGGCGCATTTTTAGGCACTTCCACCGGACCCATGCCACCATAGATTGGCCCGATGAACGCCAGTTTCATGGTCTTGGAGTTTAGGGTGGCGTGCATGGTGAGGCCGGCACCCGCCGAGAAACCAATCATGCCTATTCTGTCCGTATCAACGCCCCATTCCTTGGCTCTTTTGAGGATGAGGGCATAGGCAGCTTCGGCGTCTTGGAGTTGGTTAGACAGATCTACTTGCGGCATGCGGGGTGGAGTGGCACTGGCCGATGCGTTGGCAGACGCAGGGGGAGCCGGGCGGGGTGGATTCATGGAGGCGGTAAATTCCTCTAATAATTCCGGGGTAGGGTGGAGGCGGTACTTCAGCACGAAGGCAGTGATTCCTTTGTCGGCGAGGGCCTGGGCAACTTCCCAGCCCTCATTGCCCATGGATAGCCACCGGTAGCCACCACCGGGTGCCACAATCACGGCCGTGCCATTCGCCTTGCCCGGGGCAGGCAGGAATGGCGTGAGGGTAGCCTTGGAGATGTTTCTGGCCATGGGGTCCCCCCATTGCTTGAACCAGGTCTCAGGGGCTTTCTGGCCCTCCACGCCACCGGTGCCCAGCGGAATGGCTTTGGGTTCAGCAGGGGCTTTGAGCGGATAGATAGTGCCGTCTTGGGCCATGGCGGTGGCGGAAGAGACTAATAAGGCGGCCAGTAGGAATCTTTTAGCCAGTTTTAATGGAGTGTAGTTCATAGGGAGATGATTTAGATATGGTCGCTATAAGATTTGATATGCTGACTGTATTTTAGGGTTTCCCCTTTTATGTATTACCCCTTTTTGTCATCCTGAAAGGATCTTGTGGGCGAACTAGAAATACTCTTTTGACCCGCCATTACCGTTCGCTACCAAGATCCTTTCAGGATGACAAAAAAGAAGGCGGTATCCTGTCCTTTTAGCCCTTGTTGGTGCTATCCACAACAAGCATAAATGCTCCAGCCATTGGGTTTGTTGGCCCCTGTGAACACCAACAAAGGCAGCGCGACCCATTAGTTAACAGGTGCAATGCCTATTGGGAGAATTTCCAGTAATCAAAAAACAGGATATTGCTTCTTTCTTTTCCTTTAAAGACAAAGTAGACATCATGCACGCCGGTTACTTTTTTAACCTCCGTAGAGACCAGGGCCCAACGGTCATTTCCGCCGGTGAGGGGCGCTTTCACGGTTCCCAGTAATTCCCCGTCTACACTTCCTAGCCGTACTTCCAGGGTCACCTCAGTGTTATGCGTGGTGCCCAACCGGGCCGTAAATCTGGTAGCACCTGTTTTCCGGAAATCAACGTCTTTTACTTTGGTATAGGCGCCGCTCCGGAGGGCCGTCACGAACACGCCCACTTTCTCATTCTGCATGGCTTTCACGCCTTCTGACCAGGCGATGGTTTCTGCCTCGTTCTTCACAAAGGGGTTTAAAGGAGCCAGACCTTTGGTAATTCCTTTGGTCATTTTTAGGGGCTGGAGGGTTCCGTCTTTTTTGAATGCCGCTTCTTCTACAGACACGGAGCGGGTAAAGCCGCCGCCGCCGGGCAGGGCCCCGTTGTGGTAGAAGAAATAGGTCTTTCCTTTAAAATCTACCAGGCCCGGATGGTTGGTGAAACTGCCTCCCTCGGTAGGCATTAAAACGCCCTGGTATTTCCAGGGGCCGGTGGGGCTGGAGCTGGTGGAATAGCCAATGTGCTCGGGTAGGGGGCCAGCGGCGAATAGAAGGTAGTACAAGCCCTTGCGTTTATAGAGCCACGGGCCTTCCTCGTAGGTGGTGGGCCTTTCGGGGTTGCCCTCGCGCTTGCCAAAGGCTTCTATGGTGTTGGGCACGGGCATGACTTCTCCCTGGTAAGAAATCATATCTTCGTTCAGTTTGACGTAGTAGCATTTGGGGTTGCCCCAATACAGATAGGCCTGCCCATCCTCATTAATAAAAACCGAAGGGTCAATATCACCGCCTCCGCTTTGAATCAAGGGCTTGCCCAGCGGGTCTGTGAAAGGCCCGTACGGACTGTTGGCCACCGCTACGCCAATGGCCCCTTTGTTATCATGGGTGGTTAAGGGAACATATAGGTAAAATTTACCTCCCCGCTCAATGCATTGCGGGGCCCATGCATTTATTCTGGCCCAGGTGAAATCTGAGTAGGACAGAATGGTGCCATGATCTGTCCAGTTTACCATGTCTTCAGTGGTATATAACTTCCAGTCGTTCATGGTAAACCAGGTAGAACCGTCTTCATCATGGCTGGTGTACAGGAACAGTTTGTTATTATACACCACGGGCGCAGGGTCTGCGGTATAGGCAGTCTGGATGATGGGATTCTGGGCCTGAATTCCCTGGAGGATACAAAACATCAGAAGCAGACACCCGGCAATCTTTACCTTTCGCATGAGTTGAAATCCTATTTTAAGTTGATTAATAATTAGCCGTTTTGGTGGGCGGCATATTTCTTCCCGGGAGTTTCTGTTACTCAGGCCTTACATTTTTATACCCTAGCAAAGCCAGCATTTTGGCCCCGTAGCGTCTGCCTAGTTTCCGATACCCTTCGGCAGTGAAATGCAAGTGGTCATCTAGAGCCGGGCAATCTTCAGAGGAAATGACGTGTGCGTTAGGAATTACCTGGGGCAGTTGGGCAATGATGGCATTCATGCTGGCGCAGGCGCCGCCCTGCTCTTTGCTGACAATTTCCCCGGCCAGCAAGGGCACCGCAGTAGGCCTGAGGTTCAAGTCTTTTAACAGGTTGTCATAGACGCCTTTCACCTTAGAAGGCCAGGCGGTATCACCTGTGTTGGATTCTCCCTGGTGTAACAGAATGCCTTTGATGACCCCATCTTTCTGCGCCAGTTTCGCCATCTCTACCAAGCGGCCATAGGGGTTTTTGTCATAGGGCTCCAGGGCAGCCGTCATCCAGGAAGGGGCGGTGGCCACGTAAGATTGGTAACTGCCTTTTTCAAACAGCTCAATTTTGCAGCCTCCCACCGACACATTGATGACGCCTACTTTAATGCTGTCTGGGAGAGTGGCTAGCAGGGTGCGGCCGAAGTAATCTGCGGGGGTAAGACCGGTGTTGCATCTGGTCAAAGGGGGCGTGGCAGGGTACCACTCGCCTTTCTTTCTGCCCAGGTTAGGGCAATCTACTGCCTCTAACACCATAAACCGTTTGTTGGCGGTAGTATCCTGGGGCTCAAATTTTGTGTGGCCCTCCATGTTGGATTGCCCGAAGCACAGGAAGATGTAAAAGTTAGGATCTTGGGCGAAGGCTGTCACGTGCATGAGAAATAGGACCGCCAACAAGGAAAAGCTCATTTTATATTTCATACTGTCTTATGGTTTATTCTGTCTACCTGTATTTTGCAACCGGTTGGGATGCCTTTTAGCACTTCTAGAATAGATTTGTGCCAACGTTGGCATTAAGATATTAAAAAAAAGGCCAATTAGCTGAATTGGTCATTTTATTTCTATAAAACTAGACATGTTAATAGAATGGTAGGTGGCATTGACAATCGCGGAAGCTACTTCTATCTGGCGCTTGAATGGGCCCAAACTCTGGCAGAGCAAACCATAACGAGGAACTGAAAACCCGTTTCACGGACCTAGCCCAAGCCTCAACCGAGAACGGAGACAAGATTGTACAGGAGCAGATTGCGGCCCAAGGCAAATCCGTAGACATGGGAGGTTACTTCCACCCAGACACGGCCAAAGTTGCCGAAGCCATGCGCCCAAGTGCCACGTTGAATTCTTTCTTAGACCAGTTCTAGGAGGGAGAATAGTTTAGAAAAGGAAAGGCCGCTTGAGAGAAATCTCAAGCGGCCTTTTTGTAATTAATGGTTTAGAATAAGCGACGGCGCAGGCCCTTTACCGTAGAAGCCGGTTGCGCATTGTTGTACGTTCTTACTTTTTTAGAACATCTTTAAAGCCTATGAATTAGGCTTGTTCCCTATGAATTAGGCTTGTTCATGGTTAATGTTTCTAGGAACGACTAATGAATTCATATAGCTTATTTTACCTCTATATGATCATTGGTATTAGGTAATTGAAGAGCAAGTATACCAAGTAGGTAAATTTCTAAGGCCTGATCAGGAAGATCTGTCCTATTTATTAAGGATTGAAAAGTCTGATGATCGAAGTTTAAAAAAATTTGATTATTATTTCTTACAGAAGCTTTTGGCAACCTGCTAAACTTGCCAATCTCAATATTTACTCCATACTGCGACTCAATTTTTTTAATATGTTTTTGTATATTTTCTTGAAATTTATTTTTATCCATTTTCATATCTTTAGTAACATACTCTTGAGCTAGATTAATATCCATAATTTGCATGCCGTGAGTTGCCGCTATTGGTTGCAAAACATTTAACAGAGTTACAGTAGATTGCCCATCCCTAAATGCTACATTATAGCTTCTGTTTATAAAAATCAAATACCCTTTATTTTCTAAATACTGGATTAGAATAAGTTGATAATCATTGAGGACTTGGCTATTGATATAAAACAAAGTATCGAGTGATCTCGTCTTCATTGATTCAATAATATTATTTAGTGATTGCTCTCTGCCTTGGTATTGAAACCGGGTATAATCACTGCATAATGTGACTAGTTCTCTTTTAGAGTAAAAGTCAGTATGTGACTGCTCCATTTGTGTATTATTAACGTCATAGTATTGAAGGTAATAGTGAAGATACTGTTCTATGGATTGCGATAATTGGGGATCACCAGCCTCCAAAGCCTCACGGAATAATTTGCGCAATGAAACAGACATGTTTCGGCGGAAGCTTTCAGATTTTTCGGATGTCATAATATTGGTCCTTGACATGTCAAAATCAATGCCTTTGGGGGCAAAATTAACTTCTCCACTAATTATAAATGGAAATTTGTATGGTATAAGTGGTGCTGGATTATGTGTAATTAAAAAGCCGCTATTTGTTGCTATTATGTGCTTAGAATTTACACTTATGCCAAGTTGTAATTGGTAACTTTCTGTTTGTAATTGGAATGTGTGATTTGATCCTTCAATGTTCCAGCTTTGATTGATCTGTTGTTCATTTCCGTCATAATATATTTGAAGATTATTGATATGTCGGCAGTAATTTCTAATATGGTTTAGTGCTATACTTAAATGAAAATTCTTTTTTAGATATACACGTATACTTGTTCCAGATTTTTCTATACCTGTAACCGGGGAGGGTGTTAAATAATTAAATTCTTTAAATACATCAGTAATTTCGAACGTAATCAGTTCATCTTCATTGTTCTTGGTTGCTACAACTACTTTATCAGCGACAATGAAGGTGCTCATGAATCCTATGCCAAATTGGGAAATTAAATTAAAGTTACCCGTACTATCATTAAATTCTTGGCTGATACTTTTTCCTATAACTGAAAAGTGATTTTTTATAATATTCTTTGTCATCCCATCCCCTTCATCAATTACTTCCAAAAAATTATCTCGGGTATTGATATTGATTATTATTTTGGGTGAAAGGTAAGACTGATTTTTTCTCACTCTATTACAAGCATCTACAGAGTTTTGAATTAATTCACGGACAAATGAGTATGGGTTAGGGTATAACGATTTTCCGACTAAGAGTTTAACAATTCTATGAACATCTGCTGAATAGCTGTTGGGAAGAGCTCTGTCATTGTTATTGGATTCTTCTGCGTTTGCAAGTTTATAATATGGAATTCTACTTGGAAGCATGCCAAATTCTTGCCCACCTGGCAATGATGTTGTGTCGCTATCAAACCGATACCCACTTTCCCTAATAAATAAACGAGAAAAAAGTGAATAGCTTCTTTTTTCTGGATCTACGTCAAGAATATTGTACCCGGGTTGAAATTTTGCTATAATTTCTCTTGGCTGGTTAAAAGCAGCACGGCCATTAATTGTCAAATAACCTCCAGTTGCTGTAGTTAGAGATTTAGCCTCATGTTTGTGACTATGTCCAAAAAAAGCAATATCAAAATTTTTTGATTTTAAAATGTTTTCAACTTCATCGCTTTCATTTTGGTTTATAGCTGTAAGTGGATGGTGGAATACTGCAATATTTAAAATAGACCCGTTATTGTTTAGTAGTTGCTCTGTTTTTAATAACTGATTATGTCCGATAAAGTGCTGTTCTCGCACTAATGCTGCGGAACATCTCCAAGAATCATTAATCAAGGCAAAACCCACCTTTTTTCCTTCATTAATAAAGTCAGTGGTTGACTCATAATGTGAATAAGAGTAGTTTTGATTGTTTTTGTGAAACTCTTTTTCAAAATTTTTGAATCTTTCCATCCGTTTATTAACAGGTGAAAAGTTTTCTCTAGTTGAACGCACTAGATCGTTTGCAGACGAGTTGTCTAAACGAGTGGAGAGCCCAGTTTCACTATATTCTTCAACTTCATACCGGTTAACATCATGATTTCCTGGTATGAGGAGTACTTGATCTGTAGTAATATTGAGTGCTTCAACAATTGGATTAATAACCTCATTGCGAAATATCACATAGGGTTCACTGCCGAGAGATTCACCACCTTTGTCAACCAAATCACCGGTAAATAAAATCACATCTATTTTCTTCTCACTGTGAAATTTCTTAAGATCCTCGATGAGGGCTTGTAAATAATAATTTCTTAGATCTTCTATATTGCCATTGCTCAGGTGGATGTCTGATAGTTGTACTATTCGCATTATGTTATTATGAGTTTATTAATTATGTAGATTAGAAAATATATAATGCTTTTTCGTGAATAATTATAGTGGTTTTAAAGATGTAGCACAACTAAGTAATTAACGGATTTTTTCTGGTTATATGCACTTTGTTCGGAGCCATGTATCCGTTATTTTATCATTCTTGGCCAACAACTTTAAAGTCAGAAACGAATATACTATATAGAACTTTAATTAATAAATAAACACGTTTATTATTACTTATTAAAAACTATTTTGCTTTTTGATAGTTCATGAGGCATAATTAATAAACCCCTATGACACCCACCACCCCAACCATCATCCTCGCCGGAGCCACTGGCCACTTAGGAGGCCTCATCGCCGAAGAGTTGCGCAAAAGAGGCGCGCACGTGCGGGCCTTGGTGCGGGTGGGAACCGAGGCCGGCAAACGTTCTGCCTTGCAAGCCCTGGGCGCCGAGGTGGTGGAGGTGGACTTTCAAAACGCACAAGCATTGACCCAAGCCTGTCAGGGCGGGACCTGCGTAGTGAGTGCCTTGTCGGGTTTGCGGGACGTGATAGTAGACACCCAGACCCAGCTTTTGAAGGCGGCGGTAGCGGCTGGGGTGCCCCGGTTTATTCCCTCAGACTTCTCCATTGATTTCACCAAACTCACGCCCGGCCATAACCGCAACCTGGACTTCCGGCTGGAGTTCAAGGCCATTCTGGATAAAGCGCCTATTCAGGCCACTTCCATTCTCAACGGCATGTTCACAGATTTGCTCACCGGGCAGGCACCCATGGTGCTGTTCCCTATCAAGCGGGTCATGTACTATGGCAACGCCAACCAGTTGCTGGATTTCACTACCATTGCTAACACGGCCGCTTATACTGCCGCCGCGGCCCTTGATCCCACTACGCCCCGCTATCTGCGCATTGCCGGCGATGTGCTTTCGGTGCACGGGTTGGTGCAGGCTGCCAGTGCCGCCACCGGCGAAAAGTTCAAGCCCCTACGGGTAGGAGGGCTGGGGGTACTCAACGCCCTGATCACGGTTACTAAAATGCTGGCGCCTGGCAAAGGCGAAGTGTTCCCGGCATGGCAGGGCATGCAATACATGCGGGATATGTTTGCCGGCAAAGTAAAACTGGAACCCCTGGACAATGCCCGTTATCCGGAAATAAAATGGACCACCGTGCAGCAAGTGCTGGCCGCCCGGAAGGGGTAGCGTGGTGCAACCCAGGATAACGGGTTGGATTTGATCTTACTGGATCGCTTTGCTTCGTCTGCTTTGTAGTAGCCTGTGAACCTGTATCACCCAGTTCGCGTGGTGATAGGGTCGCTGCACAAGGTAGCCTCACCAAAACACTCCTTCAACCTGCGCTGGTTTCTTGCCATGTCTTCCTAAAAGCAAAACGGGCCGACGCTTTTAAAGCATCGGCCCGTTTTCAATTATTCCTGTACCCAGATTACTTGCTGGGCGGCAACAATACTTTGTCAATCACGTGCACTACGCCGTTGGTGGCGGCTACGTTGGGCATGGTCACGGTGGCGTCGTTGATCATGACGCTATTGGTGTGTAGCATCACTTTCAGGGTGGCGCCGTTCAGGGTTTTAGGCATCATGTTGTTGGTTAAGTCAGTAGACTTTACGTTGCCTTCTACCACGTGATAGGTTAAAACATCTATCAGCTTTTGTTTGTTCTCAGGCTTCAGCAGGCTTTCCAGGGTTCCGGCGGGTAAGGCAGCGAAGGCCTCATTGGTAGGCGCGAATACCGTGAATGGACCGGTACCTTGCAAAGCGCCCACCAGGTCGGCGGCTTTCAGGGCCTGCACCAGGGTAGAGAGCGAAGGGGTTTCTGAAGCCAGGGCTACAATGTCTTTCGTTCCGGTAGCGGCCGCGGCATCGGTGGTCATGGTGTCATCGGTGGTCACGGTCTCCGTGCTGGAGGTGGTGGTGTCTGTGGTTTCGGTGGCTTTTTCATTGGTGTTACAGCCAAAGAAAACAGTGGCTGAAAACAGGAAAATGGTTAACTTTTTCATACGTTTTGGTTTTTGTAGTAGATTGATAATCAAAAGGTAAACTAGCCTGTATACGTATTGTTTAGAATTTATTTCGAAGTGAATAAAAGAAGTGATTTATTTCTCTGAGTTCCGTTTTTAAGGAAACCAAGTATCGTTTTTGCGGAGTATAAAACTGGTGGTTTCTTTACCAGCAAAAGCAGAAAGCTATTTAATCCTGTTGGCTAGTTTGGGCTCAGGTTAAGGAGAAAGGAATACTAGTGGTTGTGCTGTAAGGGGAGGGGCAAGTGGAGGAGAAAGCCATAACGCCAGCCAAAAATTCTTATGCTTAGTAGGAGGGAAGGGTAGGTGTGGTGCCGGACCGTTTTACGCCTGTTTTCCTGAAAACAGGCCTAAAACGCAAAAGGAGCCACCGCCAGGCTGCTCCTTCTGCAAAATTTAATCACGCCTCACCAGCAGCCAACAAAATCTGAGGCTAGGCAGCCGGGGGGAGGAGTGGTATGGGTTGTTTAAAGTGGAGGATCTCTTTCTTAAGCCAGGGCGGTTACCGGGGCGTTTTTACCATCGTTACCGGTCCATTGGTCCATGGCTTCGGGGGCCGGTCTGGCATTGATGCCCTCGCCGTAGACCGTGGCGGTGCCGTGGGTGTAAAAAGCCTCCCAGTCTACGCCCTGCGGATCTGTGATCCAGCTTTTCTGAGATTTGGAATAGCAGCAGGTACATTCGCCTTCGGCTCTGATGGTGCCTTTGGCGTTTTGCATGTTGGCGTATACCTCCTGCAGTTCTTCCTCGCTGGTCACTTCCAGGCCCAGGTGTTCAATGCCGTTTTCAGAGTGCCCGGTAGAAATAGCGTAGTTAATTCTGGGGTCTTCCAGCATCCATTTGGCATAGTCTGGCTTTACCACGGTGGGCGGGGTGTTAAACAAGGCATTGTAGAAATCAATGCTTTCCTGGAGGTTCTCAACTCTTACGTGTACGTGAAATCTTTTCATGGCTTTACCGTTTTTAATGTTCTGCCCTGAAGACGCCCCGGGTCCCGAAAAGACGCAGACTTTCTGAAAATATTTTTCTTTTGGTTTTGGATGGGTTTTAATAGGTTGATTGTCAGGTTTTTGAAATAGGTTCTGTTTTGCGCCTGTTTTCGCGAAAACACCCTCAAAACGCAGAAGGAGCAACCTGAGGCTGCTCCTTCTGCAATAGTTAATCAAATTATAAGGCCAGTTACTGACCCGCCTCCAGTTGCTTCAGCTTTCTTCTGGTATCTGCTACTTCCTCCAGAGACAAGGCCTTCCGGAAGGCTTCCATGGCCTTCTTCTTATCACCTATCTTCACGTAATAGTCGCCCATGGAATCATAGAGGTTGCCAACCGTGGGGTAATTGTCAAGGTTCATTTTAAAGTACTGGTATGCCTGGTCATACTTTTTTTCGCCCAGGGAGACATAGCCCAAGGTATTCACCGTGCCCATGGCAGGCAACACCGGGTACTGTAATAGGGCAGACACGGCACGGTAGTGGTTTTTAATATACTCTACCGTGATGGTAGCATCATCCAGTTCCTTGTCTAGCTCATATTTTTTGAAGAGATACCGCAGGGCGTCATACTGCGCCGGAAACGGCACCGAGCCATGGTTGTCTTCTGGGTAGTATTTTCAGGCCCAGGCCAGGCTCTTGCTCTTTCTGAGCGTCTCCCTGAAGAGAAGGTGGTTTCTCACATTATGGTTGCCTTGCGCTTTGTCCTGCACCACCCGCACGGTATCCATTCCCTTGTCCATGGTGTTGGCAACAGCATAGAAGAGACTTTCGCCGGCGTAGTCTTTTTGGGTGAGGGCTTTCTCGGCCTGTTTCATGATGAGTTGCTTGTCCCACCAGATGCTAGGATCAATGGCCACGTAAGAAGTAAACAAGGCTGGTTGGTGCACCAGGGCTTGCAAAACGGTTAACCCGCCCAGGGAGTGCCCCACCAGCATGCGGTACGGCTGGGTTTGGTAGCGCTTTTCAATGTATGGCATCACCTCCTTTTCCAGAAAGGCCATAAAATTGGCCCCGCCGCCCGAAGATTTTAAATCATTGGCCGGCTCGCCACTGGCCCAAAACGGATAATGGGTAGGCGTCAGGTCCCGTACCCGATCTGGACTTTGGATGCCTACTATGATCATTTCGGGCATCTTGCCTTGTCCGCTTAGATAGTCTACCGTGCCGGCCATGGACGCAAAAAAAGCCTCTCCGTCCAGCAGGTACATCACCGGGAAACGCGTTTTCGCGCCATCGCCACCTGATTTAGGCACATATACCCACAGGGTTCGGTCTTCCTTTAGAATAGCTGAGTGAAGGATCTGCTTGGTGCCTATGGTGATTGGGGTATCGGGCTGTTTGGTGGTTTGCCCCAGACAAAGCGTTGGAAGCAGGAATAAAAGGAAAAGGAATGTTCTCATGGGTGATTAAGCGGAAAAGAATTGTTTCTGTGCCTTTATAGCATTGATCCATCTAAGGTAAGCTGATTGCCTGATCCAATCTTAAACAAAGGCTATATATTGTTTAATTAATAGTAAGCGAAGTGCTTCTTTAGTGTAAGCCCCTGCCGCGTTTTACGCCTGTTTTCGCCAAAACACCCTCAAAACGCAGAAGGAGAAACTGCTTTGGCCGCTCCTTGCTCTAATCACTAACAACTAATCATTAAGGTCTGAGAGTGCCTTTTCCATTTCAGCCAGGGTTTTGTTGTAGGCCCTAAGCACCCAGAAAGCAAACACCAGGAACACCGCCATACCTACCGGCACCATCACCGCCCAGAGATACGGGATCTGGCCAAGGTCTTTGCCTTGTATGGCCGCTAGTACCGGCAAGGCAACTACCAGCAGCACCAGCCCTAACAACACATTCATTTTCTGCAATTGCTGGAACCTGATCTTCTGCCGGGCGAAAGTCTGGATGGTTTCTGCATACGTAGCCACGGAAATGTTGACGCCCTTGACAGCGCGCACCGAGGCCAGCGACAGAATGGGTAACACCAGCAGCACCACAATGGTCAGGGCTGCCAACGCCTGCATCCAGAGACCCTCTAGTTGGGCGAGGTGCACACTCACGTATGCGGCGGCGGCGTAGCAGACCAGGGTGCCAGCCAACTCAGAGTACTTGATTCTGTTCAGCCGGGAGTGGTAGCTCTGGCGGGTTGTTTTGTCTAGTAGTTGATTGGTCAGAATCTCTTGTTTCTCTACTTGTTGGCTCAGTTTCCCCCAGGCCTGTTGCATTTCTTCCAGTTCCATTATGCAGGTTGTTTAACTAGTTGTGTCCTAAGTCTTTCTTTGATGCGCGAGATTCTGGTACCCACGTTGCTGGCGGTAATGCCTACAATGGCAGCAATCTCCTCGTACTTCTTTCCTTCCAGGAACAGTAGGATGATGCCCCGGTCCAGCAGGTGAAGGCTCTGAATCTGAGTATATAATTGCTGAATCTGTTCCTCCTCGGTCTTATCATAATCCTCGGCTAAACGGTCCGCCTCTAGTTGCAAGGGAATAGTGCTGACTCTTCTCCTGGTTTGATTTAGGTAAGAGATGGCTGTATTCAAAGCCACGCGGTACATCCAGGTACTCAGCTTAGATTCCTGCTTAAAGGCTCCATACGACTTCCAGAGCTGGTACACAATCTCCTGCTGCAGGTCAATCCTGTCTTCTGGGGAGTTGGTGTACATAGCCGAGACCTTCAGGATCAAGCCCTTGTGCTCTTGGATGACGCTGGTAAACTGGTGGTGTAGGTCCATCTATAATCAAACTTCACCCCATTAGTGTAGCAAGGCGCAGGAAAATCACAGGTAGAGGAAGAATTATTTTCAGGAGAGGGGGGATGGACGTTTTGGGCCTGTTTTTCAGAAAACAGGCCCAAAACGCTGTGAGGTTACACCAGCTAAAGAGAAGCCGGCCTTAGTAGAAAAAGATTAAGCTTGGGTAGGTTGCTTCCGGGTCAATTTTGAGAAGACAAACAAGATTGAAGGCCTAAGGAGGAGAAAGATCACGGCGGTAATCAAAGACAGAATAAGCCCTACGCCCGTGGGCAGAACGGCGCCAAAGGTAACGGTCATGCCCAGTACAAAACCCAGCAGGCACTGGGCGCGGTACACAGGGACAACCAATGCCAGGGCAAATAAGCCTAACAGCATATAGCCGGGCAGGTCTTGGTACCCTAGCGAGAAGAAGATGGAGAGGAGGCTGCCAAATAATAATGCACCGGCAAATCCAAGGGCTACATATTTCAGAGAGGTAGGCGCACCTGAATGCCCAGAATCCTTTGTGCTGAAGGCTCTTTTTTCTATGCGGTACAACAAAATCCAGGTCAGCACCGGAAGCAGAAGCGCTCCCCACCAATTAGAAAAGCTAGGAAGGTTTTCATCTGCCAGGATATGGTGAACAGGCACGCCCCCATGGTAATGCTGATAACTCAACAGCGACCAGATGCCAATGGCTACCAATGCCGTAAACCAAATTCTTACCTTAAAAAACGATGCCTTGTCCATATTAACTTTTCTGTTGGGTTTGCCTGAAGGGTAGGGCTGGCCTACGCCAGACGGACCTTGTATCTGATGACCCATGATGGGAGCATCTAAAAGGAAACCTTGGGTAACTTATTTTTGGAAACTCTCTTTCAGCGCTGCCTTCACCAGGGCCTCATATTCTTGCAATGCAGGCGCCCCGGGCGGCAAACCAATTAAACAATGTATCTGCCCCGCGAAGCATTTATCCCACACTTTCACGCCCGCCTTCCTCAATTGGGCGGCATATAAAATACCGTCTTCCCGTAAGGGGTCAAACTCAGCATTGATAATCACCGCCGAAGGCAGGCCAGTTAAATCTTTGGTTAGAATTGGGGAGACTTCTGGGTTATTGATCTGCCCGGGGGCATAGGTTTCTATAGAAAAATAGCAGGCATCTTTTGTCTGGAAATACCCTTTGGCATTTAGCTGGTAAGAAATAGAAGTTTCCATGTTGCTCGGGCGCAAGTCAACGGGCAGCCCATTCATTACCTGCAGCTTTATTTTTCTGGCAATGCCTTCTTTTTTGGCTTTCTGCGCGATGACTGCCACCAGGTTGGCTCCGGCACTGTTGCCCATCAAAGCAATGCGGCTGGTGTCTCCGCCTAACTCTCTGCCGTGTTGTGCAATCCATTTAAAGGCATGGTAGCTGTCATTTACCGCTGCCGGAAATTTGTGTTCGGGGGCCACACGGTAGTCTATGGCGAACACAATGGCGCCATACGTTTTAGACTCCTGCCACAAAGAATGCTCTAACCCTGGCAGCAGCGGAGAAATGAATCCGCCACCGTGGTAATTGATGAGAATAGGAAGGTTCTGCCCTTTGGAGGCATTGAACACCAGAACAGGAATACTGTCTGCGGTAATCTTAATCCTTTTGACATCTTCCTGGGGGTAAGGTCTTGGCGGCGGACCTGCAAACTTAATCTGGTCTATGGGCATGCGCCTTAGTTGGGCAAGCGATAAATCTTCATACCCAATCATTTTCAGAAAGGCCGCAACATTGGGGTCTAATACCCTGGTATGACAGGCCTGCGCATGCACCTGTGACTTACTAAAGACAAAGAAGAGGAGTAGGAAAATGAGCAAGATTAATCTCTTCATGGAGCTTTATTTTAGTAGTATGCCTTTAATTAGTAGGCTTCAAGCCTGAATTATTACAGAAGGTGCAGGGCTCCTCAATTACTTTAGCCACAACTACCTGGGAACCTTGAAGTGAGAGGCCCATGCCGCAGGCAATAGGCATCATGCATATGATTACATGATCTCCTTCGTTTTTAGCCTGTTTTCCCCAAAACACCCCCAAAACGAAGAAGGAGCAACCCGCGGCTGCTCCCTCTCTAATAACTAAACACTAACAACTAGTATCCAAACAGCTCTTTCAAACTCAACTGCTTCACCGTGCCGTACTTGGCCAGTTCCTTAAAGTTGAGGCGGTTCTTGGAGCCTATCACCAGAATGGTCTGGTTCTGGCCTTTCACAAACTGCTGCTGAAACGCCTTGATCTGGTCCAGGGTCATGGCGTCCAGGCTCTGGTAGATGTCCTTTCTAATGTCATAGTCAATGCCCAGTTTGCGGGCCTGCTCATAGTTCATCAAAATGCCCACCTTGTTAATGCGCTCCGTGGCGATGCTGTTGCGTACCGAGGCCTTGGCGTTGGTGAAGTTGGTCTCGGCCACCGGCAAGTCATTGAGGAGTTCCTGCATGCCGGCCATGGCCTCGGGCAGCTTATCGCTTTGCGTGCCGATGTACGACATGATGTAGTTGGCGCGGTCTTTCCGGCTGGCGTTGGCAAACCGGGAGCTAGCACTATACGCCAACGCCCTTGACTCGCGCAGCTCCTGGAACACAATGGCGCCCATGCCCCCGTCAAAGTACTCGTTGTAGAGCCTGATGGTGGGTACCAACTTAGGATCATAGTTCAGAGACTTGGTCAGGAACAGAAGCTCGGCCTGCACCATGTCATAGTTGGTCCAGTACACCTGGCGCTTGTTAATGTCCAGTTCTTTGAAGGCTTTCTCAGCGGGCACCGGTTGCAGGGTGGCGGGTACAATATGGCCGGTGTTTAGGGTGGCGGTAATGGATTGCAACTCTCTTGGGCCGTAATACAACACCCGGTGCTGGTACGTAGGAATGCTCTTGATGCGGGCAATCAGCTCAGAGGGCTTCACCTTCTTCAGTTCCTGCTCAGTTAAGATGTGCGTGAACGGGTTCTTGGGGCCGTACTTGGCGTAGTTCACCATGGCCACGCTGTGGATGATGTTCTTGTTGAGCTTAGCGTCCTTGCGGTCTTTCAGGATGCCGGCCACCATGTCGTTCAGGGCTTTCTGGTCGGCTTTGGGGTTTTGCAGGAGGCTTTCAAAGAGCTGCAGGCCTTTCTCCAGGTTCTCATCTAAGCCGGTCAAGGAAACATACACCTGGTCCTGTCCCGAGGACACGCTGAACGAGCAGCCAATCTTGAAGAACTCTTTCTGCAGCTCCTCGGCGGAGTATTTGTCGGTGCCCAGGTACTGCAGGTAATCCACGGCCAGGCCCAACTTCAGGTCATTGTTGGTGCCCATGTCCAGGATGTAGTACAAACTGAACAGGCCGTTCTCCTGGTTCTTGGTGAAGTACACCGGAATGTTGCCTTTCAAAGTGCCCTGCTGGATATCTTTCTTGTAATCCACGAACTGCGGCTGCAGGTCAGACACCGGAATAGCGGCCACCGACTTGTAGAACTCCGACTGGGCCTCGCGGTTGGCGGGCACCGGGGTGATGGTAGGTTTCTCCACTTTCTGGGCATTGGGGTCCTGGCCGGTGCGTTTGTAGATAATAGCGTAGTTGTTGCCGTAATAGCGGTTGGCCACGTCTACCACGTCCTGCTTGGTGATTTTCTCAAACGCCTCTTCCTGTTTGAGGTAATCGGCCCAGTCCTGGCGGGCAATAAAGGCGTCTACAAAAGCGGTGGCGCGGGCCGCATTGCTTTCATAGGCCTGCATCTTGCTTATCTTGTTCTTGTTCACAATGGCCGGAATCAGCCAGTCCTCAAACTGCCCTTTCTTCACCAGCTCAATCTGCTGCAGCAGCAGGTTCTTCACTTGGTCCAGGGTCTGGCCCTGGCGCGGGTTTCCACTCAGGAAATGCGCGCTGTAATCATTGTAAATCTCAGAGAAAGACCCTGCGCCCAAGGCCGCCTGCTTCTGGTTAATGTTCAGGTCAATGAGACCGGCCTGGCCGTTGCTCAGGATCTGGTTGATCATGCGCAGTACCAACGCGTCTTTAGACTTAATGCCCGGGAACCGGTAGGCCATCAGCAGCATTTCAGACTCAGGTCCCAGCACTTCTTTCACCACCGGGGCCGTGATAGGCTTTTCCTGCGGAGGCGTATAGGCCGGCACTTCCTTCTTTTTCCAACGGCCGAAATGCTCGTTAATGGTTCTGATGGTCTGGTCAAAGTCCAGGTCGCCGCTCATGGCAATGGCCATGTTGTTGGGCACGTAGTACTTATCAAAGTACTTCTTGATTTCGGTGATGGACGGGTTCTTGAGGTGCTCCACCGTGCCAATGGTGGTCTGCGCGCCGTACTGGTGCGTAGGGAACAGTGCCGCGAAGGCCGCCTCAAAGGCCTTGTTGTTGTCATTGTCCAGGGAGCGGTTCTTCTCCTCGTACACCGCCTCCAGCTCGGTGTGGAACAGCCTCGGGATCATGACGCCCAGCCGCTCTGATTCCAGCAGGGCCCACTTGGCCAGTTGGTTGCTGGGGATGTCACCGTAGTAAATGGTCTGCTCCACCCAGGTGCTGGCGTTGGAGTTTTTCATGCCCATGGCCGCCACCAGTTTGTCATACTCATTGGGCACCGCATACTTGGCGGCCACCCCCGAGATAGAGTCAATCTGGTGGTAGGTTTTCTTGCGCAGCGCCGGGTCTTTCTGGGTGCGGTAGGTTTCATACAGGCCCTCTATCTTGGCCAGTTCTTCCTGCTCCTTCTGCCAATTAATAGTGCCCAGGCGGCTTGAGCCCTTAAAGGCCATGTGCTCCAGGTAATGCGCCAACCCCGTGGCATTGGCCGGGTCATTCTTGCTGCCCGCGCGCACGGCAATGTACGTCTGAATGCGTGGCGCATCTTTGTACTGCGTGAGGTACACCGTCAGGCCATTGTCCAGGGTGTAAATGCGCGCCTTGAGCGGGTCATTGGGAACGGTCTTGTACGGAAAGGCTTCCTTAGGCGCTTCCACCACCATGGCGGGGGCGGTGTCCTGGGCGGTTTGGGTAGGCGCGCTGGTTTTACACTGGGTTAACAGCAAGGCGCTTAGTATAGAGAAAGGAAGGAGTTTTTTCTTCACGGGAAATGGGTGGATTGTTAGTTATCAAATATAGGAAAATGAAAGCATTTGCTTGTATAGGTGCTAACGCTTTTGGATAGGGGAGAAGTGTGTGGGTGTTTTGGGGCTGTTTTTGCGAAAACAGGCCCAAAACGCTTGGGGTAATTGGCGTAGACACTCGAAAAGAGCTGCGCACACTACGAGGTTTTTTGAGAAGGCGCAAACTGGTATTGTTGATCAATGTAGCGGCGTTACACTGTAACGCCGTAGTGCCATATAACAGAAACGGCTCGTTAAGAACAGACCTTGATACACAGCAGTAATTTTTGGTTGCAAATGTGGGGTTAGGTGGGGTTAGGCGGCACTGCTGCGAAGAGCCACGGCGTTACAGTGTAACGCCTCTACATATCTGATAAAGATCTAATCAGCTACACACTTTAGTCCGTCCCCCTTTGAAATGGGTAGGGAGGATGATACACTCCTGCAGATCAACCTGTTTTAAGCCTGTTTCCCGAAAAACAGCCCCAAAACACTACCCCAAAGGCGCCGTTACCAAGGTATGGTCCTCAGCGGCAATCCTTAATTTCTCCGCCAAAAGCTGCATTGTCTTCCGGGCGTCTTGGTGGTTATCAGTGCGCAGTTCATAGTCTGCCGAGGGGGATTGGGAATAAAGCCCGATGGTGTACCAGGTGACCAGAGGCGCTGGTTCCTCGCCGTGGGAATGCCCGTGGTCAGGGGCCAGCTGAAGGTTAGAAGTGAGGGTGACACGCTGGAAGGCGGGCAGCGGGGCCCATCTGCCGGTCTTGAACCCGAACATGCTCAGGTACTCGCGCACGCGCTGGTGCGCAAGATCCAGCTGGAAACCATGGTAAGTGAATTTGAACAGGAACCCCAGCACCACCAATAAACCGCCTACCGCCAGCATCTGGGTTTGGTCGGCGCCTTCACCCCACCACCAGGGACTGCTAGCCGTTGCCAGACCGACTACTAAAAGGACATAGCCCACGTAACTGAGGCTTCCAAAGAAATTGTCGGTTTTACGGTCGAAGAGGTTGCTCATGGAGGGGATAAAAGTAAAAACCTGTGAAACGGTAAAGGTCTCACAGGTTTACGCAGGTCGTTAGAAATCGGTGTCCAGGCCCAGGCGGGTTTTCAGATCTTTGAGTGCCGGGTAAAGCTCCGACAGGTAATTGTACTTGTCCTGGGAAGTGTAGAGGTTGCGGCCGTTTTCCTGCTGTACCACGTCTATGGTCACCTGCAGGCGGTTATGGCCCAGTCCCTGGCGCAGAAACAGAAGAAACTCGGGCTTAAAGCTGTTGAATTCGGCTACCTGCACCTCGTTTTCCACCTGCAGGTGTACTTCGGCTTTCTCGGCATCAAAGTACCACTCACGGTTCAGGATGGTGTACTCCAGGGTGCGGTCGGTGTGCTTGACGCGGTCTACGTACAGTTGCCAGAGCTGCTTTAGTTTATGGGCGTTAATGGTGGGCAGAGTGCCGGGCACGTAGGCTTCGGTTTCCTCCTCCAGCACCTCTACCATTGGCGCCGCCGAGGCTGCCACCCGTTCCTCAATGTTCTTGAGGCTGGGCAGTTTGGAGACTTTGCGGCTGGCCAGGGGAGACGAGGCGGTGCGCAACGGAGCCGCCGGGGCAGCCATGACCGGAGCGGGTTTGGCCATTTCAGGCACCAATGAAGGCGCCTCCTCTGGGTACGTGTCAAAGATGGGGTCTTCGCCCGAATCCATGTCTGATGGGGCGGTGTTGTGGTGCGTTTCTGCAGTGTTTTGCGCAGAAGGGGCCAAAACCGGCGGCGCTGCCGGGGCAGTTACGGCTGGTGCCGGGGCCGACGGGGCAGGAAGGGAAGGAGCTGGCGCGGTTATGCCGGAACTTCCATTAGTTTTTTTTTTAACCTCTCCGGTTACAGAGACGTCTTGGGCCAGTTGCAGGGCGTGGGGCAGATGCGCCAGTTTCATGAGTAGCAGCTCTACATGCAGCCGCTGGTTCTTGGTAGATTTAAAGTTCTGGTCACAGGTACCTACCAGGTTCAATCCTGACAGCAGGAAACTGAGCGAAGCCTCCTGGGCCTGCACCGCGTATTGCGCCTTTATATTCTCAGAGACCTGCAGCAACTGAATGGTTACCTGGTCTTTGCATACCAAGAGACTCCGGAAGTGCTCGCCAATACCAAGCACGAAGTTATGGCTGTCAAAACCGTTCTTCAGGATCTCATCATATAAAAGCAACGCACCGCTCAGATTCTGCGTGAGCAGGAAGTCTGTGAGCCGGAAGTAATAGTCATAGTCCAGGATGTGCAGGTTCTGCACGGTGGCCTTGTAGGTGAGGTGGTTGCCCGAGAAGGTCACCATCTGGTCAAAGATGGACAAGGCATCGCGCAGGGCGCCGTCGGCTTTCTGGGCGATCAGGTGCAGGGCATCGGCATCGGCTTTGATTTGCTCTTTGCCGGCAATGCTGTCAAGGTGCCGCACCATGTCTTCAATCTGAATGCGGTTGAAGTCAAAGATCTGGCACCGTGATAAAATGGTGGGGATGATCTTATGACGCTCAGTAGTAGCCAGAATGAAAATAGCGTAGGACGGCGGCTCCTCCAGGGTCTTCAGAAACGCGTTGAACGCCGAGTTGGAGAGCATGTGCACCTCATCTATGATATAGATCTTGTACTTGCCCGTCTGGGGCGCATAGCGCACCTGCTCCACCAGGTTTCTGATGTCATCTACCGAGTTGTTAGACGCCGCATCCAGCTCATGCACATTGAAGGAGCTGTTGGTATTGAAGCTCTTACAGGAGTCACAGGTATTGCAGGCCTCTACCTCAGCCGTCAGGTTCTGGCAGTTGATGGTCTTGGCCAGAATACGCGCGCAAGTGGTCTTGCCCACGCCCCTCGGGCCGCAGAAAAGGAACGCCTGGGCCAGGTGGTTACTGCTGATTGCGTTCTTTAAAGTAGTAGTAATATGGTGCTGCCCCACCACACTGTCAAAGGTGGCCGGGCGGTATTTCCTAGCAGATACAACAAAATTCTCCATCGCTCTACAAAGTTAATCTATTCTGATTCGATTGCGAAACGGAAAAAGGAAGGTAAGAACAGGTTCTTGGTTTAATGCAAAGAGGATGGCGGTTGGAGGGTGTTTTTGAGGAAAGTGGGGTGGAAAGGGAGAAGGTGGCTAGTAGTTCTTAATTAAACCGGCTTTAATGACAGAAGTGCCCAAAGGCTTCTAATCACCGCAGACTCTCCCCTTGAGGGGAGAGTCTGCGCTTAGTAGGCGGTTATGCCTCTTCTTTCTCTCTCTATTGTTTTTGGTTGTCTTTGGAAAGAGTAAAAAATTTATCGCCTATCTAAACGGCCGCTTCACCAAACTCACCTGCCCCATGGCGTCCTTCTCATATCTGGCTATACACTGCTCCTGAAACTGAACGTCAAAGTTCTGCTCCCCAGGGTACACCTTCTCTGGCACGGGTTTCCCTTTTAAAAAGAAATACACAGTGGTGGTGCCGTATTTGGTGTGGGGCATGAAGTCGCCGTATTGCTGCATCTGGTTCCAGAGGGTGTCTGCGGTGGTGACGGCGTAAATGCGCTTGATGGGGCCGGTATTGTTCTCGTTGCGGTACAGGGCCACCTCGGTGAAATCGCCGGAGAGTTTATTGACGCCGGGTTGGGTGAAGGCGTCTTTCACGAACCAGATCACAAAGGCGGCAAGGACCGCCAGCAACATATATTTCAAATTCTTGCCGGTCATAAAAGGAGAAGGTTAAGCCTATAAGGCAAACTTATGCAATTCTGCCTCAACCCCGTAAACATAGTCTTTTTCGTTTTAGGGCCGTTTTCCTGAAAACAGGCTATAAACAGAATTTTTCCTCCTTTCAAGCCTGAAGGGGCAGTTCAGGATAACATTTTTCTAAGGATTCAGTAAATGCAATACCTGCCGCCAACCTGCCAGAAGCGTCTTTTGACGTACCTGACGGCGGCGGAAGTATACGTAGCCTTAGCAGGGCACACCTCTTATATTATAACAGCACTAGCAACAACAGACTATTATGGAACTGGACGATATGGCCCCCGAAGTGGCCAAAGAATTTTACCCGCAGGCCCTGCAAATGCTGCATGAAAGCGGTTTGCCCTTCTTAATGGGTGGTGGCTTCGCCCTGCGGCAGTACACCGGTATGCAACGCGACATGAAAGACATGGACGTGTTCTGCAAGGCCGGCGATTGTCCGCGCCTGCTCAAGATCTTCTCAGATGAAGGCTTCAAGACCGAACTGGTGGATGCCCGCTGGCTGGCCAAGGCCTACAAAGACGGCAAGTACGTAGACTTCATCTTCAACAACCCCGCCAGCAACATGCCCGTCAACGACGGCTGGTTCAGGAGAGCCCCGGAAGGAACGGAGTTCGGCGTGCCCGTCAAGTACATCTCTGCCGAGGATCTTTTCAAATGCAAAATCTACGTGCAGAACCGAGAGCGCTATGACGGCTCAGACCTGAATCACCTCATCCTAAGACACGGCGATAAAATGGACTGGGAGCGCATCTTGCAGACCCTGGAGCAGCACTGGCAACTGTTGCTCATGCAATTGCTTTCTTTCCAGTTTGTGTACCCCTCAGAGCGGGACATTATTCCGCGCGACCTTTTTGATGAATTGATCTTGCGCGCCAAAGAACAGTTTGACATGCCGCCGCCCACTGAGCGCGTTTGCCGCGGTTTGCTCATTGACCAGACCCAATATGCCCCGGCCGTCACCGAATGGGGCTTCAAAGCCATGACCATCATGACCATCTAGTTTTTAGTTGATCGTTAGTAGTTGTTCGGTTTATACCGAACACTTTATCTACACAATCAGCAATCAGCAACCAGCAATTTTTACTACATGGAACAACAGCCCCAACCTTTCTTGACGCCGCAGCCTATTCAGCCGTTACAGCCCGTAAACCTGCAACCAGAGGAGCAATTAGAAACACCCGTGCCGCAGGCAGCCGCGCCGGTAAGAATTGCGGCCGTAGGCGACATTCACGTGCGCGAAACCGACAAAGGGAAATGGGTGGAGTTCTTTAAGGCGGCTTCGGCCCAGGCCGATGTGCTGCTGCTCTGCGGCGACCTCACCGACCATGGATATGCCAAGGAGGCCGAGGTGCTGGCCGAGGAAATGCGGGCCTGCACCATACCGGTGATCTGCGTGCTGGGCAACCATGACCATGACAAGGGCCAGCACGAGGAAATACGGTCCTGCCTCATAAATGACAATGTCCATTTTGTGGATGGCGATGCCGTGGTCATCAAAAACGTGGGCTTTACAGGCGTAAAGGGTTTCGGGGGCGGGTTTGGGCACCACATGCTGTCTATGTTTGGCGAAACGGCTAACAAGGCCTTCGTGCAGGAAGCTGTAGACGAAGCCCTCAAACTGGAAGCCGGCCTTTCCCGCCTGGACGTTGAATATCCAGACATAAAAAAAATTGCCCTGCTGCATTATTCACCCATTAAAGCCACCGTGGAAGGTGAGCCTGAAGCCATCCATCCATTCCTGGGCTGCTCCCGCCTGGCCGAGCCTCTGAACCGCCAGAACGTGCTGGCCTGTTTCCATGGCCATGCCCACATTGGTACCTTAGAAGGGGAGACCTCCCACGGGGTAAAAGTCTTCAACGTAGCCAAGCCTATTCTCCAGAAAGCCGGTTTTGCCATGCCGTTCTTTTTATTTGACGTGTAACGCCTGACCAGACAGCAAGGAGCCGTTTTGGGCCTGTTTACAGAAAAACAGGCCCAAAACGGCTCCTTGCTTTAAATCAATTCTTTCCTGACTACTCTGCCTATCCTGCTGAATACCGGAAACAGGACCGATAGCGCTTCCTGCTCTCCCCAAACGGTTTTGATCTCAGTTATACACGCTGTAACCGGATTCTCTCCTCGTTTCTGGATATATGCCTGCACACTAGACCAGGTATTCAGATAGCCTTCCAAATCGGGCAGGGTCCAGGTTTGGGTAATGGAGCCGGTAAACGGAGCCAACTCTTTAAAAGGGAAGGGGAGCGTGGCATACGCGGCATCCACATAATCCCGTTCCGGGTCCCAGTAGGGGCCTATGGTCTGGGTATAGAAACGGTGGATGACATCATTAATGGCCGGCGAAATAGAAAGCAGCCCATAGCCCCAGAGCGCCAGAATGGCGTTGGGTTTGGCCACACGGTTTACCTCGGCGTAGAATCGGTCAAAGTCAAACCAATGCGCCGCCTGCCCTACCGTAATTAAGTCAAAGGTTTGGACTGGAAAATCGGTCTGCTCCGCGGGCATTAGGCGGTACTCAATGTTTTCTTTAAGGGCTGCCTGTTGCAGTTGCTTCTGACTGATGTCAGAGGCTATGACGTGGGTGAAATGCCGGGCCAGTTCTACCGCTACCTGGCCGTTGCCGGTGCCGCAGTCCCAGGCGGTGCCGCGGGCGGGAACCAGGGTTAATAGGTACTGGTAAAGTGCCGCCGGGTAGGTTGGCCTGAACTGTTTGTAGAGCGCGGCCTGCCGGGAGAAGTTGTCTTTAGAAGCAGTCATAGGAACAAGGTACGTATTTATGCTGTTGCACAAACTGCGGCAGGCGGTAGGGCTAATAGGTGTTAGCCTTTTCATACAATATGCCTACCTTTACACCTTATCAGAATCTAAAACTATAGTCATATGGCCAACGGATTTTTCAACGTTCCTATTCCAATAAACGAGCCCGTAAAAAGCTACGCGCCCGGAAGCAAAGAAAGACAAGAATTACTTGCCGCTTACAATTCCCTGCGTGAGCAGCAACTGGATATCCCTATGTACATTGGGGGCGAAGAAGTGCGTACCGGCAAGACCGTAAACATTGCGCCGCCGCATGACCACAAACGCGTTATTGGCCAGTTCCACGAAGGCAAGGCCGCCCACGTACAGCAGGCCATTGATGCCGCCCTTGCCGCCCGCGAGAAATGGGCCGCTATGCCTTGGGAAAGCCGCGCCGCCATCTTCCTGAAAGCCGCCGACCTGCTGGCCGGACCTTTTCGGGCGCGCATGAACGCCGCTACCATGTTGGGTCAGTCCAAAAACGCCTTCCAGGCCGAGATTGACGCTGCCTGCGAACTGATTGACTTCTTTAGGTTCAACGTGAAGTACATGACCGAGATCTACAAGATGCAACCGGAGTCACTGCCGGGCATGTGGAACCGTCTGGAGCACCGCCCGCTGGAAGGCTTCATCTTCGCCTTGACCCCGTTCAACTTTACCTCTATTGCTGCCAACCTTCCCGCTGCCCCAGCTATGATGGGGAACGTGGTCGTGTGGAAACCAGCCAATACCCAGATCTATTCGGCGCACGTAATCATGGACCTGTTCCGCGCGGCGGGCGTACCCGATGGCGTGATCAACCTGGTCTATGTAGACGGCCCCACCGCCGGCGAGGTGATCTTCAAGCACCGTGATTTCTCTGGTATCCACTTTACCGGTAGCACCGGGGTGTTCAACAACATCTGGAAAACCATTGGCGAGAACGTAGGCAACTACCGCAACTACCCGCGCATTGTGGGCGAGACCGGCGGGAAGGACTTTATTGTGGCGCACAAATCGGCTGACGCCAAAGAAGTGGCCGTGGCCATTACCCGTGGCGCGTTTGAGTACCAGGGGCAAAAATGTTCGGCAGCCTCCCGTGCCTATATCCCCAGCAATATCTGGGAGGACGTGAAAGCCCACGTGATAGAAGACCTTGGTTCCCTGAAAATGGGCGACCCGCAGGATTTTGGCAACTTCGTGAACGCCGTGATTGACGAGAAATCCTTTGATAAGCTGGCCAAGTACCTTGATGCCGCCAAGAAAGACAAGGGCGTAGAGATCATCGCCGGAGGCAACTATGACAAGAGCAAAGGCTACTTCATTGAGCCTACTGTGATCGTGGCCCAAGACCCTAAGTACGTAACCATGTGCGAAGAGCTATTCGGGCCGGTGTTGACGCTTTATGTGTATGACGCCGATCAGTTTGAGGAAACCCTGGAACTAGTAGACACTACCTCCCCTTACGCCCTGACTGGTGCCATCTTCTCCAATGACCGCTACGCCGTAGAAACCGCCACCAAGAAACTGACGCACGCCGCCGGTAACTTCTACATCAATGACAAGCCTACCGGGGCTGTAGTGGGCCAGCAGCCGTTTGGCGGGTCGCGCGCCTCGGGTACCAATGACAAGGCCGGTTCTATGCTGAACCTGCTACGCTGGACCACGGCCCGTACCATCAAAGAAACGTTTGTGCCGCCGGTAGATTACCGCTACCCATTCCTGCAACAAGACGGCGCCCCAGAAGGAGCCATCTAAGCGTTTATAGCCCGTTTTTATGAAAACAGCCCCAAACTGGAAATCCGGTTTGGGGCTGTTTTGTTTTAAAGCTGTTTCAAGAAAAACGGCCTTTAAACGGAAAGGCAAAGAAGTTTGAAAACTAAGTAGAATAGGTTTCTGGGTTTACTGCACCACTACTCTTCTAACCACTTTGCCAAACTCGGGCGTCTGGAAGTTGAACAGATACACGCCCGCCGGCAGGTGGTCTACTTTCAGTTCCTGGCTTGCCTTGCCGGAAACGGTTTGCACCAGCCGTCCACCTAAAGTAAAGATATCCGCTGAGGTCCAGGGGAATTGGGTTTGGAGCAGCGCCCCGTCTGTTGGGTTAGGGTACACTATTACCAAAGAAGCCGCGCCCGGTTCAGAAATGCCCAAAGGAGTGGGGCAGATGGTGTTCACCTGGTTTCTGATATCCGCCATTTTCGTGTAGAGCAGATTGCCGGGGCAGGCGGTGTAACCAGTCTGGCAGCCGTCGCGGTGGCCCAGCACGTTGGGCATCATGGCGGTGGCCATGTAGGAAGATGGTCCTATGGTATGGGACGTGCTCCCGAACACGTCTATGTTGTCTTTCTTGGTCTTCCACTTGATCACCTTGTACAAGGCGTCCATGGCCTGTTGGGTAGGCAGGGTGTTGGTGAAATCGCCGAGCAGGCAGATGCCCATGGCGTTGGAGTTGTTGCTGCACAGGTGCGCGCCCAGTACATAATCATGGTCAAAGTTACCCGCCGGGTTGTCGCGGCCCTGGAAAATGGTGCCGTCTGGGGCAATGAGGTAGTTGTAGCCTATGTCACTCCAGCCGTTGGAGTTGCGGTGGTAGAGGTAAATGTCGCGCACCACCTTATAATGGTCGGTGGCGGTGTTGGAGCCCGCGGCGTGGTGCACGGCCACGTGCTTGGTGGCGGTATAGGACCGGGTGTAGGTAGGTTCTGCCAGGCCGGCGCGCCACACAGAAGTAGGCACCACTTCAAACGCGCACTCACCATTTCCTTCGCGCTGCGCTACCTTGCTCTTAGCGGCCGCTTTCACTGTGCCCGAAGAAATGAACAGCAACTTGAGGTCGCCGGTAATACCACCGCTAAAGAAGGTAATGGCTTCACCAGGGCTCTCCAAAGACACCAGCGCCGATTGGTCTTCATGCGGGTCTGGTACTATCTCCAACGTGTCGCTTCCCTGCAGGAAATAACTGCCGGCCAGGGTGCAAGTTTCGCATTTAACGGCAATGGCCCCGGCCTTCTGCAGACGTAGGGGATAGCTCTGGCCCGGCTGCACGGTCACCACGGTATCCCTAACCGGATTAATGCCCTGAGCGCTGGCGGATAGGGAAAGGCAAAAAAGCAGGGCTGAAAGGAGAGGTAGCAGTTTTGTCATAGGTGATGCGTTGGGGCTGATTGGAAGGTGTTTCTCTCCTACAGAAGACGATAAATTCCTGTTGGTCAATAAACTCTGTTAAAGTAATTGTTTTAGGAGGAGAATGCAATAAGAGGGACGGGCTTTTTAAATTTATTCTAGATGAAATCTCCTTCTCATATAGGAGCCCCTGGAATGCCTGACCCTCAGGATGTAGAAGGGGATTCAATTCACTGGGGTAAGAGAGCAAGGATTTAGCCTTTTTGTAACCACCACTTTGGGAGGTAAAGGTTGCCTTAGTTACTTACTAGAGGGAAACATAGGCCCTGAAGCTTAAAAAAACTCAGCACCTCCATTAATGTAAATAATAGCCTTTTCTATCCTTTTTATAGATATTCTTTCAAAATAAGATAGAAGGGAATGTAAAATTGAAATTAATTTTATTTAAAAAGTATTGCAATCATTTTAACTTTAACTCTAATTAAAACAACCTTTTAAAATTTAATCATTATTAATTTGGTAATCACTTTTTGCTTTTGTTATATTTGGTTGGCTATAGAGGCAAGAACAGGAAGTGAAGGCAACCTGGTACTTGAAGAGATAGGTGGCTTATTTTCAGGCAGAAAGAGATTTAACTGTCGCAGGCAGATCTATTGCTAAAGAGAAGGCCTTGCTGAAGCATTGGTGGGTGAGGATAATCCTTATGGCCGCAGAACTTCTTATGATTTCAGGAATGAAAAGAAGCTTCTGAAGAATACAGCAGCACCAGGTAAGCATGCTTCTAGATGCCCCCAATTTTAGAAGAAGGTCTTACTGTAAGAATCTGGCAATACAGAGTTAGGCGCGAGTCCGCAGCAGTTTAAAGGGTTTCGGCCTCCTATTTATACCATCACCCCAAATGCTTATCCGTCTTGGTTGGCACCGGTCAAGACTAGAATTAGATTTTTCAGCCCAAGCTTTACTAAAATGTTAAAAACATGAAAAGAGTTTTTACTTTGATTTTATTCTTATTGATAAGGTCTGCCAGTCTGTTTGCGCAGGACTTTACTTTAACTGGAACAGTCTCTGACAAAGCAGAGCCGTTGCCGGGCGTAAGTGTGGTGGTGAAAGGAACCACCAAGGGGACGGCCACAGATGTCAACGGGAAGTTCAGCCTGAATGTAACCCCAGGCGATGAGCTGGTATTCTCTTTTATTGGCTATAAGACACAGGTAGTGCCTTATACTAACCAAAAGCAGCTAGCCGTAAACTTAGAGCCAAACGCCTTTGAATTGCAGGAAACGGTGGTGGTAGGTTATGCCACCCAGAAGAAAGCAACCTTAACCGGGGCGGTTTCTTCTGTGAGCGGAGAGGTCTTGAACCAAAGAAAAGTAGCGTCGCTTTCTACTGCCCTACAAGGGACTATGCCCGGCGTTACCGTGCAACAGACATCTGGTCAGCCAGGCGCAGACGGGTCCAATATCAGAATTAGAGGGATAGGCTCCATTAACTCAAGTACCTACCCATTGGTGTTAGTTGATGGCGTAGAGATGGATATTAACCAAGTAGACGCCAACATTGTAGAGAGTGTGTCTGTGCTGAAAGATGCGGCTTCGGCCTCTATCTATGGTTCCAGGGCCGCTAACGGGGTTATCCTGATTACCACCAAGCGTGGAAAAGAAGGCGGCATCACTACTTCTTACAGCGGGTCTGCCACCGTGCAGCGTCCTACCAACATGCCTAACGTGGTAAGGGCCTGGCAGTACCTGGAAGCCGAACTCAAGTCATTTGACAACGCGGGCGTGAGTGTGTCACCGGCCCAGAGAGAGCAGCAAACAAAGCTGATTGAAGACCAGAAGAACCTGGAGCCAGACAACTGGAACCGGTATGATACTGACTGGAAAAAGGAAACCCTGAAAGACTACGCTTTACTGCATCAACACAACGTGTCAGTAGGCGGTGGTACAGAAAAACTGAGAATGTTTGGGTCAGGGTCTTATCTAACCCAGGATGGCTTAATCCCCAATAACAGCTTTAACCGCACCAATATTCAGGTGAACACAGATGCCAAGATCACGTCATGGCTGAAGGCCGGCCTCATTACGGGGGTACGGGAGTCCAACACCTTGGCTCCGGGGGTGAGTTCGCCTAAAAGTATTATCAACAAAGCACTCTACATGTTGCCCACCCTTTCTGCCGCCCGCGAATTGGACGGAAACTGGGGATATGGTAAAAACGGAGACAACCCTACCGCGCAGGCGTATGCCAGCGGCGAGAACAAAAACAAAAGCTCTGAGATCCTGATCAACGGAACCCTGACGGCCACCCCGCTAGCTGGTCTGGAACTGGTGACCCAATATTCCCGCCGTAACGTAACCGGCAGAAGCAGAAGCCTGGTGACGCCGTATACTACTTCCTTAAAAGGTCAGGTGCTGGGTATCTACCCCGCTGAAGATGGCCTTACCGAAGGATGGTCTCAGACGGTTCAAAACAACTTCCGGACCCAGGCTTCCTATGAAAAGGATTTGGGTAAGCATTATGCCAAGGTGCTGGCTGGTTTCCAGACCGAGGAAAGTGAATTCTCTTCATTCTTCGGCGCAAAGCAGGGCTTTGAGCTGGGCCGGTATTACTTAGGAAACGGTGACGGTGCCACGGCTACCTCAGGTGGCGGAGCCAGCGCCTGGGCCCTTATGTCTGGGTATGCTCGCCTTAACTACACCTTTGATGACAAATACCTGCTGGAGGTAAACGGGCGCTATGATGGCTCTTCCCGGTTCGTGGCCAAAAACAGATGGGGTTTCTTCCCTTCCGTGTCATCTGGTTGGGTGATATCCAGAGAAAGCTTCATGGAGAATATCTCCAAACTGGACCTGTTAAAGGTGCGGGCTTCTTACGGCTTGCTGGGTAACCAGAACATAGGGAACTACCCATACACGGCCACCATCAACCCGGGCTATGGCTATTACCTGGGTGACAACAAAGAATTGGTGCCTGGTGTGGCGCAGACAGAACTGGAGAACAGCAACATTGGCTGGGAACAATCAAAGCAATTCAACGTGGGGGTAGATGCCGCCCTTTGGAGAGGCAAATTGTCTTTAACCGCCGACTACTACATCAAGAGCGTGTATGACATGCTCATGAAATTCCCGCTGCCTTATTATGCAGGCATCAGCCCGGCGTTCACCAACGCCGGTGACATGAGAAACAATGGCTGGGAGATAAGCCTTACCCACCGCAATGAGATAAACGGCTTCAGCTACGGCGCAACGGTAACCTTGAGTGACAACCAGAATGAGATCACGAACCTGAACGGCCTGAACTCTCAGGACAGGACCATGGTGGAAGGCTACCCTAACCAAGGCATCTGGGGCTATCTGACAGATGGCTACTACAGAGACTGGGATGACGTGGCCGCCTCCCCAAAATTAGGCACCTCGGCCCGCCCTGGCTTTGTGAAGTACAAGAAGATCTACCAGGCAGATGGTGTTAACCCACTGTTGATAGACTCCCGTGACCTGGTGTACCTGGGTGATCCGTTCCCGCATTACGAGTATAGCCTGAACCTGAACGCAGGCTGGAAAGGCTTTGATTTTACCACCTTTATTCAGGGGGTAGGCAAGCGTTCCACCTTTATGAGCGGCGTAGGCCTGAAGCCTTTTGCCAATGGCAGTAACCTGTTTGAGCACCAGTTAGATTCCTGGACCCCAGAAAACCAGAATGCGGAATATCCGCTGCTGGTACCTGAGGCTAACTCATCAGACAACTTTGTGCGCTCAGACAAATGGGTGCGTGACGGCGCTTATGCCAGGTTGAAGAACGTGGTCCTAGGCTACACCATTCCTAAGGCTCTTACCCAACGGGTAAAAGTAGAGAGCTTCAGGGTGTATGTGAGTGGTCAGAACCTGTTCACCAGAAGCAACTTTTTTGAGGGGTATGACCCAGAGGTTAGTTACGGTGGCGGCGTTGGCGGTGAATTCTACCCCATCATGCAGACCTACACCTTGGGCGTTGACTTAAAGTTCTAATCTAGAAATCGACATGAAAATGAAGTATACTTTCAAAAAACTGTTTAGGGCAAAGGTGCTCCTTTGTGCCCTGGGACTAGTGGCCCTTTCTGGCTGTGATGATTTTCTGGAGCGTGAGCCCCAAAGCGACTACCTGTCTTCTAACTTCTATAACAATGAAGGCGCCATCAAGCAAGGGGCCAACGGGGTGTACCAGCGGTTGAAAATGAACCATGGTAGCACTAGCAATATTCCCTTCTCCATCTTATGGGACATGTACACCCCCTTCGGGATTGAGCGGGCAGACAACAGTTCTATTGGGGTAGGCAACATTGACCTGAGAACCAATTTCACCCAGGAACTGCTTTGGTCCACCCTTTATACCTCCATTGCCCGGGCAAACACGGTGCTGGACGGCGCGGCTCCCTACCAAAGCGAGTTGAATGACAACGCCAAGCGGTACCTGGCGGAAGTAAAAGTCCTAAGAGCCCATTTCTACATACAGTTGGTTTCCCTGTTCGGGGATGTCCCTTACTTCCCTAACTCCGTTACCACTGAGCAATTAACGGGGGTGAACCGCACGCCCTGGAATGAAGTGGTAGACGCCGTTATCGCAGATCTGGATGACGCCTCCGCTAACCTCCCCTGGACGGCCACCGAATGGGGCCGGGTAGATAAATCTGTGGCGCTGGGTCTTAAGGCCCGCATTGCCCTATACGCCGGTTCATGGCATAAATTCGGGTACGGAATGAGTGGGGTAAAAAATCCTGCCCAAGCCGAGAAGTACTTCAGAATTTCAGCGGCCGCTGCTAAGAGAGTAATGGATGAGAGTGGCCGTGGCTTGGCGACCAATTACAATGACCTGTTCACCCGCACGGGGCAAATGAAGGCAGACGCCAAACGCGAGAACCTGTTCTTTATGATGTTCTCAGATTTTGGCGACAAGAACTCGCATTACATGTCTTTGGGTGAGCAAGTGCGCATGATTGGGCAGAGTGGCCGTTTCCCTACCCAGCAGCTGGTAGATACCTATGAGATGGCCAACGGGAAACGCATTGATGAGCCTGGCTCTGGCTATAACCCCAAAACCCCCTTTGCAAGCCGAGATCCCCGTCTCAAGTATACTATCTATACCCACCATGATACCATTATAGGCAACACCGGAAGCAACAAGCTTAAATTCTTGATGGAAGTATACAAGCCCCAGACCAAGTCATGGGATGAGGCCGGTAACCTGAAAATGATTGACAACAAAGATTATTCCGGAGCGGTGGCCCCATTTGGCTATGTGCAAAGCGGGGTAGGGTTTGCCTGGAGAAAGTATAACCACTTTGATGATGAAAGCAGCGCGCTGCCTACATACAACATCATTATTATGCGCTACGCGGAGATTCTGCTCACGTACGCCGAGGCTAAAATTGAGGTAGGTGAAATGGACGCGACGGTGGTAAATGCCATTGACCAGGTGAGAGCCCGGGTAGGTATGCCAAGCATCCTGCAAGCAGACCCAGGTCGTGCCGGTAACCAGGACAAGATGCGCCAGATTGTGCGCCGTGAAAGAAAAGTGGAACTGGCTAAAGAGTCGCTTTACCTGTTTGACATGCGCCGGTGGAGAATTGGGGCCCTGCAGAATGCTGAGCCTACTTACGGGTATCCATTGGCAACTGGCGTGAATGCCGCGCAGGGAGTTTACCCAGACGGTTATGACCAGGCTACGGCAGACATGGTGCCTTCTTATGGCGCGCCCGGCTCAGAGAGAGACTTGAATGACATTGCCAGTTACCAGGCATTTGCCAGCAAGCTCAGGGTCCGTGACCGCAGCCGCCAATGGGATGATAAGTTCTATTTATGGCCCATTCCGCAGACCGAGCGCAACAAGGCGCCTTGGCTCACCCAGAATGACGGTTACGGCCAGTAATACTGATTTGGTTTAAGTAAAGGGGCAGCCCTGTAACAGCAAATATCAGCACCATATGAAAAAGATTTATAATACTAAGTGGCAGGGGATTTTTGCAGTCCTGCTGTTTTTGGTAGTAAGCGCCTGTAGCGTAGATGAATTGTCCAGAAACTACGAGGCCGTGAAAGTAGTGGGGGTAAAGGTGAACAATGACCTGTACACCCCGCAATACGCCGGCAACGTGGTGCAGATTGCGCTACCCAACGGGCGTGACCTGTCAAACGTGAAACTACAGCTTTTGGTAGCCAACGGAGAGGCCCAGAATTTTGAGAACAATGAGAAATATGACGCCAGGAAACCTATCAAGCTAAGCTTGAAAGGAGCCAACGGAGAGCAGACCGAAGTGATTCTTAAGGTGCAGTCACCGCCTGCGCTATCTTCCTTCATCATTGAAGGGGTGAACGTGGAGAAGAAAGACATTTACTTTGGGGCTAGCTCTCTCATTGTGCAGGTGCCCAAAGGAACCAACCTGAAGCAATTGAAGGTGACCATGGAATTTGTCAATGGCACCCTGCAGGAGTTTACTAATGGGGTTGCTGCTGACTATACTGATAAAAAGACCTTCAAGATCAAAGGGGTAGATGATGAAACCATTTACCCATATGACCTGATCATCACTACCGAGCAGGTAGGGCCGGCCTCAGTGCGGTCCATGCAGATCAACGGTCTTCCCACAGATTCAGTGGTAGTAGTGGGTGGTACAACCCTGGTACCGTACGTAACCGGGTTGAGCGACTTTACAAATTCAACCGTTATGCTGGAAACTGGTTTCGGGAACCGGGTAGACCCTGCCTTCACTGGCCAGAATCTGAACCTGCTGGCAGGCAACGTGAAAGTGAAAATCACGGGTACAGACGGTATTGTCAAAGAATTCACCATCGGCCGTCCGCAGTTGTCTTTATTGCCTGTTTTCTCAAAAGACTACGCCAGCTTTGGCTATGGGGCCAATGACCTGAACAGCGTAGGCTTCAGTGGGAATTACCTGGTGGTGCCTAACTATTCTGCCGTAGCGCCTACCGTAGTAGGACCAAATTATTATGACTTCACCGGCCAGCAGGTAGGTGTTCTGAACAAGACAGGGGTAGTGATTGCCCATAGCCTTCGCAAGCTGGCTACAGATACTAAAGGCGCCATTCTGGTAGTGCCTCTGGGCCTGACAGACGCAGAGCAGACCATTTACAAATGGGATAACGTCACCGCGGCGCCAGTGCCTTACATCAAATACTCCAGAGCATCGTTAGGGGTAGATTACACGCCTCGTTCGGCTGGTATCAATATCTCTGGTAGCCTAGACGGCAATGCCATTATCACCGTAGGCATGGCCCAGAAAACAGATGTCTTTGTCTGGACGGTAACCGGCGGGGTGTTGAACCCAACCCCAACGCGGTATAACTTCCCGTTCACCGGAAATGGTTTTTACTGGAGTGTAGAGCCAATGCCAATAGGAACTGCCGGTTACGTTGGCGCTGCCACCGGAACTAACTTCAACGGAATTATTTCCCTGAACAGTACCATGGCGGAACTGCACAAGCAAACGGGAATCACCGCCACCGACGCCCGCGTTCTGGCGCACAAAGGCCGTACCTATTTAGCCTATACCGCCTATTCCTCTGGTAAAGGGGCGTACTTTAGGGTATGTGATATCACAGATGGACAAGTGGCTTCGTTCCAGAACCCGATCATGAATCTCCTGATGCCTTCTACCGCCGCCAATGCCAACAACACCATGGACGCAGATATGGCAGTGGTAAACGGGAAATTGCATGCCGCTTTTGTGTGTACCAATATTGGAATGCGCCTTTATAAGCTTGAGAAGTAATCTTTCCTACCATGGTCGGTTCTGCCTGTCTTACAACAGGCAGAACCGACCATGGTGGTTTTTAAATTTCCTCCTATTATGAGAGTTTTGCTTAGTCTTTTAACAGCGGTGGGCTTGTGCTTTGGCGCCTGTAGCAATACAGATCCAGAACCCAAGGTGACCCCAACGGCTGAAGATCCTATCACCACGTTTTTCCCCAATGAAGTAAAGCCAGCCCTGAGTGCCAACTGTTTTAGCGGCGCGTATTACCGCAAGGTGGTGTCCAGTAAAGATGTGTGGTTAGGTATTCAGGGAAAAGTGGTACTACCCACTATCGCCTTTGACCCAGCCCGCATAAACCCGGCCAAGCCGCAGCAATACTTAGATAATCCTTCGGTATACATGGGGGGCAACATGGGCGGGCAGGAAACCGACATTGGCCTCACCTGGGAGGTAATTAGAGATGCCCAGGGCAATGTGACCCCAGACAGAAAAGCATTCCGGCCGTTTTTGCGGCGCACCTCCCACGTTAGTGGACAACCTGCCAGCTATGAAAACGCGCCGGCGGAAAGCGGTTATTACTGGTACCCCGGTGAAGAGGTGTCTATGTCTGTGCAAGTGGTGGCAGAGGGAAAACTGAAACTGATCATAGAAGGCGCAGGCAAGCGCTTTGAGAAAGAGTTTGATGCCGCCGGCTATAGAATGGGCGGCCAGGGAGACTTTAAGCGCGTGAATGCCATAGACCAGGTGGCCAATGAAGGCAAGCCAGTACAGGCCACTAAAACCAAGGTAGAAAACGCCGTGTGGAAGGAAACCAACCTGTTCCGTCAATGGGAAGGGAAAGTGGTTTCTGTGCCCATGCACCAGAAAAGGTTTACAGATATGCGCTGCCCCAACATAAATTACTTCAGGATAGTGGCCACTGATGAGGAGCGAAAGGCAGGCGCTGAAACCATCAATATCAGCGGTGCCAGCTATTAACTTTCTTTAAAGATCATGAATATGAAAAATAACCTCACCACGTTCCTTTGCCTTTTCCTGTTGTTCTTCTCCGTAGGGAGTTGCTCTGGCAAGGAAGAGAAAGTTGACCCAGTAACCCCTGTCGTGAAAGAGCGATTTTCCGGCGTCTGGATCACCAACGTAGCCAGTACCGCCTTAGACTCCCGGGCCAATATTCAGCAGGCCGTAAGCGTGTGCGAGCAGTCTGGCATCAACAACATCTTTGTGGTGGTTTGGAACCGGGGGCGTACCCTGTACCCCAGCCAGATCATGGAGGCCCAGTTTGGGGTAAAAATTGCCGATAAATTCGCGGGCCGTGATCCCCTGGCTGAGATGATAGAGGAAGCCCATAAGAAGAACATTAAGGTGCATGCCTGGTTTGAGTACGGCTTTGCCGCCGCCAACAATGAAAACGGAGGCCTTATTCTGCAGACCAAGCCCGAGTGGGCCGCCAAAGATGCCAACGGAGCCTTGCTCAAAAAGAACGGCTTTGAGTGGATGAATGCCTTCAAACCCGAGGTGCAGGACTTCATGATTTCCTTGGTGCTGGAGGTGGTAAGAAACTACAACGTGGACGGCGTGCAGGGAGATGACCGCTTGCCGGCCCTGCCTTCCACCGGCGGGTATGATGACTACACCGTGAACCTGTATAAAAGCCAGCACAGCGGTGCCGCTCCCCCGTCTAACTACAAAGAAGCTACCTGGGTAAACTGGCGGGCCAACCTGCTCACAGAGTTTTTAGGCAGAATGTACAAGGCGGTAAAAGCGGTGAAACCAAACGTGATAGTCTCTACCGCGCCTAGTATTCACCCCTGGGCAAAGGACGAGTACCTGCAAGACTGGCCCGCCTGGTTAGACAAAGGATACACAGACATGGTGCTGCCCCAACATTACCGCTATGATTTCGCCGCGTATCAGGCCGTGCTGAAGCAGCAGCTAGATTACCTCAAGCCACAGCACAGGTCTAAGTTCTTTCCGGGGCTGCTGATCCAGAATGCAGATTACAACCCTTCGCCTGAGTTCCTGAAGCAAATGGTAGATGAAAACCGCCGCCAAGGGATTTACGGTGAAAGCTTCTGGTTCTTTGAGGGAGTTAAAAAGTTTCCGCAGTTTTTTGAGACCTATAAGAAGTAAATCACAAGTTGGTAAATAACTGTTGGAAGTGATTACTAAGTAAGTCTTAAGAAGCATACGTAAACTCCAGAACCCTCTTTCCGTTTTGGGCCTGTTTTCCTAAAAACAGGCCCAAAACGGAAAGAGGGTTCTGCTTTTTAGAGCCTGCTCATCGCCTTCTTTTTTCTGGCAAAGCAATATATTTTTTAAGTGTATATTAGATTTTAAAATTTTTTAATAATAGAAAGTAATCTTATATTTAGTCCAGCTTAGGGCACTTTCTAAGACGTGCTTCAGAGCTGTTATTCTTCCTCCAATTCGGTGCTCTATGAAAAGATTCTCCCATCTACTCTTTCTGATCTGTTTATCTGGAATCGTGAAAGCCCAGTCCCTGGACCCTGCTCTAAACAAAGCGGTTTTGCAGGCCAAACAGGGAAACGTGGTAGAACTGCCCGGTTTTCTTAAGCAAAAATTTTCTTCCATTGAGTACCAAAAGATAGTGCAGCCCGGGCCGCAGTACCTCATTTCTGATGACCCGGAATACATTAGGGTGCCAGAGGCCATTGCGTTCAAAGAGCCGGTGCAGCCGGGGGCGGTGCGTTTGTATGTCTACAACGTGAATGGCGTCAAGGAGCCCCGGCAGATAGACCGTAAAATCACCGCGGTCATCAAAAACACGGGAACGGCAGACATGCATCTGCGCCTATTGAAATACTCTTCTCAGGCCCCCACCACCAATTACTTTAAAGCCGGCAAAGAAGGCCTGGCAGATTACTTCGCCTCAAAGCCAGAAAACAAGATAAGGACCATTAAACCAGGCCAGGCTATCGCTATTGATGAGAGACTGGAGAAAAACGTGGTCAAGTATGATGAGCTGGTGCACGGGTTCTATGAGTTTGTAATAGACCAGCCCGGCGAGGTAAGCGTGCTGCAGACCGACCTGAAAACCTCGGGCCCCGCAGCCCTGGCCAGAATCACCAACGTGTTGCCCCCCAAAAGTAAAAGCGGCGCTGGCCGCGGCGTGTTTGGCGTGAGCAATTACCGGGTCATTACCCAGGGCGTGTTAGATACCAAAAACGGCGCCGCCGAAATCATCATCGCAGATGGCAAGAAAGACCCCTGGGTGCAAGGGCGTGAAAGCAGTAGGGGAGAGGTGGCTACCCTGGCCGGTAACTATGGGGTGATGTATGAGGTGGAAATGAAATGGAAAAGCACAGATGGCAAAGGCCTGGCCTTGGTCACCTGGAACTCCCGCGCCGACGATAACCAGTGGTGTGGCGGCATGGCGGCTACCATGGTGGTGAGCAAAGGCAAGTTTGACGCCGGCATCATTCAATTGCCCAGTGACCGCCTGAACACAAAAAAAGACCCAGAGGCTATCCTGATTCAGGTTTTTCCGCCGGCCGCCAACGGAGAAGAGCAGACCATCAGGTTCACGTATTCCCCGCCCGGGGCCTCTTGCCTGCCTACACCCTTGATCTTTGTGCCCATTGACATGAAGTAAGCGCGCCTTGCTTTTCTCACCTTTCACTTGCCTATACTTATGAAGCAATCCAATCTTTTGGTGCCCTTAATGGGCGTGCTGTTGCTAATCTACTTTGCTGTGGAAGGTGGGCAGGTTACCCATGCCAATGTAGTGACGAAAACAGTAGCCCCCGCCGCTACCGAATGGCATGACGCGCAGGAACTGGGAGTGAGAGGGTTAGGGTGGCCCGAACTGGAGAAAACCTACACCCGTTTGCCGGCCAAAGCAAAAGGCCAGGTGACAGACGAGGTCTGGAAACTGGGGCAGCACTCCGCCGGGGCGCACGTGCAGTTTACAAGTACCTCTAAAAGTATTAAGGTGAGGTGGAGCGTGCGGGGCAACAATACCCTTAACCACATGGCGGCTACCGGCGTGAAAGGGGTAGACCTATACGCCCGCGGCCCCAAAGGCTGGCAGTGGGTAGGGGCAGGAAAACCAACCGGTAAGAAAAACGAAGCCGAAATTGTGGCCAACATGGCGGCCGGGCAACGGGAGTTCCTGCTCTACCTGCCTTTGTATGACGGGGTAGATTCCGTAGCCATTGGCATTGAGAGCGGCGCTTCCATTTCAGGCGTAGCCAAACCGGCCCGAAAACCAATTGTCATCTATGGTACCTCCATCACGCAGGGGGCCTGCGCTTCCCGCGCCGGTATGGCGTATCCGGCCATTATAGGGCGGCAGTTGAACCGGGAGACCATCAATCTGGGCTTTTCGGGCAACGGCAAGATGGACCAGGAAATGGCGACGCTTCTCACCGATCTTGACCCCAGCCTATACGTGCTGGATTGCCTGCCCAACATGAAGCCCGAAGAGGTGCTGCCCAGAACGCTGGAGGTAGTGCTGCTGCTGCGGGCCAGCCGGCCAGATACGCCTATCCTGTTGCTGGAGAACATCAACTATGCCCATACCTGGATTGACCTGCACGTCTCTGATCTGGTGCAGAAAAAGAACCACAACCTGCGGCAAGCCTATGCGCAATTAAAAGCCCAAGGAGTGAAACAGCTTTACTACCGCAACAATAAAGGCTTGGTTAATACAGACGGCGAAGGCACTGTAGACGGGGTGCACCTTACAGACCTTGGCTTTTCCCAGTTGGCCGGTGCCCTGGTAAAGGACATTAAAACCATTGATAAAAAGTCACGGCTCCCTTAACCAGGACCCAGGTTGGTATTTTCTGTTTTATGGCCGTTTTCCTGAAAACAGGCCATAAACAGCTTAGCATTCTTCTGAATATTTCAAACCGTTAAGTCGCATTCATTCCCTCTTGTTCACACCATGAAATCAGCCTCCTTTCTTTCGGTTCTGTTCTTTTTATGGCTAGGCCTTTTGATTCCTGCCCTGGGCCAGAAACCAGATACGCCCGCTCTTTGGGAAAAAGAAATAAGGGCTTTTGAAAAGAGTGACAGCCTGCGCATGCCCGCCCCCGGCGGAATTGTGTTCACCGGAAGTTCCTCTATCAGGGGCTGGCGCACCTTGCCCGGTGATTTTCCGGAATACCCTATTATTCTGCGTGGGTTTGGCGGGTCCAGAATAGGCGACGCTACCTATTACTTTGGCCGCATTGTGAAAAAATATGCCCCAAAGCAGGTATTCCTGTACTCCGGGGACAATGACATTGCCAGCGGCAAAACCGCTGAGATGACCTATGCCCAGTTCAAAGCCTTCGCGAAGAAAATGAAGGAAGAATTGCCCCACGCTGAGCTGGTGTACCTGTCTATTAAGCCCAGCCTGTCGCGCTGGGACATGTACCCTGTCATGCAGGAAGCCAACAAAAAGATAAAGCGGTACGCCTTCTGGCACCGGAACTTGAAGTTTGTGGATGTGGGCACCCCCATGCTGGGCCCCGACGGAAAACCCCGGCCCGAGCTTTTCATTGGCGACGGATTGCACATGACGCCTGCCGGCTACGTGCTATGGGGGCAGCTAGTGAAGCCTCACCTCAGGAAATAAAATTGAGTAACAGCCTTCTCCCAGGGCCAAATAAAATACTTGTGCCAGCTTTTGAGAGATGAAACGCTTATGAAAAAAATTGGAGTTTTGATCTGTCTTCTATTGATCCTGGTACTGCTGGCCAACGTGCAGGCGCAGGAATTGCGGGGAACCTGGATGGCCCGTTCCTCATTCACCAGCAAAGCCAGAATAGCCGCGCAGATGGACAGCCTGGCCGCTGCCAACTTCAACGTGGTGTATGTGAACGTCTGGAGCCGCGGCTACCCGTTGTGGCAGAGCGAGGTATTCCAGAAGCACACCGGCATTCTCATTGACCCCGCCTACGCCGGGCGTGATATTCTGGCAGAGGCCATTGCCGAGGGGCGCCGCGTAGGCCTGCACGTGGAAGCCTGGTTTGAGTACGGGTTTGTGGGCGGCTATGCGCCCGCCGGTACTACGTCCAAAGGTCCCATCTTTGAGGCGCACCCCCAATGGATAGCCCGCACCCAGGCCGGGGAGGAGAAGGACGCAAGCAATTTCTACTGGATGGTACAGAGTAACCCAGAGGTGCACCAGTTCCTCATCAGTCTGTCTACAGAAATAGCGCGCAAGTATGACGTAGACGGCATTGAGATGGACCGTATCCGGTACTCCAGCAAAGAATACGGGTATGATCCCTTTACCGTGAACCTCTACAAAAGCGAGCACAGCGGCGCGGCCCCTCCTGTTGATGTGAATGATACTTCCTGGATGCGCTGGCGCGCCGATAAGCTGAACCAGTTTGTGGCCCTGCTCTATGACAGCCTGAAAGCGGTGAACCCGCAGGTGAATGTTTCCAGCGCGCCCAGCCAGATGGGGTCTTCTACCTACACGGCCTATGAGGGCCTGCTGCAGGACTGGAAATGGTGGATCACCAACAACAAGGTAGATAACCTGCAAATGCAAAGCTACTCCTCCAGCATCTCTACCTACCAGAACTGGCTAACCTACACCAAAAACGCGGTGAGCAACTATGAGCGCATTTATCCCTCGTTTGCGGTAAACCCGGGTTCTACCAACCTTACCGGACCACAGGTGGTGGATTACCTGAACGTGAATACGTCCCTAGGCTTTAAAGGAGCGGCACTTTGGTTTTATGACGACCTGGTAGGCAAGTTCAATTACCTGCGGCAGACCCGTTTTGCCACGCCGGCGCACCCACCTTACGCCCTTGCGGACTGGCGCGAGCAAAAGGCCATTACCACCGTGAACAATGCCCAGGATGCGGTACGGACCGGTTCCTGGGCCGCCAGCAGCATGGAGGGGTACAGCGGGAAAAGCATCTACGGCGGGCTGGACGGCCCTGCGGCCATTGACTATTTTGTGACAGTGCCGGCCAACGCCTACTATGAGGTCTATGTCTACAACGTGCCGGCCTCCAATAGAACCACCGCCGCCGCGTACCAGGTGTTTGATTACCGCAACAGCTCCGTGGTGAAAACCCTGAACCAGACCACGCCCGCCCTGGCCGGCTGGAACAAATTGGGCGATTTCTACCTGACCGCTGGCCGGAAAAAACTTATCACGCTGACCACGGAGAACGTGGAGGCGGGCAAGCTGGTCAGTGCCGATGCGGTGATGATCATCCGGAACCGCCGGTTAGACAACGCCCCTGTTCCTCCTCTCTTAAGTGCTGCGCTTGAAAATATAAACCCAAGGAAAGGGGAAGTCAGGATATACCCTAATCCCACCTCTGGTGCTTTCCGGTTGGTGCTGCCTGAGGAGAGCAGGGAAGTGGAGAGCGTAAGGCTGCTTGACGCAACGGGAAAGCTGGTGCTGGAACTGGAGCCATTGGCCACGCCCTTCACTTATTCTCTCAAAGGAGTCAGGCCGGGCCTTTATTCCTTACAAGTGCGGCAAGGCCGATTACTATACAGGCAAAAAATAGTAGTGCTTTAACTGCGGTTCAGGTATGCCTTGGTGGCGTGTGTTCTCTTAAAAACAAATAGACATCTTACTAATAAACGTTACCCTATGACAAGAAAATTACGCTCTGTGAAAAGCCTTCTGGGTATGGGAGCGCTCCTGCTGTTTACGCAGCCGGGATTCGCGCAAATGACCTGGACCAAACCGGCCACCCTCAACTCGGGCTTGCCTGCCTCTGTGGAAGTCTTCCTCTCCACCACGCCTATTGCGGCTGGGGTGCCTACCAAGGCGTACTATACTCTGGCAGATTTAAAGGATCCCAATCTTGAGCTGAAGGCGGCCTACGGCGGGGGAACTTCCTCCAAGACTACAACCCAGTTCTTTACTGAGGAGCAACGGGAGCCGGCTTATGTGGCCGTCAATGGCGGGTTCTTTGGTGGGAATGTCTCTTACAGCTATCTGGCCCAGAGTTCGGCGGTGCTGGCCCCCAATATCAAGACCCTGAACCGCGATTTAAATGGCACCTCTACGCCTTACTATCCTACCCGCGGCGCCTTTGGGATCTTAGCGAATAACACGCCAGATGTAGCCTGGATCTACAGCATAGATGCCTCTAATACCACCTATAGCTATTCGGTACCAAGTCCTAACCGCTTAGGTGAGGCCCCGCAACCAGTACCTACCGCCACGTTTCCGGCCGGGGGTGCTCTCTGGCGACCTTCGGTGGGCATAGGCGGCTCTCCGGTATTGGTGCAGAACGGGGCTAAAATGATCACAGACGCAGAGGAACTCATTGTGATAGATAACAACTCCCGCCGGGCCCGCACGGCTATTGGCTATACCGCAGACAAAAAGATGATCCTACTGGTAGTGGAAGGCGGTAACCCAGGGGTTTCTGATGGCGCTACCCTAAGTGAGGTAGCCGATATCATGGTAAGCCTGGGCGCCGTAGAGGCCCTGAACTTAGATGGCGGCGGCTCTTCCACCATGGTGGTGAAAGGCGCCACCACCATACGGCCTTCTGATGCCGGCGTGGAGCGGGCCATGCCTTCTTCGCTTGTTCTAAAACAACGGGCCCCGGAGCCTAAGATCTATGACACGGAAATGACGGAGGCCTTTGCAACCCGCAACGGAAGCTGGGGCGAAACCGGGAACGCCGGCTATTACGGTACTTCTAAGGCCAGAATCATGGCCATTGGCACTGGAGACAAGGTGGCCCGCTATAAATTCGTGGATCTGGAGCCTGGGCGCTACGAGCTGAGTGCCTGGTGGGTCAACTCCACTAACCGGGCCAAGGACACGCCTTACACGGTGTACCATGATGGGGTAGCCCAGCCGTCCGTGGCCATGGACCAATCCCTTAACGGCTCTAAATTCAATGTGGTGGGTACGTATGACCTAAGGGCCAATGACTCCCTGGTAGTGACCAACCTGGCCAGTGCCACTCCCGGCCAAGCTACCACCTATGTGACCATAGATGCCATCAGGCTGCAGAAAATTGGAACGCTGGCCTCTTCCTCCAAAGACGCCGTGCTGGCCAGCCAGGTAGTGGCGTACCCAGTGCCCACGCATGGCAAACTGTATTTGGAGGTTCCGGAGGCCCTTCGGAAAAACGGGAATGTACGTGTGATGACCCTAGTAGGAAACACCATTCTGCGTAAGCAAAACCTGACAGGCAAGACAGTGGAACTGGACCTGACCAAGGTGCCGGCCGGCGTGTATCTGGTGGTGCTGGAATCTCCGGAAGGCAAGGTGGTGAAGCGCATTGTGAAGCAGTAGCCACCCCTCCTTACCTTTAAAAGGATCGCCCCTGTTTTAGGGCTGTTTTCTTGAAAACAGCCCTAAAACAGGGGCGATCCTTTTTTCTCTGAAATCCAAGTTTTGGTTAGATGTCCTCTAAGGCCAATACTCTATTACGGGCCAAAAGGCAGGCGCCAATCACCCCTGCCTGTTCACCCAGCATAGAGATCTTTAGTTGGGTGTCATTGTTCACCAGGCTCAGGGAGTATTTCTTGATGGCACTCTTGATGGGTAGTAAGATAAATTCTCCGGTAGAAGCGAGGCTTCCGCCCAGGATGACCAACTCAGGGTTGAAGATGTTGATGAGCAGGGCTATTCCTTTGCCAATGTTCTCCCCAATTTTAGAGATAAGCTCAATGGCCAATACATCATCATTGTGGATGGCTTTGATAATGTCCTCCAGCTTGAGGTCATCCAGGTTTATGTTTTCCCGGGTGACCAGGGTGGAGGCCCCCGCCTGGAGTTGCTCCTTAAACATCTCTATCAAGGCCCAGCCAGAACCTTCCGTTTCCAAACACCCTTTTTTGCCGCATTTGCAGATAATCTCGTTCTGGAAAAGGGGAATGTGCCCAAACTCCCCTGAGTACCCAGACTTGCCGTAGTACAGCTGGCTGTTGATCATGATGCCCATGCCTATGCCGTAGTCCAGGTTCAGGAACAACACGTCTTTCTCGTCTTTCACCACGCCAGAGCAGAACTCGCCAAAGGCCATGGCCCGGGAGTCATTCTCCAGAAACACTGTGATGCCCACCTCAGACTCTATGATCTTGCTGAGCGGGTCTTCATGGAAGTGAAAAAAGCTGTAGCTGTACCCTTTCTGGTTATTGATGCGGCCAGAAAGGTTAATGCCTATGCCCAGGATCTTTTCGCGGGGAATGGGTAGATCATCAATGAATTTATTGATGATCTGGCACAGTTCCTCCAGTGACTCCAGGTTGTTGGTTAAGCGGTAGGGGTATTTGTCAAAGCTGCTCACCAGGTTTTTCTGGAAATCTGTGAGGCCAATATTGATGTGGAATTTCTTCACGTCAATGCCAAGGAAGAAGCCCGAGTCTGGGGCCAGGCCATAAAGGTTGGGTCTGCGGCCCCCGGTAGAGTCTACCTTGCCGTAGTCTTTCACCAGTCCGTCCTGCATTAAGTCATTCAGGAGGCTGGTGATCTTAGGAACGCTCAGGTTTAGTTCTTTGCCAAGCTCAGCAATGGTGGCATTGCCGGTATTGGCGAAGTAAGAAATCAGTTTCTTCTTTTGGTTGACGTTTCTGTAGGCAACACCAGTAGGGGTATCACTGCTTATATCGGTGAAAAAGTTTTTAGTCATTTTAAAAAGTCTTGTGTCATAAAGAGGCCCTAACGGCAGACTTGTACTCCCTATACATCAAATTTATTCATTTATGGGAATCTATAGTGTAGTGAGTACACATATTATGCATTTTATTTATATCAAGGGCATTAAATAACTGCGCTTAACTTTATAAAAACATTTAAAAACAAATTTTAGTTTAAAAAAATATGCCTTACTTTAGTCCTGCTACGGTGGCTTATTTAGCGAGGGAAAAGCGAGTGAAGATATGCTTCCGGCTTATAACTCCCTGGCTCACCAGTCAGAAACCGTGCAAGTCTCCTGTAGTATTACTTAACCCGCGTGTCCATGCCGTATTCCTCTATCAAAAAGCTATGTGCCATTTTCCTCTTTGTAGGTGGACTGTTACTAATTGGCGGCTGTTCGGTTTCTAAACCCACGGCTACAGTTCCGGTAAAAACGGGCATCAGGGGCGTGTGGCTCACCAACGTGGTCAGTGACGCGCTTTATTCCCGGGAGAACATAAAAGAGGCGGTGGAACTGTGCCATGAACTGGGCTTCAACACTATTTTTGTAGTGACCCTGAATGAGGCCCAGACCATGTACCAGAGTGAGGTAATGCAAAAACTCACCGGCCAGTCCATTGCTCCCGCCTTTGCCGGTCGTGACCCGCTGCAGGAACTGATAGAAGAAGCTAAAAAGAAAGATATAAAGGTATTTGCCTGGTTTGAGTTTGGGTTTGCCGCCTCCATCAATGATTCTACGGGTGGGATTCTTCTGCAGAAAAAGCCGGAATGGGCCTCCAGAGACAAAGCAGGCAAGATCACGGCCAAGAACAACTTCCAGTGGATGAACGCTTTCCACCCCGAGGTGCAGGGCTTTGTGAAGGACCTGGTGCTGGAGGTAGTGAAAAAATATGACGTAGACGGCATCCAGGGCGATGACCGCCTGCCGGCCCTACCCAGCAACGGCGGGTACGACCCCTATACCGTGAACCTGTACAAATCTGAGCACAGCGGCAAGGCGCCCCCGGCCTATGAGAAAGACTATGAGTGGGTGAAATGGCGCTCCGGCAAACTGAACCTATTCCTCAAAGACCTGGTGACCGAGGTGCGGAAGGCCAAGCCAGACGTGATCATTTCCATGGCGCCCAGCATTTACCCTTGGGCCGAGGAAAATTACCTGCAGGACTGGCCCGCCTGGCTGAACATGGGCCTGGTAGACCTGGTGATTCCGCAGGTGTACCGCTATGGTTTTGCGCCTTACCAGAATGAGATGAACAAAGTCCTGAGCCAGCAATTGGGTAACTTCAACCCCGAAGGCTTTTACCCGGGTGTCTTGCTGCAGGTAGATGACTACACGGCCTCGCCGGAGTTGCTGACCCAGATGGTAAACTACAACCGGGCCCACGGCATTAATGGCGAAGTGTACTTTTTCTATGAGGGCCTCAAGAAGCGCAAAGAATTCTTCAAGGCGCTCTATAAAGACCGGGTGCAGTTCCCAGACTTCAGAAAGCAAAAACAGTAAATTCCGGTAACGGAGAATAAAGCAATTACTGTTTCAGGGGTGTTTTCCTGAAAACAGGCTCAAAACAGAAGGCGCTTTGCCTGCGGGCAAGGCAGCCTACAGTACTAAAGAATACTTGGCAGATGAAGATAAAAACAGGAGCATTTGGGGTAATGTTGTCATTGGGCCTGGCGGCGGGGTGTGCCCTCCAGAAACAGGGAGAGCCCGGGAAGGCAACGGCTGGTGTAGACAAGGTTGATCCTTTTGTGGGCACCGGCGGCCACGGCCATACGTACCCGGGGGCGGTGGTCCCCTTCGGGATGGTGCAGGTGAGCCCAGACAACGGCACGGAAGGGTGGGACTGGTGCTCCGGGTACCATTATTCAGACAGCCTGATTGCCGGCTTCAGCCAGACGCATTTAAGTGGCACCGGCATTGGCGACCTCTGCGATGTTTCCTTTATGCCGCAGTACCTGCCTGACTTGGCCAGGAACCCGCGCCAGAAGTTCAGCCATGCAAATGAATCGGCGGAGCCCGGGTTTTATACCGTTACGCTAAACAATAAAATCAACGTAGCGCTTACCGCCACGGAGCGGGTGGGCCTGCACCAATACCAGTTCCCCGCCGACTCGGCCAAAGGCGTAGTGCTGGATCTGGGCTTCAGGATTAACTGGGACAAACCCACGGAAACCCGCATTACCGTGGTGAATGACACGCTGGTGACCGGTATGCGCCGGTCTACCGGTTGGGCCCGCAAGCAGTGGGTGTATTTTGCCGCCGTTTTCTCAGAGCCTATACAGAAGACGCAACTACTGGATAGCGTGAAAACCAAGGCCGGCAAGGAGGTACACGGCGTAAAAGCCAAAGCCTTGTTCACTTTTGCCAAAGGGCCCAAACCGCTGCTGCTGAAGGTGGGTATCTCCAACGCCAGCACTGAAGGGGCTTTGCAGAACATCCGGCAGGAACTGCCCGGGTGGGATTTCAAACGGGTGGCGCGGCAGGCCAGAAACCAGTGGGCCCAGGAAATGGGCAAGATTCAGGCCTCCTTTATTGAGCCCGGCATGGATACCATTTTCTACTCGGCCTTGTACCACACCGCCCTGGCACCTAGCCTGTTCTCAGACGTGAAAGGCCAGTACAAAGGCTTCCGGGATACGGTGACCACCGTGCCGTTTCAGCGCTACACCGTTTTCTCTCTTTGGGATACGTTCCGGGCTACCCACCCGCTGTTCACCATCACGCAGCCAGACCGAGTGCCTGATATGCTGAATTCCCTGCTGCAGGGCTACAAAGAGCACGGGCTGTTGCCAGTTTGGGAGCTTTCGGGCAATGAGGCTAATACTATGACCGGCTACCACGCCGTGCCCGTGCTCGCCGATGCCCTCATGAAAGGCTACCTGCCCGAGAAAGCAAATGAGATTTACGCGGCCATGGAAGCGAGCGCGGCCCAAAACGTGCGCGGCACAGATTTCTACCGCACCTACGGCTATATTCCCGCTGACAAAGACGGCTGGTCGGTGACCAAGACCCTGGAGTATGCCTATGACGACTGGTGCATTGCCCAGGTGGCCAAAAAACTGAACAAGCCCCAGGATTACCAGAAGTACATGAAGCGCGCTGCCTCCTACAAGGCTTTGTTTGACAAGCAGACCAGGTTTATGCGCGGCAAGAACGCCAACGGCAGTTGGGTGTCTCCCTTTGATCCTTTCCACTCTGAGCACGGTTTTGACGGTATTTACATTGAAGGTACCGCCTGGCAGCACAGCTGGATTGTACCCCATGACGTGCAGGGGCTTATCAATCTGTTTGGGTCAGATGCCAGCTTTATTCAGCACCTGGATTCCACGTTTAACGTCACCTCTAAAATGACCGGCCCCAACGTGTCCCCGGATATCTCTGGGTTGATTGGCCAGTACGCGCACGGCAACGAGCCCAGTCACCATATTGCCTACCTCTACAACTACGCGGGCAAGCCCTGGAAAACCCAGGAGAAGGTGCGCCAGATCATGACCACCATGTACAGCAGTAAACCAGACGGTTTGGCGGGCAACGAAGACTGCGGGCAGATGAGCGCCTGGTACGTGTTCAGTGCCATGGGTTTCTACCCGGTGAACCCCGCAGACGGAAACTATGTGCTGGGCAGTCCCCTGGTGACACAGGCCCGCATTGAGGTAGGTCCCAACAAATACTTTGAGGTAGAGGCCAAGAACAATAGCACCAGGAACCTTTATGTGCAAGCCGTAAGCCTCAACGGCAAGGCTTTGGAGCGTTCCTACATTACCCACCAGGAGGTGATGCAGGGCGGCAAGCTGACCTTTGTGATGGGTGATACCCCTAATCAGAAGTGGGCCACGGCTCCCGCCCAAAGTCCGCCTTCCATGACCGGGAGGTAGAGCCGGTTTTAGATTTGCCTGTTTGGGGCCGTTTGCTGTTTTGGGGCTGTTTTCTGTAAAAGAGGCTCAAAACGGCAAGCGGCCTTGGTGTTTACTGGCTGGTTCTGGAAAATTCATCTCAGGAAAGACGCTCTTTATAACCTCTCTGGTGTCTATTATACACTTTTTCGCAAAATTGACCAATGCTTCAAGGGCATCATTAATGAGAATACTTAATAAAAAAAATTAAAAATACTTTGTAGTTTTTAAAAATGTAGATAATTTAGAGGTGTATAAGGAATCTATATGCGGCAAATACTATCTTTTTTTATCATCATCCTCGTGGGTTTTGGATCGGTGGCCTTCAAGGCGCAGGCCCAAGATGTTAAAACCGACCTTCTCATTGTAGGTGGCGGCGCTAGCGGTACTACGGCCGGGGTGCAGGCTGCCCGCATGGGCACCAAGGTTCTGATGATTGAAGAAACCGAGTGGCTGGGCGGCATGCTCACCTCGGCGGGTGTAGCCGCCATTGACGGAAACCACCAGATGCCTTCGGGGCTGTGGGGCGAGTTTAGGCAGAAGCTTTACAATTACTATGGCGGTCCGGCGGCCGTGGAGACCGGTTGGGTGAGCAATACCCTGTTTGAGCCTAGCGTGGGCAACCGCCTGCTCAAAGAACTGGCCAACGAAAAGAACCTCACCATTTGGTACAACACCGCCTGGCAAGACGTGAAAAAGCACGGCAAGGTCTGGCGGGTAACCGTGAAAAACGGCAAGAAGAAAAAAGTCATTGAAGCCAAGCTCATCATTGATGCCACAGAACTAGGAGACGTCATGGCCAAAGTCGGCGCCAAATATGACCTGGGTATGGACAGCCGCCAGGAGACCGGCGAGGCCTACGCGCCAGAAAAAGCCAACGATATTGTGCAGGACCTTACCTACGTGGTGGTTTTGAAAGACTACGGCAAAGGGACCGACAAGACCATCAAGAAACCTGCCGGCTACAACCCCAAGGAGTTTGACTGCGCCTGTGACGTGTCTGACCCAGCCGCCGACGGTGGCCCCAATAAGAACTGTCTGCAGATGATGGGGTACGGCAGGCTGCCCAATAACAAGTACATGATCAACTGGCCCAAGTGCGGCAATGACATCTACCTGAATATTGTGGAAAAGACCCCGGCCCAACGGACCGAGGCTCTGAAAGAAGCCAAACTTCATACGCTCCGGTTCCTGTATTACCTCCAGACCGAACTGGGTTTCAAGAATTTCGGCATAGCCGAGGATGAGTTCCCGACTACTGACCACCTGCCCATGATCCCGTACCACCGGGAGTCAAGGAGGGTGAAGGGACTGGCGCAACTGGCGGTGCACCATGTGGCCAACCCATTTGACCAGAAGGAAGCCTATTACCGCACCGGCATCGCCGTGGGCGACTACACCATTGACCACCACCACCTCAAGAACCCGGCTGCGCCCAACATTGAGTTCATCAAGATCAAGGTGCCCTCTTACAATGTGCCGCTGGGTTCCTTGATCCCGCAGGAGGTAGGCGGGCTGATTGTGGCGGAGAAAAGCATTGGCGTGACCAACATTGTGAACGGTGCTACCCGCCTGCAGCCTGTGGTACTGGGGCTGGGGCAAGCGGCCGGAGCTTTAGCTGCCGTGGCGCTCAGGAATAACGTGCAGCCGCGGGAAGTAAGCATACGGGAAGTGCAACAGGCCCTGCTGGCGTCCAAAGCCTTTATTATGCCTTACATTGACGTGAAACCGCAAGACCCGCACTTTGCCGCCTTGCAGCGCATAGGCGCCACGGGAATCTTGAAAGGCACCGGCGTGGCGTACAAGTGGGCCAACCAAACCTGGTTCTACCCAGAGCGCCCCATCAGTGAGCATGAACTGGCCTCCGGCCTGAAAACCTATTATCCAGAGCAACTAAAGACCTTTCAGGCGTCTGGCGCCAACCTTACCCTTAAAACCCTGGGCGAGATGCTCACCGCGGTGAACCCTGCTGTGACTTATGACACCATAGTGGCCCAGTGGCCTTCCTTAGGGATAACTGCCCCTGCCGCACCCGCTACGGAACTGAACAGACGGCAGGCCGCCGTGATTGTGGACCGGTTCCTGAATCCATTCAGTCTTCCGGTAGATTTCAAGGGGCATTTAAAGACGCAGGGAGTCTCCCTTAAAACCAACGAAAAGCTGTAGGCGGCAGCCGCTCAAAAGGCTACTCCACTAATGCGTTTTGGGCCCGTTTTCAGGAAAACGGGCCCAAAACGGAAATTCACACTGGAAACCTCCTATTTCCTTTTACCATCACCCGGCACTTTTAGCATAAGGTACATGAGCAAATATTCTTCAGCGGTTCTGGTGTTTCTGGCGATAACTATGAGCATGTGCGGAAAGCCCCAGGCTACGTCTTCTTTGGATAGCGCTGCGGCTGACAAAAAAAATAAAAACCGCAACCTGCTGTACTTTGACGCCACCGCCAATTTCAAACGGTTCTCCTTCCAGGACTCTATCCGGTATTACCTGGTGAAGTCTAAAGACGCGGGCGTGACTGATGTGGTGGTAGACGTGAAGCCTATCTCGGGAGAGGTGCTGTACCCCAGCAAGATTGCCCCGGTCATGAACGAGTGGGCCGGCTTTACCAAAACCGAGAAATTTGACCTGCTCACCGCTTTCATCCAGGAGGCGCACCAACTGGGCATGACCGTGCACGCCTCCACCAATATCTTCGTGGCGGGCCACAACCATTTCAACCGCGGGCCGGTGTACGCAGACCCGGCCAAGAAAAACTGGCAGTCGCTCAACTACACGCCGCAGGGCATGACGCCCATCACCCAGATCAAAACCAAGTACTCTGCAATGGTGAACCCGGCCCTGCCTGAGGTGCAGCAGTATGAGTTGTCTATCTTAAAGGAACTAGTGACGCGCTACCCCAAACTGGACGGCGTGATCCTGGACCGTGTGCGCTATGACGGCCTGGAGTCAGATTTCTCCCAGGCCTCAAGACAGGCGTTTGAGAAGCACCTGGGCAGACCGGTGGCTAAATTTCCGGCAGACATTTACACCTATTCCAAAGACGAGAAGCCGGTGCGCGTGCCGGGCCCGCTGTTCAAGCAATGGGTAGAGTGGCGCGCCAAGGTAATCTATGACTTTGTGTACCAGGCCCGTACCGAACTGAAGAAAATCAACCCCAAGCTCATCTTCGGGGATTATACCGGCTCCTGGTACCCCACTTATTATGAGGTGGGCGTGAACTGGGCCAGCAAAGAATATGACCCTTCGGCCACCTATGATTGGGCCACGCCCACCTACAAAAACTACGGCTACGCCGAAGCTCTGGACCTGTACACCACGGGCAGCTATTATTTTGAGGTAGAGAAGAAAGAAGCCAAAAACATAAATGTAACCACGGTGAACCGCACGGAGGCGGGGCAGGGCAAAGGCACCGAAGACTGGTACACCGTGGAAGGCTCCGCGGAGATGGCCATGAAGATCACCAAGGGCAAAGTGCCGGTCTACGCCGGAGTGTATGTAGACCAGTACAAAGGCCACTCCGAGCAGTTTGTGAAAGCCCTGAAAATGTGCCGCGCCAAATCAGACGGGGCCATGGTCTTTGACATTGTGCACGTGATCAATGAGGGCTGGTGGAAAGAGCTGAAACGAGGCCTCACGGAATAACCGTTTTAGGCCTGTTTTTTAGAAAGCAGGCCTAAAACGGGCAAGGTTTTTCTGTGGCATATTCCCATTAATTGCCATTCCTGCCAAGAAGCTTCTGGTCAACAGCGGGCGCTCTCCACACTGGGCGCTATGTTAGCCAGGGCCGGGCAGGGTGGCAATGATGGGGTCCGCCACGAATAAGAACAAAGGAACAGAACCAGAAAATTAATTGCCAGAAACAAGGAATAGACTACCAGAACCAACGCCTTAAACCACTTAGCCATGGCCGTACTTGCCACCCCAGCCGTAAGCACAAAACCAATTGCCCCAGCTCCTGAAGCCGTGGGCAGGCCGGTGGCTACGCGGGCCTTGGGGCTGGACGCGTTACGGGGCATAGCCATCATTGGCATGGTGTTCTCGGGGGTGTTTCCGCATGAGGCGCCGTGGCCGGGCTGGATGTTCCATGCCCAGGTGGGGCCGCCCAGTTTCACCCATACCCCTGACGTGCCCGGCATTACCTGGGTAGACCTGGTGTTCCCGTTTTTCCTGTTCTCCATGGGGGCGGCGTTCCCGCTGGCAATGGGCCGGAAACTCCAGGAAGGCAAATTACCGGAGGTGCTGGTCAACGTGCTCAAGCGCGGTGCCTTATTAGTGTTTTTTGCGCTCATGATCCGGCATCTGAACTGGTTTGGGTTGCAGGGGCCGGGTTGGGTCAACCAACTAACTTCTTTAGTAGCCTTCGGGTGCTTTTTTCTGGTGTTTATGCGGTTTCCGTCCCTTAGCAGCGTTAGGGCCACGGGGGTGAAACTGATCGGCTTTGCCGTCATCGCCGCGCTGCTCTGGGCACATGCTTTCTACACAGATTTCACTTTTGACAAAAGCCGCAATGACATCATTATTGTAGTGCTGGCGAATATGGCCGTTTTTGGCTCGTTTATCTGGATTGTCACCCAAAACAACCTGCTCTTGCGCATGGGCGCGCTGGCTTTTTTTGCGGCGGTCTGGCTCACCCATGACCTGGAAGGCAGCTGGACCAACGCCATCTGGGGTTTCCACCCGGCCTTAGGCTGGATGTACCAGTTCTCCTTCCTCAAGTACCTGTGCATTGTGTTGCCGGGTTCGGTGCTGGGCGACCTGATGATCAGATACCGTAGTAACCAGGAGCCCGCACAAGAAGAAGGTCCTTCAAAAATCTTGCTGGGGTTACTCTGTCTGTCTTTGATAGTAGTGAACCTGTATGGCCTGTATACCCGCCAGTTGGGCCTGACTTTAACTCTTGATGCGGTATTGAGTGCAGCGGCACTCTGGCTGGTCCGGAAACCAGCCTCCCCGCAGGGCGAACTGTTCCGGCAACTGGTGGGCTGGGGCGTGTTTCTGCTGTTCCTGGGGTTGGCCATGGAGCCATATGGGGGCGGTATCAAGAAAGACCCGTCTTCATTTAGTTTCTGGTTTTTGACCAGCGGCCTGGCCTTTTTTGCCTACATTCTCTGTGACCTGGTCTCTAGTAGGTTCTCGCAAAACTTGGTCTGGAAATCCATTATCCAAACTGGGCAGAACCCTATGGTGGCCTACGTGGCCACGGCTTTCCTGATTTCTCCGCTGCTGGCCCTTACGCACGGGGCAGACGTGTTGGCGGCGCTGCGCGATGTAAATATTTACCTGGGGGTAGTGAAGAGTATCTTTATCACCGGGGCCGTAGTGGCGGCCACGGCCTATACCACACGCAAAGGCTGGTTCTGGCGCACCTAGAACTTGCCCACTAAACGAACAAATTAACTGACTGAAATGAGTTTAAGCGTCTTAGACATCGCTATCATCTTTGCCTACATTGTGGGTATTCTGGGGGTGGGTTTCTACATCTCCAAGAGGGCCTCCAAAGACATGCAGAGCTATTTCCTGGGCGGCAACACCATGAAATGGTACTACCTGGGCCTGAGTAACGCCTCTGGTATGTTTGACGTTTCGGGCACCATGTGGACCGTCATGATCCTGTTTGTGTACGGACTCAAAAGCGCCTGGATTCCCTGGCTCTGGCCAGTCTGGAACCAGGTGTTCGTGTTTGTGTTCCTGGCCATCTGGATGCGGCGCTCAAAGGTGATGACCGGGGCGCAGTGGATCACCTTCCGTTTTGGCGATGGCAAGGGGGCCAAGCTCTCGCATATCATTATTGTGGCCTTTGCCGTGATCAGTGTGCTGGGCTTTATCGCCTACTTTTTTGAGGGGATAGGCAAACTGTGTGTTATCATTCTGCCCTGGGACATAACCTTTATGATAGGTGACTGGGCCGTTTCTTCTGAGCGTTCCTATGCCTTGATCATCTGCGCCATTACCACCCTCTACACCGTGAAAGGCGGTATGTACAGCGTGGTGGCCACCGAGATTCTGCAGTTCATCATCATGACCATTTCCTGTTTTGTGATTGGGTACGTGGCCTACACCTCGGTGAGCGCCGAACAGATCAACGCCGCCATCCCGGCGGGCTGGAAAGACCTTTCCTTTGGCTGGAACCTGGACCTGGACTGGAGCAAGACGCCGTTCCCGTCGGTAAACCAGAAGTTATCTGATGACGGCTTCGGTCTGTTTGGTATGTTGTTCATGATGATGCTATTCAAAGGAATCTTTGCCTCTATTGCCGGGCCCGTGCCGTCTTATGACATGCAGCGTGTGCTCTCGGCGCGTACCCCTTCAGAGGCCGCCAAGATGAGCTTTACCACCATCTGGGTGATGTACATTCCGAGGTACCTGATGGTGGCCGGTTTTGCGGTGCTGGCCCTGGTGTACCTGGTGCCTGAGCTGAACGGTATGGGCGCCAACATGGACTTTGAGAAGATTCTGCCCTTGGCCATTAACAAGTTCGTGCCCGACGGGTTCCGCGGCTTGCTGTTGGCCGGTCTGCTGGCGGCCTTTATGGGTACCTTCTCGGCGTTCGTGAATTCGGCCCCGGCCTATATTGTCAATGACATCTACCGCAAATACATCAACCCCCACGCCTCTGACAAGAAATACGTGCGCCTGAGCATCATTTCCTCTATTGTGCTGGTGATGGTAGGCATTGTCTTTGGGTTTAACGCCGGGTCCCTGAACAAGCTCACGCTCTGGATTACCTCGGCGCTGTACGGTGGCTACGTGGCGGCTAACGTGCTTAAATGGGTGTGGTGGCGCTTTACCGGCTTTGGCTACTTCTACGGCATGTTGTTTGGCCTTATAGCCTCCACCATCAAACTGTTCGTGTTCCCCGAGATTGTGGACATCTACGTGTTCCCGCTTATTCTGCTTTTCTCGTTGATTGGCTGTCTGGTGGGTACCTATATGTCTCCGCTGCCTAACCGCGAGGCCGTGAAGAACTACTACCGCGAGACCCGCCCCTGGGGTTTCTGGGGACCTATCAAGCGCGAGGTCATGGCCGAGGATCCTTCGTTTGTACCGAACAAAGACTTAGGCCGAGATGCTGCCAATATTCTGGTGGGTATTGTGTGGCAGATGGCCCAGGTAGTGATTCCTATCTACTTCATGATCAGGGAGAATTACTACACCGCGGCCTGGGTGGCGGTCCTGATCATTACTTCTGTGTTCCTGAAGAAAAACTGGTGGGACCGCCTCAAGGAGGCCGATGAGGAGTTTGTGAACACGCCCCATAAAGAAAAGGAACTGGTAAAAGTTGGCTAAGCAAATGAAGAAGATACTCATTATAAGCCTGTTGCTGGGCAGCGTGCTTTTCAGTAGAGAGGCGCTGGCGCAGGAACCGGCCAAAATAGACAGCAGCTATGGCGGCGGCCATTACAACATGCGCCTGGACTTTTACCGCAGCATGCCCAACCAGAAAAAGGAGATCGTTTTCCTGGGAAACAGCATCACCGAGGTAGGGGAGTGGCAGGAGCTGATACCGGGCAAACCGGTGGTGAACCGGGGCATCAGCGGGGATGTGGTCTGGGGCGTGTTGGCCCGTCTGGAGGAAGTGCTGGCCTCAAAACCCGCCAAGATCTTCATCGCCATTGGCGTGAATGACATTAAGCGCGGCGTGCCCACGGCGGCCATTGCCGGCGCGTACCGGCGCATACTGCAGCGCGTACGGCAGGAAAGCCCCAAGACCAAGGTGTACGTGCAGAGCGTACTGCCGGTGAACGAAGGCATGCTGGCCGCCATCTACAAGAACATCACCAACGCCCGCATAGCCGAGCTGAACACACAACTGCAGGCCCTGGCCAAGGAGTACCGCTACACCTACGTGAACATTCACCCGGCCCTGGTAGACAGCACCGGCCAACTGGACAAGGAACTGAGTACCGATGGCCTGCACCTGAAACTGGTGGCCTACAGCAAGTGGGTAGCCCAACTGAAGAAAGAGAAAGCGCTGTAGCAGCAAAGCCGTTTTAAGCCTGTTTTTCAGGAAAGAGGCCCAAAACAGAAGTAAAGGCAGTGGTGAAAGAATTGAAGTGAAAACCTTCACTCCTTCCTTCAACCACTCAATCACTCATTGAAAAAAGCATGCAGATAACAGGAACCTTTATAGACGAGATCTCCCATGATATTCCGCACCAGAACTGGGGCCGGGAGGAATGGGACCGTGATTTTGGGTACATGAAAGCGGTGGGCATTGACACGGTGATCATGATCAGGAGCGGCTACCGCCGATTCATCACCTACCCGTCGGCCTTTCTGCAGAAGCAGTACGGGTGTTACGCACCGCCGGTAGACCTGGTGGAAATGTTCCTGGAACTGGCAGACAAGCACGGCCTCAAGTTCTACTTCGGGTTGTATGACAGCGGCCATTACTGGGACACCGGCAACCTGCAGGATGAGATAGACGCCAACCGCTTTGTCATTGACGAGGTCTGGAAACAGTACGGGCACTTCAAAAGCTTTGGCGGCTGGTACCTGAGCATGGAAATCAGCCGCAAGACCAAAGGCGCCACCAATGCCTTTAGAACGCTGGGCCAGCAGTGCAAAGACGTGAGCGGCGGCCTGCCCACCTTCATCTCGCCCTGGATTGACGGCAAGAAAGCGGTGATGGCGGCCACTTCGCAGCTGTCAAAAGAAGACGCGGTGTCCTTGCGCCAACACGAAGAGGAGTGGAGCGAGATCTTTGACGGCCTGCAGGGCAGCGTAGACGCCGTGGCCTTCCAGGACGGGCACATAGACTACCATGAGCTGGAGGATTTCTTCGCCATCAACAAAAAGATGGCCGACCGGTTTGGCCTGCAGTGCTGGACCAACGCCGAGAGCTTTGACCGCGACATGCCCATCAAGTTCCTGCCTATCAAGTTCGAGAAGCTGCGCCTGAAGCTGGAAGCCGCCCGCAAGGCCGGCTATGACAAGGCCATCACGTTTGAGTTTTCGCATTTCATGAGTCCGCAGAGCGCGTACCTGCAGGCGGGCCACCTTTACAATAGATATAAAGAATATTTACAGAGTTTACGCTAATCACAGATTATATGAATCATTATTCTACGCTGTATAAACAGGAGCTGTTGGAGAACGTCATCCCTTTCTGGATGAAGCATTCTAAGGATGAGAAACACGGCGGTTTTTTCACTTGCCTGGATCAATTTGGAAACGTATTTGACACCGATAAATTTATTTGGCTGCAGGGCCGCGAGACCTGGATGTTCTCCATGCTGTATGACAAGGTAGAGCAGAAGCAGGAGTGGCTGGACATGGCCGTGCACGGCGCAGATTTCCTGAAAAAACATGGCCGAGACGCCCAGGGCAACTTCTATTTCTCCCTCACTCAAAGCGGCCAGCCCCTGGTGCAGCCCTACAATATTTTCTCAGACTGCTTTGCGGCCATGGGCTTTGGTGCCCTCTACAAAATAAAGCCCGAAGACGAGTACGCAGACATTGCCCGCCAGACCTTCCAGAACATTCTGGACCGCCGCGAGAACCCCAAGGGCAAGTACAGCAAGGCCTACCCCGGCACCCGCAACCTGCGCAACTTCTCGCTGCCCATGATCCTGAGCAACCTTTCCCTGGAGATGGAGCACCTGCTGGACAAAAGCCAGGTAGACGCACTCATGTCTGAGATTATCTATGAGGTGATGGAGGTGTTTTACCACCCGGAGAGCGGCCTTATTCTGGAGAACGTGTACCAGGACGGCTCCTTCGCAGACTGTTTTGAAGGCCGCGTGATCAACCCGGGCCACATCATTGAGGCCATGTGGTTTATCATGGACCTGGCCCTGCGCCTGGGCGACCAGGCCCTGGTGAACAGAACCGTTGAAATTGCCCTGCACACCCTGGACTATGGCTGGGACAAGGAGTTTGGTGGCCTGTTCTATTTCAAAGACATTAAAGGGTACCCGGTGCAGCAGCTGGAGTGGGACCAGAAATTGTGGTGGCCGCACGTAGAGGCCCTGGTGTGCATGGCCAAGGCCTACGCCGCCACCGGCGATGAGCGCTGCCAGAAATGGTTTGACAAACTGCATGAATACACCTGGGCCAATTTCAGGGATGAGCAGTACGGCGAATGGTTTGGCTACCTGAACCGCCGCAATGAGGTGTTGTTGCCCCTGAAAGGCGGCAAGTGGAAAGGCTGTTTCCATATTCCGCGCGGCCTGTACCAGGTGTACACGACCCTGGAGAACGTGAAGCAGGCGCAGCCTGAGATCACCCTGCACTCCCGCTAAGAGACTTTTGCCCGCGCCTGCCCGGAAAATATTTGGGCGGGCGCGGGCATTTTTTTGTATCTTCCTTTTGTTTTGGGCCTGTTTTAGCCAAAGTAGCCTTAAAACAGAAAGTATCTCCGTTACTCTAGTGACCTGTTCTAACCAGCAAAGTGTATGATCTCGTTCTTCGTTTCTGTTCTTGCGCTCATTGTGGGCTACATGGTATATTCCAAAGTGGTGGAGCGCATCTTTGGGGCTGACCCCAACAGGCCCACACCCGCCATCACCATGGAAGACGGGGTAGATTACGTAGCCCTGCCGCAATGGAAGATCTTCCTGATCCAGTTCCTGAACATTGCGGGCCTGGGCCCTATTTTCGGGGCGGTGGCCGGCGCCATGTGGGGACCTGCGGCCTTTCTCTGGATTGTGCTGGGCTCCATCTTTGCGGGCGGGGTGCATGATTACTTCTCGGGTATGCTGTCTTTGCGCCACGGCGGGGAGAGCATCACCGAAACCACGGGCCGTTACCTGGGCAACGGCATGAAACAGTTCATGCGGGTCTTCACCATCATCTTAATGGTGATGTTGGGCGCGGTGTTTATCATGGGCCCGGCCAAGATCCTGGACGGCATTAGCGGTGGGGCCGGGGGCGGCGTGACCATGTGGGTCTGGATTATCTTCGTCTACTATTTCCTTTCCACCATTCTCCCCATTGACAAACTCATTGGCCGCTTGTACCCATTGTTTGGGGTGGCCATGCTGTTTATGGCCGTGGGCATCTCTTTTATCATGTTCAAAGACGGGCTGCATATCCCGGAGATCACCTTTGACAGCCTTTACAACCAGCATTCCAGCCCAGAGACGTTTCCGTTGTTTCCTATGCTGTTTGTGACGGTGGCCTGCGGCGCCATTTCGGGTTTCCACGCCTCGCAGTCTCCTATGATGGCGCGCTGCATGACTAATGAAAAGCAGGGCCGCAGCATCTTCTATGGCGCCATGATCACTGAGGGCGTAGTAGCGCTTATTTGGGCGGCCATCAGCATGAGTTTCTTTGGCGGCGTGCGGGAGTTGAATGAGACCATGGTTCAGCAGGGCGGAAACGCCGCCTGGGTAGTGAGCGAGATTTCCCATTCTTTGCTAGGAAAAGTGGGAGGGGTGCTGGCGCTTCTGGGCGTGGTGGCCGCTCCCATCACCTCCGGTGACACGGCCTTCCGGAGTGCCCGGCTCATTGTGGCGGACTTTATGAAATCTGACCAGGGTCCCTTCAAAAACCGTATTTTGATCAGTATCCCGTTATTCGCCGCAGGCTATGCCTTGACCCTGATTGATTTTGGGGTGGTGTGGCGCTATTTCGCCTGGACCAACCAATCGTTGGCCACGGTAGTGCTGTGGGTAGTGACGGCTTACCTGATTGAGGAGAAAAAGCAGTTCTGGGTATCTCTGGTGCCAGCGGTGTTCATGACGGCCGTGGCCACCTCTTATATTCTGGTGGCCCCTGAGGGCTTTCAGTTACCGGTCATGATTGCCTACGGCGTTGGGTTCTCTGTGGCCTTACTTCTGCTGGCGTTCACCTTGTTCAAGGTATATAGGTCAAAGCAGGCACCGGCCATGCAATTGGTAAAATAGCCTTAGTTCTTACAGGCAGCGCACTTCCCGTTTTGGGGCCGTTTTTCCAGAAATGGCCCCAAAACGGGATGTGCTGCTTTAAAGGTGGACTAATTGCCTTGCCGCGGTTTCGGCTTTGCCGAAGGCTTTTCCTGAAACCAGTTAATACCTTCTGTTGAGAACTTTGATGTGTAACCGTTCAGGCAGCGATGTTCAGATATAAAAGACCACCAAAAAACCCAGCCAAGACGCCAGGTAATCTAACAGGGCGGTTCTGCGTATGTAGGGGAAAACAGTAACTACTAAAATGGAAACCAAGCTCAATCCCCCTGTAGATGACCGCCTGAAATGGGTGGAGTCAATTTCAAGGCTGCTAGATAATCAGTTTGTGCTGCCTGGCACCAAGTTCCGGTTTGGGTTAGACCCTATTATGGGGCTGCTGCCGGTAGTGGGGGACATGGCGGGCTTTGCCATGTCGGGGGTGTTGGTGATGACCATGGCCAAGCACGGGGCCAGCCGGGCGCTGGTATTCCGGATGCTATTGAACATTGTGCTAGACGCCATCATTGGCAGTATTCCTATCGTGGGCTGGCTGTTTGACTTCGGGTACAAGGCCAACCAGCGCAACGTGGAACTGCTGCGCCGCCATTACCAGGAGGGCCAGTACCAGGGCAAGGGAACGGGCTTCATTGTAGCGGTTCTGGTGGTGTTTGTGGTGGTGTTCGGGTTGCTGCTGTACGGGCTCTGGAAACTGGCCGAGTACCTGTGGCTGTGGGCTTCCTCTGCCTGGTAAACCAACGAAGCCTGAGCAATAGACGATATCTTATAGCGCCGTTTCGGGGCTGTTTTCACGAAAACGGCCCTAAAACGGCTCTTCTTTTTTGGATAGAAAAGCCTTAAGGGATAAGAAATGAATTCCTGAGGATTTAGGATTGTCCACTAACCACTGAAAACCAAGAGCTTTGCGTTTTACGCCTGTTTTGCTGAAATGAGCTTGAAAATGCGTAGCTTCCTACGTTTAACCAATTGCCTTTATGCTGTATTTTCTGCTTAAGACCATCTTTAGGATAGCGTTGCGCGTGTTCTTCAGGCGTTTCACGGTGAACAACAAGCACCTGCTGTTCTCTGAGGGGCCCCTGATTGTGGTATCTAATCACCCCAACACGCTCATGGACCCGGTGGTGACGGCCTCGCTCATGAAACAGGATATCTATTTCCTGGCCAAAAGCAGTTTTTTTAAACCGGGCATCCAGGGGTGGCTGTTCCACCATTTGTTCATGATACCCGTGTACCGCCGCGAAGACGTGGGTGATACAGGCACGGTGCAGAACGATGCCACTTTTGCCAAATGCTATGAGTTTCTGGGCAAAGGCGGCACGCTCATGGTGTTCCCGGAGGGCAACAGCTTTATGCAGCGCCGCCTGCGCCCGCTCAAGACCGGTACCGCCCGCATCAGCCTGGGCGCCGAGGCCCAGCACAACTTCCACCTGGGCCTGCGCATTGTGCCCGTGGGCCTCAACTACTCAGACCCTTCCCGGTTTAGGAGCGATGTGTTTGTGAACGTGGGAGAACCTATTCATGTAAAGGAGTACGCCGAGGCGTATGCCCAGGACCCCTTCAAGGCCGCCCATCTGCTCACAGATCACCTGAAGGAAAGGCTGGAATCGCTCATCATCCACACCGAAACTGAGGAGGAAGACGAACTGGCCCGCCAGATAGAGGCCGTCTACCAGGACACCCTAACGCAGGAACTCCACCTTCCTTCCTCGGCCACCAAAGAACGGTTTAACTTTACCAAGGCGATTGTGCAGAGCATCAAGTATTTTGAGGCCCGGCAACCCGAACGCGTCCATCAACTGCGCACCAACCTGACCGAGTATTTCCAACACCTGGAAAGCGTGGGGCTGGTGCCCGAAGCCTTTAAGAAAGCCCCCGCCAAGCGCACCGTGGCCTGGGGTACAGTAAAAACCATTGTCTACCTCCTTTTAGGCTTCCCGGTGTACCTCTTCGGGTTGGTGCATAATTACCTGCCCTACATTCTGCCGGCCAAAATAGCCCGTTCGCTTACCAAAGACATAGAGTTCTATGCACCTATCATGATGACCGTAGGCATGTTCACGTTTCCTATTTTCTACGCCCTGGTGGGGTGGGCCGTTCACACGTGGCTGGGCTTGTCTGGCTGGGCGTTGGTGGGGTACCTGGTGGCGCTGCCTATCACCGGGTTCTTTGTGCTGCATTACTGGCACCGCATTCACGTAGCCCGCCGCCACTGGATTTTCTTTACCCTGTTTTACCGCCGTACCACCGTGCTGCAAAGCCTCCTGGAAAAGCGCAACCGCCTTATTCAAGAGCTGGAAAAGGCCCGCGCCGAGTTTTTAGCCTCTTCCCAGGAACCCACCCCCGAAACCGAGAAAGCCTGATCAGAAAATAGTCCTTCATCGGGTGTGACCTGCGGTTTCAGCCAGTTGGCCAGACTTACCTGCAATTGAACAATCCAAAGAAGCGGTCTGTTGCGTAAGTAACCCAAAGGGGAGGAGGTTCTTCCTGGTGGTTTCTTTACTTGAACGGTATGCGGTTTCTAGCCAGTGTGTGGTTGCTTTTAGTGAGTATGGTGTTTTTGGTGGCCTGTGATTCTGCCGGGGGCGATGATGCTGATAACCTACCCGCGCCCCAGCCGCCCGCTGGTTCTGGCACTGTTTCCACGTACCTGGCCCTAGGCGATTCCTACACCATTGGGCAAAGCGTGCCCGCCCAAGAGCGCTGGCCCCTGCACCTGGCCAACCTGCTGTCGCCGGAAGGCATTAGGGTAGGGGAGCCCCGCATCATTGCCCAGACCGGCTGGACCACCGCTAACCTCTTGCAGCAGGTTAAGGCCCAGAACCTTCCCGGGGGCTATGGCCTGGTGTCTCTGATGATTGGCGTGAACAACCAGTACCAGGGGCGCAGCCTGGAGGAGTTCAGGACGCAGTTCAAGGAGCTTCTGGCCCTGAGCACGCAACTGGCCCAGAAAGACCCCAAGAACGTGGTGGTGCTCACCATCCCAGACTGGGGCGCCACGCCTTTTGGGGCGGGCTATGACCGGGCGTACATCTCGGCGCAGATCCAGAAGTTTAATGAGGTCATCAAAACCGAGGCCACCACGGCCGGCATAAAGGTGGTAGACATCTATGACCTGTCTTTAATGGTTACCCAAAACCCTTCTTTGCTAGCCCCAGATGGGCTACATTACTCCGGCCTCATGCACCGCCAATGGGCCCAGCGGGTACTGCCTGAGGCGAAAAAGATCTTAACCGACTAATTTTTTCTGGAAAGCTTCATTTTTGGAACGGTATATGTATTAGAGATTTCGCCGCGCTAGCGGACCAGATTCAACCTCTAATGATATCGCGTATGGAAATGAACATGAACGCAGTTGGTGCCTTGTTGTTGGCGGGGTTTTTAGCCATGGCGGGTGCGCCTGTCCAGGCCCAGTCACCGGCAAAGAAGAATACCATCGCCTTAGGCAAAACCCCCGCGGTTAGCCAAGCTACTAAAAATACTACTGCCCCTAAAAATGCCGTGGCTCCGGTTCGTCGCGAGACCCTTTCTGGCATAGACCTGTTCCCGGAGGATAAGAAGAAGGATATTTTCCTGCTTTCCTTCCAGCAGGACATGACCGAAGACGGGGTGCTGGAACTGACCAACTACGCCGGAAAGGTCCTGTACACGAAACCCATCCCGGCGGGTGACCATACCCTGGCCCCTCCTGTAAACATAGGCCAACTGAAAACCGGTACTTACCTGGTAGAGGTGAAAACCCCCACCACCGTGTACTGGAAAAAGATGCGCGTGCGCCTGAAGTAATTATCCCTCAATGAGTAGCAGAAAGGCCTGCGGAGAAGTTTCTCCGCAGGCCTTATTTTTTGCCGTCACCGTATGCGGCTACCAGTTAAATTCCAGCACAATCAGCTCTGAGAAACCGTCGTCATTGTCGGCCACGGCCACGGCGGTGAGGTTGTGTCTGTGTTGGTTGGTGATGCAGATGGATTCTATCTTGCTTTTATAGGCGCCGCCGCCTTTCTCCGTGATGGGTACCACCACCTCTGGGGTAGCGGGCTTAGCCGAAGGGTGCGGGTGCGCCAGCAGCCAGCCTACCATGCTGCCGTAGACTTCGCCGTCCAGCACCGCGTTAGGGGTTTCCTCGGCGGAGGCCGTGAACAAGAGTTTTCCGCCCAGCGCCGGGGCCACGCCCGAGAAACCGGTTTTTATCCGTGCAATATCGGGCAAGGCCCAGGCCTGTACCGTGGTAGGTTTAGGGCCAGGCGCTTTCCCCAGTAAAAAAGATTCTATGGAGGAAATGGTGTAGGTGATGAGCACGTTCTGGCCCCCCGGGGCGTACCGCTGCAACAGATACAGGTATTCTTCATCGGCCCCCAGGCCTTCAATGTTAAGGGTGGCCTGGCCGATGATGTTTTTGTCAGCGCTTAACTTTCCGTAGAGTTCTACCAGGGAAACGCTTTTAGGCTTGCCCGCGCCCTTGGGGGTGATGGGTATCAGGTAGGCAGTGTTGCGGGTGCTCATGGACCCCGACCCCATGATGAGCAGATACGGGTCGCCTTCCAGGTTTACCTGGGTCATGGCCTCCAGGTCGGGCTTGACCGGTTTGGGTATGCGGCCGTTCACCACGGCGTCAGAATCCAGGAGTAATATTTTCTGGGTGACCTCAAAGGCCTCGTTCAGGCAAAACAGGTACGGCGAGTCATCCCCGATGATATAGTACCGGTCATTCACCTTCTCAATGCCGGAGGCCGAAGGGATGGTAGGCAAGGACACTTTTCTGGTGATCACCGCCGCCGGTGGCTCCTGGTTGGCATCTGAGGAAGAGTGGCAATTGGTAAGCAGAGCGGCCATTGAAAGCAGGGTGCAAAACTGAGTGATACGGTTCAAAATTTCCATGGTAAAATGAATGCCTGGGGCAGGAGCCCACGTAAAGCCAACTTCGCTGCCAAGTGAAAGCGCTTAGTTGTACGGCATATTTCGTTTTAAGGCCAATTTTAGGAAAACAGGACCAAAACAGCCTTACACCAGCGACAGTTCTTCCAGTACCTGCCGCGCCCGCTGGCAACTGGCCTCCTTGTCTTTGATCTCCAGCATAATGTCCACGTCCAGACCGTTCAGGTGGGTCAGGAATTCCCGGAACAGATCAGTCTCCATGGTGGTGGTATGCTTTCCCTTGCGCTCGCCATGGGCCTGCGAGCTATAGTCCATCATGAGCACGCCGTCTGATTCAGGGTGCCAGGTGCCGGCGGCCAGCTGCAGCGCCTCGGCCATGGGCTCGCCGTTGTTCAGGCACTCATGGTGGAAGTTGTCAAACAGGATGGGGATGCCCGTCTCACCGTGCAGTTCCAGGCAGTCCCGAAGGCTGTACAGGCGGTCATCGTTCTCCACCACTAACCGGGCCTTTACTTCTCCCGGAAGCAGGGTGTGATAGGTATGGATGAACCGCTTCAGCGCGGCGGGTTTGTCGCCGTACACGCCGCCCGCATGAATCTGCAGTTTGGCCGTGGAGTCCAGCCCCATCAGGTCCATCACGCTGCCCTGGTACACCAACTCCGCTATGCTGTTGCGCACAATGCGCTCGTCTGGCGAGTTGAGCACCACAAACTGGTCTGGGTGCATGGAAATACGCATATCATGTTTCTTGATGAAATCGCCCAAACGCTTGAAGGTCATCTGGAAATGCTGCTGCCAGTTGTAGGTGCAGACGTCATGGCTGGCAAACGGCACCAACCCCGAACTCATCCGGAAGAACAGAAACCCATGCTCCAGGTTGTACTCCAGAATTCTTCTTAGGCACGCCAGGTTTTTCTCCACGTTTTCTATGAGCCGGGCCTCACTGTAAGACGCCAGTCTAAACGTAGTAGAGGTACTGCAATCCATAGACTCATTCACGCAAGGGTATCCTATTTTCATGGCTTAAAGGTATTTGTTCAGGTAAACCGCTAACGGGGTCAGTTGTTTACGGGGTTTGAAAAGGAAAGGGAGGGATTAGCGGGCTTTGTCTGGATTCATGCTTTCTTTCCGCCTTTGGCTAGCGTGGTACCTGCTTTCGCCTGAGTGTTGTATTCTTTTTCCGCTTGCTGCTGGCGTGGTGGCAGCTGTCGCCTGAGTCCTTATGCTGTCTTGTTGCATCTCTTCCCTCCGAGCGCTCACGGCCGCGGGGCCCCGTCTTTCCCCCTCGCACTGCCCTTGCGGCCGCTTTGCCTTTCGCTTTTAGCTAAAGTAATTACAAGGCCACAAGCGAGGCGCTCGAGGTAAAGACTGGAGAATGACAGTTGAGCTCTTCCGGATTTGCAATCCGGAAGTACCGAAAGGGGGGATTTGCAATCCCCGGCGGTAGCGATTTTGTTCTTGGTTCCCGGCGGATTGCAAATCCGCTTTTCCTTTATTCGGGATTACAAATCCCGAACAGCACGGTGAAATGGGTATGGTTGTTTCGAGCACGTTTTCCGGAAAACAGCCTCAAAACGCTTTACCTTTTACTACAAAGCAGACTCCCCCCTTGAGGGGGGCGAAGGGGGGTGTTTACACAGGAAGGAACGCATTCCATCCCCCTTTGAAGGGGGTAGTGGGATGACAACTCCTGCAGATCAATTCCGTTTCCAGCCCATTTTTCCCAAAACACCTCAAAACGCACTTCTGCTATTTTACCTCCACCGTTTTCACCCCTTCCCGCCCGAAGAACGTGGGGAAATACATCAATTCCGCCTTGGCGGGGTTCAAGGTGTATGTGCCTTTGTAGCGGGGTAGGAGTTGGATGGTGAAGGTGTAGGTGCCTTTGTCTAAGTGGTTGGAGAAGATGGCAACCTTATGCCGGAAATATTCGCGGTGGGCTTCATGGCGGCCCCAGCTGGATTTGGTGTCATAAGAGCAGCCAGCCGGAATGGGCACTTCTATCATCACGTAAGAAGCATCGGCTTTTACCTCTACCTCCACTTTCAGTTCTACGGGTTTACCTGCCGCCAGGACGGCTTTGGTATTTTGGGTGCCGGCAAAGGAAGTGCGTACCGTGAAATCTTTTTCTACTCGGGCAGGCTGGGCGATCCACTCGTTTTGGTAAGCCGTCAGGTACAACGGTAAGCTGCCCTGCTTCCTAAGCGTGAGCGATTGGGTGGGCACAAAGGATGTATCTGCCGGAAAGCGTCGCAGCGTGGTGTTCAAGGCACCGCTTAGCACCAGCGAGTTTTCGGGCACGTTACCTTTCTCTTTTACCAAATCAGGTAACAGGGTCTCCAGAATTCTAGCCGATTCATAGGTGTTTCGCCAGTGACCAGTGCGTCGCTCATTCAGCAGATAGGCCTGAATCTGGAGCAGGTCGCGGGGGTAGTTACCGGTGGCTTTTAAGATGTCATAGGCCAGTAGCGTGTTGGAGATGTGGCTATTAAAGAGGCTGCTCTTTTCCTGGCCCCAATACAGGCCGCCCAGCATAGTGGTGTGGCGGTAATGCAGCAGGGTGTCCAGCGGGGCCGGCATCTTCAGTTGTTGCCTAAGCCGGGTAAGCCGCAGCTGTTCTTCCAGGGTTAATTTGGGTTGCTTCTCCAGGTTGGTTACGTACGCCGGGAAATCAACTTTGGCCTGCAATTGGTGCAGTAACTCCAGGGCCCTCATTTTATTTGGGGCGTCTTTCTTTTCCATCTGGAAGGTGAGATAGTCTACCAGCGGCTGCTTCTTGAAATTAGTAGGGTAACCCTCCTTTTGAGCCATGACCAGAGCCTCAGTGGCGTGATGACTGATCCAGAGGTAGGCGGGGCCGGTTTCCCACCAGCTCCAGGTGCCGTCCTGCTGCTGGGTTTTCTCCAGGTGCCTGATCAGGCGACGTACTATTTTGTCATGCGCGAAGGGTTTGCCCAGTTGGGCTTGTATGCGTTTCTCCCACAGCAGGCCTTTGAGTTTAGAGGCGGCCTGCTCGTTGCACCAGTACTCATAGCGGTGCAGGTAAGAGATCTCGTCTAGCATAACCTGCAGCAGATTGCCTTGCGCGTAGAAATGCACCGGGCCTTTGGCGGGGTCAAAGGTGAGGGTGAGAGTGGTGTCTTTGTGGAGTGCTATGAACTGGCCCTTCCGTTCCAGCACGCCTTTTTTATAGACGCCAATATGCCGCCGCTCTCCGTCAGAAAAACCGTTGCCTTGCCGTAAGCTAAACAGTAGTTCCACGGAGTCTGGCGCCACGGCCGGGGCCTGTACCATGATCGTGTCAGTATATACCCGGGCCAGTTTCAGGGTCTGTTGCTCTCGCAGGGTTTGGCCGTTGAAGGCAAACCTGGTTTGTACGGTAGCGGTGTCTGGCAGGTAGTTCATGGCCTTTCCTATGATCTGGGTCTTGTCGCCTTCAATCAAAAACCGGGGTCCGCTCAAGGTCGCCATTATGGCTTTGAAAGACCTGATCTCCGTGGAGGAGGTGCCGCTGCGTTTGCCACCGTCCATGGCCAGCACGTGGGTTTTCCAGCTGGTGACATCGCCGGGGAAGGTGACCGGAAACGTGGCTTTGCCTTGTTTGTCTGTGGTTAAGCGCGGCTGCCAGAAGGAGTAATCAGAGAAGTAGCTTCTGATGGAGACAGAGGCGTCTGTGTCTGCACTGGCAAGCAAGGTTTGAGCGGCATTGGCTTTGCCTTTTTTGGTGGTGATGATGATCACCCCGTTGGCTCCGGCGGCACCATAGATAGCGGTTGCGGCAGCGTCTTTCAGGGTGGTAGTAGTTGCTATGGCATCAGCACGCAGGTCAGACAGGATCCCGCTGAATGGAACACCGTCTACAATGATAAGCGGCTGGGAATTGCCCTGGATAGAAGAGGCTCCCCTGATGCGGATAGAGTTGGTTGAGCCTGTCAAAGCTACTCCGGCAACGCGGCCATTAAGTTGGTTATGTATAGTAACAACTGAAGCAGATAACGAACTTCTGGTCTGAACTCCATAGCCCACCACTACCACTTCATCCAAGGCCCTGGCATCTGTCCTTAATTGAACGTCTATCCGGTTGCTGCCTTTCACCTGAACTTCCTGGGTAACATAGCCAATAAAGGAGAAAACCAAAACGGCATCCGCAGGAGCATCTATGGTGTAGGTTCCTTCCATATCTGTTACAGCGGCTGAGCTGGTGCCCTTCAGGTGCACGGTTACCCCTGGCATGGGTTCGCCAGTGAATTGGTCAAGCACCCGGCCCCGCACCTGGTTTGAAAAGGAAGCCGAATTTCCTCTGTACACCTCTGGCGCTGGAGGCGTGGGCGCAGGCATCTGGATAGCCCCTGGATTACTTCTCTGTCTAAGTGCCTCTGCGCTTTTAAGTAGGTAGTTTTCCAGGGCTCTGGTTTCAGAGGTGGAAGGCTTTAGCTGGGTCTTGGTGAAATTAAGGCGTAGCACCCCGTCTGACTTTACCTGTACCAGGGCGCTGACCTGGCTATGATCCGGGAAAACCAGTACCAGATGGTATGCCATTGGCTCTAGTTTCGGAAGTTGGGTCACACTCCCGGGGTACATCTTTATCTGTTGGTTGGTGGCATTGGGCTTATACAAAAAGACAAACCTGGGGCTGATCTGGAAAGTGGAATCCAGTTGCCATTGCAGCCGGCCGGTGCCTGGCTTAGTGCCGTACTCCTGGCGTTCCAGTGTTTTTGAGAGCCAGTATTCGCTTTGGGTGGTTTCCCACTGCTGTTGCAAGCGTTCCTCAGTGAGGGAGATTTCGGCCAGGGTGGTTCTGGAAAGTTTGTAAGAGGTGTTTAAAAACGGTAGCCCAACCTTACCGGGGAAGGTCTGTTTTTCGCGCATTTTCAGTAAACCAGGCTCAAAACGGTAGAGGTAATTTCCTTCATGGGTGAAGCTGGTGGTATAGTTGCCATAAGAGTGGAACTGCACCGAAGTGGGCTTGAAAGGGCCAACGAGAATTGCGTCGTTTCTGGAGGTTTTATAAAAGGGGCCCCTGTCTTCGCCGTTAGGCAAGGACTGCACTACCCGACCCTGACTGAGGTAGGAGAGGCCTTGGGTAAAGTTCTGCTCCACGGGCAAAAGGTATTGGCTCAGGTAGCCCTGCTCCAGATCGGTGAGTCTTCCTTTCTCCGCGGCTTTGAGCAAGCCAGGCATTTTATTCTGGTCAATGCTGAGAATAAGTTTTTGACCATGCTTCAGGTACACGCTGTCTACCGTGATCAGGTGTTTGGCGGTGCGTAGTTTGAGGTGATGGTATCCGCTGTCTGTGGGGAAAGAGTAGGGCGGCACCACGTCTGTGCCAGAGAAATAAACCGGTACCTGGTTGAGGTAAATCACATGCACTGGTACCACCCGGCCAGAGTCCACCACAAACGGCGCGAACTGAGTTAGGCTGTCCGGCGGAAAAGCGTAGTTGGTGAACAACCCTTGTTCTGGGTAGAGCAGTTGGTAATAGGCAAGGCTGTCCAGGCCCATGGCTTTCCGCCAATGTTGCCACTGCAGCAGTTGGGCGCCATGGGTAGCGGGTTCCTTTATCTTGAAGGAGCTTTTACTTTTTCTGCTTCGGTAAACCCCCAAAGATGGCACCGTTGGCGGGGAAGCATCTTTGAACTTTGAGGTAAGGGCATAAGCCGTGAGGTCTACATCAGGCGCGGGTTTTCCTTTAGCGTCTTTCACTTCCAGCGTGAGGGTGGTCTGCTGCCCCGGATACACCGTGGCAGGGGCGTTTACCTGTATATCCAATTCCTTTTTCCGGAAGGGCGCGTTGTATTCCTCACTCTCTACCTGGCCCGCCCATAGGTACTGCACTGAGGCGTAATAGGGGTCTTCGTGACTGGCCTTCCGGTGGTAGTTCCATAGGGCGGTAGTGTCCTGGCCCCGGTCAACCAATTGGTTGTTGCGGTAAATAAAATACCAGAAGGGCAGGCGTCTGGGGTTCTGGAGGGTCAGGAAAAGGGAATCACCCGTGCGTTCTGAGTAAAATTGCAGGTTGGCGCTTTCGTTTTTAAGGGGCAAGGTGACCCTCATTTTATCGGCGCGAAGCTCATATTCCCGGGCATTAGCCTGAAGCGGAAGCAGCGCCGGAAGCTGTACCGGTTGGGTCTGTAACTTTTCATGCTGGCTGTCCCAGGTTACCAGGGTGGCCGCTTTTGGGACCGATTTTTCCCCTTCTTTATACTGCGCCAGCACGCTGTCATTCTTTAGCGTGAGTTGGAGGTACCCTGCCTCAAAAGAGTACGTGCCCTTGGCACTCTGCACGGTACGCTCATTGTTGGAATTCAGGAAAGCCGCCACTACCTCATACTCTATCCTGGCCTTCGGAAAAATAGAGGCAGGTAAGGCAATAGTGGTTTCCCCGCTATTCTCCAGGGTCTGTTGGTGCACCCACAACGTGTCAGGGATAAACTGCACTGCCTCTTTGGTATACTTGACTTGCCTGGTTAGAACGGTTAGTTCCACGCGGGCCCCGGTAAGGGTAAGGCCGTTGGCATCTGCACCCCGCATAATTACCTTGTTCGTAGTGCCGGCATAGTATTCTTTTTGCTCCAGCCGGAGGGTAAAGGTGTTTTCCTTCAGCTCATAATCTTCATACCGGAAATTAGTGGAGATAATATCCTGGTCATCGTACTTCTTCTCACGCACCAAGTCCAGGTGAATGTTCCTGTCCAGGCGCAGCTGCAGGGAGTCATGCAATACAAAGTACCCTTCATAAGCCCCCGGCCGGTAGGGGGTAAGGGTACCTATCCGTTTTGCTTTACTTTCGCCCCAGATTTCAGCTACTAAAGGTTTTTGGTAGGGCCTGCCGTTTTTCTTTAGTATGAATGCCTTGTAGCGCACTGTGTCGCCGGGCTGGTACATAGGCTTGTTCAGTGCCAGAAAGCCTTTTGGTTTGCGGTTTTCTTCCCATTCCTCAATAAAAGAACCATCAAAGAGAGAGAAAACGTCTTGCACCATGCCCTGAGGGTTATGGTATTTCAGGCTGTAATAAACATCCCGGAATGGTTGCCACAAATAGGAAACGGGTCTTCCGTAGACCATCATTTTCCAAAGGGGAGGCTTGTTCTTTTTCCCTTCAAGTGGCACATAAAAGGTGAAACCCTGGTGCGTGACAGACAGGAGCCCGCCCTTCTTGTGTTGGGCCAGCCGGTAGGTTTGGGAGGCGGCATCAAACGGCACCGTCTTCCTGTTGAGCTTCACCTGGGCGGTAGAGATTGGTTGCCCTAACGTGTCATATACCACCGCTGCCAGGTCTACATGGTTTTTTAATAGCTGTAGGTGGGAATGCGTTACGGTGGTGAGCGAATATTCCAGGTCTGCCCCGGCGGAATGCGCATACAGATAATGCCCCTGCGGCAACCGTTTTTGGTACGCCAGACTCGTAGGGAAGGAATCTATTTTGGAATGGAAAAAACTTTCCCGGGCCGCGTGCATGCCTTTCCCATAGAGCTGCCTGGCCTCTTCGTCTGTGATTTTATAGACGTACGTGTAGAAGCTAGTGGTACGGCTGTTGGCCAGGTTCTGCTGGGCCCGGGTGGGCAGGGCCAGAAACAGGCAGCAGGTAAGCAGGAGCAGGAAGCCAAAAGCAGCACGGGTACGCAGGTTCATCTGGGGAGCGTAAATTTTACTTAAGGTAAGAAGAATAGCCTTTAGTTAATATTAATCTAGCCCTATTACCCATTTCCCAGCCCGTTTTCCCCGAAACAGCCCCAATCCAGAAGATGCCCGGCCTGCCTGCTTTATTGCCTCTTCTTAGTTTGGATGCGCAGCAAAAAAGCCTATTTTTGCGTACAGTTTCCAAATTAGAGCGTACATCTCACATAATCCACTACACATGAGTGTTTTAGTAAATAAAGATTCCAAGGTGATTGTGCAGGGCTTCACCGGCTCAGAAGGTTCTTTCCACGCACAGCAGATGATTGAGTACGGTACCAACGTGGTAGGTGGCGTAACGCCGGGCAAAGGGGGCACTACCCATTTAGACCGTCCGGTTTTTAACACCGTGGCCGATGCCGTAAAGCAGACCGGTGCCAATGTATCTATCATTTTCGTGCCACCGGCCTTCGCTGCAGACGCCATCATGGAAGCCGCCGATGCCGGTATTGCCGTGATTGTGTGTATCACCGAAGGTATTCCGGTGAAAGACATGGTAGCTGCCAAAAACTACCTGAAAAGCAAGAACGTGACCTTGATCGGGCCAAACTGCCCGGGTGTGATCACCCCAGGCGAAGCCAAAGTAGGCATTATGCCAGGCTTCGTGTTCAAGCCAGGCAGAATCGGAATCGTTTCTAAGTCTGGTACCTTGACCTATGAGGCCGCCGACCAGATCGTGAAAGCCGGTTTAGGAATCTCTACCGCCATCGGGATTGGTGGTGACCCAATCATCGGGACCCCGACCAAAGACGCGGTACAGTTGTTAATGGAAGACCCTGAGACTGACGCCATTGTGATGATTGGTGAGATTGGCGGTAACTATGAGGCAGTGGCTTCTGAGTACATCCGGTCTACCGGCAACAAAAAACCAGTAGTTGGTTTCATTGCTGGCCAAACTGCTCCCGCCGGGCGTAGAATGGGTCACGCAGGTGCCATCATCGGCGGTGCCGATGATACCGCGGCCGCTAAAATGAAGATCATGCGTGAGAACGGTATCTTTGTGGTAGACTCTCCCGCTGAAATTGGTGACACCATGGTGAAAGCCCTGAAAGGTGAGTTGACCAACGCATAAGCAATCACTTACCAGATATAGAAAAGGCTGCCCTGAAAAGGGCAGCCTTTTTTTGTTGCGTGAAGTAAGCTATCGCCAAGACTCCTAAATGAAAGAATTCCGTTTGGGGCTGTTTTACCAAAAACAGCCCCAAACGGAATTCCTGTTTAAAATCATTAAGAGGCTATTTCAAATACCCGCCTTTGGTCAAAACCTCCGCCCACTTGTTGTAGCCCGCCATGGTCAGGTGGAGGCCGTCATGGGTAAGTTCCTTCTTCAGGCGCTTGTCAGTGTCTAAGAAATGGGGGTGCAGGTCAATGAGGGTGACCTTCTCTTTGGTGGCCAGTTCCTTCAAACCCTTGTTTACAAAGGCAATGTGCTGGTCTTTGTTGTAGTGGTTCTTGAACTTGTCAAAAGTGTTGTTCACGGGCAGCAGGGTCTGCAGATAAATCCTGGTCTTAGGCGATCCGGCCTTTATGCGGCTCACCATCTTCTGGTAGTTCTTCAGGATCAAGGCATCTGGCACGTTGCGTGAAATGTCATTGATGCCGATGAGGATGAAGACTTTGGCGGGCTTGCCTTCAATCACCTCGTCCAGGCGCTCCAGCACGCCATAGGTGATGTCCCCGGAGATGCCGCGGTTTCTGGCGGAGGGCAACTGCAGGAGCTCGGTCCAGTCTGTGTTGGCGGTGAGGCTGTTGCCCAGGAAGATGATGTCCTTAGTAGAGTTTGGGAAAGCCTTGAACTGCTCTACTTTTAAATCATAGGCGGCCGGACGGTAGGTACTGTCATACTTGGCGGTTTTTTCCAGGGTTTCGGTCTGTGCGAAGGTCACAGTGCCTGTAAGCAGGAAAAAGAATATGAAAAGTGGGCGTAAAACTTGATTGGTAGTCATAAAAGGGAAATTAGGGGAATACGTTGAATTTATTGTTGCTGAGTGGCCAGCAGGTTAGGGTAATCAGAAATGATGCCATCCACGCCCAGTGCTTTCATTTGATTGATTTCCTCGGTGGTGTTCACCGTCCAAGGAATCACTTTCATACCCAGGTCATGGCATTTCTTTACCAGCTCTGCCGTCACCAGCTTGTAGTTGGGGCTGTAGATGGTAGGAGTATAGCCCAGCGTTTTCAGATTCTCCTCCAATGACTTCTTGTTTTCTACCAGCAGAGAGGTCCTTACGTGCGGGTGCTTCTGGTGCATGAACTGCAAGGTGCGCGGGTCAAACGACTGAACAATCACCCAGGGCGTAATTTTCTTCTTCTCCACCACCTGCATCAACAGCTTGACAAAGTTCTCGGGGTCTGGGTGCAGCTTGTTGTCACCGGCCAGCTTTGACTTGGTCTCAATATTGTAGAACACCTGCGGCTTGTTGTTGGCTTTGAGGTAGGCCTGCACCGAGTCGATCAGGTCCACCAGCAGGGGCACGTGCGCCTTCATTTTCTGCTGCTTCGGGAAGTTGCCGTAGTGGCGGGAGCCTACGTCAAAGGTTTTGATCTGGGCGTAGTCCATCTGGTAGAGCGCGTATTTCTTGGCGTCTTCCTTGGGTATCTCCTTGCCGTCTGGCGTGAGCGCGAACAACGGGTTGAAGAAATCATCATGGGCAATGACCACCTGGTTATCCCGCGTGATATGGGCGTCCATCTCCAGGGTGGTCATGCCCAGGTCTATGGCTTTGCGCATGGCCGGGATGGTGTTTTCCGGCATAAGGCCCCGGGCGCCGCGGTGGCCTTCCAGGTCAAAGGCAGGCAGCGGCGGTTTTTCCTGGGCGGCAGGGGCACTGGTTTTACAGGCGGTCATAAGGGCGAAAGAGGCTATTGCAAGGTAAAAGCAAGTACGCATAGGGGTAAGTAAAAGGTGAAACGAAGGCACGGCCGTTAAAGCTAGGCGATTTCTATCTGGTTCTCAAATGTGGTACCAAAACGGTCGGTGGCCACCACCCGCACCGTTTTCACCGTTGGGCTGAAATGCGCCATGAACAAGTGGTCTGTTTTAGCAGGCTCGGCAAAACCGCGCTTGGCAGGCCGTTTAGGTCCCTCAAACATAGTGATGGTGACCGGGTCAAAACCGGTGGTTTGTTTCAGTTCGCCCTGGCGCACGCCGTCTGCGAACCACTCCACTTTCCAGGCGGGATCATAGTTCCAGACGTTGGCCATGAGGCGCTTCTGGTTGGTAAGCGTTTCCACGTGCAGGCTAACCTGGTGGCTGGAAGGCAAGCCCGTAGACTTGTAGTGCCATTTCAATTGGTTGCCGTCTACCTCATACACGCCATAGCCGCCCGGGGTACCATCGGTGCAGATAGGGCCCGTCCACCAGGCGCCGCAGACCGTGCCGTGCACGTGCTCAAATACGCCGTCCTGCACAATGTTCTGGTTGTAATGCGTGTGCCCCGACATGATGTGCACCTGGTAGCCTTTCAGCGTCTTCAATAAATCCTTCTTGTTTTTTACCCCCAGGAAAACGGGGATATGCAGGTTAAGGATCACCAGGTGGTCTTTGGGCACGAAGGCAAGGTCCTGCTTAAGCCAGGCCAGCTGCTGCTCAGACACGTGGCCGTCATAGTCGCGCTCGGTGCCCAGATAACGTACGTCATCCAGCACAATGTAATGCACCTTGCCGCGGTTGAAAGAGTAATAGGTGGGGCCGTATACTTTCTGGAAGGTGGCGTCTGAGGTTTCATCGCCGCCCAGGCGGTAGTCCATGTCATGGTTGCCCAGGGCCTGGAAGAACGGGATGCCCATGGCCGCCACCGCCTTGTTGTAATCCTGGAAAAGCGCGAGTTCGTCCCATACCAGGTCGCCTACGCTCATGCCGTGCACCAGGGTATCTGGCCCCATGGCCTGCACCAGCTTCTGTACGTCCGGCACCGATTCCTGCATCATCAGTTTCACGTCATTGGCGTTTTTCACCTGCGGGTCTGCCCATACAATGAACTTGTGGCGGGTGTCGTCCTGGTTCAGCGGCGTGAGGTCAAAATTGTAGTTGGCGTTCTCCTGAATGGGCAGGTAATGGCGGGCCAGGCTGTTTTCCTGCGGGAAGGCGTACCCCGCCGGCACAGACAAAAACACAAACCGCGCCTTGGGGTTCATGGGTAACTCAAAGCGGCCTTTGCGGTCGGTGGTCACCACTGAGAAACCATCTGAGACCACCACGTCTTTCAGTTTGGCTCCTTTGGCGGTAACGGTGCCTTTCAGCTTCTGGCGCGACGCTTTCTCATGGGCAAACACGCCCGGGCTGGAAACAAACAGGGCGCCGGTGGCTAATACTAAATTCTGGAGGAAGACTCTTCTTTTCATGGGTAAGCAAAACGGTGACCCGGTCACCTGAATAGTTTGTTAGGGGTGGCGTCTCTTTCTGTTTTGGGCCTGTTTTTCAAAAATCAGGCCTAAAACAGAAAGAGGTGATTAAGCAGATATCAGTTGTATCAGGCATTCACGTGAATGTCCATCATCTTATTTTTCTTGCGGCTTTCCTCGGCCATAAAGCCCATCAGGTGAGACTCAATAGACTCGTCAATGGTGGAGGTGAGCAGCTTGGGGTTCTGTTGGGATACGGCCTGCACAAAGTCATGGGCCAGCAGCCAGTCGCCGCCACCGTGGCCGCTGTTCTTGTAGCCTTCCACGTCTTCGGCCTTGGGCACCAGTTTCAGTTCTTTGCCCGTCCTGAAATCCTTTACCACCAGTTCTGTCATGTCACCTACCATGTCGCCCATAGAGCCCATGATGCGGGTGCGGCGGCCATGGTAAGAAGTAAAGGCCTCCATGGAGAAACTGGCCGTCACGCTGTCTGCAAACTGGATGGCGGTCACGTAATGGTCGGGTTGGTCGTTCTCCATGCGGTACACGCAACGGCCATAGTTGGTGGTCTTGAGCTTCTCCATGATCACCGGGCCGTGCTGGCTTTTGTCCTCGGGCAGGTCCAGCACAGACAGGCGCTGGCGGTTCTCATAGTAATGCTTGATAGCCGAGTACGGGCACTCACGCTCTACCTTGCAGCCATCGGTGCAGCGGGCGGTGCTGCCCTGGGGCGCGTTCTCTTTCCTGAACCATTTCAGATCGCCCATGGCGAAGATGCTCTTGCTGGGTTTGTTGATCACCCACTTGATAATGTCCAGGTCATGGCAGGACTTGGCCAGGATAATGGGCGTGGTCTCTTTGGAGTTGTGCCAGTTGCCGCGCACGTAACTATGCGCCATGTGCAGGTGCTCAATTGGCTCAAAATGCTGCACGCTCACCACCTCACCAATGGCGCCCTGGGCAATGAGTTCGCGCATCTTCACAAAGTAGGGGGCGTAGCGCAGCACGTGGCACACGGCCACAATGCGGTTGTTCTTTTTGGCCAGCTTTAAAATGTCACGGCACTCTTTCTCGGTGGGCGAGATGGGTTTCTCCAGCAAAATGTCATAGCCCATGGACAGGGCTTTCATGCAGGGCGCGTAGTGCAGGTTGTCTGGGGTGGAGATAATGACGGCATCAGCGAACTTGGGGCGCTTGAACACGTCTTCCCAGGTGTTGAACCGGTTCTCCGGGGCTATGTTGTGCTTTTTGGCGTAGCGGTCGTTGCGCAGGGGAATGGGTTCAGCCACCCCGATGATGTCCAGGTGGTCTGGGAATTTAGCCGCGTAGTTGCCGTACACGTTGCCCCGGTTGCCCGCCCCAATGGTAATGGCCGTGACCGGTTTGGCCATGGGCTGGTGCAGCGGGTTAGCCGGAAGGGTATAAGAATACGTGTTGTCACCCAGCTTGGCCAGCGCCTCGGTGCTGATGACGGCGGCCCCAATGCTCAGGCCCAGCGACTTTAGTAATTTCCTGCGGTTCATGGGAGAAGGTTTTGTTAGTCTGGTAGGTTTGTTGGCGGAGTAGGATACAGGGTTGGTATGCGTTATTGGCCAGGCAACTTCTTCATCTCCTGGTAAAAGGCGGTGTAGGTGTCAAACAGGGCCGTGTGGTTCTTTAAGAGCAGCAGGGTCTCATTGTTGTTGCGCAGGGCATTGCCCGTGAAGTTATGGGAGCCGGTTACCATCAGGTTCACGTTCTCGCCTTTCCACTTGCCTCTGATAAGCATAAACTTAGCGTGGTTGTTGATCTGGCTCATATCATACACCTTCACATAGGCGCCTTTGGCCTTGAGCCGGGCCAGGCCATCCAATACCTCGGGGTCTACCTTGTCTTTGGCAATCACCTCAATGGTGGCCCCCTGCTCCCTAAGTTGCTCCAGCTTTGTGATGATGGCCGTGCGGGAAGCCGTCCAGTCAGACATGCCAATCTGTATGCGAGCAGTGGCGGGTTCAGAGAGGCCGTCCAGTATTTCAAGAATGGTGTCTGCGCCGTAAGAGGTGCCGTTTCTGCGCTTAGGGAAGAAAAGAGCCGAGATGCCCACTGCCGGGTCATGGTACTCGCGGTAATAGAAGTCTTTCATGCCGCTGACGGCCTTGTCCTTCATGTCTTGCCAGAAGGTGAGGTAAGCGCCGTACAGGCCGGCGTTGGCCAGCATCACCGCGTCCTGAATTTTCTTGGAGTCTGCCACCGTGAAGTTATGCGAGGTCTGGAAAACCACTTTTTCTTTGGGACCGGTGGCGGTGGTGATATTAGAGAAGAGCGCGAACTTGTTGTGGTTGATGCTACTGGAACTGGCGTCACTGGTAATAGTGACTATCTCTGAAGTGGGTTTGAGAAAACGCTTGAGCTTACTGATGGTCATGGGGTTTTCCACCAATGACTCATCACGGCTCAGATCAAGCATAAGGTGCAGTTTAACGCCCCGGTCGCTGGCCCGTTGCAGGGCGTCTATGATGGTTTGGTGACTGAACAGAAAGATGTTCAGGTGAATGTCTGCCTTGGCGGGGGAGGCATCAATGAGGTCTCTCAGTCGCTCCATGATCACGGGAGATTCTTTGGAGGCCGAAATCTGTGAAAGGTTGGTGAAGATCAGGTCTGGGAGGGGAGCTGACAATGCTTTTTCTACCGATGGGGCAGTGGGGGTTACAGGGTCTTCCTGGCCCTGGCAAGCTATCAGAAATGACAAAAGCAGGAAAAACAAATACGTACTTCTAGGCATGGGTTTCACTGTTTGGTCTTCTTGGGTAACCTGTTTTTCTTTTTCTCCTGGGAGAGGAGGCATGGTCCTTTATTTAGGCAATAGGGACGGCTGGTTCTGGGGTGCCTTCGGGCAGACGGTGCTTATGCCAGAAGCGGTAAACGGGATGCATACAGGGGAGATTGGTAAAATCCGTTTTGGGCCTGTTTTCAGAAAAACAGGCCCAAAACGAAAGTAAGGGTACAGGGTTTACTAACCGGGGGATTAGTAGTTTTGGTAAACGGCGAAGTCATCAACGCCCAGGCGGCCGTTGTATACCGTAGGCACGCTTGTTGGTCCAAGACCTAATTTGTTGATCCTGAAACGAACCGGCCCTTGAATGTTCATCATAAACACGGCTTGTTTGGCAATCAGGCTGGTGGCCGTGGAGTGCGCATCAGACTTGCGGCCAATCTCTTTCCAGGTAACGCCTTTGTCTGTGGAGTATTCCAGCGCGAAGGTAGAAGACGCATCTGTGTAGTAGGCGCCGTACCAGACCGTCACCTTGGTGGCTCCGTTAGGCAGGTCATAGTTCATCTGCAGTGTGGCCGAGGTAGTCAGGTTCTGCTGGAACCGGATGGCCTGCTTGCCAGAGACAATTCTGTCACGGTTCACGGTATTGCCCAAGATGGCATTGTTCAGGGTCCAGTTACCGGTACGCAGGTCAATGGCTCTAGAGGCGTAGGTGTTCTTTACAGACTCCAGCGGGAACTCAAAGTCCTCTGGGTAGCCAGGGTACAGCGGCCCGCTTGGTGAAAGAATGTCTGCGTTGTTGCGCAGGCGCAGTTGCTTGGCATCGCCTAGCGCGTACGGAATGCCCACAAACGTGGCGTTAGGCGCTACGCGGGTAGAGGCAAAGGCGGCGTTAGTTTCCGTGAACAAGGTAAAGGTGCTTTCAGAGCCGTCATCCAGGGTTTTGGAACCGGCAATTGTTTCCCCGCTCACGGGCAGAGGTTTCACATCTGCCGTCACGCTTACCAGCGTGCTTTCAAACTCAGAGAACTTGCTGTTAAGCGCCGACAGGGAGACCGCACGGGCAGTTACCTTCCGGTTGCTGGCTACCTTGCTCACTTTGGCGCCGGTTAAGCCGGTCACCTGCATAGAACCACCGCTTTTGGTAAGGGTGGCTCCGTTCAGGTCCACCACCACAGAGTCACCCAGGGTAAGGGTGGCCGCCGTGGCCGGATCCATTTTCAGGATCAGGCCCCTTACCAGGCTGCGCCAGTTGCTCTGGATCACCACAGAACCGGCCGGCAAGTTGCCTGAGGCAGGGTCTGAGATAATGGTACCGGTGGTTAGGTAGGCGCCGGAAAGCACGTTAGGCCCCAACGCCACATCTGCGTCTCTGTACAGGTCTTTCACCACGTAGATGCTGGCCACAGAATTGGGCGTACCCACCGCGGGGTTGACATCTTCCTTGAGGCAGGAGGAAAAGGCCAGGCCACCGAACAGTAATGCCAGCGAGCCTGCTATATTTTTCATGTTTTTAACTTTCATAACCTATAATCTATTGGTCCCACCAAACTTTTGTATTGATGTCATCTGGCCCTCCCATGGAGGCCACGGCGGCATCATAATTTGCCGTGTTCAGGGCCTGTACGCTAATAGGGTACCTGAAACGTGACGGCATCTCGCCGTTGTTCAACAGCCCCGGGCCCTTAGGCAGCACCGGGTGGCCGGTACGCCGGAACTCATACCAGCTCTGGAAATCTGTGAAGAACAGTGTGTAGTATTTCTGCAGATGAATGGTTTCCATTTTCTGGTCAAACGTCTCCGTTTCATTCCATTTCACTTCTTCCTTGGTCAGATGGTCTGTAGGTACTACCAATCCCCAGAAGGTGATAGCACTTTCCACGCCCTTGTCATAATAGGTTTTAGGCGAACCGCTGATGTAGCCTTTCAGGGCAGCCTCAGCCAGGATGAACTGTACCTCTGGGTAGTTGAGGATATTGCCCAGCAGGGGCTCATTCATCAACTCTTTTTTAGGGTACGACTGACGGTCTGGCACCTGCCCGGGCTCATAGCCACTCACCATGCCAATGAAGTTACCGCCTGAAAGGGTGGCCCATTTGTCACGGCGCGGGTCTGACCAAGCGTTCAGGTTATTGATGAAGAACTCGGTGTAGCCTTTGTCCCCGTTGAAGTCAAACTCGCGGTAGTTGAAGAACTCAGAGGTAAGCGGCGGGGTAGGCGTAAAGCGCAGCACCGCAGACTCTTCATTGGTCTCCATGATCGGGTATTTGGCTTTGTTTGTCTCGGCAATCTCCTTGATCTTGGCTGCGGCGTTCGTCTCCGGTTTTCCGGAAACGCGCAGAAGCAACCGCAGGTAAAGCGAGTTCCCGAACTTGCGCCAGGCTAAGGCAGAACCTCCGTAGAGAGGGTCCAGGGAAGTGGCGGTGGAAGGCAGGTTGGTGTTCTCAGTAAGCAGGGTATTGGCTTCTTCCAGTTTCAGGAAAAGGTCACGGTAGATGTCCTGCTGCTTGTCAAACTTAGGCTGAATGATGCCTTCTTTGCCTTTGTTGGACTCAGAGTAGGGCACGTCTCCAAACATGTCTGTGATAAGGGAGCTTACCCAGGCATCCAGGATAAGGGAGATGCCCATGTAGGTTTTGTAGCCGGGCTGCTGGGTAGCAGAGGCGCTCTTGTACATGTCTCTGATGTTAGTCAGCTGCAGGTACCAGTTGCGCCACATAAAGTCAGACTCACTGGGCCTGATGTTGTAGCGGTGGAACTCACGGGAGTTAATGGTAGTCACGTGCACCTGCATTAACTCATTGCTCACCCGCAGGGCGCGGTCCAGGTTATTGGCCACCAACCTATGCAATGCAGGAGCCAGCAGGGCCTCCGGAGTGGCCGCTATACTCCGGTTAGGGTCTGTGTTCATTTCTTCAAAGTCCTTGGTACAGGACGGGCTGCCCAACGCTACGGCCATAAGGGAGGCCAGGGCCATTATTCTTATCTTCTTCATGATGATTTCTTAATTAAAAGCCTACAGTCAGGTTTAACCCAAATGTTCTGGTTGAAGGGAACTGGGCAATCTCTGAGCCAGAGGAGATGTCTCCGTCTCCCAGGGTGCCAAACTCAGGGTCAAAGGCCGGCCACTCAGAGAAGACCAGCAGGTCACGGCCATACACGCCCACGCTTGCTTTCAGGATCTTCAGTTTACTCAGGTAGCTGGTAGGGATGTCATAGTCAAAGCGTACCTCGCGCAGCTTGATGTAGTCTGTGCTGAACACGTTAGACTCCAGGTTGTCACGGTTAAAGTGGGTGAAGTAGTAATCCCGGATGTTGGTGGCCACCACGTCATTAGGGCGGTAAGAGCCGTCGCCGTTCGCGATCACACCCTCGCCAATAATGCCGTTGTAGCGGCCCGGTAAGCTTTTCTTCAGCTTGCCTTCCTCCATTAATACCGCATGGGTAAGTGAGTACCCAACGCCGCCAAACTGACCGTCAAAGAGAACATTCAGCCTGAACTTGTTGTACCTGAACTCATTGCCAATGCTTCCTCTCCATTTGGGGGTGTAGTTACCCAGGTAGATCAGTTCATCGCCCAGAACCGGGTATCCTTTGTCATAGATGATCTGTCCTTCAGGTGAGCGCTTGTAGCCCAGGCCGTACATGTCTCCCAGACGGTCACCCACGCGGGCTTCCACGGTACCACGGCTACCGAAAACGGTAGACAATACCATGCTCTTCAAGCTGTCTGGCAGGCTTACCACGGTGTTCTTGTTGGCCGCAAACGTCCCGAAGACATTCCAGCTGAACCCTTTTTTAGACTTGAAAGGGGCACCGTTCAACTGAACTTCAATTCCTCTGTTCTCTACCTCGCCGGCATTGATAACCATAGAAGCATAACCGCTGGCTGGGTCAATAGGAGGGGTCACGATTTGGTCATAGGTATTGTTCTTATAGATTGACAGGTCCAGACCAAGACGGCTCTTGAACAAACGCAGGTCCAGGCCAAACTCAAGGCTGGTGGTGGTCAAGGGCTTCAGATTTGGGTTGGCAATCACAGAAGGATTGGTAAGTCCAGAAGCGAAATTGATCACCGGCGAATAGGCATAGCTAGTCAGGTAAGGATCTGTTCCACCGCTACCCACTTTGGCCCAGGAGCCTCTCAGTTTCAATAAAGAGATCTGGCTTGGTAACTCTATGGCCTCAGAAACCAGCGCACTTAGGTTCACAGAAGGATAGAAGAATGACGGGTTGTCTGACTTAACGCCGGAAACGCTTTGTGGGGTTACCAGGGTACTAGTCCAGTCATTACGGGCGGTCACGTCCAGGAACAGGAAGTCTTTGTAGCCAATGGTAGCTAAACCGTAGAAGCTGTTCACGCCGTAGCGCGCTCTTCTTGGGCGGGGCTCCACGTTGATCATGCTGTTGGCCAGGCTATAGATACCAGGGTACAACAACTTGTCTGCTCTGTATTCATCCAGAATGTAGGTGTTCTTCATGGTGCTTCCGCCAAAAGACATGCTGTACTCAAAGTCTGAGTTTCTGTTGTTCTCGTAACGCAGCAAGAAGTCACTGTTCTGCTCCTGGGTGAAGATGTCCTGCTCGCGGTACATGCCTTCGGTGAACTTGTTGGAGTTCTTAGGGCGCTGCTGGGAACGGGCTTCGGTCATGAAGTCTGTGGAGCTGCGCACCATTAGGCTCAGTTCCTTGGTGAAGTTATAGGTTGCCGAGATGTTGCCCACAAAGGTGTTTCTTCTGGACTTGTTGAGCATCTCATAGGCCTGCAGATACGGGTTGTCTAACAGGTTACTGAATGGCTTGAGCTGCTCAATTCCCTCTTTGCCCGGCAACCAGTAGTCTTTAAACCAGTTGATGTCCATGTTAGGGGTAAGCCCCCTGATGAAGTACATGATGGTTTGGTTGTTGTACCCGGTGGTAGGCAGGTTATCACTAATGCGGCTGGTGTAGTTCACCTTGGTGGCGATAGAGAGCTTGTCGTTCACCTTGTGGTTCAACTGCAGGGCCACGGTGTTACGGTCATACCCGGTGTTGGGCACAATCCAGGTGTTCTGTGAGTTGGTGAAAGAAAGACGCGCCGAGGTGTTGGTGGTTCCGCCGGACAGGGTAAGGCTGTTAGTGAACGTCTTGGCGGTTTCAAAGAAGTCTTTGCGGTTGTTGGGGTACGCTTTCCATGGGGTTCGCTGGGTAGGTGCTACCCGGTAATTGGTAGGATCATACTGGAAGTACGACTGTCCGTTGAACTTAGGGCCCCAGGCAGAGCTGGTGCTCAGCGTGCTGGAACCGTCTTCGGTATTGCCATACGAGTAATACAGGTCCTGACCGGCAGCGCCCTGGCCGTACTCGTTCTGGTAATCTGGCCAACGGTTGATAGTTGCCAAGGTGGTGTTAGAGTTAAAGGTAATGCCCATGCCTTTCTGCACAGAAGAACCTTGCTTGGTGGTGATCACAATAGCACCGTTCGCACCTCTGGCACCGTAAAGGGCTGCAGCCCCAGGGCCTTTCAGCACAGACACGCTTTCAATGTCCTCGGGGTTGATATCTGCTAAGCTGGTACCAAAGTCCACGGGGGAGTCAGCAGACATGTAAGAGCTGTTGCCATTACCCGTCTGCTTGCCGCTGCTTCCGCTCATCACCACGCCGTCTACCACAATCAGGGCCGCGTTGTCGCCGCCCAGGGAGGTTTCACCGCGCAAAACCACTTTGGTAGAACCAGCCGGTCCGCCGCCAGATTTCACCAGGTTAAGACCCGCTACTTTTCCAGATAAGGCATCGGTCCAGTTGTTAGGCATAGATTCAGAGATCTGGTTTCCGGTCACCGTGGTCACTGAGTAGCCCAGCGCTTTTTCCTCCCGCTCAATACCCAAGGCCGTTACCACTACCTCGCCCAGTTGCTTGGCATCGGTGAGCAGGCTAACGGTAAGGTTCGGCTCTGGTTTGGAAATCACCACGCGCTGCTGTTGGTACCCAATAAAGGTAAAGGAGAGGGTAGCACCAGATGCCACGCTTAGGTCAAAGGTTCCATCAACGTTGGTCATGCCAACGGCCTGGTCGTTTACAAAAATGGTTACCCCGGGCATGCCGGTGCCGTCTGTAGGATCAATCACTTTTCCTTTCACCGGCACTTTTGCCTGCTGGCCGGTCTGCTGCAAAAAGGCGCCATAGCTGGCAGGGGCTGCCTGCACGCCCGGGCCCATTAATAAAAGGCAGGAGCCAAGTAAAAGGCCTTTACCCAAGCTCAACCTGCGCGGCGGGGGTGGTTGTAAGAATGTAGTCATATGCAGTTTTTGTTGTTTGCGGTTTTAACTCAAGTTGAGAGATTATTGAAGATTGAGGTGGATTTTCTCCCGTTGCCAGGTAAGCGCCGTGAAGGCGATAGACAGCAGGCAGGCAGCCACCAGCATGATAAAGCCACCGTCCCAGCCCCACTTGTCTACAATAAAGCCCATAGCGATATTGGCGAAGAGGGCGCCACCCAGGTACCCGAACAAGCCGGTTAACCCAGCAGCGGTGCCTGCTGCTTTCTTAGGGACCAGGTCCAGGGCCTGCACGCCAATCAGCATCACGGGGCCATAAATCAGGAACCCGATAGCCACCAGGGCAATGTTGTCAATCATGATGTTGCCCGGTGGGTTTTTCCAGTAGACCAGCACCGCCACCAATACCAACACCATATAAATGATGGTGGCGGGGGCGCGACGGCCTTTGAATACCTTGTCACTGATCCAACCGCACAGCAGGGTGCCCGGGATACCGGCGTACTCATAGGCGAAATAGGCCCAACCCGTCTCCTTCACCGAGAAACCTTTGGCTTCTTCCAGGTAAGTAGGGGCCCAGTCCAGAATGCCGTAGCGCACCAGGTACACAAAGGCGTTGGCGAAGGCAATGTACCAGAGCACCCGGTTGTTGAGCACATAGTCCAGGAAAATCTCCTTGGCGGTCATTTCCTTTTCAAGGGCATCTGAGTAGTTCACGGGGTAATCATTCTTATAGGCTTCTATGGTAGGCAGGCCACAAGACTGAGGGGTGTCTCTGATAGTGAGGTAAGCGAAAAGGGCAAACACCAGGGCCACTATGCCCGGGAAATAGAACTTGCTTTCCCAGGTGCCAAAGATGGCCACGGCCGCAATGGCGATAGGGCCTACCAGGCCGCCGCCCACATTATGGGCCACATTCCAGATAGACATTTTGGTGCCTCTTTCCTTGGTGGAAAACCAGTGCACCATCACGCGGCCCGAAGGCGGCCAGCCCATACCCTGAAACCAGCCATTCACAAATAGCAAGATGAACATGATGGCAATAGAGCTGGTGGCAAAAGGAACCACCCCCATGAAAATCATGGTCAGCGCCGAAAGCACCAGGCCAAAGGTCAGGAAGGTGCGGGCATTGCTCCGGTCAGAGACGTTGCCCATCAGGAACTTGCTCAACCCATAGGCAATGGAAACCCCTGATAAGGCAAAACCCAGATCACCCTTGGAATATCCCTGCTCAATGAGGTCGGGCATGACCAGGGAGAAGTTCTTGCGCACTAGGTAGTACCCGGCGTAGCCAACAAAGATTCCTAAGAAAACCTGAAGCCGCAGTCGCTTATATTCCGGATCTATGCGCTGCAGCGGAAGTTTGTCAATATGACGGGCTGGGGAAAAAATACTCATTCGTTGTGGTGAGAGGGTGAGAAACGGTTGTTTGTGCAATCTCTTTTAAGTGGCATTTTAAACCTAAAAGAGGATCATGTTTGCAATTGGTTACTAAGTCTATATTCTTTCAAAAATAAGGCAGATTTCCCTTAAAATGGCTGCCCCTTCTTAACTTAACAAAAGATTAATATTGACTTGTCATCAGAAAAGCCCTTTTGGGTTCAGGTGGCAGACAAGTCAATATTTTCCTGTTTAGCTACCTGTCTCAAGAAAGTGCTACTTCCTTTTTTTAGTGGAGACCTGGTTACAATACCTCCTGGAATTCCAATCCTGCTGCTACTGTAGAACCAGAAAAACCCCGGCGGCCAGACTTGCGCCCAGCACGGGTCCAAGAATAGGAATCCAGGCGTACCGCCAGTCACTGTGGCACTTGTTTTTCATGGGAACCAGGGCATGCACAATACGGGGCCCCAGGTCACGGGCCGGGTTAATGGCATAGCCGGTGGTGCCGCCTAAAGACAGCCCTATGGCCCATACCAGAAACGTGACCGGCAAGGCCCCCAAAGAACCCATGCCAATGGGTGTTTTCTGGTCGCCCATCTCGGGGTTGGTGATGTACAGGATCACAAAGATCAGGACGAAGGTGCCCACTATCTCACTGAACAGGTTAGAGAATGGGTGCCGGATAGCCGGACCGGTACTGAACACTGCCAACTGCGCCAACGGGTCTTCAGTGGAGTCAAAATGCGGCTTGTATAAAAGATATACCAAAAGTGCCCCGGCCACGGCGCCAATAAGCTGCGCCAACACATAAGGACCTACCTGCTCCCAAGGAAACTTGCCTACAATGGCCAGGCCAATGCTCACGGCCGGGTTCAGGTGGGCACCGCTGTAAGGTCCGGCAATCACCACCCCAGCGAATACAGACAGGGCCCAACCGGTGGTAATCACCATCCAGCCGCTGTTATTGCCTTTGGTGCCTTTTAAGACCACGTTGGCTACTACGCCGCCGCCCAATAAAATCAGAAACATCGTGCCGATGATCTCGGCGGTAAATGCTGACATAGCGTTTCTTGGTTAAAAAGTAGAAGGTTGTGACTGATCATCCTGAGACCAGGCTTTGGCAGCGCGTACTGCCCGTAACCAACCGTTGATCCCCGTCTGGGTCTCCTGGGCCGGGTTCGCCTCAAAGCTGTTTTTGATGATCCATTGCTCCTGAATGTCTTCCACGCTGTCCCAGAAGCCAGTGGCCAGGCCTGCCAGGTAAGCGGCCCCAATGGCGGTGACTTCGGTGATGGCCGGTTTCACTACCCGGGCGTTCAGGATATCGGCCTGGAACTGCATGAGCAGGCTGTTCTCCGTGGCACCGCCGTCTACCCGCAGTTCCTTGATCTCAATACCAGAATCTGCCTCCATGGCTTTAAGCACCTCCATGGTCTGGTAGGCGATGCTCTCCAGAGCGGCGCGGGCCAGGTGCGCCGAGGTGGTACCGCGGGTCATGCCTACCATGGTGCCCCGGGAATGCTGGTCCCAGTGGGGGGCGCCCAGACCGGCGAAGGCCGGAACCAGGTACACGCCGTCGGTGCTGGTCACGCTGGCAGCCAGTGCCTCAACCTCAGACGAGTGGGAGATTACGCCCAGCCCGTCTCTAAGCCACTGCACCACGGCGCCGGCAATGAAAATACTGCCTTCCAGCGCATAATGCACCTGGTCTTTTATTTTCCAGGCCACGGTGGTCACCAGCTTGTGGTTGGAGACAATGGGTTTCTCACCAATGTTCATGAGCATGAAGCAGCCGGTGCCGTAGGTATTTTTCACCATGCCGGGCTTGGTGCACATCTGCCCGAATAGGGCAGCCTGCTGATCGCCGGCAATACCGGCAATTGGAATCTGGGTGGCAAACAGGGAGCCGGACGTGTGGCCCACCACTTCACTGGACGAAGTGACGGTAGGCAATACACTGGCTGGAATGTCAAACAGGTCCAGCAGTTCCTGGTCCCAAGCCAGGGTATGGATGTTAAACAGCAGCGTGCGGGAAGCATTGGAGACATCCGTTACGTGGGTCTGACCGCCGGTCAAGTTCCAGATAAGCCAGGAATCTACCGTCCCGAACGCCAGGTGCCCGGCATTGGCCAGCTCTCTGGCGCCCGGCACGTTCTCCAGCATCCAACGTGCTTTGGTGGCTGAGAAATAGGCATCTATCACCAGACCGGTTTTCTGCTGGATCATTTCCTCCAGGCCCTGTTGCTTGAGGCTGTCACAGTACCCGGCGGTGCGGCGGTCCTGCCACACAATGGCATTGCAGATGGCGGCGCCTGTGCGGCGGTCCCAGAGAACGGTGGTCTCGCGTTGGTTGGTAATGCCTATGGCCGCAATATCCTTGGCGTGCAGCCCTGCCTTGGAGATAGCCTCGGCAGCCACGCCTAGCTGCGTAGACCAGATCTCACTGGCATTATGCTCTACCCAACCCGGCTGCGGGTAGAACTGGGTAAACTCTTTCTGCGCCAGGGAAACAATGTTTCCTTGTTTATTGAAGACAATGGCTCGGGAGCTGGTTGTGCCTTGGTCAAGAGAAAGTATATGCTGTGCCATAATTCTTAGTGGTTGTGGCTGATGTGCGCGTTGGAGGAAGCAAAGGCTGCGTGAGGCGTGTAAGGCTCCAGTAGGTAATGGCTTGCCAGGGCATTGAAGTCCTGGATCTGCTTTTGCTGCCAGGCATCATCATACCCAAGCTCAGTGGCCATAAGTTGGGCCACTTGGGGGGCCATGTCCATGGCGGCGCGGGCATCCAGAAACAGAATGCGCATTCTGCGGGCCAGCACGTCTTCCACGGTGCGGGCCATTTCATTCCGAACCGCCCACACCACCTCGGCGGCAATGTTAGGGAAGCGCTCATGCAACTGCTGGATCAACTCTGGGAACTGGGCCGCCAGCTCTTTGATGTATTCTTTATCGGTGCCGTAAATGGCAAAGTGCTCGGTCTTCTTTTGTGGGGTGGCGTAGCCGTGTATTTTAAGGCTGGCCGTCACGCAGGGCTTGGCCGGTACCTGTCCCAGTTCAATGGCTTTGTCTACCGTGTCCTCGGCCATTTTGCGGTAGGTAGTCCACTTGCCGCCGGTAATGGTGATGAGACCCGACGGCGCGGCCAGCAGTTTGTGGCTGCGCGAGATCTCTTTGGTGCTGTTGGTGTTCTTGGTGGGGGCCGCCAGAGGCCGTAAGCCGGCGAACACACTTAACACGTCTTTTCTGGTGGGCTTTTTGACCAGGTATTTACTGGCGGTTTCCAGAATGAAATCTATTTCCTGCTCCAGGGCAAGGGGTTCCAGGCTGCTTTTGTCTAAAGGGGTATCAGTGGTGCCCACCAGCAGGTGCTTGTGCCACGGAACCACGAACAGCACGCGCCCGTCTGGCGTCTTGGGGATCATCAAGGCGTTGTCGCCTTCCAGGAAGGAGCTGTCTAGGACCACGTGCACGCCCTGGCTGGGGCGTACCAACGGCTGTTGCGCCGGGGCGTTCATTTGCAGTATATCGTTCACGAAAACTCCAGTGGCGTTGACCACAGATTTTGCTTTGAGTTGGTATTCCTGGCCAGATTCCAGATCGCGGGCCTTTACGCCGGCTATCTTTCCCTTGGAGTCTTTGAGCAGGTTCATTACCTGCATGTAGTTCAGGAGCACGCCGCCCTGCTCGGCGCAGGTCTGGGCTAGGTTAAGAGCCAGGCGGGCATCGTCAAACTGACCGTCAAAGTACTGTACGCCACCCTTAAGGCCTTTTTCCTGAATGTTGGGCAGCAACCGCGCTACTTTCTTGCCAGACAAGACGGTGGTTTTGTTGAACCGGTAACGGCCGGCCATTAAATCATAGATCGTAAGGCCCACGCCGTACATGATCTCGTTCCACCAGCTGTAGTTAGGAATCACAAAAGACTGGATATTGACCAGGTGGGGAGCGTTCTGGAGTAACAGGCCGCGCTCATGCAGGGCCTCCAACACTAATTTAATATCGCCTTGTGCCAGGTAGCGTACCCCGCCGTGCACCAGTTTGGTGCTGCGGCTGGACGTGCCCTTGGCAAAATCTGACTGCTCTAGTAATAAGGTCTTAAAGCCGCGTGCGGCCGCATCTAGTGCTACCCCCAGGCCAGTGGCGCCTCCGCCAATGACAATCATGTCCCACTCCGCCGTTCTTTTTACCTCCTCCAGAAAGGAATCTCTCTTAAAGGTTAGATGATTAGGTTCTTTTACTTTCACGCCAATTACTTTTAAGCCTTATTCTGTTTCTATTTATTTCATTTTAAAATTATGTACTTCAAATAACATAACCAAACGAAATTAAATAAAACACCTGTGTGGCAGCAGGTAATTTTGTAAAAATGGCAAAAATGGAAGGGAAGTAACAAGAGAAAATCTTCTTTGGCCGTCAAAAGCCCAAGGTGATTTTAGGTGGCAAATAACGGAAACAAGGGAAGGGCCGAGGCAAGGAAATGGAGCAAACGAGCAGGGAAGGGTGGGTGAATCTATTGTAATATACAGAGACGAAGGCTTTATTGAATGCTGTTTTAAGGCCGTTTTTGATGAAATAAACCTAAACTGGCTTTAGTGGTTATAGTAGGGGTGGCGAAATTTTACCTGTTTAGTTTCTCTGAAATACTATCCCTGCAGCTTCTACCTTTTGGACCTGAGAAAGGAACCATTGAGAGATTATAGCCCCGGGGTGCCACTTCAGGAAATGGCTGCCCCATGAATATTGCGAAACGAAAGGCTTTGTTTCGGTTTGAAAAATTTTAATTTTGTGTAAAAGCGAAACCACTACTGTTTGTTTGCTTTTGTTACGATCTGAAAACCTGGCATCATGATTAATATTACGGAACGGCACCAGCATATCTTAAACAAGCTTCAGCAGAAAGGGCAGGTGCAGGTATTGGATCTATGCGAGGAGCTGAGCGTTTCATCGGTGACCATTAGAAAGGACCTGAAACTGCTGGAAGACAAAGGCCTTTTGTTTAGGACCCACGGCGGCGCCACCCAGAACAACCCCTACACCATTGACCGGCCGGTGAATGAGAAGGAGACCATGCAGACCGGTGAGAAAAAGCTCATTGGCACGGCCGCGGCCAGGCTGGTGCAGCCTAACGACTCCATACTTATCGCCTCTGGTACCACGGTCATGGCGCTGGCCAAAAGTATACAGCCCCAGGAGAGCCTGATGGTGATTACCTCGGCGCTGAACGTGGCCCTGGAGCTGTTGCGCCACCCCGAGGTGGAGGTGCTGCAACTAGGCGGCCTGCTTAGGAAAAGCTCTTCCAGTGTTACCGGTCCTTACGCGGAAAGCGTGCTCGCCGATTTTTCCTGCAGCAAGTTGTTTCTGGGCGTAGACGGCATTGACATAGAGTTTGGCCTCACTACCACCAACGTGATGGAAGCCCGCCTGAACCGCCAGATGATCAATATCTCCCAGAAAACTATTGTATTGGCAGACTCCTCTAAGTTTGGACGCCGGGGTTTTGGCCGTATCTGCGGGTTTGAGGACATTGACGAGATCATCACCGACAAAGGCATCTCTGAGCACACCATAGATACTCTCAAGGGTATGGGCGTGAAAGTGACCATTGTCTAACCTTTCTATTTGCTGTTTCAGGGCTTTTTTCTCAAAAACGGGCCTGAAACAGGTTACTTGATTTTTACCACCCGCACAGGGTTCCGTTCACGCAGTCCGGCTGGCAGGTGGCCCACAATCTCATCGCGCAGCGCCTCAATCATGCGTTTCTTCAAAAAACTGCGGTGCACTACCAGGCTCACTTCCCGCAAGGGCTGCGGCTCCGCGAAGGGCCGTACCATGGCTTTCTTCTCCTCAGACAGTTCCTGCACCGATAGTTCGGGTAGCAGAGTCATACCGCTCTGGGTTTCTACAATACGTTTAAGGGTTTCCAGGGAGCCGCTTTCATAATCTAAGTGCACGTTGCGCGTGCTTTTGGCGCGGTTGCAGAGCTGCAGTACCTGGCTCCGGAAGCAGTGGCCCTCATTGAGCAGCCATAAATCGGCGGGGTCAATTTCCTCGGCGGTGATGGTTTTCTGTTTGGCCAGCGCGTGTGAGGGGTGAAGGTAGCCCACGAAGGCCTCATAGAAAAGCGGCACCTCCACCATGGTTTTGTCATTGAGTGGCGTCACCAAAAGGCCCACATCCAATAGCTCCAGCCTTAGTTTCTCTACAATGCTGCTGGTTACCAGTTCCTGAATGACCACGTGCACCTGCGGGTATTTCTGAATAAAGTCGGTGATGAACAGCGGGATTAGGTAGGGGGCCAGGGTAGGGATGACGCCAATCCTGAGTTCTCCGCCAATGCCGTCGCGCTGTACCTTGACCAGTTCCTCAATCTTCTTGAACTCAGCCACCGTCACGCGCGCCTGCAGAATGATCTCAATGCCCAGTTCAGTGGGGCGCACCGGCACGCGGCTGCGGTCAAATACCTGCACGCCAAGTTCTTCCTCCAGTTTCTGGATCTGCATGCTCAGGGTAGGCTGCGTCACAAAACACTTTTCGGCGGCCGTGGCGAAGTGGCGGTAAGTGTCAACGGCTAGCAGGTATTCCAGTTGGGTAAGCGTCATGAGTAAAGGTGTAAAGATGTGTGATTTCTGTTTTGAGCCTGTTTTTAGGAAACCGACTTTAAACAGGGGTTTTAGCGAAGCGTGATAGTCAGACAGGTGCCTTTTGCTCGCGGGGTTTCCTTCGGGAAAGGTCTCTTTTCCAAAGGAATCCTCAGCTTTCAAATTAATATTTCCCCTATAGAACTGGGGTTATGCATTTATATCTGGTGCCTGTACCTGGACTGGATTTGCCTTAATCCCTTGACGCCTATCTGATTGACTAAAGATAATAGTTTTTAGTGATAATGGTATAGGCATTATCGATTTGAGTGATAAAATCATTCGGGTCACCTTTGTCGTAAGGTTAGGCAGTGAATCATGATTTTCTAACCAATTACACAACTATGGAATCGCATAACGAATTAGGGCTAGCCCGCAGAGACACCAAAGATTTAGCCGTTAAGCTCAATGAGCTGCTGGCCAATTACCATGTCTATTACCAGAACCTGCGGGCCTTCCATTGGAACATTAAAGGCGGCAACTTCTTTGCGCTGCACGCCAAGTTTGAGGAACTGTACACGGCCGCTTTTGAGACCATTGATGAGGTGGCCGAGCGTATCCTGACCCTGCGTCACACGCCCATGCACAGCTTCTCAGACTACCTGGCCACCTCAACGGTGCAGGAAAGAAAGAACCTGACCTCAGACAAAGAGACCGTGGCAGCCACCGTGGAGAACATTGGCCAAATCATCCATTTAGAGCGCGAGGTGCTGGCCCTGGCCGGCGAATTGGAGGACGAGGGAACCCAGGGGCTCATCAGCGATGACCTGAACACCCTGGAGAAAAACCTCTGGATGCTGAACGCTTTCCAGGCTGATTAAACCCCGCTCCGCTAAACCCTTTATTTTCTTTTAACCATCTATATACCATGTACCAAAACCGAGTTTTATCTGTTGGGGCGGAATTCCCTGCCTTTTCCAAAAAAGCTGTTGTTTCTTTAGAGAGAGACCAAGAGTTTAGAACCATCACTGAGCAAGAGCACCGCGAAAACGACCAATGGCTGGTAATGTTCTGGTGGCCCAAGGATTTCACCTTTGTGTGCCCTACTGAGATTGCCGAGTTCAACAAGAACTATGACGAGTTCCGGGACCGTGACACTCAACTGATTGGCGCCTCTACAGACTCTGAGTTTGTGCACGCCGCCTGGCGCCGCGACCACGACGACCTGCGTGGCCTTCGTTTCCCTATGTTAGCCGACACCTCTAAATCCCTGGCCGAAGAGCTGGGTATCTTAGACGCCGAAGAAAAAGTTGCCTACCGCGTGACCTATATTGTTGATCCACAAGGCATCATCCAGTGGGTGAGCGTGAATGGACTGAGCGTGGGCCGCAACGTAGCCGAAGTGCTGCGCGTGCTGGACGCCCTCCAAACCGATGAGCTTTGCCCTTGCAACTGGAAAAAAGGCGAAGCCACTTTAGCTGTTTAATTTCTTTTAAAGGAAGTCTGCGGAAGGTCGGATTTTAGTGTCTGTCACTTTCCGGCCCCGCAGGCTTTTTTCTACTTAGGTTACGGGCGTGTTTGTCTACCCATGATCCAAGCGGTACTCCTAATCACTAATAACGAATCACTACCAACTATAAAGCCATGCTTTCTGTCATACAAGAAACCCAACAAGATTTCCTGAAAGACCTAGGTCTTTCTGACCAATCCTTCGCGCGCCTGGACCAATTGGTTACCGGCGACTCCAAATATCTGAAAGACCTGCGCATCAACCTTAAAACCGCGCTGCAGTCTGAGAACGTGACCTCCAAAGAAGCCTACCTCATTGCCCTGTCGGCGGCGGTGAACGAGGAAAATAACACGCTGTCTGAGTCATTCCGGACGCTGGCTGCTGCCCACGGCGCCACTGACGCCGAGCTAGCTGAGGCTGTTGCCGTAACGTCTCTGCTGAGCACCAACAACATCCTCTACCGCTTCAAACACTTCATGCACACAGATTTTTATGAATCTGCCGCGCCAAAAGTGAAAATGAACATCATGATGAACCCGGTAACCGGCAAAGAATTCTTTGAACTGGTGAGTCTGGCTATCTCGGCTATCAACGGCTGTGAGCGCTGCGTGACCTCCCATGAAGAATCTGTGCGCAAATTAGGCGCCTCTGAGCAACGAATCTTTGATGCCGTGCGTATTGCCGCCGTAGTGGTGGGCGTGAGCAAGGTGATTAGATAAGTATCCTCTCAACTGATATATAATATACCCCATTACCAGGAAACTAGCAGTGGGCCAAGAAACCGCGGTAGGCATTCGTCTATCGCGGTTTTCTTTTTGTGAAAGGTGGTTTGAGTGTGGTTGTGGGAAAATGGCCTCAAAACGCAATGCCCTCAACTAAGCGCAGACTCTCCCCTTGAGGGGAGCGCAGAGGGGTGTTTACACCTGAGGATGATGGCGTTCCTTACTTTTGCTGTAGGGGCAGGGCTTGACCTGTCCGCACGCATTGCCTTCTTCTGCGTCCCCCTTTGAAGGGGGTAGGGGGATGACAACTTACGCTGATAAATCTGTTTTAAGCTTGTTTTTCACAAAGCAGACCCAAAACACAGACTTCAGAATTGCCTTCCATGAATGGAAAGGGGTGGGGTGAGGGAGAAGCGGCAGTTCCAGGGCAAATGCTGGGTTACAGCTGGAGCCGTTTCGGACAGGTCAAGCCCTGTCCCTACAAGCAAAAGTAAGGAACGCCAAATCTGCAGGTGTAAACACCCCCCTGCGCCCCTCAAAGGGGGAATCACTTGGGAACGCTTTTAGGTACATAACCAGTGCACCACAGGAGCAGGGATTGCCCCTACAAACAAAAACGCCCGTCGCTTTTCGGCAACGGGCGTTTTAAAGGTGTTTTTCGGAAATCAGCCTCAAAACAGAAGGCTAATCACTCATAACTATTTGGCGTAAGAAACGGAGCGCATTTCCCGGATGACCGTGATCTTGATCTGGCCTGGGTACTGCATCTCTTTCTCAATCTTCTGCGAGATATCAAAAGACAGCTGGGAGGCGCGTTCGTCGGTCACGTTATCGGCGTCTACCATCACGCGCAGCTCGCGGCCGGCCTGGATGGCGTAGCACTGGTTCACGCCTTCAAAGGAGTGGGCGGTTTCTTCCAGTTCTTTCAGACGCTTGATGTACGACTCCATGATCTCGCGGCGGGCACCAGGGCGCGAGCCGGAAATAGCATCACAGGACTGGATGATAGGCGAAATCATGGCCGTCATCTCAATCTCATCATGGTGAGCGCCAATGGCGTTACACACATCTGGGTGCTCTTTGTACTGCTGGGCCAGCTGCATACCAATAATAGCGTGCGGTAATTCCGGCTCCTCAGTGGTTACTTTTCCAATATCGTGTAACAGACCGGCGCGTTTGGCGTGTTTCACGTTTAGGCCTAATTCAGCGGCCATGGTGGCGCAAAGGTTCGCTACTTCTCTGGAGTGCTGCAGCAGGTTCTGGCCGTAGGATGATCTAAAGCGCATGCGGCCCACCATTCTGATCAGTTCGGGGTGCAGGCCATGTATGCCCAGGTCAATGGCGGTACGTTCGCCAATCTCCACAATCTCGTCGTCAATGCTTTTCTTGGTCTTGGCCACCACTTCCTCAATACGAGCCGGGTGAATGCGTCCGTCGGCTACCAGGCGGTGCAGCGAAAGGCGGGCAATCTCGCGGCGTACCGGGTCAAAGCCAGAGATGATAATCGCCTCAGGCGTGTCGTCTACAATGATCTCTACACCGGTAGCAGCTTCCAGTGCCCGGATGTTCCGGCCCTCACGACCAATGATCTTGCCCTTAATGTCATCAGACTCAATGTTGAAGATAGACACGCAGTTCTCAATGGCGTGCTCGGCGGCGGTGCGCTGAATGGTCTCAATCACTACCTTTTTGGCTTCTTTGGTAGCGGTGAGCTTGGCCTCGGCCACAATGTCTTTGATGTAAGAAGAGGCGCGGGTAGAGGCTTCAGACTTCAGGTTTTCTACCAATTGCTCGCGGGCTTCGTCGGCAGACAGGTTGGCAATGCGCTCCAGGCGGCTCAGAATCTCGTGGTGGTCTTTCTCAACCTTGGCTTGCTTGTCGCGGAACTGGGCTTCCAGGTCTTCTTTGCGTTTATTGAAGCCTTCCAGCTGCTGGTTGAGTTTGTCTTTGAGAACGTCGGTTTCCTGCTCTTTTTTCTTGAGGTCTTCCTGCTGCTTGGTAATGAACTGCTCGCGCTGCTTTACCTTGTTCTCATTCTGGATGATGATGTTTTTCTTGCGGTTGGCCTCTTCCTCGTACTCGGCTTTGAGCTTCAGGAAATGCTCCTTGGCTTCCAGCATCTTGTCTTTCTTCTGGCTTTCGGCTTTGGCTTCCGCTTCGCGGATGATGAGTTTGGCGCGTTCGGTGGCTTGGTGCTCCTGCTCCTTGAAGAGCTTCAGAAGCATGACGCGGCCGGCATAAAAGCCGATGCCCGCGCCCACCAGCGCTGCTAAAATGATATAAATAGTCATGGCTATAACTTTAAAAAAGGTTAAGTATAGCAATGACACGTCGCCAAGGGTGGCGGAGTGGATGTGTTTATCCGAGCTGCAGGGAAGAGAGCAGTTGGTTCAAAGAAGAGAGTTTCTGCTCCAACGTAAGTTGGGTTTCAACGGCGGCGTCTTCCGTCTTTATCTTGTCGGCGGCGGTTTCCAGTGCAATCATGGCCAGCAGATCCTGCTTGTCATGAATCCCGAACTCCTCCCTGAACATTCTCAGGCGCTCGTTCAGAAACTTTCCGGCCTGCCGCAGCCTTTCTTCCTCGTCCTCGTTTACCCGCATCGGATACTCGCGGTCGGCTATCTTGATTCGTATAGATAACTCACTCATCTCCAGATGCTGTTAAATGCTGCCGTGGCGCGTTTGTTTGTTAGAAGGTTGCCCTGCGTGGTGTTTAAAAAGTAAAAATGCCGCATGTCAAGCCTTAGGTTCTAAATTGGTATGTCAGCGTGCAAAGGCACGCAAAAGAGAGAACAAACAACAATCGCATCCAGACAACTTCCGTTCTACTATTCCCTTAAATAAGCAATGCACTTGTCTATTTCGCGCAGGTACTCATTTATTTTTAGCTTCAACTCCGTTGAATTGGTAGTGTCTACTGCTATGGTTTGTACAATTTTACTAATATTATCTTGATTCTGAAAATTTTTTATCTCAGCGTCTTTCTCCTGAATCACTTGCTGTAGGCGCGCAATTTCCTGGTGGGCGGCCTGCAGCCGCTCCTGGCCCGCGTGGTATTGCTGTACCAGTTGGTGCACTTTGTCCTCAATGGCCTGTATCTGGGTAAGGTAGGATTTGGCTGCCATCTTACTTCCTGATTACGGCTCCTAGCTGGTGCTCAAACTGTTGCATCAAACGGCTCATGGTAGAATCTATCACTTTGTCAGTTAAGGTCTGGTTCTGGTCCTGCAGGGTTACGCTGATGGCGATGGCTTTCTTGCCGGCCTCAATCTTGTCTCCCTCATAGACGTCAAACACGTTCACATCTTGCAGCAGCTTGCGCTCCACGCGCTGGGCCACCTGCTTAATCTGGTCAAAAGATACACTTTTTTCCACCACCAATGACAAGTCGCGGCGCACCTCCGGGAATTTAGACAGCTCGGCAAACACCAGCTTGTCTTTGTAGTTGCGCAGCAGGTAGTCCCAGTTCAGTTCGGCGTACCACACCTGCTCCTTCACGTCTACCTGTTTGCACACGCTTTCCTTGAGCAAGCCAATGTGGCCCAATGTCACGTCGCCTTTCTGGTAGGTCACGCCACCCGCTAAATAAGGGTGTTCTGTGGGCTTGGTGGTGAAGTGAGGCTGACGGCAAAGCGTGAGCACCTGCTGCACCTGGCCCGCCAGGTCATGGAAAGAGGCCTTGGCCGAAGCCTGCTGCCAGCTTTCGGCGGCTCGGTTACCGGTCATGAACAGCGCCAGGTAATTGTTCTCTTTGTATTTCTCGCCGTCTTTGCGGTAGGTCTTGCCAATCTCAAAGATCTTGAGGTCGCGCTGGCGGCGGTTAATGTTGTGGCGCAGCACCTCCAAACCCGAGTACACCAATGTCAGGCGCATGGCATCCAGGTCCTCAGAGTTGTAGTTCAGGATAGGCACCAGTTCGGCCGGAGTGTTGCCCTCAGCGTCTTTGTAATAGTTGGAGTTGGTGAGCGAGTTGGTGATGGTCTCCAGAAAGCCGTTGGCCGCCAGGGCATCACCAATACGGGCTGTAGTTACCTCTGGATCCGGGTTGGGGAACTTGGCCAGATAGCTGGCCGCCAGGTTCTCGCTCAGGGTAATATTGTTGTAGCCGTAAATGCGCAGCACCTCTTCCACCACATCGGCTTCGCGGGTCACGTCTACTTTATAAGCCGGAATATTCAATAGCAGGTCCTCCGCAGTTTCTTCGGCCAAGCCCATGCCCAGGTCCGTTAAGATCTCTTTGATTCTGGCTTCGCCGATGTGCTGACCAATAAGTTGGTGCACCCGCGCGTAGCTGATTTGTATCTGCCTTGGTTCAATAGGAGTAGGGTAGACGTCTACAATCTCAGAGGAAATTTCACCGCCGGCCACTTCCTGAATCAACAGGGCGGCGCGTTTCAAGGCGGTAATCACCATCTCAGGATCGGTGCCGCGTTCGTAACGGAACGAAGAATCGGTCTTCAGGCCGTGGGTCTGCGAGGTTTTTCTAATGCCGGCCGGGGAGAAGTAAGCGCTTTCCAGGAAAATGCTCTGGGTCGCCTCAGTTACGCCTGCCTGCAAACCGCCGAACACGCCCGCCAGCACCATCGGTTCCTCGGCGTTGCTGATGGTCAGGTCCTCGGCGCGCAGGGTGCGCTCCATGCTGTCCAGGGTGGTGAACTTGGCGCCCTCGTTAGCATTCTTTACAATGATTTTACCACCCTTGATTTTGGCGGCGTCAAAGGCGTGCATAGGCTGGCCCAACTCGTGCAGCACGTAATTGGTCACATCTACCACGTTGTTGATCGGCGACAGGCCAATAGCCCGCAGCCGCTGCTGCAACCACTTCGGCGACTCCTGCACGGTCACACCCGAGATGCTCACCCCGGCGTAGCGCGGACAAGCCTCGGGGTTCTCAATCTCCACGGAGATAGGCAGGCTGGTGTTAGCAACCTGGAAGCTACTTAGGTCTGGTAACTGATACGGCGTCTTGAGCAAGGCCTGCAGGTCGCGGGCAACACCCAGGTGCGAGGCGGCATCGGCGCGGTTAGGCGTGAGGCCGATCTCAAACACCTCGTCAGAGGCCAGTCCGAAGAACTGGGCTGCCGGGGTACCGTTGGGCAGATCGGTATCCAGTACCATGATGCCCGAGTGGTCATGGCCCAGGCCAATCTCGTCCTCGGCGCAGATCATGCCTTCAGACACGGCGCCTCTTATCTTTGATTTCTTGATCTGGAACGGCTCGCCGCCCGCCGGGTACAGGGTAGCGCCCACGGTAGCAATCACCACTTTCTGACCCGCTGCCACGTTGGCCGCGCCGCAGACAATGTGTTTGGGTTCACCGTCGCCGGTGTCTACGGTAGTTACGCTCAGTTTATCGGCATCGGGGTGCTTGGCGCAGGTAAGCACTTCACCAATAACCATGCCCTGCAAGCCGCCGGGAACCGCCTCCACAATGTCAATGCCTTCTACTTCCAGGCCGGCATCTGTGAGGAGTTTGCCCACTTCTAGGGCGGGTTTATCTATAGCAATTAAGGTTTTAAGCCAATCAAGGGATATGCGCATGGTGTTGGTTCTCTGATTATGAAAGGTGCGGACATGCCCCACCAGAAGCCGTTTTGCGGCTACAATTTTCAAAATTACCAAAAACTGGTAAACATGGGTGTAAAGGAGGGAATTTTTGTGGCGGGGAGAGGGTGGTGGTCTAGGAAAAGGCGGTAGGAATGATGCGTTTTAAGGCCGTTTTCTGGAAAACAGGCTGAAAACGGGTTTTCAAGTTTTGGGAAGGTGGAGGAAATTGGCACAGACACTCGCAGGACCTCCGTACGCTACGAGGTCTTTGGAGCGGGCGGTATTACTATCTGGCGCGAGTCTCCAGACTCGTGACATGGGATGAATTGAGTCTCCAGACTCACCGGGAGCCACGGGCCAGTGAGTGTTTTAGTTATCTGAAATTGTATCGCTAAGAACTAACTACTAACAACCAACTGCTAATCCTTCTTAGCATATTCCTTCTCACCAGCCGGAATCTTCACCTTAAGGCGATTCTCAGCAGGTGGCATGGGGCAGGCGTATTCTGGGTTGTAGGCACAGAAGGGATTGTAGGCCTTGTTGAAGTCCAGGATAATCGTCTGGCCGAGAGGAATAGCGTCTAAGTAACGGCCGCCGCCGTAGGTCTCGAAGCCATTGGTTTGGTCGGTGAAGGGGATGAAAAGGCTGTCTGAGGTAGCGCCGGCTTTCTGGTAAAGGGTAAGGGTGTGGGTCTGGCCGTCCAGCTCAAAGGAGGCCTTGCCTTTTACGAAATAAGGTTCCTTGTCGCCGGTGCTCATGGCCATGGCTACGGGTTCGGGGCGCTCTTCTGCTTTAAAGTCTGCGGAGATTTCATAGTCCCGGGAGGGTTCATAATACTTTAACCCGGTAAAGGCGCGGCGCAAGGTGTCTGGCAGGGGAGAGCGGGAAACGCTATGGAAGGTGAGGTCTTTGTTTTGCCGAAATTTCTGCACGGCAAGGTTGTAGCTTTCATCGTTGAAAAACAGGTCCTTGAGCAGGTAACCCATAATGAGCAGCACGCCGATAATGATAATGTATCTGAATCCTTTCATGAACTAAGGCAGGTTGAGCGCGCAAAGGTCGGAAAGAAAATGATACGGTGGAGAAAGAAGCCGTTTTGGGCCTGTTTTTCTAAAGAAGGAGAGATGTAGCGGCGTTACACTGTAACGCTGTGGTTATATGACACTGAAACGTCTCCACAAGAACAGGCCTTAATACACAGCAGAAATCTTTTTGCAAAATGAGGTTTTTCAGTATTCTGAGGCGGCTTTGCTGCGTAGCACCACGGCGTTACAGTGTAACGCCGCTACAATTCTGGAATGGCATTTTGAGCCTGTTTTCCCAAAAACACGCCCAAAACAAAAGGCAGCCACTTTTCAGCAGCCGCCCTTTCCAAATTAAAACAATCAACAATTAACAACCAGCCATCACAAAAGGTCCTCATCCGCGAAGCTGTAGTAGCTGCTGTCGGTGAAGATGAGGTGGTCCAGAATGGGGAGATCCAAAACCTTTCCGGCTTCCTGCAGTTTTTTGGTGAGGGAGATATCAGCCGCGCTGGGTTTTAGCTGGCCCGAAGGATGGTTGTGCACCAGAATGATGGCGCTGGCCAGGTTTTCCAGGGCGTGCTTGAAGATGAGTTTGGGATCGGCCACGGTGCCGGCCACGCCTCCGGTACTGATCTGTATTTTCTTCATGATGGTGTTGGCACGGTTGAGGAGAATGATCCAGAACTCCTCGTGGGGCAGGTCCAGGAGGTGGGGCTTGATGTAGTCGTAGATGTCAGTGGAGCAGGTAATGCGGGTTTTTACGGCGGGGGCGGCCTCTTTGCGTCTTCGGCCCAGTTCCAGGGCGCTCACAATAGAGATGGCCTTGGCTTCACCGATGCCCTTGTGCTTCTGCAGTTCCTTGACCGTGAGGCGGGCCAGGGCGTTCAAATCATTGTCTACCGCGGCCAGAATCAGCTTGGCCACGTCTACGGCGCTCAGTTTAGGCGTGCCGGAGCCAATGAGAATGCCAATGAGCTCGGCGTCTGAGAGGGCGGCACGGCCTTTGAGCAGAAGCTTCTCACGGGGGCGGTCTTCCTCGGCCCAGGATTTTATGGAAAGCGGGGCAGGAGCGTAAACTGTTGACATAGGCAAAAGGTTAGTGATCAGGCAATCAGGTTGAAATTTTCAGTACAATTCTCTATGCCCGCAAATAGTTCACCGCCGCAACGCAATTTCCCGTACACCTTTTCTTGTAGCAACATGTTTCTTTGCCTTATATCTGCCTTTAGATTCTTATGGTTCGTTTGATCCTCACACTTTTACTTGTCTTTCTCATAGACGTCTACGTTTTCCAGGCGGTGCGCACCGTGTCGGTAGGGTTGCCTTTCCTGCTCAGGAGGGCCATTTTTGTGGGCTACTGGTCGCTCAGCCTGTTCACCCTGGGCACGCTGCTGGTAGCGCTTTTGACTCGGGGCACAGCCCCCAACCCGGTGCGCATGGAGGTGGCCAACCTGCTCTTTATCCTGTTCGTGTCTAAGCTGGTGGTGGTGCTTTTCCTGCTGCTGGATGATGGCATCCGGTTGGTGCAGTGGGTGTCTAACGCGGTGCGCGGACCAGAGAAGCCCCGGTTTGATCTGTCCAGACATACGTTTTTGAGCCAAATGGCGCTGGTGATGGGCGCTATCCCCTTCGGGACGCTCATCTGGGGCATGGTGAAGGGCGCCTATGATTACCAGGTAAAGAAAGTGACCCTGGAGTTTGCCAACCTGCCGGCCTCTTTCCATGGGTTCAAGCTGCTGCAGATCACAGATATGCACTCAGGTAGCTTCCATTCCGGGGAGCCGCTGGAGAAAGCGGTGGCCCTCATCAATCAGCAGGCCGCCGATGTGGTGGTCTTCACCGGGGACCTGGTCAACAACGTGGCCTCTGAGGTAGAACCGTACCTGGATATCCTGGCCAAAATCAAGGCGCCCAACGGGGTGTACTCTATCTTAGGCAACCATGACTACGGCGATTACGTGGCCTGGCCCAACCATGAGGCCAAGATCCAGAACCTGAACACGCTCAAGCAACACCACCGCCGCGCCGGCTGGGACCTGCTCCTGAACGAGCACCGGGTGCTGGAGCGCAACGGCGAGAAGATTGGGCTGCTGGGTGTGGAGAACTGGGGCATGCGCATGCATTTCCCTAAGTACGGAAGCCTGTCCAGGGCCCACGCCGGATCTGAGCACCTGCCGTTCAAGATCCTGCTCACCCATGATCCCTCGCACTGGGACGGCGAAGTGAACCAACACTACAAAGACATTGACCTTTCCCTCTCGGGCCATACCCACGGCATGCAATTTGGCGTGAACATTCCCGGGTTTAAGTGGAGCCCGGTGCAGTATGTGTACAAACAGTGGTCAGGGCTCTACCAGAACGGGAAGCAGTTTCTCTACGTGAACGTGGGGCTGGGCTTTCTGGGGTACCACGGGCGCGTGGGCTTTCTACCGGAGATTACGGTGTTTGAGTTCAGGCGCAGCCAGGCGTAAGGTGGCTCGGCCCATGGCCGGAAGATAAATTTTACCTGAAAACGAAACGTGAGAGTGCAATTCCTGTTTTAGGGCTGTTTTTGGTAAAACAGCCCTAAAACAGGAAATTTTTATTTTAAAGCGCTCTTTATGGTTTGCTGGCTTGTAAGCAAGTTTGTGGGGAAAGTGCAACTTGTATATAACCTGGGCCTTTGGTTGCCGTACCAAGGGGAGACAAGTGATGAGTAGGACCAGATGTTTCCTTTAAGATAAGAAATTATGAAAAAGCAGTTTTTGATTTTGATGGTGGTAGGGGCAATGTCTTTTACAGCCTGCCGTGAAGACGCCGGCACTTCAACAGAAACCCAGAACAATGATAGCAGCACGCCAGACAACGCATCGGGGGCTACTACTGACAGTACCGCCACCACCTATAACTATGACGCGGAGTACCGGGAACGGGCCAACCGCATGACCTCGCAGATGTCACAGGACCTGCGCCTGGATACCGCCACCCAGGCCCGCATAAGAACGGTGCTCTACAACCGGGCCCGGCACATGAACGAGCTGGAGACCCGCTACAGCAGCACCAACCGCAGCGCCGGGTACGCCGCAGACAACACCAGTGACATGATGGTGGCAGACAGCGGCGTGAGCACGCAAGGCAACATGGAAGTAACCGGCTACCCCGAGGACTATCCTACCACCTATTACAATGAGCTGGAGTCTTTGAATACCAACGTAGACATGGAAGTGAAAGGCCTGCTTACCCCAGAGCAGTTCAAGGCCTATGAAAGCAACCGTAACAAGTACTATGGTTATGAGTTGAAGCACAAAGCCCAGGACGGGTCTAAAATGAAAGTAGACGGTGATGAGGCCAAGATAAAGGCCGGCGATACCAAGGTGAAAAGAGACGGCGACGAGTCTAAAATCAAAACCGATAACGCCAAAATAAAACGTGAGAAGGGCGAAGTGAAATACAAGTCTGGTGACACTAAAATAAAACTGGAGAACTAACCGTTCTCTAGCTATCTTTGAAAGGCCTGCCCAGTAAGAAGGGTAGGCCTTTTTCTATTAAGGTTATTGCTCCTCTGCTACTGTATGGTCAAGCGTTTAGGCTTCTTGTTTTTCTTGGTTCTTGGCCTTCTGGTAGCGCAGGAGGGAGCAGCTCAAACCGCAGGGCACAGCATCTGGGTAAGCGGCCAGGTATTGCAGGAAAAAGACAAGTCACCTATTGCGGGGGCCTCTGTCTACCAGAAAAGCACCGGGCAGGGGGTGGCCACCAATGAGCACGGCGCCTTCCGGCTGCAGATACCGGCCTCAGACACGCTGGTGTTTAGGGCGCTGGGTTACAAAGAGAAAACGTACGTGCCCGCCCTGCGCAGCGTCACGGAGCTGCGGGTGAACATTCTGCTGCAGCAGGAAACCGTGCAGTTAAAGGAGGTGAAGGTGTCGCAACAGGCTACCCCAGAGAAAGTAGACCGCGTGCTGCGGAACATGAAACCCCGGCCTGCGCCGCCCAAACCCCGGTTAAACCCCAATATTCCAATTTTCCTGGTGCCGCCCGGGTCTCCCGCGCCCGCAGACCCGCTTATAAGTCCGCTTACGTTTTTGTATGAGCAGTTTTCTAAGGAGGGCCGGCAACGTAGCCGCGTGGCTAAACTCATGGAGGAGCGTGAACGGCAGAAACAGCTGGAGCGACTCATCATCCGGCAGGACTCCATTAGGCAGGCCCGCCTGCGCTATAACCGGTTCTTTAGAGACACCACCAGCTTCTATGACCCCCGTTGGTAAGCGCGCCCGGCCCCGGCCCGGCAGGTCTTAAAAATTTTGGTTACCTTTGCAGCTGCGTTTTGCAGGAGGTTAAATAGGTAAAAACCAACAGAACAGGGCGGTTGCGCCGGTGACGCCTGGTCACCTTTGCTCCCCTTCACCCATCACTCTTAAAACTATGTATTTCAACAATATTATTGAGGCCATTGGCAACACCCCCCTGGTGAAGTTGAATAGCGTCACAGACGGCATAAAAGCCACCGTGCTGGCCAAAGTGGAGTATTTCAACCCGGGTAACTCGGTGAAAGACCGTATGGCGCTGCGCATGGTAGAAGACGCCGAGAAGGCGGGCATCCTGAAACCAGGCGGAACCATTATTGAGGGCACCTCCGGGAACACCGGTATGGGCCTGGCCCTGGCCGCCATCGCCAAAGGCTACAAGTGCATCTTCACCATGTCTGACAAGCAGAGCAAGGAGAAGGTGGATATTCTGAAGGCTGTGGGCGCCGAGGTGATTGTTTGCCCTACCAACGTGGCCCCCGAGCACCCAGATTCCTATTATTCGGTGGCCAAGCGCCTGAACCAGGAGATTCCCAACTCGTTCTACCCCAACCAGTATGACAACCTCTCCAACACCGCGGCGCACTATGACACCAGCGGCCCCGAGATCTGGAAACAGACCGAAGGAAAGATCACCTGCTTCGCGGCGGGGGTAGGCACCGGTGGCACCATCTGCGGTATCTCAAAATACCTGAAAGAGCAGAACCCAGACATTAAAGTAGTAGGCCTGGACACCTACGGCTCTGTGTTCAAGAAATACAAAGAGACCGGCATCTTTGACGAGAATGAGATCTACCCCTACAAAACCGAGGGGATTGGCGAAGACATCCTGCCCAAGAACGTGAACTTTGACCTCATTGACACCTTCATTAAGGTAACCGATAAAGACAGTGCCCTCATGACCCGCCGCCTGGCCAAGGAAGAAGGACTATTTGTGGGCTGGTCTTGCGGTTCTGCCGTGTACGGCGCCCTGGAATACGCCCGCGAGCACCTCTCTGAGAATGATGTGCTGGTGGTGGTGTTGCCAGACCACGGCACCCGGTACCTGGGCAAGATCTACAATGATGACTGGATGCGCGAGCAGGGCTACCTGGACTAATTCCTGTTTTAGAGCCGTTTTCCTGAAAACAGGTAAGAATCGGTCTTCTGCTTTTTGAGAGTGGGAGACCGATTCTGGTTTTTAACCTTTGTCGCTTTATGCTACATTTGAGGAGCTGGCCATGGGCAAGGAAACATTATAGGGTAGTAGGCCGTTTTTATTCAGATTATACTTTTCATGGACAGAACCGTGCTTCTTTATCAATTACCCCAACAAATACCCTCAAGCGTTTCTGCCAAGGCCAAAGGGCTGGAAGGTCTGTTTCTGGCCAGTGAGCTTCTGGTGGTCACCGCTTTTCTCATGGTGGCGGCTATTCTTTTCTACCTCACCTTTAAACGCGAAGACCGGGAACGCAAGCTGGTACTACTCTTATTCGGGGTCATCGCCCTTATGGGCGGCATTGTGCACCTGTTCAGTTTCTGGGTGAATGACCGCTGGCTGGAGCCTTTGCTCATAGTGAAACTGGTGCTGGGCCTTATTGCCAACGTGGCGGCTATCATGCTCTTCAAGGCCATTCCCAACCTGCTGGCCATTCCCAGCCTGCGGCAACTGAGCCGAAACAATGCCGCCCTGCGCGAGCAGATAGAAGAACGCCAGAGAATAGAGCTAGCGCTGCAGGAGTCTAAGCAGGAGCTGGAGAAGCAGGTGCAAGAGCGCAGCGCCCAATGGATCACCGCCAACCGCGACCTGGAAGAGGAGATCAAGAAACGCCAGCGCGCTGAGAAAAAGCTCATGGCCAAGAATTACCAGCTGATAAAGAAAAACGCCGACCTGGACGACTTTGTCTACTACGCCTCCCGCGATTTAAAAGGGCCGGTTCTGAACGTGAGCGGGCTGGTGGAGGCCATCAGGGAAGACCTGCCGCCAGATAACCCAGAGCTGAACCAACTCTTTGCCCGCTTAGATGACTCCGTGGCCCGCATTCACCGCAAGCTCAACAACCTAACCGAGGTAAGCCGCATCCAGAAACCGCTGGAAGAGTCAAAAATGGACATGGTGCCCTTTGTGGAGGTGCTGGCACAGGTGAAAGCCCGCCTAGCCGAGCACTTACAGACCTCCGGGGCAGACCTGCAGGTAGATTTCTCGGCCGCGCCCGAGGTGTTTTTCTCCAAAGACAACCTCTTCAGCCTGCTGTACAACCTGCTTTCTAACTCCATCAAGTACCGTGAGCCCCAACGGCCCCTGCAGATTTTCCTATCCTCTGCGCTGGAAGAGGGCTACATTGTCCTGAAAGTGCAGGACAACGGCATTGGTATTGATATAACTAAATACGGTCCTCAGTTGTTCTCCTTGTTCCGGCGGTTCCATGACCACGTAGAAGGCAGCGGCGTAGGACTTTACATCATAAAACGAATTATGGAGAACAACCGCGGCAAGGTAGAGGTGGAGAGCGTGATAGGCGAAGGCACCACTTTCCGGCTGTATTTTGTGAACCATCTTAAAGCTACCGCCACACGCGTATGAAAAAATTAGACGGTGTATTGCTCATTGACGATGATGATACCAATAACTTCCTCAACCACCGCCTGCTCAGCAGGATGAAGATCACAGACAAGATCAAGGAATTCCGGAACGGGAAACTGGCCTTTGACTACCTGTATGCCGTAAGCCAGGGCCACGTAGAGACGCAGTCCACGGACTATTTCAAGCCTGCCCTTATCCTGCTGGACATTAACATGCCGGTCATGGATGGGTTTGAGTTCCTGTCACTGTTTGAGAAGCTGGACCCGGGTTTCCGCAAGGACGTGGTGCTGGCCCTGCTCACTACCTCAGAGCACAACCAGGACACCGAACGCGCCGCCGCCGGCCACATTGCCTACCTTACCAAGCCCCTCAACGAAGAGAAGGTGCAGTATCTGCTGGATACCTATTTCCAGGAGAAGGAAGGCTAACCTGTCAGCATCTGGGCAAAGCGTTTTAGGCCTGTTTTCAAGAAAACGGCCCTAAAACGCTTTGTCTGGTAAAAGGGTAACCGGGCAAGCCGATGCGCTAGAATTCGTATTTGAGGAAGATATGGATGATCACGCTGGCCCCGGCCAAGACCAGCCCAATGCCAATAAGCCGTTCAGACGATTTGCGGGAGGTAGTGGCTTGCCTTTTTTTGAGGATATTCCCCAGCAACGCCCCCACCGCGAAGGCCAGCATTAAAGGAATGCTTTGGTTCCAGTCAATATTGCCCAGCCAATAGTGCGAGGAGATGCCGGAAAGGCTGGTAATGATCAGAATAAACAAGGAGGTGGAGATAGCAATCTGCGAGGGGATGTTGAAAGCCTTGATCATAATGGGCGTCTGGAGAAAGCCGCCCCCAATCCCAAACAGACCGGCAATAACGCCCGTGCACAGTCCCAGAAACGCCATCAGGCTGCCGTTCAGCCGGTAGGCCAGGTGCCTGGGGTGGTTCTTCCGGATAAAGGAAGTGGGCATGCGGTTAATGCGGTACATCATGCCGCGCTGGCGGGTCTGTACCTTGCGGTAGGTGGCCAGCATGTAAATACCAATGGATAGCACAAACAAGGCAAAGAACACCTGCATGGGAAGCACCGGAATGTAGGCCACCAGAAAAGCCCCGATCACGGTTCCCAGCATGGCCGGCAACTGCAGCAGAGAGGCCACCACGTAATCAATACTTTTCTCCCGGAAGTTGAAGATAGACGCGACCAGCGCCCCCGGAAGCAAGGCGCACATGGCACTGCCAATGGCCAGCTCAATAGGAAACTGGAAGAAAATGATCAGGATGGGCACCAGAAACACCCCGCCCCCAAAGCCCACCATCGTCCCGAAAGCGCTTACCGCCACCCCCACTAAAAATAGAAGAATTTCTGTAATCAAGCTGTTGGGAATAAATGACCTGGTCAGGGGAGAGGCAGATATATTTCCCTGGCCTCCTGCTAAACCCTCTAGTTGCTTACTGCCCTACCCCGGAATGGTTGCTGCCCGCAGGAAAGAAGTAAGGATATCTAAGGGAGCGTATGCCCCATATGTCCTCCTGAAAGGACCTGGTGGGTAAGCTGTAGAAGCGCAAACTCTTCCGCTTTTCCAGTTCGCCCACAAGGTCCTTTCAGGATGACAATAAAAAAATAGAAGGAGAATACTGCCCTCTACGGCGCGGATTTACTTCCGGGACTCACGCTTTCCGTTACCCCTTTGAAGTTCATTCTAACCACCTATCTTTTGCAGGCGTTTCGTTCCACCTTGAAGGCCAGGATGACTACTCGTGCTGACCAATAGCCTGTTTTGAGCATGTTTTCCGCAAAACAGCCTTGAAACGCCAATGAGCTATCTCTCTTTACTACTCATCAGCTATCACGTCTACAAACTGGAAGTTCTGGCCGTCAAACAGGCCTTTGTCTGAGAGCTTTAGGGCAGGAATCACCAATAGGGCCATAAAGGAAAGGGTCATGAAGGGCGAGTTGAGGGTAGAGCCCAGGTCTTTGGCGGCGCGGTCCAGCTTGGCGTATTGCTCCGCCACCCAGTAGCCGTCTTCGGCGGACATGATACCCGCTACGGGCAGGGGAAGAATTTCCTCGCGGGCACCGTCTACCACTGAGATGCCGCCTTTGGCGTCAATGAGCAGGTTCACGGCGCGGCAAATGCTTTCATCATCCGCGCCCACGGCAATAATGTTATGAGAATCATGGCCCACGCTGGAGGCAATGGCCCCGCGCTTGAGCCCGAAGTTCTTGATAAAGGCGATAGCGGGTTCAGCGTTCTGATAGCGGTTTACCACGGTCATCTTCAGGATGTCAAATTTCACATCGCTCACCAGGTTGCCGTTTTCCAGCTTACCGTCAGTGGTCACCAAGCCGGTGATCAGTTGCCCGTCATAGGGTTCAATCACGCGTATGCGGGTAGGCCCTTCGGCGGGCAGCCGGAATTGCTCTACGGTTTTGCGCTCCGCATGGAAGTTGTTGATGACCTCACTGGGCGTGAATTCAATCTTGGTCTTTCCGTTTTCGGCCACCAGCTTGCCGTTGATATAGGTTTGCAGGATATTGAAGTCCTGGGGGTTGTCAATGACAATGAAATCGGCGGGGTCTTTCTCCTGAAGTAGGCCCACCTCCAGCTTGTAGTGCCGCACCGGGTTCACGCAGGCGGCCTGCAGAATGTGGAACAGGTCGTGGCCTTTGGCCAGGGCGCGCTTCACCAGTTCATTGATGTGGCTTTCCACCAGGTTGTCTGGGTGCTTGTCATCTGAGCAGAACATGATGTTAGCGGAGTGCTCTGAGAGCAGCTCAATGAGGGCCTCAAAGTTCTTGGCGGCGCTGCCTTCCCGTATCAAGATCTTCATGCCTACGGCCAGCTTGTCCAGGGCCTCGTCGGCGGTGAAGCACTCATGGTCGGTGGTGATGCCAGCGGCGGCGTAGGCAGCGGCCTGGTCGCCCCGCAGGCCGGGGGCGTGGCCGTCTACCTGCTTGTCAAACTTCTGGGCCAGGGTTATTTTCTGCATCACCAGCTCGTCCTGGTGCAGGACGCCGGGCCAATTCATCATCTCGGCCAGGTACTTCACCTCGGGCCGCAGAAACAATTCCTCAATGTCTTCGGGCGTTATTTCGGCGCCCGCCGTCTCAAAGGGCGTGGCCGGCACGCAGGACGGGGCCCCGAAGAAAAACTTGAACGGTACTTTCTTGCCGTTGTCCAGCATGTATTCCACCCCTTTGAGGCCCAGCACGTTGCCAATCTCATGCGGGTCTGAGACGGTAGCCACCGTGCCGTGCACCACGGCCAGGCGCGCAAACTCAGAGGGCACCAGCATAGAGCTCTCTACGTGCACGTGGGCGTCAATGAACCCGGGCAGCAGGTACTGCGTTTGGGTGACGGGTTCCCGCACAATGCGGACAATCTGGCCATCCATCACCTCTACGGTGCCCTGGAAAATCTCCTGCCGCAACACATCTATAATGTTGCCGCTTACTTTGAAAAACCTGGGTGTTGCCATGAGGTGTGTTTTAGAGGAGTTTTGAGAAAAACAGGCCCGAAACCGAGATGGTTATAAAATCCCGTGGCGGTTCCGGCAGATAACGTGTATCTTTGCGTCCAAAGTTAATGGTTTTGAGAAAGTTTTTTTCCTTTGGGTTGATTTGGTGCCTGGCACTGGGGGCGGTAAGCCCTGCCTGTACGCACAAATCTTCGTCCTCGTTGAGCAAGAAGACCAAAAGTTACCAGCGTCAACAACGTTCGGGCAAGGGAATTCCCTGCCCCACCAAAGATTGCTAATCCTCAATTTCCCTAAGGAAAGGTATGAAGAAGATTGTAGTAGCTCTTGACGGGCACTCCTCGTGCGGTAAAAGCACCACCGCCAAGCAAGTGGCAAAAGAATTAGGGTACGCGTACATTGATACCGGGGCTATGTACCGGGCAGTTACTTTGTATTTTCTGGAGCATTACATAGACCTCACCAACCCCAAAAAGGTGCAGGAAGCCTTGAACAACATTGAAGTCACCTTCCATAGAAACCCCAAGAACGGCCGCAACGAGGTGTTTTTGAACGGCCTGAACGTGGAAGACGAAATCAGGAAAATGTACATTTCTGAGAAGGTGAGCGAGGTGAGCGTGCTGGCCCCTGTGCGGCACGCCATGGTGGCCGAGCAGAAGAAAATGGGCAAGCGCCGCGGCGTGGTCATGGACGGCCGCGACATTGGCACTGCCGTTTTCCCAGATGCCGAGGTGAAGGTCTTCATGACCGCCGATGTGGACACCCGCGCCCGCCGACGCCAGGAAGAGTTGCTGGAGAAAGGCCAACTGGTACCTTATGACGAGATTGTGCAGAACCTGAAGAAGCGCGACCACATTGACTCTACCCGTGCCGAGAGCCCGTTGCGCCGCGCTGAGGACGCCCATTTGCTGGACACCTCGCACATCACCATTGACGAACAGGTAGATTTTGTACTGGATCTAGTGGCCTCTGCCCAGGTGCAGATAGAACTAGCCCGGTAATTGATTTGTTAAAAAGATAAGTAAAACCCCAGGGCCGTAGCACGCTTTTGGTCCACTTGATATTGGTGTCCTTAATATGAATGTAACCATAGATAAAAACTCAGGCTACTGTTTTGGGGTAGAGTTCGCCATTCAGATGGCCGAAGATGAGTTGGAGGAAGTGCAGGAACTGTATTGCCTGGGTGACATTGTGCACAACAGCATGGAGGTGCAGCGCCTCTACAACAAGGGCCTGCGCATCATTGACCGCGAGCAGCTGCAGGAACTCCGGGACTGCAAGGTCCTGATCAGGGCGCACGGCGAACCGCCCGAAACCTACCAGACCGCCCTGGAGAATAACCTGGAACTGATTGACGCCTCTTGCCCTGTGGTGCTTAAACTACAGAACCGCGTGAAGCACGCCTATGACAACGTAAAAACCCAGAACGGCCAGATTGTACTTTATGGGCAGCAAGGCCACGCCGAGGTGATTGGCTTAGCCGGCCAGACCCGTAACGAGGCCATTGTGGTTACTACCGAGGAAGACCTGGACCAACTGGATTATACCCGCCCCATCACGCTGTTCAGCCAGACCACCAAGAGCACTAAAGGCTTCTACAAGATGAAGGAGCTGATTGAGGAGCGCGTGGCCGCGGCCCGCAACAGCGGCATGGAGACCTTCAATCTGGACGCCAACGACAGCATCTGCCGCCAGGTCTCTAACCGTGAGCCGCAACTGGACAAGTTTGCGCAGCTGCATGACGTGGTCATCTTTGTGAGTGGTAAGAAAAGCTCTAACGGCAAGGCCCTGTACGCGGTGTGCCAGCGGGTAAACCCGAACAGCTACTTTGTGGAGAACGCCCAGGAACTGGACATGGCCTGGTTTAAAGACGCGGCCTCGGTGGGCATCTGCGGCGCCACGTCTACGCCCATGTGGCTGATGCAGGAAGTGGCAGACGCCATTCAGGCGCAGCGCCACCCGGTAGCGGAGTAGCCCTAAAAACAAAATATTAGAGAATGAGTATATTGGAAAGCCCCGGAGACGGGGCTTTTTTCCTATCTTCCTGAACATGAAACGACTGCTTCGCTATTTTTTAAATGGCTTTCTGATTGTAGCCCCCATCTCGCTTACCGTTTACATTATTGTTGCCATCATCAATTGGCTGGATGATCTTTTCTGGCTGGAGTACCCCGGCGTAGGCCTGCTTTTGATTATCCTGCTTGTGACCATTGTGGGCTTTGTGGGTTCTTCGTTCCTGGTAAAGCCGTTTCTGGTGATCACGGAGCGCGTCATGAACCGCCTGCCCCTGGTGAGCATGATCTATTCCTCGCTCAAAGACCTATTTGACGCCTTTGTGGGCGAGAACCAGAAATTCAACCAACCGGTGCTGGTCAAGATGACCCAGTACCAGGATACCTTTAAACTGGGGTTTGTGACGCAGCCCTCCATGGAAGCAATTCACCTGCCAGAAAAAGTGGCTGTCTATTTCCCGCACTCCTACAACTTCTCGGGTGAGCTCTTTCTGGTGGACCGGGAGAATGTCACCTACCTGGACATCCCAAGCGGGGAGATGATGAAGTTCATTGTGTCTGGGGGCGTGTCCAGTCTATAGCTTTTCTGTTTTGGGCCTGTTTTACTGAAAACAGGCCCAAAACAGAAAAGCCTGCCGCAAGTTTAGCGGTAGCGTAACTTGTGGTTTTTCATAGGAGGGAGTTTTCAACTCCCTTATTCCTCTTAGAAAGCAAGTTAGAAGTACTGGATAGAGTACGTAAGTTTATAAACTTACTAAATGGCAAGCCACAAGTTACGCGGTCGCTAAACTTGCGGCAGGGAAAGGAAATCCGTTTTGGGCCTGTTTTACAGAAAACAGGCCCAAAACGGATTTTTGTCTTTTACCACCATTACCCTGGTGACTAAGACCGGGCAGGGTATTTGCAATAAACCGCTCGGGAAGCAGGAATCTGGGCCAGTTGTGATATATTTAAGCATCCGAAAGGGGAGGGCTGTGCCATTTGAGGTGGCGGCTTCTTCTCCTTGCAGATTCAATTGCGTTTCCTTTCAAGTAAAAAAGTCTCCCTCATGAAGCACCTCCTCTTTACCCTGTTAAGCGTTTTCTCCCTTGTCGCTGCCGCGCAGGCCCAGACGGGCGCTAAAAAAGTACAGCCCAAACAGATTCGGCTTACCTGGGAAGTGGTAGAAGAGAAATACCAGGGCAAAAACCAAACGCTGTCGGCGCTCACCATTAAGAACACGGGCACGGTGCCTTTGACGGCCACGGGCTGGAGCCTTTATTTCCATTCCACCCCTTCGTTCAAGGCGAAGGAAACCCCTGCCCCGGTAAAGGTAGAGGCCATCAACGGCGACCTGCTGCGCATGGAACCTACTGCTGCTTTCAAGGCCATTCCAGCCGGGGGCACGCAGCGCATTGAGTTTGTGGCCGCCGGCCAGATCCCGAATGACTACCGCACACCCAAAGGCTTTTACCTGGTCTATGATGACACTAAAACCCAGGGGCACCCCATAGCGGTGGAAATCAAAAAGCCTACTCATAACAGCATCAACTGGATTAAGCCCGAAGGAATTTACGAGCAAAACACCACCATCAAAGACCTGCCAGCCGAGAAGCTGACCAAAGTGTTTCCTACGCCCACGGAGTACCAGGAAACCGGACAGGACTTTACCTTAACGGGCGCCGTGCCGGTAGTCACGGACCAGGCTTTCCAGAAAGAAGCCAATTTGCTGGCCGGTCACCTGGCCACGGTTTTCGGGAAAAAGCCAGCCGTTACCACCACGGGCGCTGGCAAGTCCATCAGGTTGCAGCAGAAGATAGGCCTGGGGCCCGAGGGGTATGAACTGGCCGTGAGTCCGCAGGAGATCCTGATCTCTGCCACCACGCCAGCCGGGGCTTTTTACGGGACCCAATCGCTGAAGACCTTGCTTCCTCCTTCGGCTTTAGCCAAAAAACAAACCTCTGTGGCCGTAGCCGGGGTGCTGGTGAAAGACACGCCCCGGTTTGGGCACCGGGCGTTCATGATGGACGTGGTGCGTAATTTCCAGAAGAAAGAGCAGGTCTTGAAGGTGTTGGATTTGATGGCCTTGTACAAACTCAACGTGCTCCATTTCCACCTGAATGATGATGAGGGCTGGCGGATTGAGATTCCGGGCCTGCCCGAACTTACGCAGGTAGGCGCCCGCCGGGGCCACACGCTGGATGAGAAGGAATTCCTGATTCCGGCCCTGGCTTCGGGGCCTGACGCGGCTACCTCTACGGGCAGCGGGTACTATAGCAAAAAAGACTTTATTGAGATCCTGAAATATGCCATGGACCGGCACATAAAAGTGATTCCGGAGATAGAGACCCCAGGCCATGCCCGGGCCGCCGTCAAATCTATGGATGCCCGCTATGAGCGCCTCATGAAAGCAGGCAAAAAGGCCGAAGCCGAGCAATACATGCTGCGCGATGTGAATGATAAATCACAGTATCGGTCGGTGCAGTATTTCAATGACAACGTCATGAACGTGGCCCTGCCGTCTACCTATGCTTTTTTGGAGAAGGTAACCGATGAGTTGCTGGCCATGTACAAAGAAGCCGGCGCGCCTATTGAGACCATCCACTTCGGGGGAGACGAGGTGCCCAACGGCGTGTGGGAAAAGTCGCCGGTGGCGCAGAACCTTATGGCCAGTAACCCCAAGGTGAAGACCGTGGATGATCTGTGGTATTACTTCTTCGGGAAGGTGAACGATATGCTCAAGGCGCGTAACCTGTACCTGTCTGGCTGGGAGGAAATTGGCCTGAGCAAGGTGCGCACCAACGGCCGCCTGAGTTACGTGCCTAACCCCGATTTTGTAAAGGAGAACTTCCATGTGGACGTCTGGAACAACCAGGGCAGTAACATTGACCTGGCCTACCGCATGGCCAACGCCGGCTACAAGGTGGTCCTGACCAATGTGTCGCACTATTACCTGGACCTGGCTTACCAGCGGGAGTATGATGAGCCCGGCCATAACTGGGGAGGTTACGTGGACCTGGACAAGACCTTCTACTTTAATCCCTTTGACTACATGAAAAGCATGCGGGTAAGTGAAGACAACCAACCGCTCTCGGCCACGGTACTGTCGTCCTATGCTAGCAAAGAGCAGTTGAAGCCCGAGGCCCGCGCCAACATTGTAGGCCTTCAGGCCCCGCTCTGGAGCGAAGCCGTGCGCACCCCCGAACGCCTGGAGTACATGCTGCTGCCTAAACTTCTGGGCTTAGCCGAACGGGCCTGGGCCCCAGATCCTGCCTGGGTCACCAACCCCGAATCTGATCAAAGCAAGGCGGCTTACGCCAAAGACTGGTCTGCCTTTGTGAACGTGCTGGGCAAACGCGAGCTGCCGCGCCTGAGCTATTACGCCGGAGGCTTCAATTACCGCATACCCACGGTGGGCGCCAAAGTGGAAAACGGAAAAGTAATAGCCAACGTGCAACTGCCTGGTTTTACCATTCGCTACACCACCAACGGCTCCGTGCCTACCATTAAGAGCAAAGTATATACCGGGCCTATTGGAGAGAAAGGTAAAATTTCCCTGGCCGTTTTTGACGCCGCAGGCCGGAGTAGCCGGGTGACGATTGTGGAGAATAAGTAATTAGAAGGCAACTAACGAAATGGGGCAAATGGTTAAGCTGGAGGTGCTTTCCTCCAGACAAAAAGTTCTTTTGGGTATTAGTTTAGTTTTGTATGCCATCTCACTTACCCAGGTAGGCTTTTCCTATGTGTACCAAGAGCAGGTACAATCCATAGAGGGTTGGCTTCTCGTTTTCATGGGAGGAATGTCCATTGCCGGTGGAGGACTACTTGAATGGGTGATATGGCTTGCAAACCCGTTATATATTTTTTCAATCATTTTTGCCTTGAAGAATGATAAAAATGCTCTTTCAACCATTGGTATTGCTTTTCTTTTAGCGTTAGATTTCCTTTTCTGGAAAGAGGTGTTAGCTGCTGAAAGTGGTACCATGGGCCCAATTACCTCGAGGGGAGTAGGATACTTCCTTTGGTTGAGCAGTATATTCATCTGGGCGGCTACTCTGTATATGCAAAACTGGAAGCGGATAGTCGCAAAGTTAAGCTAGGACTTTATTGGTTTGGTGAATTACGGAACATCCTGTTTCCACCCTCTTTTCAGAAAAACGCCCCTAAAACAACTCTTGCCCAAACTTTATCCGTAGAAGAAACTTCTTTGGTCAATAACTTGCGCCCGAGACCTGATACATCTAATTCCAGTCACCAATCCGTGTCCTTCATCCAACTCAAATCCTCTAAACTACATTACCGCGTCATGGGTAACGGGCCCAAGGCGCTGGTGGCGTTTCATGGGTACGGACAGGAAGGACACTATTATGACGCCATGGCGCGCACGCTGCAGCCAGACTACACGGTGTATGCGGTTGACCTGTTCTTTCATGGGCAAAGCTCGCTCAGCAAGGCAGACCAGCCGCTGTCTAAAAGAAAACTGCAGGAGTTTATTCAACAGTTACTGGAGAAGGAAGAAATTGGGCGGTTCTCGGTGATGGCGTTTAGTATGGGCGGCAAGTTCGCGCTGGCTACGCTGGAGAAGTTCCATGACCAGATAGACGAACTGTACCTTATTGCCCCAGACGGTATCAGAACGCATTTGCTCTATAGCCTTGCTACCTACCCGGGTTGGCTGCAGGGCGTGTTCAAGGGCATTGTGCTGCGGCCCACCCGCTTCTTTAAGACGCTAAACTGGCTGGAGCGTAAAAAGTGGGTGAGTTCGGGTCTGGTGAAATTCGCCAATTGGCAGATGGACTCGCCGCAGAAAAGAATGCGCGTATACCGTAGCTGGACCGGCTTCAGTAACCTTACCTTTGACATCCGTAAAATTGTACGCATCCTTAACAACAGCCACATTGAGGTGACCGTGTTTCTGGGCAAGTATGACCAAATCATCTCCCAAGACCGGCTGCAGGAGTTCCTCAATCAACTGGAAAAGCATGAACTGGTAGTCTTGCAAACCGGCCATACCAATCTGCTATACACAGTGGCCACCTGGCTCCGGAAAAACCGGAAAGCCACCTCATAATAAACCAACACCTTCAACTATCACCTGACTATGAAAAAAACACTTCTCACTAATTTAAGCGCGAGCCTTCTGGTTCTTTTATGCCTGGCGGGCTGTAACTCCAAAACAGATACCCCAGCCACCACAGACAAAGGGGAAACGCCTTCGGCTGCGGCCGAGGACACGCTCTCAGAAAACGTAACCGAAAAGCCGGCCACCGATGCCAACCTGGCCAAGATCACGCTCCCAGACGGTTTCCAGATCAGTTACTATGCCCAGAAAGTAGAGAACGCCCGCTCCATGGTGCTGGGCCCCGATGGCACGCTGTACGTGGGTTCCCGCGACAAAGGCAACGTGTACGCGCTGCCAGACAAGAACAAAGACGGCAAGGTAGACGAGGTCATTGTGCTGGCCAAAGGCCTGAAGATGCCCAACGGCGTGGCCCTGCGTAACGGCGCCCTGTACGTAGCCGAGATCAGCCGAATCACCCGTTATGACAACATAGCCGCCAACCTCAAGAACCCGCCTAAGCCGGTGGTGGTTTATGATAAATTCCCTACGGAGGAACACCACGGCTGGAAATACATCGCCTTCGGGCCCGATGACAAACTCTACGTGCCGGTGGGCGCGCCCTGCAACATCTGCCTCAGTAAAGACCCGGTGTTCGCCTCCATCACGCGCATGAACCCAGACGGCTCAGGCCTGGAGGTATTCGCCCATGGCGTGCGTAACACCGTTGGCTTTGACTGGCACCCCACTACAAAGGAACTCTGGTTCACCGACAACGGCCGTGACCTGATGGGCGACAACCTGCCACCCGATGAACTGAACCGCGCCCCAAAGAAAGGCCTGCATTTTGGCTACCCGTTCTGCCATGCCGGTGAGATCCTGGACCCCGAGTTTGGCAAAGGCAAGAAATGCGCAGACTACGTGGCGCCCGTGCAGAAGCTTAATCCGCATGGCGGCACGCTGGGCATGGAGTTCTACACCGGCACCATGTTCCCAGACACATACAAAAACCAGATCTTCCTGGCCGAGCACGGCTCCTGGAACCGCACCGAGAAGATTGGCTACCGCGTGAGTCTGGTGCGCACCAATGCCCAGGGCCAGTCCAGCTTTGTGCCGTTTGCCTCCGGTTGGTTGCAGAACGGCAAGGAGTGGGGCCGCCCCGTAGACGTGGAACTGATGCCAGACGGCTCTATGCTGATCTCAGATGACATGAACGACGCCATCTACCGCATTATCTACACCGGCAAAAAGTAATATAAAATTTGAGTTCGGAAAGGAGTCTATACTTACGAGTATGGCTCCTTTTCTTTTTATATTGCCCCTCTTTCTGTCATTCTGAAAGGATATTGTTGGCGAACTGGAAAAGCGCTTTAGTAAACCTGTTACAGCTTGCCCACAAGATTTTTCCAAAAGGACAGAAAAGGAGAGCAGACTCTGTTTATGGCTCGTTTTCTTTAAATCGGCCCCAAACTGAGTGTTCAACCCCTTTGCCGTTTTAGAGCCGTTTTCCTGAAAACAGGCCCAAAACGCGTTTTCACCGGTGCCGGAAATGAGCTACTATGAAAAAGAAAAGTCCTGAGAAAAGTATTATAGGCCGCCGCGAAATGGTTGATTTTCCGGAGCTGGAGCTGTTTGAGATAGAGGCTAAGGTAGATACAGGCGCCTTTACCTCATCCATCCACTGCAATAACATACGGGAGGTAAACCAGCCGGACGGGCAGCGCGCCATTCACTTTGAATTGTTAGATGACCGGCACCCTGCCTATAACCATAAGGCCTTTGAATTCACAGATTTTTCGCTCCGGAACGTAAAAAGTTCTTTCGGTGATGTGCAGGAGCGCTACATTATCCGTACTAAGATCATTATTCACGGGCAGGAGGTGGAAACCGAGTTTTCCCTTTCAGACCGCAGCGACTTGAAGTACCCAGTGCTGCTGGGCCGTACGCTGCTCCGCAAGCGTTTCATCGTAGACGTGTCCCGGAAAAATCTGTCCCTCAAGGCCAAGAACAAAGCCAAAAAGAAGTAACTCACCCAAGACATTCCCTTTTATGAAAATAGCGATCCTCTCGCGCGATCCTAAATTATATTCTACCCGCCGCCTGGTGGAAGCCGCCCAACAGCGGGGCCATGAGGCAGTGGTGCTGGACCACCTGCGCTGTGACCTGGTCATGGAAAAAGGCGACCCGCATATTCTTTACAAAGGCGAACTGCTTACCGGCATAGATGCCGTGATTCCGCGTATTGGGGCCTCAGTGACCTTTTACGGCACGGCGGTGGTACGGCAGTTTGAGATGATGAAGGTGAAAAGCGTGGTAGCCAGCCAGTCCATTGTGCGGTCAAGAGACAAACTGCGTAGCCTCCAGATTATGGCCCGCGCCGGCCTGGGTATGCCCAAAACCGCCTTCACTAACTACTCCAAAGAAGTAAAGGAACTGATCAAGGAAGTAGGCGGGGCCCCGCTGGTGATTAAATTGCTGGAAGGCACACAGGGCCTGGGCGTGGTACTGGCTGAAACCCAGAAAGCCGCCGAGTCGGTGATTGAGGCCTTCCATAACCTCAAGGCCCGCATTATCGTGCAGGAATTCATTGCCGAGAGCAAGGGCGCCGACATACGCGTATTTGTGGTGAACGGCGAGGTGGTGGGTGCCATGAAACGGCAGGGCAAGGAAGGTGAGTTCAGGTCTAACCTGCACCGCGGCGGCAGCGCCACCCTCATCAAACTGTCCCGCGCCGAGAAAGCCGCCGCCCTCATGGCCGCCAAGTCTCTGGGCCTGGACGTGGCCGGGGTAGACATGCTGCAATCCAAGCGCGGTCCCCTTATTCTGGAAGTCAATTCCTCGCCGGGGCTGGAAGGCATTGAGAAAGCCACCCAGAAAGACATTGCCGGCAAGATCATTGAGTTTACAGAACTGTTGGTGGCTAAACCGAAGGCCAAGAAAGCGAAGCAGAAGAATAACCCAGACAGCGGTGATGATCATCAATGATATTCCCATCTACCCGGGAGACCGCAAACTGGTTAGGCTCACCATCTCCAAGCTGCCCAGCGGCACCGAGATAGACATTCCTATCCATGTGTTCAGGGCGGAGGAGCCGGGGCCGGTGCTGCTTCTCCTGGCCGGCATGCACGGCGATGAGGTGAACGGGGTAGAGGTGATCCGACGCATGATCCGGCGTGAGATCCTGAAACCCCTGAAAGGCACCATTCTAGCCATTCCTATCCTTAACATCTACGGCTTCCTGAACTTCTCCCGCGAAGTGCCGGACGGTAAAGACGTGAACCGCAGTTTTCCGGGCAACGCCAAAGGCTCTTTGGCCAGCCGCGTGGCAGATAGGTTCACCAAGGAGATTCTGCCGCTGGTTGACTATGGCATTGACTTCCATACCGGTGGACGCAGCAAATCAAATTTCCCGCAGGTACGCTGCCGCCTGGAGCACGGCGAAAGCGAGGCCCTGGCCAAGGCGTTCGGGGCACCGTTCATCCTTAATTCCAATTACCGGCCCGGCTCTTTGCGCCAGGAGGCCGCCAAGCTGGACAAATCCATCATTGTATACGAGACCGGCGAGTCGCTTCGGTTTGATGAACAGGGCATTATCATGGGCATGGAAGGCGCGGTGCGCGTTTTGCACCATTTGGGCATGCTGGAGACATCGGTGCCCATCTCGCACCCGCCTATCATCTGTGAGCGCACCACCTGGGTGCGGGCGCCGCGGGCCGGGCTGTTTAGGAGCTTCGTGAAGAATGGGCAGGCGGTGAGCCGCGGGCAGCAGATAGGCGCTGTCTCTGACCCCTACGGCTACGTCACGCACCCTATCACTACGCTGGTCAGCGGCTACGTGGTAGGCGTGAACCACATGCCGGTGGTAAACCAAGGCGATGCCATTATCCATTTGGGCTTAAAGTAGATTTTTTTGGAAGGACGTAAGGGTATTGGTAGTTTAGGCTGTCAATAGGCATAATAGGGAGAAAAAGAAGCCTTCTCCTGACCTAGACCAATACACCTAAACCCTTCTATCAATGTCCTTTTTCACCAAGCGCCCTGGTTCTGCGTCCAGGCGTGGCCGGCTGCTATTTACGGCGCTGGCGTTCCTGTTGCTGCCTTTCACCGGACTGGCCCAGAAATTCACTATCAGTGGCTACGTGCGCGACGCCAAATCGGGGGAGAACCTCATTGGGGTAGCCATCTTCAATTCCGTGACGGGCCAGGGTACCGCTACCAACGCCTATGGCTTCTACAGCCTTACCCTTCCCAAAGACTCCGTGAAACTGGTGGCCTCTTACGTGGGCTATGAGCGGGGCCTGTTCACCACTTACCTGGACAAGGACCTGCAACATAACCTGCTGCTGGCCCCGGCCGTGACTACGTTGCAAGAGGTGGAGATTGTCAATACTCAGGTAGAGGAAGACATCAGGGAAACCACCCGTATGAGCACCATTAACATGAGTGTGGCCCAGATAAAGGCGGTGCCGGCGCTGTTTGGCGAGGTAGACGTGCTTAAGGTGCTGCAGTTGCTGCCGGGCGTGCAGAGTGGGGGCGAGGGCACCAGCGGCCTCTACGTGCGGGGCGGCGGCCCAGACCAGAACCTGATTCTGCTGGACGGCGTGCCGGTCTACAATGCCTCGCATTTGTTCGGGTTTTTCTCGGTCTTCAATGCCGATGCCCTCAACAACGTGGAACTGGTGAAAGGCGGTTTCCCGGCGCGCTACGGTGGCAGGCTCTCCTCGGTGCTGGACATCTCCATGAAGGAAGGCAACATGAACGAGGTAGACGGCGAAGGCTCCATCGGGCTCATTGCCTCCCGCCTCACCGTAAGTGCGCCTATCAAAAAAGACGAGGCTTCTTTCATTGTCTCGGGCCGAAGGACATACATTGACGTGCTGGCGCGCCCGTTCATGCCCAAAGACGAAGTGGCCGGCTATTATTTCTATGACCTCAACGGCAAGCTCAACTGGAAGGTAAGCGAAAAAGACCGCCTTTACCTGAGCGCCTATACCGGCTACGACGAGTTCTACGCCACCTCTGAAGGCAGCCGCACCGATAACCAGAAAAGCCGCGCCGGCCTGGGCTGGGGCAACCTCACCTCGGCGTTCCGGTGGAACCGGGTCCTGAACCAGCGCCTTTTCCTAAACACCCACCTCACCTACACCAAGTACCAGTTTGACATCAGCAACGAAGAGGAGGCCACCTACCAGGGCAAGGACTACAACTACAAACTCAAGTACCTCTCCAACATCCGGGACCTGAGCGCCAAGCTAGATTTTGACTTTATCCCTAACCCCAGCCATTACATCAGGTTCGGGACGCAGTTTGTGGACCACCAGTTTCAGCCGGGGGCCTTGCAGGTGCGGGGCAACAACGGCGGCACCGCCGAGGACCTGGACGTGAACACCGTGAAAACCAATGCGCAGGAGATGGGCCTGTACCTGGAGGACGATGTGCGCCTGTCGGAGCGGGTGAAGTTGAACGTGGGCCTGCGGGCGAATGGCTTTGCGGTGAACAAAGAGTTTTACTCCTCGCTGGAGCCCCGGGCCTCGGTACGGTTCATTGCCAATGAGAAACTGAGCCTCAAGGCCTCGTACGCCAACATGACCCAGTTCATCCACCTGCTCACCAACAGCGGCATCGGCCTGCCCACCGACCTCTGGGTTCCGTCAACGGACAAGGTAAAGCCGCAGCGAAGCCATCAGGTAGCCATGGGTGCCACCCGCACCCTGGCACAAGACAAGCTGGAAGTGAGTCTGGAAGGCTACTACAAAACCATGCACAACCTCATTGAATACAAAGAGGGCGCCTCTTTTATTGGCATTTCCAACAGCTGGGACACCAAGGTGACTACCGGCAAAGGCTGGGCTTATGGCCTGGAGCTGTTCCTGCACAAAAAGACCGGCCGCACCAACGGCTGGATCGGTTACACCCTGGCCTGGTCTAACCGCCAGTTTCCAGACCTGAACCGCGGCGAGAAATACCCTTACCGTTATGACCGCCGCCATGACATTGAGTTAGTGGTCATTCATCAGCTGAAGCCCAATCTGTCTTTATCTGGTACGTGGGTGTACGGCACCGGCAACTCCATTACCTTACCTGAGGCCCGCTACGTGGTGGGCGAGGCCTGGGAGGGTGGCTACGGCGGCACCCAGACCTATAATGACTACGGTTCGCGCAACGGCTACCGCATGGCTGCCTACCACCGCGCCGACATCAGCCTGAGTCATACCAAAAAGAAAAGCTGGGGCGAGGTAGTGAACAACATCAGTTTCTACAATGCCTACAACCGCAAGAACCCCTATTACATCTACATCGCCGGCGGCGAGAACGAGGGCGATGCGCCCAGGTTCAAGCAAGTGAGCCTGTTTCCTGTATTGCCGTCTGTGAGTAAAACCTTTAAGTTCTAGAAGCGCATGTTCCGTTTTAGTTTACCCCTGATTTCCGAAAAACACCTTATAATCAGCCGACGGCTGCTGCTGGGTCTTGGCCTGGCGGTAGGTTTGTCTGCCTGCGAGACCACCGTGGAGATAGACGTGCCCACGCATACCCCCAAGCTGGCCGTGCAGTTCAACCTCAATACCGAAGACCCTAACCAAGCCCTGATTGTGGGCCGCAGCCAGCCGGTACTGGCCTCTGACAACCTCTGGCGCGACGGGCTGGTCACCACCGCCACCGTGGCCATTAAAGACCAGAATGGCGTCCTGAAGCAGGGTTTTGTGTTCAAGCCCTTTGAGTTTGGCATGACCCAAGGCTCCTACAAACCCACCAATGTGTTTACCCCGGTGCCAGGCCAGACCTACGTGCTTTCTATTAGTGCCCCCGGCTTTGCGCCCATTGAAGGCAAACTGACCCAGCCCGCCGAGGTGCCCGTAGCCACAGCCTCCTTTCAGCCCGACGCTAGAAACGACCAATATGAGTTTAGGGGCTTGCTGAAAATCCAGATAAACGACGCCCCGGCAGAAAAGGATTACTACCGATTCTTCCTGAAGCTGTTTGATGATCAGGGACGTCAGGTAGGAACCCTTTACCCAGACAATGAGAACGACGAGGTTTTTGGAGAGGATGTGGAGCAGATTACCCCCGGCAAGGTGTTTGATGACGGCTGGGCCAAGCAAGGCGCCATCACGTATTCAGACCGGGTCATCACCCATATTGGCAGCGGCTACCCCGTGAAATACATTGAAGTCACGCTCCAGCACTTGACCCAGGACCTGTACTTGTACGAGCGCTCCCGCGAGAATTACACTGAGGACAACCCCTTTGCAGAACCCCTGAACCTCTACAGCAACATCAGGAACGGCTACGGCAACTTCGGGGGCATCACCACTACCAAATACAGAATCAACCTGTAGGATTTCTGTTTTGGGTCTGTTTTGCTGAAAACAGGCCCAAAATAATTTCCTACCGCAAGTTTAGCGCTAGCGTAACTTGTGGTGAAGATATAGCAAGGTTGTACCTTGCTTAGTCCATATCAAGGTTTTGTAAAAATAGAAAGGCCCTCTACCAACTGGTAAAGGGCCTTTCTATTTTAAGGCCGTTTTCAGGAAAACAGCCTTAAAACGCCTTTTAGAAAATAGCTCTGGCCACGGCCGCAGTAGCCTCAGATTTACTCATGGTATAAAAGTGCAGGCAAGGCACGCCAAACTCCACCAGTTCCTTACACTGCTGAATGGTCCACTCAATGCCCACCTGTTTCACGTCTGCTGATGTTTTGCAGGCTTCCACGGTGTTCACCAGATCCTCGGGCAGGTCAATGTTGAAGTAGCGGGGCAGCACATTCAGCTGGCTTTTGGCGGTGATGGGTTTCAGGCCGGGTAGAATGGGCACGTTGATTCCCGCTTCGCGGCAGGCCTTTACAAAATCACAGAACTTCTTGTTGTCAAAGAACATCTGCGTGATGACATAGTCAGCGCCCAGGTCTACCTTTTGTTTGAGGTATTTCAGGTCAGAGGCCAGGTTTGGGGCCTCCACGTGCTTCTCGGGGTAGCCGGCTACGCCGATGCAGAAATCGGTGGGCACGGGGTTCTCCATTTCCTCGTCCAGGTAATGGCCATGGTTGAGCTGCACCACCTGCTGGATAAGGTCTGAGGCATGGGCGTGCCCGTCTTTGTGCGGCCGGAACCCGGGCTCGGTCTTCACGGCATCGCCGCGCAGCAGAAGCACGTTGTCAATGCCCAGGAAGTTAAGGTCCATGAGCGCGTTCTCAGTATCCTCTTTGCTGAAGCCCCCGCAGATGATGTGCGGCACCGTATCTACGTGGTACTTGTTCATGATAGCCGAGCAGATACCCACCGTGCCGGGCCGTTTTCTTATAGTGATTTTCTCCAGCAGCCCGTTCTCGCGCTCCTTGAACACATATTCCTCGCGGTGATAGGTCACGTTGATGAATGGCGGGTTGAACTCCATGAGCGGGTCAATACCCTGGTAAATGGACTGGATGCTGGTGCCTTTCACAGGCGGCAGAATCTCAAAAGAGAAAAGGGTCTTGGTGGCGTTGTGCAGGTGTTCGGTAACTTTCATTGACGTAGTGTCGGGTGTCTTTTGGCTTTGGGCCTTTGTTTTTTATGTAAGCGTTTTGATGCTAAAACGCTTATTTGTCATCCTGAAAGGATCTCGGTAGCGAACTAGAAAGGCATTGATTAAAAGCCACTACCGTTCTCCACCGAGATCCTTCCAGGATGACAGGAAAGGGGGGAGAGAAGATTCTGTTTTGGGCCTGTTTTCTGAAAAACAGGCCCAAAACAGAATCTTAGTAATTCAAATTAGGTGACAGCCAGCGCTCGGTTTCCTCTACACTCATGCCTTTGCGTTGGGCGTAGTCGGTTACCTGGTCTTTCTCAATCTTGCCCAACCCGAAGTACCTTGACTGCTTGTGTGCGAAGTACAGGCCTGACACGGCGGCGGTGGGGTACATGGCCAGGCTCTCGGTTAGGGTAATGCCCGTGTGTTTCTCCACGTCCAGCAACTGGAACAGGGTGGTTTTCTCGGTGTGGTCCGGACAAGCGGGATAGCCGGGGGCCGGACGAATGCCCTGGTATTTCTCCTTGATGAGCTCGTCGTTGCTGAGGTTCTCTTCGGGTTCATAGGCCCACAGATCCTTGCGCACAATCTCGTGCAGTTTCTCGGCGAAGGCTTCGGCCAGGCGGTCAGCCAGGGCTTTGGCCATGATGCTGTGGTAGTCGTCGTGGTCGGCTTCAAAGTGTTTCACCAGTTCGTCCAGGCCATGACCGGCCGTGACGGCGAATCCGCCTACGTAATCCTGCAGGCCGGTTTCTTTGGGGGCCACAAAATCAGCCAGCGCCAAATTAGGCACGCCCGGGCCTTTCTGCCCCTGTTGCCGCAACGTGCGGAAGTGGGTTACTACCTCCGTGCGCTGCTCATTGGCGTACACGGCTATGTCATCGTCCTGCACCGTGTTGGCGGGGAACAGGCCGGCCACGCCGTTGGCAGTAAGCAACTTCTCGTCTACTATGCGTTTCAGGAGCGCCTGCGCATCAGCATAAAGTTTGGTAGCCTCGGCGCCAACAATCGGGTCTTCCAGCAGTTTCGGGAATTTGCCGTGGAGTTCCCAGGCTTGGAAGAAGGGGGTCCAGTCAATATACGGCACCAGTTCCTCCAGCGGAAAGCTTTTGAATTCCTGAATGCCCAGCTTGGCGGGGGTGTACACGTCTTCGGCTTTCCACTCCACAGGCAGCTTGTTGGCGCGGGCCTCTTTGATAGGCAGGTATTTCTTGTCTTTCTGGCGGCTCAGGTAGCCCTCACGCATCTGATCATACTCGGTGCGGGTATCCAGCGCGAATTTCTCCTTGTTCTCAGGACTCAGCAGGTTTCCTACCACGGGTACGCTGCGCGAGGCATCCAGCACGTGCACCACGGTGCCGCTGTAGGCCGGGGCAATCTTTACGGCGGTATGGGCTCGCGAGGTGGTGGCCCCACCAATGAGCAGCGGGATGTGGAAGTTCTGGCGCTCCATCTCTTTGGCTACGCTCACCATTTCGTCTAAAGACGGAGTGATGAGGCCAGATACGCCAATCACGTCCACGTTGTGCTGGCGGGCGGCCTCCAGAATCTTGCTGGTAGGCGTCATCACGCCCAGGTCAATTACCTCATAGTTGTTGCAGGCCAGCACCACGCCCACAATGTTTTTGCCGATGTCATGCACGTCGCCTTTCACAGTGGCCATGAGAATCTTGCCGTTGGTCTGGCGGGTGGAGGTATCGCCGGAGGCGGCAGCGCGTACTTTCTCTTCCTCAATGTAAGGCAACAGATAGGCCACGGCTTTCTTCATCACGCGGGCGCTTTTCACTACCTGAGGCAAGAACATCTTGCCTTCCTGGAACAGGTCGCCTACCACGTTCATGCCGTCCATTAAGGGGCCTTCAATCACTTCCAGGGGTTTCTGGTACAAGTGGCGGGCTTCCTCTACGTCCTGGTCAATGTATTCCACCAGTCCTTTTACCAGGGCGTGGGTGAGGCGCTGTTTCACGGGTTCGTTGCGCCAGGCTTCGTCGCGCACTACTTCTTTGCCTTTGTTTTTAACGGTTTCGGCAAACTCCACCAAGCGCTCGGTGGCGTCTGGGCGGCGGTTCAGAATCACGTCTTCCACGCGCTCCAGGAGGTCTTTCGGAATTTCCTCGTAGACCTCCAGCATGCCCGCGTTTACGATGCCCATGTCCAGGCCGGCTTTGATGGCGTGGTAAAGGAAAACGCTATGCATGGCCTCGCGCACCGGGTCATTGCCCCTGAAGGAGAACGACACGTTGCTCACGCCGCCGCTTACTTTACAGCCGGGCAGGTTTTCCTTGATCCAGCGGGTGGCCTGAATAAAGTCCAGGGCGTAGTTGTTATGCTCCTCCATGCCCGTGGCCACGGTGAGGATGTTGGGGTCAAAGATGATGTCCTGGGGCGGGAAACCTACCTCTTTGGTGAGGATGTCATAAGCGCGCTGGCATATCTCAATTCGGCGTTTGTAGGTATCGGCCTGGCCTTCTTCGTCAAAGGCCATCACCACCACGGCGGCGCCGTAGCTGCGCACTTTGCGGGCGTATTCTTTAAATTTCTCTTCGCCTTCTTTAAGGGAGATGGAGTTCACGATGGCTTTCCCTTGCACGCATTTTAGGCCAGCCTCAATCACGCTCCACTTAGAGGAGTCAATCATGATGGGCACTCTGGCAATATCTGGTTCAGAGGCAATCAGGTTCAGGAACAGAGTCATGGCGGCCTCAGAGTCCAGCAGGCCTTCGTCCATGTTCACGTCAATAATCTGGGCGCCGTTCTCCACCTGCCCGCGGGCAATGGCCAGGGCCTCTTCGTATTGCTCGTTTAATATAAGCCGCTTGAATTGCTTGGAGCCGGTGATGTTGGTCCGCTCGCCAATGTTGATGAAGTTAGAGCCTTCAAACACGGTGAGCGGCTCCAGACCAGAATAGGTAGGAACTTCCGGCAATTTAGGCAACGGACGCGGCGGGTACTGCGCAGCAATCTCCGCGATGACCTTGATGTGGGGTGGCGTGGTACCGCAACAACCACCTACTATATTCACGAAGTTGTTTTCCAGGAAATCGCGCACGTGCGCCCCCATCTGCTCTGGGGTCTCGTCATACGCCCCGAAGGCGTTAGGCAGACCGGCATTAGGGTAGGCACTGATGTGGAATTTAGAGGCTTTGCTCAGGGATTCTATGTGCGGACGCAGCTGTTTGGCGCCCAGCGCGCAGTTAAAGCCCACGCTCAACAGCGGCATGTGGGACACTGAGTGCAGGAACGCCTCTACGGTCTGGCCCGAAAGGGTGCGGCCGCTGGCATCGGTGATAGTACCGGAAACCATAAGCGGCAGGCGCTTGCCGGTCTGTTGGCTGTATTGGTCAATGGCGAACAGGGCCGCCTTCGCGTTGAGGGTGTCAAAAATGGTTTCTACCAGCAGCAAATCTGCGCCGCCGTCTACCAGCCCGCGCACCTGCTCAGTATAGGCGTCAAACAACTCATCAAAAGTGATGGCCCTAAAGCCGGGGTTGTTGACGTCCGGCGACAGGGAAGCGGTACGGTTGGTGGGCCCGATGGCGCCGGCCACGAAGCGGGGTTTGTCTGGGGTTTTGGCGGTCCATTCCTCAGCAGCTTCCTTGGCAATGCGCGCCGACTCAAAGTTCAACTCATAGACCAGGTCCTGCATGTCATAGTCGGCCATGGCAATGGACGTGCCACTGAAGGTGTTGGTCTCGGCAATGTCGGCCCCGGCCTCAAAGTACTGGTTATGGATTTCCTTGATGATGTGGGGCTGGGTAAGCGAGAGCAGATCATTGTTGCCCTTCACATCTAGGTGGAAGTCTTTGAAGCGGTCGCCACGGTAGTCGGCCTCTTGCAGGTTGTACCGCTGGATCATGGTGCCCATGGCCCCGTCTAAGACTAAAATGCGTTTCTGAACTTCTTCCTCTATTCTTGTCATCTTCTTTGCTCACCAAAAGGGTAGGTTGCGGCTCAAGAAAGGGCAGGAGGAAGGGTGGCGGGTAGGGGTGTAGGAAAACCGTCACTCATCTCCCCCAGCACGGCGGGCGTGGTGGGCAGGAAGTAGCACCCAACTGAATTGGGTTGCTAAGACATCACAGGGCCTAATCCCTCCGTCTTTCTTGATAAGCAGGAGCAAAGGTAAGGGCTGGGGGCGGAAGATGCAAATGGGGTGGAATTGGGTTGTTTTTGGGCTGGTTTGCGGAAAACGAGGAGAAAACAGATTTTCTCTGCACAAGTGGTCATCCCCCTTCAAAGGTAAGACCGTTCCTTTCTTTCAATTACAGGGAATTTCAGAATCAGCTTTATGCCATTTGAGGCTCGCGCCTCACTGAAGTTGAAAACTTCAGGTCATTTTAGGTCCAAGTTACAAACTTGAACCAGGGAAAATTTTGAATGAAACGGGATTGTCTTCAAAGTGGGACGGGGAGGAGGGCAAAAGTAACCAGCAGCAGTGGTTGTTGAAGAAAACCGGAAGAACCCGTATCTCAGGCAGATGCCAGAAACACGGGTTCTTCCGGTTTTTTTTTGAATACTATCGAAAGTTCAATTTACGGCCAGTTGCTTCTCGGCTAAAATCTCATCCGCGTACGCGAGCTCCTGTTCCTTATAGGCCTGCCAGCCCAGTTTCTTGAGCATGCGATAATGGGAGCCTAGGGCCTGTGAGAAAGTAGGGCTTTCAATGTAGGGCAGGCCGAACTCATGGGCAGTTTCCTTCACAATTTTAGAGATGCCTGGGTAATGGATGTGGCAGACCTTAGGGAAAAGGTGGTGCTCAATCTGCTGGTTCAAGCCGCCCAAAAGGAAACCGGCCAGCTTGTTTTTCATGGCGAAGTTGGCGGTGGTGCGCATCTGGTGGTCGGCCCAGGCTTCTTCCATGTTGCCTTGCTCGTTGGGCTCCGGAAACTCCGTGCCTTCCACCACGTGGGCCAACTGGAACACCAGTCCCATCACCAGGCCCTCGGCCAGGTGCAGACCCAGGAAACCGATGATAAATTGCCACCACGTGATATCCAGTACTACCAAAGGCAGTACAATAAACAATACATAGTACAGGGCTTTGTAGGCGAAGAGTTTGTAGTACTCGGCTTTGGGGTGGTTGGTCGTGTCCTGGGCGCCAATCTGCTTCTGGAAGAACTTGATGTAGTCTTTTCTCAGAACCCAGGAAAGGGACGACAGGCTGTACAACCCGAAAGCATACACGTGCTGGAACCGCTGCAGTTTGTTCACTTTCTCACCCGGGGCCACCCTAATCAAGCCAGGGGCCACCTCAATGTCCTCGTCGTGGCCGGGAATGTTGGTATAGGTGTGGTGTACCACGTTGTGCGTGAGGTTCCAGACATAAGGACTAGCCCCCACTAGGTTGAAGACAAAACTGAAGACCTTATTGACTTTGCTGTTGGGAGAAAGTGACCCATGGATGGCGTCATGGCAGACGTTGAAGCCTACCAGCGCACTGAAAACCCCTAGCAGCAAGGTCATGCCAAACATGGTCCAGGGCCCAAACTGATTGGAGAGAATCAAGGCATAGAGACCCGCGAACACCGTCAGGTAAAAAGCGATTTTGCGCCACATGGCCGGATTGGCGTTTCGGGAAATTCCTTTCTCTTTCAAATAATCCTCTACCCTGGAGCGGGTGGTGGCATAAAAAGTGGACTTTTCTTTATTGATGAATCTTAATTTGGATGACATGAAGTTGAAGTAATGAATGGAGGACCAAGGGGGAAATCAATTGAACCTGCGCAATGGGCCTTTGCGCGTAAAGATGGAGATAAAAAACAAATCTGACTTCAGGTCTGCTCCCTTTCAACGTAGAAACCGAATGTTAAGTGCCTTTGTTTTGCGGTTTCTACGGATAAAGCCATTGGTAAAGAGAATGTTAGGAAAAAAGGGGTGATTGAGGTAGGAGTAGGTAGAAACGGGAAAGCCGTTTTGGGGCTGTTTTGGGAAAAACGGGCCGGAAACGTGGGTTGATCTGCAGGAGTGGTCATCCTAGGCCTTCAAAGGGGGACGAGGAAGAAGGCAGAAGTATTCCCTTCAATGGTGCGGATTTACTTCCTTGACTTTTGGTTTTAAGTGACTTCCCTAAAAGTGCTCTCCTGTGTAAACACCCCCCTCGCCCCCCTCAAGGGGGGAGTCTGCGGTGAAGAGGCGGGACAGCGTTTTGAGGCTGTTTCTTTGAAAACGGGCTTAAAACGCAACACTGCAGTTCCTTCTCCCTGAGGGAGAAGGGTAGGATGAGGGGGGATGGTTCTCACTGGGAAGACCCTTGCCTGAGAATCTCCGCAGCCCTACACATTCCCCCGATTTCAGTCTTTGCTCCGAGCGCCTCGCTTGTGACTCTGCAGTGGCTTTAGCTAAGAGAAAACTGCAAGGAGGCCACAAGGGCAGTGCGAGGGGGAAAGACGGGGCTCCGCGGCCGTGAGCGCTCGGAGGGAACAAATGAAACAACCAAAGCATAAGGACTCAGGCAAGGCGGCCAATCTAAGTCAAAGGCGAATTCTTTATCAACTAGGCTAAGGAAAGCAAACATCATTAGAAAAGCCTTATGTTATAGGGCTGCAGCCTTACATCCCAAATACCCCAAAATAGAAAAAGCCTGCACGAGGCAGGCTTTTCAAGTAGGTTTGGGGAAGCATTAGAATGTATAGCGGATGGTCAGAGCTCCATCTGCAAACGGGAAAAGTCCGTCTCGGTTGACTTCGATAAATGGCTTAAAATCGAGCCCCAGAGAAATCGGAATTTCCGTAATCTGATATTCCAAACCTACAATTCCATCAATACCCACCGTGGTGAGCGTTCGGTCATAAGATTCTTCGTAACGTTTGTAAGAACGCGGGTGGTAGTACCTGCCCCTGAACGAGCCAATGTGGGCGCCGGCGCCGTAGAACCACTGCAGTCCGGTTACGCCTAAGGCGGGGACGTGCTTCTCATACAAACCTGTTAATTGGAACCCCCTTCTGGTGAATCCGGTTCCCAGAATCGCCTCCAGGGCAACGTCTGGCTTAATAAAAAACTTCCCTGAGATGCCTGACGTGTAGCCTCCTACCCGCAGGCCCACCCCATGCTTCTGGGCCTGGGCTGTTGACAAGTTAGTGAAAGCAAGCACCAGTATGGCCAGCGCAAAAATAAGATGTTTGTTGTTCATGGTAAAAGATTCTTTGCTGAAAAGCAGGCTTCCCCGAAAGGTGGGGCATCTACTTAACTGCGCAGAACCGGGTATTATTTTACGGGGTGGAAAACAAGCCTCAGAAAGTTTCCATCTCTTTTTGCGGGAGAGATTCTGGGGCAAAGTTAGCTTTTTTTGTAAGACTGCAGGTACGCTTCCTTAGTGGTACGTTGCCCTATGAGCCTGAAAAAGCTGATTCTGTGGTCTTTGTCCTTTTTTAAAGCCCGCGCAAAAGGGTCTTTTTTTCTGCCGGTCTCCTCAAAGTCCTGCACATACTGCTCCCGTATGAGGTCGGCGGCGGGGAGCAGGTCAGCGGTCTTTATCTGCACCAGACCGGTCTTTTCCCAGAGCTTCCGCCACCATTCCACGGTGTGGATGTAGTACCAGTAATTCTGGTAGTCATGCTGCAGAAACTCAGGTACCTGATCCAGGGTCTCAATCTCGTCCTTGAAACAAACATCCACTATGCCAATGTAGCCCTCGGGTTTCAGGAAACGGCAAATGTAGGGCAGGTACTTGTCATCGGTGCCGAAGTAGGTATAAGAGTCAATGACCAGCACCACATCAAAGAATTCCTCGGGGAAGGGGAGGGAGCGGGCATCGGCGCGGAGCGGGAACACCTGGTTCTCCAGGTTGGCCTCCAGCACGCGCTGGTAGTTATCCGTAGCTGAAATGGCCTCGTCTACGGCCCAGACCTGCACCTCAAACTCCTTGGCCAGGAAAACGGAGCTGGCCGCCTTGCCGCAGCCCAGGTCCAGCACGCGCATGCCTTTTTTGAGCGGAATCTGGGAGGTGATGCTCTCCAGGTTGTAAAGGACGTTCTCGCCCATAGAGTGCTCGCGCACCCACTGCGGGTCATACTGGGTACTGCGTGGGAAAAAGTGTTTGATCTGGTGTTGGTCTGCGTCCATGGTGGCGGTTTTTCTCCCGAGAGGTACGCAAAGTAGGAAGAGAGGTTGGTGGCAACTGCGGAGCCAACACGCCGAATGCCGGAATTTTAGCAGGGGTAGCGCGGAAAGCGTTTCTTCTGAGGCATTTCCATTTTAGGCCTGTTTTCCAGAAAATAGCCCTGAAACGCCTCTTATAAAAGAACAATTAGCAATTAAGCAAATTCCTGCATCTGCTCAGAGGAGTGCACCAGTACGCCGCCGCCGTCTTGCTTGGCGGCCTCCAGCATGGCCTTGGCCACGGCCTTGGCGGGTATGCCCTTGTATTTGCGCAGCGGGCCGCTGAAAATAAAACCTACCCACTTCATGAGCGCGGACGCCACCTTCTCACCTAATCTGAACTCCTGGCGCTCTCCCAATAAAAGGGAGGGCTGAAAAATGTGCACGCTGGTAAAGGGCAGGGCTTTGACGGCTTCTTCCATTTCGCCTTTCACACGGTTATAAAAAATACGGGAATGCGCATCTGCCCCTAACGCCGACACCACCAGAAACTGCGAGGCAAAGTGGGAGGCCGTGAGCTTGGCCAGCTTCACCACATAGGTGTAGTCTACCTGGTAAAACTTCTCCTTGGAACCGGCTTTCTTGATGGTGGTGCCCAGGCAGCAATACACGTCATCGGCCATGAGGCTGTGTTTCTCCAGGTGGTCAAAGTCTACCACCAGTTGCTGGAGCTTGGGGTGCCGGATGGGCAGCGTGACACGGCCCACAGAAATAACTCTGTTGTAGCGGGGGCTGTTGAGCAGCAGGTGCAGGCACTGCCCGCCCACCAAACCGCTTGCGCCGGCAATAAGCGCCACCTTGGGAGATACCATAGTTCTGGGGTAAGAAGCGTTAAGATTTCAGGACGTGTTTGATGACCTGGTAATCCAGGTAATATAGCATCTTAACGGAGAAACTATTCAATTGTTTGGCCTGTAAGGTGTTGCGCAGGTTAGAGAAATAGAGGTTCTGCTCTGGGATAATGGAGTTGTAAATGGCGTTCTTCCAGACCACGCTCAGCTCGCTGCCGGGCGCAAACCGCCAGCTGTACACCAGGTCAATGTTGAAGGCGTTGAAGTTGCGGTTATTGGAGCCCGGCGCGGGCGGCCGGTACCCCAGCGGATCTATGTCGCCGTTGGCCAGCAGCAGGTAATAGTCCTGCCAGGTGGCACTGGACCAGTAGTGGCGCATGTTCAGGTTGAGGGCCGTGCGGGCGTTAAAGATATAGGTGCCGGTAAGCGTGTTGTTGACGGTATTCACCGTGCGCGCACCAAAGAAAATGCTGTCTTGCAGGCCGTTTCCGTTCAGGCTGCTGGTGTCTTTTCCGGCGTACCCAAAATCACGCAGAGAGCGGTTGTAGTTTACCCGGTATACAATCTGCAAATGGTCATTGACCCGCACCCGGGGGGCCAAGCCCAGCCAGCCGCTAAATTGGTCATATTCGCCGGAACGGTAAAACCCATAATTCACGTCCAGGGCCAGTTTCTTGCGGTAGTCGCTGGAGATGTAGCCGCTTACCTCGCCGCCCGCGGGGCTCCGGAACTTGCGGTCTGGCAGGCCGTTCTGGTAAGACCGGGGCTCAAAGTAGTCATAGTTGTTGTGCGGCAGCAAGGCCAGCGTCAAACCGAAGGAAAGGAACTTGCGGGTGGTGGCGTTGGTCTGGAAAAAATACACCATCTGCGCATAAGAGGCCGGTTTGTAGAGCATGCGGTGCTGCACGCCCAGCGCATTGTAGAGGCTGTTGAACTTCCAGAAGGGCTTGTAGAAGTTGTACCGCACATTGGCCTCGTTCTGGATGACGTTGTTGTTGCTCAGGTAGCCCAGGTCGTTGATGTCATAGGTGTGGTTCATGCTCTCATGCTCCACCGTGAACTGGAAATTGCCGCTCGTCTTGCCAAACTCCACCTCATAGGCATGGCCCAGTTCCACCTTTTCTTTGCCCCCTGCTACTTCCCCTTTGTTATAGTGCTGGCTCAGGTTACCGGCCACTTCCAGGGCATAGCTGTTCTTTTTGTTGGTGAGCCGGGTCATGAGGCCGGTCACGTTGGCGTTGTAGAAGCCGTGCCCACGCGTTACGTTGGTGTTGGTAAAGGTCACGTAGGAGCTGTTGGGTAAGCTCTGGTCCAGCACCAGCACGTTGTAATTGGTGACGGGGTCGGTGAGCACCTTGAATTCCTCCTGAGTGTCACGGCTTTTGAGGGTGGCGTAGGTGTTGCGGGTCACGGCGTTGAAGAGCCCAATGCCCAGTCCCTTGCTGGTGCGGCCTGAGATCTTGGTGGCGTTCACCAGGCTGGTTTTCTCTGGGTTCTCCAGCACCTCGGCCTTTTTACCATAGCGGGCCTCATCATAAGCCAGGTCATTGTAGTGGAGCGGCTGCGCGCCTATGCGGCGGGAGTAGAAGAGGCCGGCCTTGTTGAAGAGCTCGGTGCCCTCGGTGAAGAACTGGCGGTTTTCATTGAAGCGCACCTCAAACGGCGAAAGGTTGAGCACCTGCGCATCTGACTGCGCCTGCCCAAAGTCCGGCACCAGGGTCATGTCCAGGGTGAAGGCGTCATTAAGCCCGTATTTAATGTCCATGCCGCCGTTAAGGGTGGTGGTGAGGTTCTTCTTGCCTTCCTGGTTATGCGGGTAATGGTCGGCGTACGCCGAAAGGTAAGGCATTACCGATAACCGCAGGGGCGCCTTGATGCCCTTGATGCCGTCCACTACCCCAAACTGGTTGGCAAAGCCCTGCACCGAACTGTCTATGAAATTCCAGAAGGAGTCTTCGCGGTAGCGGCGTACGCCCCGCCAGAAATTAATGCCCCAGGTCTGCACCTCGCGGTTAGAGAACCGGATGGCTGAGTAGGGGATGCGCAGTTCCACGGACCAGCCCTGCGCTTTACGGGCCACGGCGCTCTGCCAGACAGCGTCCCAGGAGCGTTCGTCTCCGTTGGTGGTGGCCTTGAAATCTGTCTGCACGCCGGCGGCGGAGACTTCAAAGCCCAAGGCGTTCTGCTTGTCCATGTACGTGTCAAAATACACCCCAAACATATCAGCGTTCACCTGGCCGCCGTCGCGCTGGCTTAACTGTAACAGGATGGAGTCTGGCGCGGTGTCAAAGAGCATGGCGCCAATGTAAACCGCATCGTCATCATACAACATGCGCACCTCGGTGCGTTGGCGGGCCGGGGCCCCGTTGTCTGGAACGGCCTGCCTGAAATCAATGGCCGGGGTAGCCAGTTTCCAGATTTCCTCGTCTGGCAGGCCGTCTATTTTAGGGGCAGCAGTGGTCCGGACGGCGGTGAACTGCTTGGTGATTTTAGGCGCTTGGGCGTGCGCGATGAGCGTAAGGCAACAACAGGTAAGCAGAAGAAGGCAAAGGTGTTTCATAGGGCTGGCAAGGCAAAAAAATACAACAGCAGATTAGGGGGTAATAGAAAGACTAATCCCGTTGTCTAGTAGTTGCACGTCGCCGCGTTTATATAAGGCGCCAATGGCTTTTTTAAAGGTTTTTTTGCTCATGCCCAGCTGTTGGTAGATTTCCTCTGGGGCAGATTTGTCTGTGAGGGGCAGAAAGCCGTTCTGTTCTTTCAGGCGCTGGGCAATCAAATCGGCGGCCTGTTCCACCTCATCATAGCCCTGCTTCTGCAGACTCACGTCTAGTTTGTTGTCTTCGCGTACTTTCTTCAGGTAACCTTTGGTGTACTCGCCGGGCGTTAAGGGCCTGAACACCTCATTGCGGTACAGCATGCCCAAGTACTTGTTATTGACGATGACCTGGTAACCCAGCGCTTTCTCCGGCCCAATCAACAGTTGCACCTCGTCACCTTCCTGCAAGGTAATAGGGTCATAGTTCAGGAACGGGCCCAGTTTAGTAGAGCCCACCAGCCGGTCTGAGTTCTCGTCCAGGTACACGTACACCAGCGCCCACTGCCCCGGGTAAAGCGGATCATGCTGGTTTTTGTAGGGAACAAAGAGGTCTTTCTCCAGGCCCCAGTCCAGAAACGCGCCAAAGTCATTCACGTCTTTTACCTGCAGCACGCCAAACTGGTCTACCTTAGCCTTGGGCTCCAGGGTGGTGGCAATAAGGCGGTCTTCAGAGTCACGGTACACAAAAACGGAGATCATGTCGCCAATGCGAGCGTCTGCGGGCACATATTTGCGGGGCAGCAGCACGTCACCGTCATCAGAGCCCAAGTACAGGCCGTGGTCCAGTTCGCGTAATATTTCCAGATAGTTGTAATCGCCTAGATGTAGCATGGGCTCAGGAGTTGCTTTATGCAACAAAGATATTGAATCTATCCGGCTCCTATCATGCGTTAGGCAAAGTTTGTGCGGGTCTGGCGTTTTGAGCCTGTTTTTGGCAAAACGGCCTCAAAACAGAAAATGACCCCAAACAGCGAATTATGTTTTGGGGCCATTTTCAGGAAAACGTGCTTAAAACGGGTTTACCAGTACTGCGAAGGCGAATAGGTTTCGCGCTTGTTGCGCAGCATAAGGCCCAGCACCAGTTCATGGGAACCGTTGCTCACCTGGTTCAGCCCCGAGGTGGTGAGGTCGTAGGCATAGCCCAAATGGAACTTGTCTTTCACCTGAAACCCCGCCATCACCACCGCAGCGTCATCCAGCCGGTAAGAGCTGCCCACCCAGAACTGGTTGCGGTAGTACACCTTGGCGTTCACATCCACAGAGACCGGACTGGGACTGGCGTATTTCACCACCACCGAAGGCATCACGCTCAGGTGCGGACCTACCATGAACCGGTAGCCGCCGTGCCCATAGAAATGCCGCTGCTGCTCAGCCGACACCCCTGCCCTTGACTCCCGGAAACTGAACGGCGTAGGGAGCACCTGATTCACAGATACCCCCGCAAAAAACTGGGAGCTGTACAAGAGCACGCCCACGCCAATGTTAGGCAGCAGTTGGTTGTAATCATCTGCGTGCATGACCGGGTCGCCGGGGTTAGTGAAGGTGAGCATGTCCTGGTTGAGGCCCAGCTGCGTCATGCCCGCGGCCAGGCCGGCAGACAGTTTCATGCCCGAGGTGAGGGGCACGTGGTAGGCGTAGAGGGCCTGCACCTCGGTGCGTTTGAGGCCGGCGGCCTTGTCTGCCTGCACCAGAATACCCAAGCCATGGTGGGGCCGGGGCTTCTGGGCTGAGTTACGCCGCTCAGGCTTCCATTGGGTGCGGGACTTGGCGGTTGTGAGGGGCCTGGGCCTGAAAGTAGTGGGCGGGCTGGTGTAGTCCAGGCGGTTGAGGGGCATGTGGCCGCTGAGGTAGTAGGAGGTAGGTGCCCCTTCCAGCCCGGTCCATTGGTTGCGGTATCCGGCGCGAACGTCCAGGTAATTGTCGGTGCCGCTCACGGCCGGGTTCAGGAGCACGGGGTTGAGCATGTACTGGCTGTAATGCGGAATCTGCTGCGCCAGGCCCAGAAAGGGCAGGCAGGCCAGGAAAAGCAGAAGGAAGTAGTTCTTTCTCATGGTCTGGCAGGTTAGCGCAAAATGGTAAGCGGTCCCGTCATCTTCGCACGGCCGTTGTTAGGGTTAATGAGGTAGTAATAGGCACCCACGGGCAAATCAGCTCCGTTGCGCTTCCCGTCCCAGGGCAAAGGATAGCCTTGGGAGGTGTAGACCTGTTGCCCCCAGCGGTTGTAGACCTCTATGGAAATGTTGGGGTAATCCTCAATGCCGCCCAGTTCCCAGGTCTCGTTCACGCCATCGCCGTTCGGCGAGAAGGCTTTAGGGATTTGAAGTTTCTTGAGCACCTTTATCTCCAGGCTGTCTTTGTTAAAGCAACCCGCCTCAGACTCCACGCTCAGATAATATTTGGTGGTGACCACCGGCGAGGCCACCGGGTTGCCAGTGTTAGTGTTGCTGAGGCCCGTGCCCGGTGACCACGTGAGCTTTCCTTGCCCCTGACCCTGCAGTTGAATGCTTTCTCCTTCTACCAGCACAATATTTGGCCCGGCCTCTACGGTTGGGACTGGCCTTATCCTTATCTGCACTTCATCGGTGGCATTCACGCAAGGGCTGTTGCTTACCGTCCAGCGCAGGGTGTAGGTCTGGTCCATGGTGCCGGTGAAGGTGGCTGTAGGATTAGAAACGTCTGAGAAAGAGCCGCCGGTGCCCTGCACTACCATCCATTGGCCGGTGGCCGGCGCCGGGGCGTTGGCCGCTAATTGGGTGGTTAATTTGCCGCAAAGCAGTTGGTCCGGACCCGCCTGCGCCACCGGGGCCGGGGAGATCTGGATGGTCTTGGTGATGGTGTGGGTACAGCCCAAGTCTGAGGTAACGGTAAGCCGCACGGAGAAAGAGCCGTCTTTGGTGTACTTGTGGGTTGGATGCTGAACTGTTGAGGTGCCGCCGTCGCCAAAGTCCCAAGCCCAGCCCGTGATCTTGCCGGAAAAGAGGCTGCTCATGTCCTGGAAGGTAACGGCATCTGTCACGCAGCCCACGGTGGGCGAGAAATCTGCCTTGGGGGTGGGGTAGATAGTAATGGAGCGGCTAAACGTCTGCGCGCAGTCATTGCCGCCTTTAGCTACCAAGGTCACCGTGTAGGTGCCGGGCGCTTTGTACAGGTGCGTAGGGCTTGCTGCTGCGGAGGTTCCGCCATCGCCGAAGGTCCAGGCATAAGATGGGGCTCCGCTGCCGCTGTAGGTAGTGGTGTTGGTGAAACTGGCGGCGTCGCTCTCGCAGACGTTGGCAGTGGTAAAGCCGGCCACAGGGTTAGGCAGCACGGTAATGGTCTTGGTGATATTATCGGTGCAGACGATCCCCGACCACACCTGCAGGTTCACCGTGTACGTGCCCGCTTTGGAATATATGTGCATGGGGTCTTTCTCATCAGAGAAGTTGCCATCCCCGAAGGTCCACCTCCGGCGGACGATGTTCCCGAAGGCAATGGTGCTCTCGTCTTTGAAGTTCACGCCCTGCTCCTGGCAGAAGGAAGACGCTGAAAAGGCCGGCACCGGAACGGCGCCACTTACGGTGTAGGTGTTGGAGACCATGTCCTGGCAGCCTTTGTCTGAGGTGACTACCAGTTTGACGGTGTACACGCCCTCGGCGGTGTATTTATGCCGCGGTTCCCGCAGGGTGGAGGTGGCCCCGTCGCCAAAGTCCCAGAGGTACGTCATGGTGCCGGAAGCCAGGGTAGATTGGTTCTGGAAGGCTGCGTCATCCTTGATACAGATATCGGGGAGGTTGAAAGCTGCTACCGGTTTGGGGTTTACCCGCACGCTTACTTGCACAGAGTCAGCGCAGCCTTGGTCTGAGATGGCTTTCAGTTTAACAATGTAGGTGCCATGCTGGGCGTAGGTGTGCTGGGGCTGTTGCTCGGTGCTTTGAGTGCCATCGCCAAAATCCCAGACCCAACGGGCAATGGTCCCTTGCGCCAGCGTAGTGGCGTTCTGGAAAACTACGGGTTCTTTGTCGCAGACTTCGGGGGCAGTAAAGGCGGCTTTGGGCGGCGGGTAAATGGTAAGGTCACGGCTGGTCTCACTCACGCAGAGATTCTGGTTGGTGATGGAAAGCCGCACGGTATAGGTGCCCGGGGTTTTGAACAGGTGCGCCGGGCTTTGCTTGGTAGAGGTGGTGCCATCGCCGAAATCCCAACGGTAGCCCAGGATCTTCTCGCCGGTGGTCAATTTGGTCTCATCCAGGAAACGGGTGCTGTCATTGGTGCAGACAGTAGTATAAGAGAAGCCCACGGCAGGATTAGGGAACACCTCCACCTCTATATAGGTAGAGTCCTGGGAGTTGCAGTCATTCCCGTTGGATTTAGTGGTGACCAGAGAGACGGTGTAGGTGCCGGGCCCCGGAAATACGTGCGAGGGGTTCTGGTCTGCGGAGGTTTGGCCATCGCCAAAGTACCACTTCCAGGCCAGGGGCTCATAAATGGCAAAGCCCTTGAACCGGATGTTGCGGCCGTCACAGATGCTGTCTGAAAGGACCGTGATGTTCTGCACCAGGTTGGTTACGTTAGCCCCCGCTGAGTACCCATAGGACTCTACCTGCCCAAAGCCATAGGCTACGGCATTGAAGCCACTGTCGGCTTTAAGGGTATGGTTGCCCTCTGCCACATCCCGCTGGGCATAGGCATACACCGGGTTGGCGGCAATTGGCAGGAAAGGAATCTTACTCCCGTCTAACTTAAAGGTAGCCGTGTCTGCCGCCCGCATGGTCACGTTAATGTAGTGGCGGGAAATCTGGAAATCCTTGGAGGAGTAAAGTGTGATATCTTTCAGGGTCTGTTCCACAGGGTTTGCTAAGGTCATCTCGGGGTCGGCCTGCACGCGGTCACAGGACTGAGTTTTGGCGTATTGTGCAAACAGGATAGGCTTGTCAGCCGAGACATAGTTGGGCAGGCTGCTTTCAAACTCGTGAAACTGGCCCTTGTTTTTGGTGATCGTAGTTCCGTTGATGTTGATGGAGGTATAGTCTTCAGAAGCCATTACCCTGAAAACGTCACCGGCTAAACGGCTCTTGAATGGGGCCGTTACAAAGTTTTTGCCCCAGGCGCTAATGGGATAAAGCTGCTGGTAAAGGTTGTCACCGCTGATAGTGGCAGGGCAAGTAAGCGGTACGGCCGTCCAGGAACTGCCGGAAAAGACGGCTATCCTTTTGCAGGAGCCCAAGCCTACATCAATAGACTCTACCTTTGTGCCGGTTAAATCCTGGAGGGTCCGCACCTGGTATACCTCGCCTTTCATAAGGGGCCTGGGTGGCGAAAAGGGTACTCCGGCTGGTTTTCCACCCACGGTGGCCACGGTGGGCGTTATCTCAATGGTGGTATTGTCTTCCAGGGCCACCACCATTAACTGCGATGTAGCTTGGTTCGCATTGGGTTGGTGCTGGTCATAACTAATGGCGTAGTAAGATCTGCCTAGCGTATTGTTGGGTAGCACCAGCGTGGCCGCGGACTTATTGGTGAAATAAATATGCGAATACACCACCACCGGTACGTCTGAGGTAACATGGATCGCTTTCTGTTCTATGATCTCTGTGCTTGAAACGTACGCCTGCTGCGGGCTAACTGGAATCACCGTTACTTTGTTAGCAGTAACATTAAAGGTAGAAGGGGCCAGGGTGCCTACCGTCACTGTTACCACTGCGTTGCGATCTGAGGTCACATACAGGTTCATCTGTGACTTGGTGCCTTCAAAGTGGGCCATATACCCCAGCCAAAAGTCCCGGCCTTTGTTGGAGGTGTTCTGGGCACTTGCCGCATACTGCGCCAGAAGCATAAGGCAAAGGCACATGCTTCTGAGAAAGAAGAAGGATTGTTTCACTGTCTGTTTGAACTAGGGTCAATCAAAAATGACTCTGTTTCCTGACGGTCGGGGGGACAGGAAACAGATAGACTAAGCGCCCCTTGTAAGCGTGTGCGCCGTTAAGGGAGTAAAAGATTCTTGTATGGAACTCTGTATGTAAAAGACAAATTTGAGCAGACGTGCCTGTAATTGCCTGTCGTTCTCGCTTTCCCTATACCTCTTAAAAAGCCTGTGAAACCTGAAGCTGTTCGTTGGCCCGGGTTTACATCTCTTCATGGAGATGTAAGAGCTCCAAAAGCACAAAAGGTTAAATGGCAGGTTCAGAAAAAAAGTCAATTTTTTGAGAAGGCATACCGCAAAGGTTCTTTTCAGAAGCCTTCTGATCTTACTCCCAAGCCAAATTTTGTTTACCCTTTTCTAAGGTGCTAAACCCTCTCACTCCTAAACCTGATTTAATTTTAGTAGCCCGTAAGCCTCCTGCTTGGCTTAAATTCTTCCAGTAACCTTCCCAGGCTATTCTTTGGTAAGGATAGCAAGGCCGCTCACTCTCAAAGGGTTGCTTTGATATGACAATATAGAGTTTTTAATGGCACCATGGGAAGTCATGGCTCCGTATTTTAGGATAATTTTTGAGAGGGTTTCCTGTTAGTCTTACCTGAACTCAGAAATAAGGGGTTGGGTAAAGCGCAAATCATTGAAATCATAATACTGGCGCGTGGTCTGGAACAACTTAAAGTCCTGGTGATTGCCTAATTGGGGCAGGCGCGGGTAATAGCCCAGCAGGATCTGGATGGTGTTGAATGTGAAATACTCGTTCCGGAACCGAAGGCCCATGCCAAATCCGGTGTAGGGTTTCTCGCGGAAAGGGGAGCGGTCTTTGACGCTGGTGAGCCAGGCAGCATCGGCGAAGCCCACCACCGCCAGCCGGAAGCCCAGCAGGGTAAGGGGCGTGAAAAAATTGGTCTCATAATTCAGCACGAACCGGCGGTAGCCGCGCACCTCCTGCGAACTGAACCCTCTTATGCCGTCTTCCTGGTCAATGTCCAGGGCAAACAGATCGGGCCGGCGCAGACCAAGCGAGGACCTGCTCCACAGAAAATGCCGCCAGCGCCAGTTGCGCAGCCGGTACAGGGGCGTGAAATACAGGGCCTCGGTGGTGAGCACCCCCTGTTCCCAGCCGCCTTTGTAGCGGTAACTGCCATACTCCAGCCCCCCGTAGAGATATCCGAAATTAGAGCGGTACTTGCCAAAGGCGCCTTTAAGGCCCAGGTAGGGGCGGTTCTTCACAGAGCCGTCCTCAAACCCGGCCGTAATGGCCAGCAGGTTTCCGGCGGGAATATCCTCGGTACGCCCAAACCCGAACAGGTACTGATCTTTGTAATACCTCCTGAAACTGTAGCCAAAGGCCGTGAGGTAGAGGCGGGCGCTCTGAAGGGTGGGGCCGCCACCCTGGGTGTAGCGCACGTTCATTACGCGGGCGGCGGTAATGAAACGGCCCGGGTTGTCCTGCGCCAGGTCATAGGACTTCAGGCGGAAGGCGCGGCCCAACCAGAAATCCTGTACGTAATAATCCAGAGGGGTATGGGGAATGGGCGCGCCTGGCTCAGGGTCTTCTACCTGATAATAATCTGGCTGCAGGGTCTGGTACCAACTGGCCGAGGCCCCGCCTGCATATTTAGTGTTGGTAGCAAAGAAGTCACGCCGGAAACTGATGCTTTGCTGCTTATAATAATAGGTGTTGTTATAAAGAAGCTCCGCGGAAATAAAGCTTCTGGAAATGTTCTCTATGAAATACCGGCCCTGAAACTGCCAGGGCTGCGGCTCAGACAACCCAAACCGGTAACTGGTCCTGATCTGGTGGCCTAACCCCATGAAATTGATATCCCGCAAAGAAAGGCGGGTACTGGAAGTGCTGGCAGAGCCCGAGGCGCTAATACTGAACACGTCTTTGGTAATGATGACTACGTCTACGCTGTCCTCAGTGGAGGTGGAGTCATTCACCAGCACCCGGGCGTCTAAGATGTAGGCCGTCTGGCGGAGCAAACGCTCAGATTCAGAGAGGTCCAGGGGTTCCAGCATATCGCCTTCCTGGAACAGGATCTGGTTCCGCAGCATGCTTTGTTTGGTGCGCATGTGCAGGCCGTTGCCCAGGCGCTCCAGGTAGTTGTCTGGCACGGCCAGGGTGTCATTGATGGAGTAACCAAAGGCGTCCAGCCGTTTAAAGTAAATGCTGCGCACCACCTTATAGTTGTGCTGGTCATAGGTTTGCGGAAGCCGCGCATTTTCCACGGGGCCTTCCACTTTGCGGGGCTTAAAGACCACCAACGCTTTCACCGCCCGGCCCATTAGGGTTTTCCGCTGGCTAATGTCTTTCAGGGTCTTTAGAAATTCCTGGGTCTTGGTAGTATCCTGGGAGAGGGAATCAGGTGGCGGTTGGGTCACTGGTGGGGTGGTGACCGGTGGAACCACCTGGGCCTGAGCGCCAAAAAAGGTCAACCAGCCTGCCACCGTAAGCAGCAGGCACACGCTAACCTGTTGATACCTTCCCTTGCGCGCCATTATCCCTTTTGATTCATTCTTTAAAATACGTCAAAAAACGTCAAAACTGGTGCTAGACTGTTAAAATGCTATTGTTATTAGTATTGTTGATAACTGGTGGAAAGATAATTGCTAATTATATTGGGTTAATATCCGTAGATGTACTAACTTGCTAACATATTCAGAAACCTAAACCGCATCTGGCATGTCTTCACCGCTAATAGAAAAACTAAGTATTTTGGCAGACTCTGCCAAGTATGACGTTTCCTGCTCTTCCAGCGGCGGTAAACGCAAAAACCAGGACAAAGGATTAGGCAACGCCGAAGGCATGGGTATCTGCCATAGCTATACCGAAGACGGACGTTGTGTGTCACTGCTTAAAATACTGCTCACCAACTTCTGCATTTTTGACTGCGCCTACTGTGTGTCCAGGAAAAGCAATGACGTGAAGCGGGCGGCTTTCACGGTACAGGAAGTGGTGGACCTGACCATCAATTTTTACCGCCGCAACTATATAGAGGGCCTGTTCCTGAGTTCGGGTATTTTCAAAAACGCCGATTATACCATGGAGCGTCTGGTACGGGTGGCCAAAAAGTTGCGCTTGGAGCATAAGTTCAACGGCTATATCCACCTCAAGACCATACCCGGCGCCAGTGAAGAACTCATCAAGGAAGCCGGACTGTACGCCGATAGACTGAGCGTGAACATTGAGTTGCCCTCTGAGGAAAGCCTGAAAAGCCTGGCCCCGGAGAAAAACTTCAAAGACGTGCTCACGCCCATGGGCAATATCAAAGACCAGCTGGTGCTGGTAAAGGAAGAGAAGAAGCTGTTCAAGTCTACGCCTTCTTTTGCGCCCGCCGGACAAAGCACGCAGTTGATTGTGGGTGCTTCCGCTGAAAGCGACCGGCAGATACTGACCCTAGCCGACGGCCTGTACCAGAATTACCAGCTCAAGCGCGTGTATTACTCGGGTTATGTGCCGGTAGTCACCGACAGCCGCCTGCCGCTCATCAGCACGCCGCCCATCATCAGGGAGAACCGCCTGTACCAGGCCGACTGGCTGGTGCGCCTGTATGGATTTGGCGTGAACGAACTGCTGGACGAACAGAACCCGCAGCTGGACCTGCAGATTGACCCCAAGCTGGCCTGGGCGCTGCGCAACCGGCAGATTTTCCCGCTGGAGATTAATACGGCTGACTATGAACTGATTGTCCGGGTACCGGGCATCGGCATTAAGTCGGCGAAGAAGATAGTGGCGGCCCGCCGCTTTGCCGCCCTCACCTGGGACCATTTGCGCCAGATTGGGGTAGTGCTGAAACGGGCCAAGTATTTTGTTACCTGCCATGGTAAAAGTTTGGAGACGAGAGAATGGGACGAAGAAACCATCAGGAGAAGAATCATTTTCGGGGAGAAGGGCGGCCGCGCCAGCCTTTGGGGCAGCCAGCTGGACCTGTTCAGCCAGGCAAGCTAAATCTGCCAAAAGGCCCATCATCCCACAAGCGATAAAAAATAACCTTTGTTAAACCTCATACTTCTATAGATATGCCTACTTTATCTGCCCGCCAAACCGTAGCACCTGTTTCTTTCCGTTGCAAGCTGAGCACGCTGGTGCCGTATCTGCGCCAGCTCTCCAGCCAGCGCCATGAAGCCACCGGTTCCGGAAGCCGCACGCCTATCCGTATCGCTTCCTAAGCCAGCCTTTCCCAGCGCGCATGCATTTCTATACCTATGACGGCTCCTTTGAAGGACTGCTCACAGTAGTGTTTGAGGCGTATGACCGCCAAGAATGGCCCACCCAGATTGACCCGGAAGGGGAGGCCCCGGCCGGTATCTTCGCCACTCACCATTTTGTGGCTACGGATGAGGCCAAAGCCAAACGCGTGTGGGAAGGCCTTGGTAAGAAACTCTCCAAAGCCGCCTGGGAAAACGTGTACAAGGCCTACCTCTGGGAGCAACCCGGCTTTGAGATGCTCATTTTCCAGTTTGCGCGTCTGGTGTTCTCCAGCCCCCTAGCGGGCGTAGAGGAAAACTTCGCGGAGCCCTGCGTGCAGAAGATGGCGCAGGTGGGCAAACAGATGCACCGCGAGAAACACCGCATGGAAGCCTTCATTCGGTTTCAGCAAACCCAGGACGGCCTCTACGTCGCCCCCATCAACCCCGACTTTAACGTGGTGCCGCTCATTGTCCCGCACTTTGAGAAACGCTACGCCGACCAGCCCTGGCTTATCTACGACGTGCGCCGCCAGTACGGGGCCTATTATGACCTGCAGCAAGTAAATCTGGTATCTTTGGAAGAGGCCCCTAAAGGCTTGCAGAAAGGCCAGCTTTCGGCTTCTATCCTCACCGATATTGAGCCACTATACCAGCAACTCTGGCAGGCCTACTTTGACCACGTCAACATTCCGGAGCGCCGCAACCGTAAGCTGCACCTTCGGCACATGCCCAAACGCTACTGGAAATACCTCACGGAGAAAAAGCCCCGCGTGCAGGCGCACCAACCCATCCAGAACAAGCAGGTGCCTACTGGTTTGAAAAGGTTGAACAGGTAGGGAAGGAAGTATTCTGAATTTTCTCTGGTTCAAGTTTCTAACTTGGACCTAAAATGACCTGAAGTTTGCAACTTCAGTGAGGCGAAAGCCTCAAATTACGCACGCCTAATTCAGAAATTTCATGCAACTAACAGAATGAAACGGCCCTAGGTATGAGAGGGAGTAGACGTTTTGAGCCCGGTTTCACGAAAATATGCTCAAAACAGGGAGCTTGAACTAAACCCAAGGTGATGCCTTTTCTTGTGAGGGAAAGAAATCATTGGGTTGGAATGGTTAGTTTGGTAGTGGGCTTCTGGTTCACCAACAACGGCAGAGAATGGTAAGGTGTAATAGCTAATTAGAGCGGCAATTTTTATTGTTGGTGAGAACACCAACAATGGAGAGACAGTGGAGGGAATTTTACGTTTTGAGCCTAGTTTCTGAAAAACAGGCCCAAAACGTGTTTTAGAAGGACAGAACGAAAACGCGAGGAGGAAATCATTCATCAGAAATGAATATTACTTTCGCCATCTAAAGCGCCAATCCTAATAAATTTTCACGTTTTTCACCTGTTTTCCTGAAAATACCCCAGAAACGCTATCTTTGCTTTTCCATCCGCAGTACAAGCCGTTTTGGGTACCTCTTCTAAAAAGAACATCATCATTTTCGCTTCCGGGTCTGGGAGTAATGCCCAGCGCCTGCTGGAGCACTTTGAGCACCACCCGCACATCCAGATTGTGGCGCTCTTCTCCAACAACCCAGACGCATATGCCCTGCAACGGGCCCAGAACTTTGGCGTACCCACGGCCGTTTTTGACCGACCTTCTCTGAAAGCCGGCGAGGTGCAGAAACAGGTAGAGGCATATAATCCAGATTTAATTGTTTTGGCCGGGTTCCTCTGGCTGTTGCCGGCCGCCTTTGTGCAGGCTTTCCCCCATAAAATCATCAACATTCACCCGGCATTGCTTCCCAAGTTCGGAGGCAAAGGCATGCATGGGCAACATGTGCACCAGGCGGTGCTGGAGGCGAATGAGTTTGAGACGGGCATTACCATCCATTATGTGAATGAGCATTATGATGAGGGCGCCCCCATCTTCCAGGAACGCTGCCCGGTAGAGCCCCATGACACTGCCGAGACCATTGCCGCCCGCGTGCTCACCCTGGAGCACCAGCACCTGCCGCGGGTAGTGGAGGAACTGCTCACCTCTGACCAAAAGAAGCCGGGAACATCCGCCGCCTAACCTCATAACCCATATGATGCACCAGATACGGCCCCAGGTTTTTCTTTTACCGACCCACCCGTGTCTGCGAGCGCCTTATTCTGGCTTCGGGCAATCCCGTAAGCCTGCTAATACGATGCCTTTTACTATTGTCTATCAGCTTGCCCAAAAAATTGGGTTGGTAGGCTATGGCCGAACCTTTGGGTTCAACCTTTCCTATTTCAGAACCACTTTTTGTCAAATCATATGAATACCGTAAAAATCAAATCTGCCCTTATTTCTGTGTACTACAAAGACGGCCTGGAACCGTTGGTGCGCGAACTCCAGAAGCAAGGGGTCACTTTTTATTCCACGGGCGGCACGCAGACCTTTCTGGAAGGGCTTGGCGCCGAGGTAGTGGCCGTAGACAGCGTCACTGATTACCCCTCTATCTTCGGGGGGCGTGTGAAAACCCTGCACCCCAAAATCTTTGGTGGCATTCTGCACCGCCGGGGCCATGAGCAAGACCAGCAGGAAGTAGCGCAGTTTGAGATTCCGGCTCTGGACCTGGTGATTGTGGACCTGTACCCGTTTGAGGAAACTGTGGCCTCAGGCGCTCCGGAGGAAGAGGTGATTGAGAAGATTGACATTGGCGGTATTTCGCTTATTCGGGCCGCAGCCAAGAACTTCCAGGATGTGCTGATTGTGTCGTCGCGCGAGCAGTACTCTGAGGTAGTGGAGCTTCTGCAAAACAAAGAAGGCAACACCGACCTGGCTGACCGCAAGCGCTTCGCGGCTAAGGCTTTTGATATCTCGTCTAATTATGACACCCATATCTTTAACTACCTGAACAAGGAGCAGGATCTGGCCCCGGTGTTCAAGCAAAGCCTCCGCCAGAGCCAGACCCTGCGCTACGGCGAGAACCCCCACCAGGCCGGCACCTTCTACGGCGACCTGGACGCCCTGTTTGACAAGCTTAACGGCAAGGAACTCTCCTATAATAACTTGGTAGACGTAGACGCCGCCGTGTTGCTCATGGCTGAGTTCTCCAGCCAACCCGCCGTCGCGATTCTGAAACACACCAACGCCTGCGGCGTGGCTGTCGCCGATTCTTTGCACCAGGCCTACCTGAACGCCCTGGCCTGCGACCCCGTATCGGCGTTTGGTGGGGTGATTATTGTGAACCAGCCCGTTGACCTGGCTACCGCCGAAGAACTGAACAAGCTCTTTTTTGAGGTGCTAATTGCCCCTGAGTTTAACCAGGATGCGCTGGAATTGCTGCGTTCCAAGAAAAACCGCATTCTGTTGCGCCAGAAGCCAGTGCAACTGCCTACTAAATTGTTCAAGACCCTGCTGAACGGCGTGATTGAGCAAGACAAAGACCTGTCCACCGAAACCGCCGCCGATTTCAAGACCGTAACCGAGCGCGCTCCGTCTCAGGAAGAGGTGCAAGGCCTGGAGTTTGCGCTTAAGGTGTGCAAGCACACCAAATCCAATACCATCGTGATCGCCCGCGGCAACCAGTTATTGGCCAGCGGGGTAGGGCAGACCTCACGCGTAGACGCGTTGCGTCAGGCCATTGAAAAAGCCAGAAGCTTCGGGTTTGACCTGCAGGGTTCCGTGATGGCCTCAGACGCGTTCTTCCCCTTCCCGGACTGCGTAGAAATTGCCGCCGATGCCGGTATCACCGCCGTGGTACAACCAGGTGGCTCCATCAAAGACCAGGACTCCATCGCCGCCTGCAATGCCCGCGGCCAGGCCATGGTCATGACCGGTGTGCGTCACTTCAAACACTAAGCGGCGCTATGTTGCCTAGGAAATCCCGGCTGCTCCAAGAGCAGCCGGGATTTTTGTTTTGGGGCTGTTTTGCGGAAAACGGGCTGGAAACGCGATAGACTTTAAATTGTGCTGTTCGGGATTTGTAATCCCGAACGAGGGAAAGCGGATTTGTAATCCGCCTGGGAGAAGGGCCAGTGATACTGCTGCCGGGGATTGCAAATCCCCCTTTCGGAACTTCCGGATTATAAATCCGGAAGAGCTAAATAAGCCAGACCGTTGTTCCAGAGACCTCCTAGCGTGTACAGTTCCTACGATTGTCTTTGCTAAAGGCCTCTCCTATGTAAACACTCCTCTGCGCTCCCCTCAAGGGGAGAGTCTGCGCTTAGTAAAGGCAACTGCGTTTTGAGGCTGTTTTTCCAAAAACGTGCTCAAAACTCAGCATCGCAGCCTTCTACGCATTCCTCTTTTCCAGTCTTTACCTCGAGCGCCTCGCTTGTGGCCTTGAAACTGCAGAAGCTAAGAGAGGAATACAAGTCTAGGCCGCAAGGGCAGTGCGAGGGGGAAAGACGGGGCCTCGCGGCCGTGAGCGCTCGGAGGGAAACCGTGCAACCACCAAGGCATAAGGACTCAGGCAAGAAAGGACACTACGCCAGCGATAACCGGAATAGGAAATGCAAAAGGGCTGAGGCATAGGCGGCAGTAGGTCAGTAGCAACAAACCCTTATCAAAAGTAAATCTAAAAGAAAGACAATTTTGTGGCACCTTTGATTGATTCCTAAGGGAAAAGCGACCACCGCCGTAAAAGTTCTTCAGGTTTGTTGAAATCTGGCCATACTATTACCAGGAAAACTACCGTTTAGGACCTGAAATCCAGAAATAAGGCTAAAAACGCAACTGGTTTGGGATGTGCAGAATTTATTGGCGGGAAATACGTAATTTTGCGCCATTATAGTACCTTGTAGAGAAATAGTTTTTCATATATAGTGTTCTAGAAGAGAACACCACAAAGACACATAATGGGATTATTTAATTTTTTTACTGCCGATATAGCGATTGACCTGGGTACCGCCAATACCCTCATCATCCATAACGATAAAATAGTAGTTGATGAACCTTCCATTATTGCCATTGACCGGTCCACCGGCAAGGTGATAGCCGTGGGGCGGGAGGCGATGCAGATGCACGAGAAGACCCACGAAAACATCAAAACCATCCGTCCGCTTAAAGACGGCGTGATTGCCGACTTTACCGCGGCCGAGCAGATGATCAGGGGCATGATCAAGATGATTGACAAAGGCAAGAAGCGTTTGTTCCAGCCATCTTACCGCATGGTGATCTGTATTCCTTCTGGTATCACCGAGGTGGAGAAACGGGCCGTTAAAGATTCAGCCGAACACGCCGATGCCCGCGAGGTCTGGATGATCCAGGAGCCGATGGCCGCCGCGATTGGGATAGGCATTGACGTGGAGCAGCCTGTGGGCACCATGGTGGTAGACATAGGAGGTGGTACCACTGAGATTGCCGTGATTGCCTTGTCTGGTATTGTGTGCGACCAGTCCATCCGGGTAGCGGGAGACGTATTCAACAAAGACATTCTGGACCACATGCGCCGTCAGCATAACCTTCTGATTGGGGAGCGGTCTGCCGAAAGAATTAAAATTGAGGTGGGCGCCGTGCTCACTGAGTTGGAGAACCCACCGGCCGACTTTGAGATCAGGGGCCGTGACTTGATGACCGGTATCCCGAAGGTAATTAAGGTAACCTACCAGGAAATCGCCATCGCGCTGGATAAATCAGTATCTAAGATTGAAGAGGCCGTTCTGAAGGCCTTGGAGATTGCTCCGCCAGAGCTGTCCGCAGATATTTATGACAACGGTATTCACCTCATTGGCGGGGGTGCCCTGTTGCGCGGTCTGGACAAGCGTCTGGCTGCCAAAACCAAGCTGCCTATCCACATTGCCGAGGATCCGTTACGTGCCGTGGTGCGCGGTACCGGCGCAGCCGTGAAAAACATTGAGGGCTTCCGCAACGTGCTATTGAGCTAAGAGCACGCGCCCATGCGGAAACTATTTATTTTCATCTTCCGGATTAGGGCTTTCCTGATATTCCTGTTGCTTGAAGGTTTCTCCTTGTACCTGCTGTACCGGAATAACTCGTACCACAGCGCCGCTTTCTACCAGTCTTCTAACTACTACGTGGGACGGGTGCTGGAGCTGCAGAGCCAGGTATCTGATTATTTCAGGCTCACGGAAGTGAACCAGACGCTGGCCCAGGAAAATGCCCAGTTACGGGCCCAACTCACGCAGCTGTATGAAAGGCAACTGGATGACAGCATGGGCCTGGCCAAAGATTCGCTTTTTGTGCCCGCAGACTCACTGGCGGCAGATTCTTTGGGTCCGGCCTTGTATACTTACCGCCCGGCGCGGGTCACCAGCAACTCAGTCCGGGGGCTTAACAACCACCTGGCCCTTAACATTGGGTCAGACGCGGGAGTACAGCCCGGCATGGGGGTGCTCACGGCCAATGGGGTAGTGGGCCGGGTAAAAGCAGTCTCCAAGCACTATGCCACGGTCACGTCTCTGCTCCATTCCCAGACCCTTATTTCCGTGAGGCTCAAGCGAAACAGAAGTCTGGGCTCCATCAGATGGGATACCGAAGACCCCGAAACTGCCAGCCTGCACTATATTCCCCTAAGTGAGAAAGTCTACAAAGGCGATTCTGTCTTAACCTCAGGGGCCGGGGGCATTTATCCTCCGGGCATTCTGGTGGGGCGCGTGATTAGCGTGCGCAAGGAGCTGGACAAAAGCTTTTACACCATTAAAGTACGCCTGAGCGTTGATTTCGAGAAACTCTCCTATGTGTACGTGGTGGAAAACAAGCGTAAAAAAGAAGTAGACAGCTTGTTTATCAAATCAGGCATAACCGAAGAAAATGAATAATTTCAGGTTCATTCATTTAGTGCAGTTTGTGGTGCTGCTTGGCCTGCAGGTGTTGCTCATGCGTAACCTGGTGCTGTTTGAGACCGGGTTCTGCTTTGTGTACGTGGGCTTTATTCTGTTTTTGCCCATTGAGATGGACAAGGTATTGCTCCTGCTTCTGGGTTTTGTGGCCGGGTTTACCGTTGACCTGTTTTATGACACGTCTGGGGTGCATGCCGCCGCCACGGTGCTTATGGCCTACCTGCGGCCCTCCATGCTTCAGTTAATCACCCCCAGAGACGGGTACGAGGTTTCAGACAACGCCAGTTTGCCCTCCATGGGCTGGCGCTGGTTTCTGACCTATGGCGCCGCGCTTATCTTCGTGCACCATTTCGCCCTGTTTTTTCTGGAGCTCAACGGATTTAAATTAATAGGTTTTACGTTAGCCAAGATAATAGCCAGTACCTTGTTCACCGGAACGGTGCTGATTATTTTTCAGATGTTATTTTTTGAGCGAAGGGCAAGGGGATTTAGATGAAATACTTAGAAGGCCGCAAATACGTAATCCAGGCCATCTTCATTGCCATTGGGGCGGTTTATCTCATCAAGCTTTTCTACCTGCAGGTACTGGACGATAGCTACAAAACGGCGGCGGAAAACAACGCCATGCGTCGGGTGGTGCAGTACCCGTTCAGGGGGCTGGTCTATGATCGCGACGGGAAGTTGCTGGTAGAGAACACCCCGGTGTATGACCTTATGGTGGTGCCCAAAGAGGCCAAAGCCATTGACACCCTCAAATTCTGCCAGCTGGTAGGCATGACCCTGCCTGAGTACCGCGAAAAAATAAAAGCCGCCAAGGCCTATTCCTACGTTAAATCCTCTCCATTCCTGCAGCGTCTTACCAACGCCGAGTTTGCCGCCATCCAGGACAATCTGGTCGATTTTCCGGGTTTCTACATAAACGCCCGTACGGTGCGCGGGTACCCGCATAAAAGCCTGGCGCACGCCCTGGGCTACATTGGCGAGATCAGCCCGCGCCAGCTGGAGGACTCCTCTTACCGGGGCTACCGCCAGGGCGATTACCTGGGCATCAGTGGCCTGGAGCGTCAGTACGAGCAGTTCCTGATGGGCAAGCGCGGTGTCAAGTACACTATGGTGAACGTGCGCGGCATTGAGAAGGGCTCCTTCAAGAGCGGCGCCTATGACACCTTATCCGTAGCCGGCAATAACCTGACCACTACCATTGACCTGGACCTGCAGGCCTACGGCGAAAAGCTGATGGCTGGCAAGACCGGTAGCATTGTAGCCATTGAACCTAGTACCGGTGAGATCCTGTCTTTGGTGTCGGCGCCGTATTATGACCCCTCGCAACTGACCGGTAAAGAGCTGGGTAATAACTACATGAAGCTGCTGGTTGACCCGGTGAAGCCGCTCTTTAACCGGCCGCTCATGGCCACCTACCCGCCGGGCTCTATCTTTAAACTGGCCCAGGCCCTTATTGCTCTCCAGGAAGGCGTGCTTACCCCTGAGACCGGGTATCCATGCAACTGGTCGTTGGTGAAATGTTCGCACCGGCACCCGTACCCGGCCAACCTGGGCATTGCCATTGAGCAGTCCTGTAACCCTTATTTCTACCAGGTGTTCCGCTCGGTGGTGAACAAAGGCAGGTCCCAGAACATCTACCAGGACACGCACCAGGGCCTGGACATCTGGCGCAAGCATATCCAGACCTTCGGCTTTGCCACCAAGGTTGGGGTTGACTTACCCAACGAGAAAAAGGGCATGATGCCTTCGGCGCAGTTCTATGATAAGATCTACGGCCCCAAAGGCTGGAAATTCCCAACCATTTACTCCATCAGTATCGGGCAGGGGGAGACGGGTGTAACGCCTTTGCAGATGGCCAACTTTGCTGCCATTTTGGCCAACCGGGGCCATTACTACACGCCACACATTGTGCGCTCAGTAGGGGACAAGGGCAAACCTCTGCCTGAGTACCTGGTGAAACGCTACACCTCAGTGGAGCCCCGGCATTTCCCGGCGGTAGTGGAGGGTATGCAACGGGTGGTAGAGTCTGGCACGGCCCGCTACGCCCAGTTAAAGCATATCAACGTGGTGGTCTGTGGAAAGACCGGGACGGTGCAGAACCCGCACGGCAAAGACCACTCGGTGTTCATCGCGTTCGCGCCTAAGGATAACCCTAAGATTGCCATTGCGGTGTATGTGGAGAATGCGGGTGGTGGGGCGGTGGCTGCGGCACCCATGGCCAGCCTCCTGATAGAGAAATACCTCACCGATACCATTAAGACGGCGCCACGGAAGAACTGGGAAGACTGGATCATCAAAGGCGGCTTCTATTCAATTGACTAACCTATGCGGACCTCCTATAAACTTACCCGCAACATTGACTGGATCACCATTGGGCTCTATGGCTTGATGGTGCTGCTGGGCTGGATGAACATTTACGCCGCCGTCTATAACCCAGAGAACGTGGCCAGCATCTTTGACTTCTCGCTCAACTCCGGGAAGCAGCTGGCCTGGATCGGGACCTCGGTGGTGATAATTGTGATGCTTTTTGCCATTGATTACAAGGCCTATGACTCGCTGGCCTACGGTATTTACTGGTTGGTTATTCTGGTTTTGCTGGGTACGCTGTTACTGGCTTCGCCCATCAAGGGTTCCCGGTCGTGGCTGGTAATCACAGATTCGGTGCGCTTGCAGCCCGCTGAGTTTGCCAAGTTTGCGACCGCCCTGGCCGTCTCCAGATTCATGAGCGGGATTAACCTGCGGCAGCAGAACTGGCGCGATCAGGCCAAGCTGGCCGGCCTGGCATTGTTGCCGCCCATCATCATTATTCTGCAGAATGAGACGGGGTCTGCCCTGGTCTTTGCTGCCTTTACCCTGCCGTTCTTTAGAGAAGGAATGTCGCCCTTGATCCTGATTATTGGGGCCGTGGCCGTGTTTGTGTTTGTGCTCACTCTCTTGATTCCGCAGTGGTACCTGGTGGGTATTGTCACGGTGCTGATGGGCGCGTATCTCTGGTTCAACTTCCACAGGATCAAGCGGTATTTGTATACGTATGCCGGTATCTGGGCCGCGGTTGTAATCATGGTGTTCAGTGTGAGCTACTTTGTGGATGATGTGTTGCAGCCCCACCAGCAGAACCGCATTAAGGTATTGGTTGACCCCGAGGTGGACCCTTTGGGTGTGGGCTGGAACGTGACCCAGTCCAAGATTGCCATCGGTTCCGGAGGCTTCTTCGGGAAAGGCTTTCTGGAGGGTACCCAAACCAAGTTCGATTTCGTGCCCGAGCAAAGCACCGACTTTATCTTCTGCACCGTGGGCGAGGAGCATGGCTGGTTAGGAAGCTTGGTCATCATTGGGCTGTTCATAGGCCTGCTGCTCCGGATCATCTACGTGGCCGAACGGCAACGTTCCGTCTTTGGCCGAACCTATGGCTATTGCGTGGCTTCTATCATCTTCTTCCACTTTCTGGTGAACGTGGGCATGACCATTGGGCTGGCCCCGGTGGTGGGTATCCCGCTGCCGTTTTTCAGCTACGGCGGCTCTTCGCTCTGGTCGTTCACCATTTTGCTCTTCATCCTGCTGGCCATTGACGCCCACCGCAAACTGGATTTGGGAAGAGGGTAAGGCGTAGTAAGTAGCACGTACCAAGAGAATTCTGTTTTAGCCCTCTTTTCTGAAAAACATGCCTGAAACGCAGTACCGTTATCTGGGAGACCGGCACACGGCCAATAGCTTGAAAGGCGCCGTCTGCGTGGCAGTCAGGAACCCGGCCGGCAAGTGCATCAGGGGAAGGAACGGCGCGATGCTGGTCAGGTTTGTGGAGAATGGCCAGACTACCGTAGTCATTGGCCGATTGCTACGGAAGCTTCCATAAAATCCTTATAGGCACCAAAACAAAACGCCCGGCTCCTATACAAGGGCCGGGCGTATTAAGCATGTTTTCAGCAAAACAGGGCCAAAACGATTACATGAACTTGCGGTCAATAAGTTTGGCCAGTTTCTGCACGTGTTCTTCTTTTTTAGACCAGTTGTACTTGCTGCCTACCTCCTGCAGCAGATAGTTCTTGGCGTCTTGCGGGTTGCCGTAGGCGTCTAAGTCTTTGATCACGGCGTGGTAGGCCATGTTATCGCCCTCAAACAGCTCATTGATGAACGAGAAGCGCTGGTTAATAGAGATGGCGTCTTTCAAAGAACCAATCTTCTGTTCCTGGTTGCGGTCAATGAACGTTACGTTGTTGGGCTGCTTGAGGCGGTCGTTCAACGTGGGTTTATGCTCGGTCTGGAACCGCTGGCTTACCAAGGTGTCTTCGTCTTCATCTGCCTCGCGGGACGCGGGTATGAAGGGCGGTCTTGGCTGCGGTTGGGCAGGGGCTACATAGGTGCTCACGGCCGGAGTAGGGGTCTGTACTGGCGCTTCCACCGGGTTCAGCAATTCCATGGCTCTAAGTGGGAGCAACTCATTGAACCGGCTCACCAGCTCTTCTAATGAAGTGCGTTGGGTTGTGTTCTGCGCCAGAAACTGCTCTAGTTGGGCGGTAATCTGGCTGCGGTCGAGGCTGCCTTGCGGAAGCAATGACAGGAACTGGCGATAGAGGTCCTTATCAATATCTTGGTACTTAAGGGTATCCTGCAGTTTAGCGGTAGACACATCATCCAGGCGCAGGTACTTCTCCTCAAATACCGCCACGGGCTCCAGCACCGTCCGGAACGTGTCCTGAATGGCTTTCAAAAGCAAGGGCTCAAAGTGCGGGCGCTTGATGGAAATCTTGCGGGACAGCACGTTCATGAACTGTACCAGGGCGTCTTTCACCTCTGGGTGCTCAAAATCAAAGTAAGGGCTGCGTAGGTTGGCCATCTCATGGTTCCAGAGCGTGAGCAGCTCTCTGATCATGAAAAGGTTTACCTGTTTAATAGGGGTGAAAGAGATAAGTTGCTGGGCGGTAACGTTCTCATGGTGCGCAAAGTGTTCTTCGCTGAGACGTTGGGCAAGCGCCTGGCTGTACTGTGCCAGGCGTATTTGATTATATTTGTCTTTCATTGGCGGAAGCATACGCTGTAAAGATAGCGAAATATGGCCGAATTAACGGTGCAGAATCTAGGTGGAATAGTGGTTAACGTGGCACAGGGGCAGACAGTTTTGGGCGCCCTTCATTTGGCTGGCCTTGACTGGATGCATGCTTGCGGCGCCAAAGGCCGCTGCACCACCTGCCGCATGATTGTGGTGGAAGGCGCTGAGAACTTGGCCCCTGACACGGCCCCCGAAACCCGTTTCCGGGAGAACGGTCGCCTCAAACCCAACGAGCGCCTCACCTGCCAGGCCCAACTCACCGGCCCCGTCACCGTCCGCGTCCCTAATCAAACGAAACTTCCGCATCTTTCTTATAGTGGGTAAGAGATTGAATGATTGAATGAATGAGAGATTGAGAGAATGGGGTAAATGGATTGGAAGGGAGATCCGGAAATTTTGAGATGGTAGATTGGACCGTTGCGCCATTTTCAAATCTACACCACCCAATTCTCCCGGTTAGTTTATTCTCTCACTCATTCACTCTCTCAATCATTCAATTCCTTGTTCTTCAGGAAAATGGATAACTGTGTGGAAAAGTTGTGCATTAGGAAAGGGGGTAGCGCTAGTACCTTCGTTATGTGATGGGGCGCTCCTGATTCTCTCCATCATTCAATCTCTCAATCATTCAATAAAGTAACATGTTCATAGAACCCCGGGTGGGAAACCGCCAGCAAGCCCATAAGCGTGGTTGGATAGAAGTGATTTGCGGGTCTATGTTCTCGGGGAAGACCGAAGAATTAATCCGGCGGCTGAACCGCGCCAAGATAGCCCGGCAGCGGGTAGAGATTTTCAAGCCCGCCATTGATACCCGTTACCATGAAGAGGACGTGGTCTCTCACAACGCCACCTCTATCCGGTCCACGCCCATCCAGTTCGCCAACGACATGCTTCTGCTGGGCAGCGGCTGCGACGTGGTGGGCGTAGACGAGGCCCAGTTCTTTGACGAGGCCATCACCGAGGTCTGTGTGCAACTGGCCAACAGCGGGGTGCGCGTGATCGTGGCCGGCCTGGACATGGACTACCTGGGCAAACCCTTCGGGGCCATGCCTGCCTTAATGGGCGTAGCCGAATACGTGACCAAAGTACACGCCATCTGCGTTCAGTGCGGCGAAATCGCGTCCTACTCCTTCAGAAACGCCGCCTCTCAGGAGAAGGTATTGCTGGGCGAAACCGATTCCTATGAAGCCCGCTGCCGCCATTGTTTCCAGGAGGGAATGAAAGGGAAATTGTAAAGTAAGTTCTGAGTTAGCAAAGAGCCGTTTTGAGCCTGTTTTCTGTAAAACGGCCTCAAAACGGCTTTTCGTTTTTGTCAGTGGCAATTGTAGGGGCAATCCCTTGTGGTTGCCCTTTTGCGTTTGCAACCGCGTTAGGGCAACCACAAGGGATTGCCCCTACAGAAAATACTCACCTGTTTCCAGCCTGTTTTCCCCGAAACACCTCCAAAACGCATTTCTTCTTTTTGTACCAGCCGCTGCTTGAAAACATGCTATCTTTCCTTACATTTAGTATTCCATTCTAACTAACAACAGCTTACACATGAAAAAGAGGTTTCTAGCCGCGCTGGTGCTTTGGGGCGCCGGGAGTATAAGCGGTATGGCCCAGACGCAGACGCCGCTTTGGTTGTCTACGCCCGCCATTTCCCCGGATGGGCAGACCATTGTCTTCGGCTATAAGGGAGATTTATATAAGGTGCCGGCCGCCGGTGGAAACGCCACGCCGCTCACCATGCACGAGGGCTATGAGCACACGCCCGTCTGGTCCCCAGACGGGAAGCAGATCGCTTTCGCCTCTGACCGCCACGGCAACTTTGACGTGTTCGTGATGCCGGCCCAGGGCGGGGAGGCTAAGCGCCTTACCTTCCACTCCTCCGCAGACGTGCCTTCAGACTTTACGCCCGACGGCAAGAGCGTGATTTTTACCTCTTCAAGGGTAGATGCGGCCTCAAATTCCATGTTCCCCTCGGCGGCATTCCCAGAGCTGTACAGCGTGTCTTTGGGCGGAGGCCGCAACGCCATGGTCCTGACCACGCCCGCCGAGGCGGCCCGGTACAGCGCCAACGGTGATCTGGTGGTTTACCAGGACAAAAAGAGCCCCGAGAACAACTTCCGGAAGCACCAGACTTCCTCCTCAGCCAGAGACGTCTGGGCCTACAACACTAAAACCAAACAGCACACCAAACTCACCGACAACGTGGGCGAAGACCGTCAGCCGGTGTTTGCGCCCGGTGGGCAGGAGCTGTATTACCTGAGCGAGCAGCCCAACGGCACGTTCAACGTGCGCAAGATGAGCCTGCAGAACCCCAAGCAAAGCACGGCGGTCACCAGCTTTACAAAGCACCCGGTACGTAACCTGAGCGGTTCCAAAGACGGCGTGCTTTCCTTTACCTACAACGGCGAGATTTATACTCTCAAGCCTGGCGCGCAGCCCCAGAAAGTAGCCATTCAACTGTACGCAGATACCCGTTCCAACCTGGAGACCGTGCTGCCAATCTCGGGTGGCATGACCGAAATGGAAGTGTCGCCTAACGGCAAGGAAGTGGTGTTCGTGAACCGGGGCGAGGTGTTCGTGTCTTCGGTGGAAGGCGGCATTACGCGCCGCATCACCAACACCCCGGAGCAGGAGCGCAGTGTGAGCTTCTCGCCAGACGGCCGCAAAATTCTGTACGCCAGCGAGCGAAACGGCAGCTGGAACGTGTATGAAACCAGCATTGGGCGCAGCGCCGAGCCTTATTTCTATGCCTCCACGGTATTGAAGGAAGAGCCGGTCATTGCCACCGCCGCCGAGGAATTCCAGCCGGCCTACTCGCCAGACGGCAAAGAGGTAGCCTTTCTGGAAAACCGCGTGGAGCTGAAAGTGGTGAACAAAGCCTCTAAGCAGGTGCGCACCATCCTGGCCAACTCCAACAACTACTCCTACTCAGACGGAGACCAGTACTATGAATGGTCACCGGACGGCAAGTGGTTCTTAGTGGATTACAACCAAGCCAAGCAATGGATTAGTGAAGTAGGTTTGATCTCCGCCAGCGGCAAAGGCGAGGTGATGAACCTGAGCCAGAGCGGCTACGGTGAAGAAGCGGCCAAGTGGATGATGGGTGGTAAGATGATCACCTATTACTCTAACCGCGAAGGCCTGCGCGGCAACGGAAACAACTCCGGCACCGGCGATATCTACGCCCTGTTCACCACGCAAGATGCCTTTGACCGCTTCAAGCTGAACAAAGAAGACTACACCCTGCTGGAAGACCAGGAAAAACGCGAGGCAGATTCCAAAGCCCAGTCTGAAAAAGAAGACGCTAAAGCCAAAGGCAAGAAGGGAGAAGCTTCTAAAACCGCGGCCCCGGCCGGAATGGCCCTGGAACTGGACAACCTGCCTTACCGCAAAGTGCGCCTCACGGTCACGTCCTCAGATCTGGCAGATGCCGTGGTGTCCCTCAAAGGCGACCGGTTGTTCTACCTGAGCCGCTTTGAGAAAGGCCATGACCTGTGGGTAACCAACCTGCGCGACAATGACACCAAGCTGCTGGCCAAACTGGGCGCCCGTGGCGGTAACATGAAGATGAGCAAAGATGGCAAAAACCTGTTCGTGCTCACCGAAGGCAAGATTCTTAAGCTGGACACCGAGACCGGTAAGCAGGAAACCCTCAAGGTGAACGGCGAGATGAACCTGAACGCCACCGCCGAGCGCACCTACATGTATGACCACATCATCAGGGAGCTGGAGCAGAAATTCTACGTGAAAGACCTGCACGGCGTAGACTGGAAAACCTATACTGATAATTACCGTCAGTTCCTGCCGCATATCGCTAACAACTATGACTATGCTGAGGTCCTTAGCGAGCTCTTGGGCGAATTGAACGCCTCGCACACCGGCGGCCGCTACAGCCACCGCCAGGCCAACGCTGATGCCACCGCCTCTCTGGGCCTGTTCTATGACGAGCAGTACACCGGCCCCGGCCTGAAAGTGAAAGAAGTCATCAACCTGAGTCCTTTTGACCGCGCCAGCTCCAAGGTGAAATCAGGAATTATCCTGGAGAAAATTGACGGCCAGGCCATTGAAGACAATACTGATTTTGACCAATTCCTGAACCGCAAGGCCGGCAAGTACACGCTGGTGTCTCTCTACAATGAGAAAACCAAGCAGCGCTGGGAGGAAACCGTGAAGCCGGTTACAGCGGCAGAATTAAATGAACTGCTGTACCAGCGTTGGGTGGAAAATCGCCGCAAGGAGGTAGACCGCTTGTCGGGTGGCCGTTTAGGGTACGTGCACATTAGAGGCATGAATGACGCCAGCTACCGCACCGTGTATGAAGAGGCCCTGGGCAAAAGCGCCACCAAAGAGGCACTGGTGGTAGACACCCGCTCCAACGGCGGCGGAAACCTGCATGATGACCTCATCAGTTTCCTGAACACCAAACCCTACGCCGAGTTTATGCCCCGCGGTCAGTTCCTTTCCTCGGAGCCCCGCAACAAATGGACCCGTCCGTCTATTGTGGTCATGAACGAGAGCAACTACTCCGATGCGCACATCTTCCCCGTACTCTACAAGGAGCAGGGCCTGGGCAAAACCGTGGGCATGCCCGTGGCCGGAACCGGTACCTTTGTCTGGTGGGAAACCCTGATTGACCCTACCATGGTCTTCGGGATTCCGCAGATTGGTTACCGTACCCTGGGCGGCGGCAAGTTCCTGGAGAACACCCAACTAGAGCCAGATTACCTGGTCGCCAACGACCCCGCCCTGGTAGCCCAAGGTCGCGACCAACAGTTGGAGAAGGCCGTGGAAGTGTTGTTGCAGGAATTGCCTAAGAAGAGGTAAAGAGTTTGATTCTTGAGAATGGAAGAAGCCCCGCCAGTAATGGTGGGGCTTTTGCATTTTGGGGTTGTTTTTGGAAATACAGGCTTAAAACGCAAATCGCAGAGACACTCGTAGGAGCTGCGCGCACTACGAGGTCTGGTAACAAAAGGGAATTAAACAACTTTTCCTTCTCCTCTGTCATCCTGAAAGGACCTTGTGGGCGAACTAGAAAGGCCCCGGGCATACCACAATTACCTCTTTCTCCTATGTGCTTAAGAAGAGAAACAGGTTTAAATTGCATAGTTTCTTGTTTACCATTGGCCCACAAGGTCCTTTCAGGATGACAATGGAGGGGAGGGACCTGGATGGGCCGCCGGGCAAGAAACATAGGGCAGAGTACCATTAGATTGAACCAACAGTAGATGTCATCGGCAACTGTAGAGACAAGGCATTGCCTTGTCTCTACCACGCATTGCAGCGGAAGATTCCTGTTTTAAGCCTGTTTTCCCGAAAACAGCCCCAAAACGAACTTCAGATTTTCCGTATAGCCATAGCCACCAACTTGTACCGCCATGGCTATTGTCTTGAACAACATCACCGTTTTTGGGGAAGAGATTATTGACCAAAGCGCCATTGACCAAATCCAGCGCTGCGTGAGCGAAGAAGACATTGGCGTGCTCACCGCCGATGCCCATTACGGCTACGCGCACCCCATTGGCGGCGCGGTGGCTTACAAGAACCACGTGTCGCTCTCTGGGGTGGGGTTTGACATTGGCTGCGGCAACAAAGCCGTGCGCACCGACCTGCTGGCGCAAGACGTGGACATTGCCCGCATCATGAACCAGATCGTGCGCAGCATCGGTTTTGGCGTAGGGCGGCCCAACCCCAAACCCATTGACCACCCCGTGCTGGACCACATCGGCAAAGCCGATTTTAGACCCCAGCGCGAACTTAAAAAACTAGCCGCGGAACAGCTGGGCACCGTGGGCAGCGGCAACCATTTCATAGACCTGTTCGAGGACGAGGAAGGCTACCTCTGGATTGGCGTGCACTTCGGGTCCCGGGGCTTCGGGCACCGGACCGCCACCGGGTTTATTGCCATGTCACAGGGCCTCGGTTTTTTTGACAAAGCCAAGGAAGGCCCCATGGATGGACCGCCTATCTTGTTTGATATTCAATCTGCCCTGGGCCAGGACTACATAGCCGCCATGTCTCTGGCCGGCGAATACGCCTACGCGGGCCGCGATGTGGTGGTAGAAAAAGTGCTACAGATTCTGGGCGCCAAGTCCACGGAAATGATCCACAACCACCACAACTTCGCGTGGTTTGAGCGGCACCAGGGTGAAGACTACTGGGTAGTGCGTAAGGGCTGTACTCCCGCTTTCCCCGGGCAGAAAGGCTTTATTGGGGCTAATATGTCTGACAATTCTGTAATCATAGAGGGCGTGGAAAGTGAGCTGTCCGTTCGGGGATTATATTCTACAGTACACGGCGCGGGCCGCCTGCTCAGCCGCCGGGCCGCCGCAGGCAAGACCAAATGGATGCGCGACAAAAACGGCGTGAAACGTAAAACAGTGGTATCTAAGGGTCTGGTAGATTTTGACGCCGTACAACAGCGCATGAAAGAAAAAGGCATTGAACTGCGTGGCGCCGGTGCCGATGAAGCCCCCGAAGCCTATAAGAAACTGGAAGACGTCCTGAAGTACCAGGGCAACACCATACGCGTACTGCACACCCTCAAACCGCTGGGCGTAGCCATGGCCGGGGAAGATGTGTATGACCCGTACAAAGATTGAGTTGGTATATGTGGCAGGTACCGCTACTAGTGAGGCTAGTGCCTCACGGAAGTTGAAAACTTCCATTCATGTTAGGTCCAAGTTGAAAACTTGAACCAGAGAAGGTTTTGCACTTTCTCACTCACCTACTCACTCCCTTTTTGTCATCCTGAAAGGACCTTGTGGGCAAACTAGATAGACAGAGGCTAAATGCATGTAATACGTTTTAAGCCCGTTTTCCCAAAAACAGGCTTAAAACAAGATTGGCTACGCCAGTTTCAACTGCAGCCTTTTCTTCTTCTGTTTGTTGCGCCAGATCATAAAGCCAGAAACCCACAGAAAGGCCGGCAGAAAACCCAGGATAAACCAAAGCACGCGGGTCACATAGCCGCCAATCTCCCCGAAGTGAAAAGGGATAAACCAGTTGCGGAGTATCTTGGCGCCAAGAGGGGCCGTGTGCGGGTCAAACTGGAAAAGGACCTGGCCGGAGTATTGGTCCAGGTAGACCATGGGCCGGAGTTCCGGGCCGGCGCCTACGGTGGCGTCTTTCACAAACGTGAAGAAGAGGGTGCCTATGCTGTCTTTGGGCATGGCCAGGCTGCGTTTGGGTAGGGTGGGGTAGAAGCTGCTCATGCGGGCCAGGGCCTGTTCTACGGTAAGCGCAGGGGCGTCAAGGGCGTATACAGATTTCAGCTTCTTGCCTTCGGGCAGGCGTTCTTTGGTGGCGGTAAGTTGGTTCACAGCTGTTTGGGTGCCTTCGGGGAATGCGAAGTAAGCGCCCGTGATGGCCATGAAGAAAAGCGGTACTGCCACGTAGAAGCCGGTCACATTGTGCAGGTCATAGGTGCGGCGTTTGGGTCCGGCGTGGGGTTTGTAGCGCAGCCCGTCACGCAACAAACGCTTCTTGCGCGGGAACCAGAGGTACAGACCGGTAGAGAGCAGGACAAACGCCATCAATAAAGCGCAGGTGCCTGTGATAGTGGAGCCGGTTTCACCCATGGTCAGTTGCCGGTGTAGTTCCAGAACGCCTTCAAACACGCCCCGTCGGTTTTTCATCTCGCCCAGGAACTGGCCGGTGTGCAGGTCATAATACAGCCACTCTTTCTTGTCTTTGAGCTTTACCTGGTAGTTCTCCAACTCGCGGGTAGGAAAGTTGAGCGTGGCCAGCTGGCTTTTAAACTGAGCTTCGGCTTTTCTGACTATCTCAAGGGCCGGGTAAACCGGGCCGCTATTTTTGGTTTGGTATTGGTCAGCGTACAGCAGGGCCGTGAGCTCCGGCTGGAACACATACAAAGAACCCGTGATGCCTACTACAGACAACACGGCCCCGCAAACCAACCCCACCCACAGGTGTACTAAAACCAGAATCTGCCTCAGCCTCATAAAAATCAAAGCGCCAGCCTTTCAACACAGAATATGCCGGAAGGCTGGCGCCGTAAAAGTAGTGGAAGTTAGGTTAAAAGTTTATACCCACAGTACTAATGATGGTGCGCGGGGCACCCGGCATAATGGCCGTAGATGACTGCGCTCCGTCATAGTAATGCTCATCTGTCAGGTTCTTTACGTTCACGCTGAGATGGAAGTGTTCAATGCGGTAGAAAATGGTGGCGTCTACTTTGGTGTAGCCGGGTAATCTAAAGCTGTCGGTGGCATCGCCGGGACGCGACTGCACTGAGGTGAAGCCGCCGCCAAAGCCCAGGCCTTTCCAAGGGCCTCTCTGCAGTTCATAGGTGCTCCAGAAGGTGAAGTTGTGGGGGCTCACGTTCTGGAAGCGGGTGCCTTTGGGGGTAGTGCCGTCAGAACTCACTTTGGCGTTGATGTAGCTGTAGGTGGCAATGGTGTTCAGGCCGGGTAAAACCTCTCCCGTTACGTCAATTTCCATCCCTTCGCTGATGATCTCGCCAATCTGTACTTTAAAATTGATATCTCTGGGGTCAGCGGCAGAAACGTTGCTTTTCTTGATCTTGAAGTAGCTGGTAGTCAGGTTAAGACGGTCCTGGAAAAGGCCTAACTTAACACCGCCTTCCCGCTGGGTGGTAGTCAATGGATCAAAGGTGTCGCCTTCCAGGGTGCGGCCAATCTCGGTCTGGAACCCGGTAGAGAAGTTGGCAAACACAGAAAGCGGTCCGTACAATTCATACAATACACCAATGCGGGGGTTGAAGGCGTAATTTTTCTGCTCCACGGTGTTTTTGCCTAAGTAGTCTTCAGAGCGGTAGTCATAGATGTCATAGCGGCCGCCCAGCAACACGTTCAGGCGTTGGCGAATGGTAATGAAATCCTGCACGTAGAAACCGTAATTACGGGTCACGTCCTGGTAATCCTGGGAGGTGGCCAGCTTGTCAACGGGCTTCGGTTTGCTGCTATAGACCGGGTTGTAGATGTCCAGCACGTCATAGGCGGCGCGTTTCACGTTCAGGTCCAGCAGGAAAGAACTGTACTCTACGCCGGCCACGGTGCGGTGCTGAATCTGGTCGCCGGTGGTAAAGCGGCCATATAACTCATTTTGGGTGGCAAAGTAGCGCTCAAAGTAATACTGGTCCTGGTAGCGGCGGTTAATGAGGCGGTCTGAATTCTTTACCAGCGTGGTCTGCTCCACCAGTTTGCGGGTCTCCGTGCCGTAATTGAAGTTGGCGGCGTGGCGCAGGCTCCAGGTGTCATTGAGTTTGTGCAGCAGGTTGTACTGCACAAAGCGGTTCTGGTAGAAAGAGTAGTTGTCGGGCTCACCTAAGCTGCGGCTGCGGGGCACATCGGCAATCTTGCCGTTTACCGCAAAAATACCCCGGTCAGAAGGTTGGTTGTGGTTCAGTAACTCGGCCTCCACGCTCAAGGTGGTGTTAGGCGAGAAGTCATACGTGATAGACGGTGCCACGAAATAGCGCTTGTTCTTCATGAAATCCCTAAAGCTACCATTGCGTTCATACACTCCGTTAAAGCGGTATTTTAAGGCTTTGCTTTCCCCAACGGTGCCACCCAAATCTACCGCCGGCCTGATTAACCCAAAGTTATTAGCGGTCAGTTGCAGAGATTGGAAGGTGTAGGCAGTTGGCTTTTTGGTGGTAATGTTGATGAGTCCGCCGGGGTCACTTACGCCATACAGCACAGAGGCCGGGCCTTTCATCACTTCAATCTGCTGCACGTTGGCGCTCTCGCGGTAGGTACGGGCCGGGTTCCTAAAGCCGTTCTTGAAGATGCTGTTCTGGTCTGTTCTGAAGCCTCTTATCTGGAAAATATCTGTTCTACTGCCAAAACCGGTCTCTACCGATACCCCGCTCACGTTGCGCATGGCGTCTTCAATCTTCACTACCTGCAACTGGTCCAGGGCCCGGCGCGAGATCACCTGCACCGATTGTGGTACCGTGCGAAGGGCTGCCTCCATCTTGGTGGCGGTGGTGCCTTCGCGCTCCAGGTAATTGCCGCTGCGGTTACCGGTAATCTCTACTTCTGATAAGGTGAAATCTGAGGTATTGAGGCGCATGTACAAAGGCGTGGCCTGACCCACCTGAATGGTGACCGCCTGGCGCAGCGACTCATAGCCAATGCCCGTGGCCTGCAAGGTATAGCTACCTGCCGGAACGTTCTTGATCACGAATTTTCCTTCGTCATCGGTGGTGCTGCCCAGAGTTGTACCTTCCAATCCCACGCTAATACCAGGCAGGGCCTCGCCTTTCAGAGACTGAATGCGGCCTTCCAGACGGCCATTGCTCTGCGCGAATAAGAGGAAGGGAAGGGCAAGGAAAAGAAGGCAGAGTAAAAAGGACCTGTTCATAGGGCTTAGGCAGCAGCTTATTTAGAATCATTCAAAACTGATGCAAAGCTAGGAGCAGGGAAATAGGAAACAAAAAATTATTTAGAGAAAATCTAAATAGATGACGAAGATCATTCTATGGGGCCTACCGGCATGATGGTGCGGGTCTGCGGCAGACAGTTCGGGTAATGTTCCTGCACGTACATGATGAGTTTTTCCCGTACCCAACAACGCAGGTCAAAGGCGCTGGCAGAGTCTTGGGCGCTTACCAGAATACGTATCTCCAGCGTACGTTCCTTTGCCTCTGTTACCTGTAGTACCGCCACCCGGCCATCCCAGAGGTGGTTCTCAGGCAAGATGCGGTTGAGTTCCGTGCGCAGTTCCTCCAGGGGGGCGGTGTAGTCCAGGTAGAGAAAGACGCTGCCCAGCAGTTCGGTGGTAGTGCGGGTCCAGTTCTGAAAGGGTTTCTCAATAAAGTAATTCAGGGGCAGAATGAGCCGGCGCTGGTCCCAGATGCGCAGCACCACATATGTAAGTGTGATTTCCTCTACCCGGCCCCACTCATTCTCCACCACCAGCACATCATCTATTCTTATAGGCTGGGTAAAGGCAATTTGGAAACCGGCCAATAAGTTGGCCAGGGACCGCTGGGCCGCAAACCCAATAATCACACCCGCAATCCCAGCCGAAGTGATCAACCCCGTGCCTATTTTTCTGACCGTAGGGAAGCTCATCAGGACCAGCGCCGCCGTGAAAAACACAATCAGGATGATCACTATTTTTTTGATGAACTGCAGCTGCGTAAAGAGCTTCCGCTCTTTAAAGTTATCGGCTTTGTCTAGTTGGTACTTATGCCGGAGTCTGTCCTGTACCACATACACCCAGCCAATAAGGAGCCAAGCAAAGGAGCAGGTGAGACTTATTTCCACAATTCGGCGCAACACTTCCAGCCCATAGGGCGCCAAAGGTACCAGTGGCAGCACCATGGCCAATACCAGAAGCGGTAGGAAATAGGAGAGGGGCCGGTTAATGTGGTCGAGGACCGCCTGTAGCCAGACCTTTGGGTAACGGCTGTTGTATAGTGAAATAGACCTGATGATCAGGAATTTAATAAAATAGCCTATCAGCAGCCCGCCCACAATAATGGCCAATCCCTTAAAGAATAAGGGGAGGTGGTCTTGAATGACATGTTTGATGTCTTCTATCATATTCTCATAAAAGCAAGGCAAGTTTACCCCTACCTGGTGCAGGAAATAAAAGTTGCGTCTCTGCCTTGGAACGGGTTTGGTCCCTTTTGGTTGATTTTGTACTATTCGCCTAGACGTAAACTTATAGGCTTTGAAAAGAGTAAACTAGGAGAGGAGCGGAATATATACCGCTTGCTTCTTTACTGTTAAAGTAAGGTGCCATGGTCAAAAAACCTGGCCCAGCTCTTGGCACCTTCCCATATTTTTCACCAAAAAACGACACTATGCCTAAGACCATCATTATCTCAAACCGGCTTCCTATTAAAGTGCAACGAACCGAAGAAGGACTGGCCTATGAGACAAGTGAAGGGGGGTTGGCTACTGGTTTAGGCTCTATCTACAAACAAGGCCACAACGTCTGGATTGGCTGGCCCGGCACCTATTTTGAGGACGAGGCCGAGGAAAAGCAGGTGCATGATGACCTGTCTAAGCAGAGCATGCTGCCGGTTTTCCTCACTGAATCTGAGATACGCGACTATTATGAAGGGTTCAGCAATGAGACCCTGTGGCCTACTTTTCACTATTTCAGCCAGTACGCGGTATATGAAGACGCCTATTGGCAAGCCTACCAGACCGTGAACCAGAAGTTCTGTGACGCCGTCATGGAAGCCGCCGAGCCCGGCGATACCATCTGGATACATGACTACCAATTGCTGCTGCTGCCGGAGCTCCTGCGCGAAGAACTTCCCAAAAGCAGCATCGGGTTTTTTCAGCACATTCCGTTTCCTTCGTTTGAGGTGTTCCGGCTGCTGCCTTGGCGCGAGCAGATCCTGAGGGGGATGCTGGGCGCCGACCTGATCGGTTTTCATACCTATGATGATGCCCGCCACTTCCTCAGCTCCGTGAGCCGGATTGTGGGCCTTAACACGGCGCAGGGCTTGATTGACAACGGCTACCGCCACATAATGGTAGACGCCTTCCCCATGGGGATTGACTATGACAAATACGCCGCCCTGGCAGATTCCCCGGAGACCAAGGCCAAGATAGAGGAATACCGCGCCGCCCTTCCAGACCAGAAGATCGTACTCTCCATTGACCGCCTGGACTACTCCAAAGGGATTCCGCAGCGGCTGCAGGCTTATGAGCTGTTCCTGAAAGAGCACCCCGAGTTCCTGGGCAAAGTCACACTCTCCATGCTGGTGGTACCCTCCCGCGACCAGGTAGAGAAATACCGGCAACTAAAAGAAACCATTGATGAGCTGGTGGGCCGCATCAACAGCTCTTTCCGCACCATCACCTGGAACCCCATCCAGTACTTTTACCGCTCGTTCCCCATTGAAGAACTTTCCGCCCTGTACTGCGTGGCAGACATTGCCCTGGTCACGCCCATGCGCGACGGCATGAACCTGGTCTGCAAAGAATTCATCGCCAGTAAACTGGACCATAAAGGGGTGCTGATCTTAAGCGAGATGGCCGGGGCCTCCCGTGAGTTGGCCGATGCCATTCTCATCAATCCCAATGACCTGGGCCAGATAGTGCGCTCGCTCCATGAGGCCCTTACCATGCCCGAGGAAGAGCAAATGCTGCGCATGGAACACATGCAGGACCTGGTGCGCCGCTATAACATTCACCACTGGGTAGAAATATTTATGAACCGATTGGAATATATAAAAGTGAAGCAGATGTCCATGGCCACGGAATACCTTTCTGAGGAAGAAAGCACCCAACTGGCAGAGAATTTCAAGAAAGCGAACCAGCGCATGTTATTTCTGGACTATGACGGTACGCTCACGTCCTTCAAGAAAGACCCTACCCACGCGTTCCCAGATGAAGAACTGCTGGAAATTCTCCGGTGCCTGGCCCAGGACCCCAAAAACCGGCTGGTGATTGTGAGCGGCCGTGACCGGAACACGCTGCACAAATGGCTGGGGCACCTGCCCGTAGATTTTATTGCGGAACACGGCGTGTGGCTCAAGAAGCACGAAGGCGAATGGGAAATGCTCCAGCACCTAAGCGACGCCTGGAAAACCGAGGTACGGCCCATTATGGAACTGCACGTGAGCCGTACCCCCGGTTCTTTTATTGAGGAGAAAGACTTCTCCCTGGTGTGGCATTACCGCAAAGTGGACCCGACCCTAGCCGAGCTGCGGGCCCGGGAGCTAAGCAATTATTTGATGTTCATGGCGGCCAACATTAACCTGCAGGTCATGGAAGGCGATAAGATTGTGGAGGTGAAGAACGTGGAAGTAAACAAAGGTATTGGCACTACCCGCTGGCTGGAACAATTCCCCCATGACCTTATCCTCTGCATAGGCGATGACCGCACCGATGAGGACATGTTCAGCGTGATGCCGGAGGAGGCGTTCACCATCAAGGTTGGCAGTGCCCGCTCCCACGCCCGCTTCAGCCTGGACAACTCGCAGGAAGTAAGAAAACTGCTGAAGGCGCTTTGCGAGTAAGCTGGAAGGAAGAAGTGATTAGTTGTTAGTGATTAGATTTTTGTTGGAGAAACCAATTAATTGAATAGTCTTTTTGGCCTGTTTTCCTGAAAACAGGCCAAAAACAGAAAGGCCCACAACTTGTGGGCCTTTCTGTTTTTGTGAAGAAATTAACGCTAATTACTCTCTTACAAAAATGACGGTCTGTCCAGGCGGTTAGAGATGCGGTAGGCGGCGTTTAACAAGCCCACGTGGCTGTAGGCCTGCGGGAAGTTCCCCCACTGGCTTCCGTCCTTGGAGTCTACGTCTTCGCTGAGCAGACCCAAATGGTTGGTGTATTTGAGGATGTTCTCAAACTCAGCTATCGCCTCATCCAGGCGGCCCACGCAGGCTAGGGCCTCAATGTACCAGAACGCGCAGATCAGGAACGTGCTTTGCGGCACCCCAAAATCATCGGCGTGCTTGTACCGGTAGAAAAGCCCCTCTGGGGTTTTGAGTTCGCGTTCCATGGCCGCCAGGTGAGATTTGGCCAGGTCTGAGGCGGGGTCTATGTAATGCATCATGATCAACTGCAGGGTGCTGGCATCCAGATGGTTTTTGCCAATGGCCTGGGTGTACACGCCACGCTGCGGATCATAGCATTCCTCAATTTTGCGGGCAGCTTCCTGCATGAGTTCGGTGGCCATGTGGGCCAACTGGTCATCGCCCATATAGCGGGCCGCGTTGCGGGCAGCCGAGGCCCCGGCCCAATGGAAGAGGTACGTGTAGCAATGGAACTGGGCAAAATCACGGAACTCCCACAGGCCCGCATCTGGCTCATGCATGGTCTGCTTTATTTTCTCCAGCGTCTTGTAGATCAGTTTCTGGGAGTCAATGCGCTCGGCGTCATTAAACCGGCGGTCTACGTACAGCGGCAGCAGGGCCACCAGAATCTGGCCGTAGACATCATTCTGGATGTGGGTGTAGGCGTCGTTGCCAATGCGCACGGGTTTGTTGCCCAGGTAGCCGTCCAGGTCCATCTCAATCTCAGTTAGCTTGCTTTGCCCGCTAATGGAGTACAGCGGCTGGTAGCGTTGGGTGTCTTTGGCCGTGATGTTGGCAATGAAATGAAAGTAGCGCTCCATCTCCTCAAAGTGCCCAATATTGTTGAACGCGTTGAGAATGTAGTACGTGTCACGCATCCAGCAGAAGCGGTAGTCCCAGTTTCGGCCGGAGCCGGGGTGTTCTGGTAAGCTGGTGGTAGGGGAGGCAATAATGGCCCCCGTGTCTTCATACTGATGGATCTTAAGGGCCAGGGCACTCCTGATCACCTGCTCCTGGTGGAACGTGCTGATGCTGGTGTTCTTCACCCACATGCGCCAGTAGCGCGTGGTCTGGCTCAGGAATTCCTCGGCAGTGTTCTGCAGATTAGCTTCCAGCGGCGCGCCGTAGGTCAGGACAAAGTAAAGCGTCTCGTTCAGGACAAAGAACTGGTCTTCCAGAATGTAGCTCAAAGAAGCATTGGTGGTCAGGCGCACTTCCTCGTCCAGGCCCAGAAACGCGATGTGGTTGCTGCTGCGCCTTCTTTTCAGTTCCAACTGCCCGTAATTGCCCATAGGCCGGCAAGTGGCTTTTATGCGCGGCGTACCGGACAAAGGTTCCACCTTCCTGATGATCATGAGGGGTTTGTAGTACCGCTGGTGCTGCCGGAAACGGGGCGCCACATCGGTTACCCGGTAAGAGCCCTGCTCACAGGTGATCTCGGTGCACAGGATGTTGGTGTTCTCCTTGTAGTATTGGTGAGAGGTGAAGTGGTCGGCGTCTGGTTTCACAGAGAACTCGCCGCCCTTCTGCCGGTCAATAAGCGGCCCGAAGATAAAGCTGCTGTCAAAGCGCGGCCAGCAGAGCCATTCAATATTGGTGTCTTTGTGGATGAGTGCCAAATAAGCACAGTTGCCAATAAGACCCATGTCATAGGTATGTTTTGCCATTCAGGTTTTTCCGGGCACCGGGGTTGCCAGCCGCTGCCAGATTTACCATGTACCGTATTGTAGGTATTGAGGTTACCTGATTTTTTTAAAAGGCTGAGAAAGCAAATCCGTTTCAGGCCCGTTTTCCGGAAAACGGGCCTGAAACGGATTCAATGGAATTGTGCCTTCATGTGTGATGGTAAAGGCAGGCTCTTAGGTAACTCTGGTTGTTTATGGGGCAGTTTTTTAGAGTATGGGAAATAGCAGGATTGAAACTAGAGGTTAGGTAATTTTAAGAGTTTTTTAACAAGAAATATAGCATTCATCTTTAGGCACAAGTCTGGCAACAAGCCCCTTAATTCTAGGCCACGATCCTGGTTTTTGCCTGTTTTCTGAAAAATACCTTTAAAACGGAACAGTGTTGCTTGTGAATCCGTTAACACAACTCATGATTGGGTATGAGATATGAAAGCAGTAGCTTCTTTGGCTGCTAAATTTTTATTTTAAATCTCTACTAAATTGATAGGGAAAATTTGGTTTAGAAAAATCGGTTCCTATCTTTGCGATCATCTTAACAGCTAGATAAAAGACTACATGGTCTACTCATCCCACATAGAGCGAATGCGCTTCTGCTGTTGCAGCTCCTGCTGCTGTTGTTGCTAAGAAACTGGCAGCCCATTTCTTCTTGTGCCCATTGGGTACCCCTTTACTATATTCTTTTTTCTTATTACCTATTTTCTTGTCATGGCCTCTTCGCAACAAGAGCATGTGTCTCAACTTATCCAGGAGACCGAAGGATTCACCCTAGACCAGGTGCTGGCTTTTTTGGCCGACCGCTACCCGGGCCAAGTGACCTTTTCCTCCAGCTTCAGCTTTGAAGACCAGGTGATCTCCCACCAGATTCTGGAAACCGCGCTGCCCATCAGCATTTTCACGCTGGACACCGGCCGCCTTTTCCCAGAAACCTATTCGGTGTGGAACAAAACCAATGATGCCTACCAAACCCGCATCAAGGCCTACTACCCCAACAATGCCTTGCTGGAGGAGTTTGTGCACGCCAAAGGGCCCAACTCCTTCTATGAGTCTACCCAGAACCGCAAAGACTGCTGTTTCATCAGAAAGGTGGAGCCGCTTAAAAGGGCTTTGGCCGGCAATGCCGTCTGGGTGACTGGCCTCCGGGCCGAGCACTCCCCGGGCCGAGGCGACCTACCCGCCTTTGAGTGGGACGAGGGCAACCAGCTCATCAAGTTCCACCCGTTGTTGCACTGGACTACTGAGGAGGTGATGGCTTTCATCAAACAGCACAACATCCCCTACAACCACCTGCATGACAAAGGCTTCATCTCTATTGGGTGCGCGCCCTGCACCCGGGCCATCCAGCCCGGCGAAGATTTCAGGGCCGGCCGGTGGTGGTGGGAAGACAGCAGTAAAAAAGAGTGCGGCTTGCACGTGACCGAGCAGGAGCCCGGGGTAGCCAACTCATTAGCCAAAATTGTTTAGATAGATACTTAGCGTATGCGTTCCTATAAATTAGATTACCTGGACCAGTTAGAATCAGAGGCGATTCATATTTTCAGAGAAGTAGCGGGGCAGTTTGAGCGTCCGGCACTTTTGTTTTCCGGCGGAAAAGATTCCATTGTGTTGGTGCACCTGGCGCTTAAAGCGTTCAGGCCCGGCAAGCTGCCTTTCCCACTGGTACACATTGACACCGGCCACAATTTTCAGGAGGCCCTTGATTTCAGAGACTATCTGGCCGCCCACCTGGGCGAAAAGCTGATTGTGCGCAACGTGGAGGACACCATCAAAGCCAAGGGCCTCACCGAGCAGAAAGGCAAGCTGCCCAGCCGCAACGGCCTGCAGACCTACACCTTGCTAGACACTATTGAGGAGTTTGAATTTGACGCCTGCATTGGCGGGGCCCGCCGCGATGAGGAGAAAGCCCGCGCCAAAGAACGCATCTTCTCCGTGCGTGACGAGTTCGGCTCCTGGGACCCCAAGCTGCAGCGCCCCGAGCTCTGGAACACCTATAACGGCAAGATCCAGAAAGGCGAAAACGTGCGCGTGTTCCCCATCAGTAACTGGACCGAGCTGGACATCTGGAACTACATCAAGCGGGAGAATATCGAGTTGCCTTCCATCTATTTTGCGCACGAGCGCGAGGTCCTGGAGTTTGAAGGCCGCCTGGTAGCCACCAACGAGTTTGTGCAGCTGCACCACACAGACGTGGTCACCCGCAAAGTAGTCCGTTACCGCACCGTGGGCGACATGACCTGTACCGCCGCCGTTGAGTCCAACGCCTCCACCCTGGATGACATCATTAAGGAGATCATCGCCACCAACACCAGCGAACGAGGCCAGACCCGCATAGACGACCGCGTCTCAGAAGCCGCCATGGAAGACCGGAAGAAGAACGGGTACTTTTAATGAGTGATTGAAAGATTGAATGATTGAGAGAATGATTAGCTCCGCCTTCCGCTCTTCTGTCATCCTGAAAGGACCCTGTGGGCGAACGGTAGTAGCCTTTACTACAAAGTTTATCTAGCTCGCCCACAAGATCTTTCCATGATGACAAAAAAGGTAGAGGAAAGGGATTGAAAGTAAAGACCTGAATTGATAGAAAATATAAAAGCGAGTGCTTCTGCTAAAAGTCAAAATGTGTTTTAGCCCTGTTTTCCCAAAAACACCATTAAAACAAAAATTTAATTAGCACATCAGCACCTTGCTTCATTAGCACATTATACCAATGGACATCTTAAGATTTTTAACCGCCGGGAGCGTAGATGATGGCAAAAGTACCTTGATTGGCCGCCTGTTGTATGACAGCAAGTCCATCATGGTAGACCAGTTGGAGGCCATGGAGCGCAGCACCAAAAACCGCGACGAAGGGCAGATTGACCTGGCCCTTTTAACCGACGGCCTACGCGCGGAGCGGGAGCAGGGCATCACCATTGACGTGGCCTACAAGTACTTCTCCACGCCCAAGCGAAAGTTCATCATCGCAGATGCGCCGGGCCATATCCAGTACACCCGCAACATGGTGACCGGGGCCTCCAACTCAGACCTGGCCATTATCCTTATTGATGCCCGCCACGGCGTGGTGGAGCAGACCCGCCGGCATTCCATCATTGTGTCCTTGCTCAACCTGCCGCACGTGGTGGTAGCCGTGAACAAGATGGACTTGGTCAACTACTCGCAGAACGTGTATAATGATATTGTCATTGACTACGCGCAGGTGGCTAAATCTCTGGGCCTGAAAAACGTGTCCTATATTCCTATCAGTGCCCTGAACGGCGACAACATTGTGGAGAAATCTGCGGCGCTGCGCTGGTATGACGGAGATTCCTTGCTGGGGCTCCTGGAGAGCGTGGAAGTGCACGAAGACATCAACCTTTCGGAGGGCCGTTTCCCGGTGCAGTACGTGATTAGGCCACAAACCGAGGAGCTGCCGGACTACCGCGGCTACGCCGGCAAGATCATCAGCGGCATTTACCGCAAAGGCGACAAGGTGGTGGTGCAGCCCTCTGGCGTGGAAAGTACCATTGCCGCCGTAGAGGTGGCCGGGGCCGAGGTGCAGGAAGCCTTCGCGCCGCAGAGCGTGGTCCTGCACCTGGCAGATGACGTGGACATCAGTCGCGGCGATGTGATTGTGCAGAAAGAAGCACCGGTAGAGGTGGCCCAGGAATTTGAGGTAGTCCTTTGCTGGATGAGCAATACCCCGCTGGTGGCCCGCAACAAATACCTGCTCCAGATCAACAGCCGCACCGTGCGTTGCGTGGTGAAGGAACTGGAGTACAAACTGAACGTGAACACGCTGGAGAAAGAAGCATTGCCGGCCTCGGCGGGTCTCAATGACGTGGTAAAAGCCACCATCAAAACGGCATCACCTATCCCGTTTGACTCTTACAAAAAACTGAGGGCCAACGGCGGGGCTATCCTGATTGATGAAACCAGCAACGTGACGGTAGGCGCCTGTATGATTGACTCGGTGGCCAGTGAAAAACCGTTCTGGCCTGAAATCTAAAAAATAGCCTTAAAACAGCCGTTTATTTTTAGCCTCCCCCTTCTGTTTAGCCCTTCTTAAGCCTTTGGCTGTGAATTAAATGGCCAAAACAGGAAGCGGAGGAGGGGACCCTACAGCCTTTTGCCTTTGTTCCCAGTGATTTCTCTGGTTATACATCATCTCGGTCTGTCCCCTGACAGCCCGAGGAACCAGAAACGAGTTGGCCTGTCCCCAGACAGGCCAAGGAGGGGAAATACCATTTTACGCCTGTTTTTAAGAAAACTGCCTCAAAACAGAACCGCTCCTTCCACCAAACTTACCCATTTCCCCTTACCGGAAATTGGACCAACCAACAAAACAATGAGTACACACCAGAAAACAGGAAAAGTGATCATCGCCGGGGCCGGCCCCGGCGACCCGGATCTGATCACCATCAAGACGGTGAAAGCCCTGGCCCAGGCAGAGGTGATTCTGGTAGACCGGCTGGTGAGCGAGGAGATCCTGCACCGCTACGCCGCGCCCACCGCCCAGATTGTGTACGTGGGTAAACAGTGTCGCAGCTATGGTACCACGCCGCAGGCTACTATCAATGAGCTGTTGGTGGAGTTCGGGTTACTGGGCAAGCAGGTGGTGCGCCTCAAAGGCGGCGATGTCTCCATTTTCTCCAATGTGTTGGATGAACTGCAGGCCCTGGTGGCGCATGAGATTCCCTATGAGATCATACCAGGCATTACGGCAGCGTTGGGGGCGGCGGCCTATGCGGGCATTCCGCTCACGGCGCGGCAGCATTCCACCGCCGTTAGGTTCCTGACCTTCTACACCTATAGCAAACTCACGGACGGCTACTGGCAGGAACTGACCCAGACCGAAGACACACTGGTGTTCTACATGAGCAGTGAGCGGCTGGGAGAGGTGGTAGAGAAGCTGACCCGCCACGGCATTTCTGAGGAGAAGCAACTGGCCGTGGTAGAGCAGGCCACCACGCCGCTGCAGCACGTGCACGTGAGCAGCCTGTATGACTTTGAGCAGAACCTGGCCGGTAAAACGTTTGTGTCGCCCTCTTTGGTGATCATAGGCAAGGTGGTGAACCTGCACCAGGAGTTCAAGTGGTTCACCAACAACCCAACTAGAGAATATTACTTCAAGCCGGTCTCTGAACAAGTCAGCTTGGTCTTACAATAATTAGTGATTGCCATGTTAGCAGAAGTAAAATTAAATGCGCTTAAGGCCCTAGTAGGTCAGTCCAGCAAAGAAGAGTTGATCTGGATGAACGGATACCTGGCCGGGCTTATTTCCCAGGGAATAGCTTTGCCCGAAGCCGCCCCCGAAGTGGTGGCCGCCGCTGCCAAGCCGGTGGTGGGCCGCGTGACTATTGCCTACGGCACCGAGACCGGTAACTCCAAGCGGGTGGCCACTGAGTTCGCCAGCAAGGCCAAGAAGACCGGTATCAATACCCGCGTGGTCAGCCTGGACCAGTACCGCCTCAATGACCTAGAGAAGGAGGAATACTTCCTGGCCGTGGTAAGCACCCAGGGCGAAGGCGAGCCCCCGGCGGCGGCCCAGAAATTCTATGACCATATTCACCAGACGGATACCAAACTGAGTAAACTCAAGTACAGCGTCCTCGCCTTGGGCGATACCTCTTACCCGCTGTTCTGCAAGGCCGGCGAAGACGTAGATACCCAACTGCAGCGCCTGGGCGGCAACCGCATTACGCCCATTCAGAAATGTGATGTGGATTTTGAGGACGAGGCCAACGCCTGGCTCCAGAGCGTGCTGCAGGCCCTCACCTCATCGGCGCCAGCCGCAGCCCCCGACCAGGTGAATGGGGCAGCAGCGGTAAAGAAAGCCGGCAAGAAAACCTATACCGGTACCGTGCTGGCCAACCTGCTGCTCAATGACACCGGCTCCCGGAAAAAAACGCATCATATAGAAATTGCCGCCGAAGAACTGGAATACGAGCCCGGCGACGCGCTGGGTGTGGTACCCGTGAATAAGCCTGCTACGGTTACTGCCATCTTAAAAGTCACCGAACTGGCCCCTGAGACGCCTATCGCTTTCCGGAACAACACCTACCCGGCGCAGGAGCTGCTTTCAAGAAAACTGAATGTGACTTTCCTGCCCGAGCGGGTGGTGAAACAGTACGCGCAGGTGGTCAACCAGAATATCCCGGCTACCAGAATTGACCTCTTGGACCTGCTCAAAATCTATCCGGTCAAGGACACCGATCAGTTCAAGGAAGTACTGCAGATTCTGGAGCCCATCACGCCCCGCCTGTATTCTATTTCTTCGTCCCTGGAGGCCTTTGACGGCGAGGTGCACCTGACGGTGGCCCGCGACGAGTTCAGGGTGAACGAGGAGGAGCAGTGCGGCCATTGCTCAGATTATCTTTCTGAGTTGCCGGAAGATGCCCAGTTTGAGTTCTACATCCACAAGAACCACCAGTTCAAGCTGCCTGCCCCTGAGAAGGATATCATCATGGTGGGGCCGGGCACCGGCGTGGCCCCGTTCCGGGCGTTCCTGGCGCACCGTGATGCCACCGGCGCTGAGGGCCGCAACTGGCTTTTCTTCGGGGACCAGCACTTCGCCACCGACTTCCTGTACCAAACCGAGATCCAGAGCTGGGCCGAGACCGGCGTGCTAAATAAGGTGAACGTGGCTTTCTCACGTGACCAGCAAGAGAAGATATACGTGCAGCACAAGATGCTCCAAAACGCGGCCGCGGTCTATGAGTGGATAAGTTCAGGGGCGTATTTCTATGTCTGCGGGGCCAAAGAACCCATGAGCGTAGACGTGGAGAACACCCTGCTCCAGATCATTGCCCAGCAAGGCGGCCTGTCTGCCCAAGATGCGCAAAGCTTCCTGGACAAACTCAAGGAAGAAGGCCGCTACCTCAAGGATGTCTATTAATTGCACCTGCTTCAAGTTTACGCATTCCGTCCCCCTTTGAAGGGGGTAGAGGGACGACAAGGCCAGATGAGAAACCGATTGCCGAACCAACGGAGGAAGAGAAATGGCTTCTCGGGAGGACTAATCTGCATGAATAATCCTCCCCCTACCCCCTCCGAAGGGGGACGAAGAAGTACTTGAAAAGAATCTGTTTTGGGCCTATTTTCTGAAAAATAGGCCCAAAACAACCCACTAGAAATAACTGCAGGAGGCATGCTTCCTGTCCATTATAAAGACCGGTTTACCATGTCAATTGATAAAAAGAATCTGTCGCCTATTGAGCGCATCAAAGAGGAAAGCGACGGTTTAAGAGGCACGCTCAATGAAAGCCTGCTGGATGAAATCACAGGAGCCATCAGGGAAGATGACCAGGCCCTGGTTAAATTCCACGGCATGTACCAGCAGGACGACCGCGACCGCCGCGAGGAACGCGCCGCCAAAAAACTGGACCGCCTGTACTCTTTCATGATCAGGCTTCGCCTGCCCGGTGGTTTCCTTACCCCGGAGCAGTGGGTAGCCACGCACCACATTGCCGGCGAGAACTCTACGGGCGTCATCAAAATCACCACCCGCCAGACCATTCAGTTGCATGGCATTGTAAAGTCGCGTACCCGCCCCACGCACAAAGCCTTTAACGCGGTGGGGCTAGATTCCATTGCCGCCTGCGGCGATGTGAACCGGAACGTGGTGGCCACGGCACACCCGCTGGAGTCTCCGCTGCACGAGCAGGTGCACCAGTACGCCGATCGCATAAGTGAGTACCTGTTGCCCAAGACCCGTGGCTACTATGAGGTATGGCTGGAAGACGAGAAAATCATAGACAAGAAAGAAGAGGAAGACCCGCTCTACCAGGACCGCTACCTGCCCCGCAAGTTCAAGATTGGCCTGGCCATCCCGCCTAACAATGACGCCGACGTGTTTGCCCAGGATCTGGGGCTTATTGCCATCATTGAGAAAGATGAATTGCTGGGCTTTAACATCGCCGTAGGCGGCGGGCTGTCCTCTACCCACGGTAACCCTGACACGTACCCCAGGCTGGCCTCGGTACTTGGTTTTGTGAGTACCCAGGAGTCTGATGAGAAGCTGTTCAAGGCCGTATATGAGGTCTTAACCGTGCAGCGTGATTTTGGCGACCGCACAGATCGCAAGAAGGCCCGCGTGAAATACACCATTGACCGCATGGGGGTAGACGGCTTCCGGAAGGAGCTGGAAAGCCGTATTGGGTTTGCGCTGGAGCCGGCAAGGCCCTATATCTTCCGTAGCCGCGTAGACCATTACGGCTGGAAGCAAAACGACAAAGGGTTGTGGTACTACACCGTGTTTGTGGAGAACGGACGCGTGGTAGATGAGGGAAATGCGGCCTTGAAATCTGCTTTTTTGGAGGTGGCCCAGACCGGCAAAGCCAACTTCAGGTTTACCTGCAACCAGAACGTGATCCTGAGTGACATCACCCCGGAAGACAAAGCCCTTATTGACCAGATTCTGGTAAAATACAACATTGTGCTGCACACAGAAGGGGCCTCGCTGCTCAGGAAGAACGCCATGGCCTGCGTGGCCCTGCCCACCTGCCCCTTGGCCTTGGCCGAAGCACAGCGCTACCTGCCTCACCTCATTACCAAGATTGATGAACTGCTGGTGAAACACGCCTTGCAGGACGAGGAGATTATTGTCAGGATGACCGGTTGCCCCAACGGATGCGCCCGTTCCTATATGGCCGAGATTGGATTTGTAGGCACGGCTCCCGGCCGCTACAACCTTCAGTTAGGCGCAGACGCGCAAGGGGAGCGCCTGAACAAAATCTACCGCGAGAACGTGGATGAAACCTCCATTCTGGAAGAGCTAGACCAGGTGTTTGCCACTTTCAAACAGGAACGCATTCCGGGTGAACGCTTCAGTGAGTTCGCCAACCGAAAGTTGGTATAGTAGAAGTGACTTTCCGTTTTGGGCCTGTTTTCTTAAAAACAGGCCCAAAACGGAAAAGTATCTGCTATGGCTGGCGCGAGTCTTTAGAGTCGTGACTACGGATGCTGGGTAGTCTCCAGACTACCCTCGCTGCGCAAGAAGCGAAACCGGTATTTTGGTCTTTCATTTCAAGAAGTTATAAGTGACTTCCGCGCCATAGAATTGAAAACAGACCTTGACTCCCTGAGTCTGCACGAGTCTGGAGACTCGCGCCAGAAGAACAAACTAACAATCAGCAATCAACAATATAGCAATCACCAATGTCCACTACCACTTTGAAAGAGCAAAATGAGTTGTTCCCGGTTTTCCTGAAACTGGAGCACCTAACCGTGCTGGTGGTGGGCGGGGGCTACGTGGGCACCGAGAAACTGACGGCTCTGCTGCAGAATTCGCCCCGGGCCACCATTAAAGTAGTAGCCATTCAGTTCAGCCCGGAGGTGCTGCAGCTAGCCCTGGAGAACGAGAACATCTCGCTGGTAGCCAAGGCGTTCAGCCCGGAAGACGTGGCTGGCTCCGATCTGGTGATTGTGGGCATCAATGACCGCCAGGCTAGCCGCGAGATTAGCCTGGAAGCCAAGCGTCAGGGCAAACTGGTGAACGTGGCGGACCAGCCTGAGCTCTGTGATTTCTACCTGAGCTCCGTGGTTAGGAAAGGCAACCTCAAGATTGCCATCTCTACCAATGGCAAGTCGCCTACGCTGGCCAAGCGCCTGAAAGAAACCTTTCATGACGCACTGCCCGAGGAACTGGACCAGGTGCTGGATAACCTGCAACTCATCCGCAACCGCCTCAAAGGAGACTTCTCCGCCAAGGTGACCCAGCTTAACGACATCACCAAAGTACTGGCCACCGAACCTACTGCCGCCAGGAAGCAACCGTCGGGGAGATTCGGGAAGATTGCCTTTTTAGGCTTATTTGCGCTCCTCTTTACCACGCTGGGGCTGGTACTTTCGCCTTATCTTTCTTTGCAGGAGGTAGGAAATTTTGCCACTTCCATTGACCCGCTGTTTTACTGGATGATCATGGCCGGCTTTGTGGCGCAGTTGGTAGACGGCGCCCTGGGCATGGGGTATGGCGTTACCTGCACCACCATTTTAATGTCGTTGGGTGTGAACCTGCCCGCCATCAGCGGAAGCATCCATACGGCAGAGGTTTTCTCCAGCGGGGCCTCGGGCTACAGTCATTACAAGTTCGGGAACGTCAATAAGAAACTGTTCAAGGTGCTGCTGATACCGGGCGTGATTGGCGCGATCCTGGGGGCTATGTTGCTGTCTTGGGTGGGGGAGGAGTACGCCGGGTATGTACGGCCGGTGTTGGCCACCTACACCTTGATTCTGGGCGCCCGAATTGTATACAACGCGTTCAGGAAAACGAAGGAACGCAAGAAAATAAAGAAGGCGGGACTGCTGGCCGGCGCCGGTGGTTTCCTGGATTCGTTTGGGGGTGGGGGCTGGGGCCCACTGGTGACCAGCACGCTTATTTCTAAAGGCCGCACCCCGCGGTTTGTCATCGGGTCAGTGAGTATTACGGAGTTCTTTGTGGCGCTGGCCAGTTCCTTAACCTTCTTCGCCCTGCTGGGCCTGGGGCACCTGCCCATCATTCTGGGCCTAATCATAGGCGGAGTAATAGCGGCGCCCATCGCGGCCCGTTTGGCCGGTAAACTGCCCCTCAAAACCATGTTCATCGCCGTAGGGTCTCTGGTGATTATCTGGAGCTTGAGAATCCTGCTGAAGGCGGTAGGGATATTTTAAGCCTGTTTTCCGGAAAACAGGCCTAAAACAGAATTATGCCCTTTTGCCGTAGGGACAGGGCTTGACCTGTCCGAGCGCATTTCCTTCTTTTGCTGTTTTCTCTCCTATGTAAACATCCTCCTGCCCCCTTCAAAGGGGGAGTCTGCTGTGTAGAACCCCTGTCGAAATTCTTGCTAAACTACACCTGCTGCATGGAGCCGGAAACGGGGTCCTGCTTTTCCACTTCGGCTAGCCAGTGGGAGAAATGGTGCGAGATTTTTTCGCCTTCAATGATGAAACCGTCATGGCCGTAGTTGGAGTCAATCTCTACGTAGGTGGCGTAAGGCAGGTGGCGGGCCAGGAACTGCTGTTGTTGTACGGGGCACAGGATATCACTACTAATGCCAATGATGAGGGTCTTTTGCAGAATGCCGGCCAGCACGGTCTCTAGATGGCCGCCGCGCCCACGCGAGATATTGTGGCTGTCCAGGGACTTGGTGAGGAACCAGTAGCTGTAGGCGTTGAAGCGGGCTACCAGTTTATCACCCTGATAATTTAGGTACGAAGACACACGGTAGTTGTCCAGTTTCTCGGGGTCTGGGTCGGTTTGGTTTTGGGCCAGTATTTGGTAATTTCGGTAAGTGAGGATGCCCAGGGCGCGGGCCGCTTTCAGGCCTTTGCTGCCGGCCTCCGGGGTAGGTTGGCCCCAAGTGCCATCGGCTTCCAGCATCAGGCGCTGGGTGGTGTGAATGCCAATGCCCCAGGTGCTTTCGGCAGCGGAGGTAGCCAACAGGAAGAGGTTCTCTGCCACATCAGGTTCGGTCAAGGCCCATTCCAGAACCTGATAGCCGCCACAGCTGCCGCCTCCTAGAATATGGATTTTCTCCAGTCCCAAATGTTCGCGCAACAACGTATGCGCTTTCACCATATCTCTGATGGTTATCTGCGGGAAGGTATTGTAATAAGGCTGCTGCGTCTCAGGGTTTATGCTCAAAGGGCCGGTGGTGCCGTAACAGGAGCCCAGTATGTTGGCGCAGACAATGAAGTGCCTGGTCGGGTCAATGACTTTATTTTCGCCCACAATTCCGTCCCACCAATCCAGCGGGTTTGAATTAGCGGTAAGGGCATGGCAAATCCAGACCACATTGCTTTTCTTTGCGTTGAGGGTACCAAAGGTGTGGTAAGCGATGGTGAGTGCTGGAAGCGTTTGCCCGCCTTCTAATTCAAAAGGCTGGTTGTATTGAAAATAATTCATGTAGTACCTTTAACTTTTACAAAGTAAATAGCTACAGGTTTAAAACCGTAATAAATATGATAAGAATTGAGATGAACCGGGTAGCCGGCGACTATGGTTTTGATGCCAAAGACGCAAACGGCCACGTAATTGGCACCGATACCAGCCGGGAAGGCGGCGGACAGGACTACGGCGTACGGCCCATGCAGATGCTCCTGATGGCCCTAGGCGGTTGCAGCGGCATAGACGTGGTTATGATCCTGAAGAAGCAGCGGCAGACCGTGACCGCGTTTAAAATGGATATCTCTGGCGAGCGCGAAGCCGGCAAAGAACCGTCGCTCTGGAAAACCATTCACGTAATCTTTGACCTGCAAGGCGACATTGACCAAACCAAAGCCGAGCGCGCCTGCGAACTCTCCATGAAAAAATACTGCTCCGTAGCCGAGACGTTGCGTAGAGCCGGGGCGGAGATTACCTGGGAAGTGAAGGTTACTGCGTAACGAGTTCTGTGTCCTGAGTCCTGAGATGAGAACAGAATGGTGTTTTGGGCCTGTTTCAAGAAAAACAGGCCCAAAACAGGAGGAAGAATCAGGAATAATAACCTCTGAAGTTGTAAACACCTCCTCAAGGGGAAGTCTTAGAAAACATAAAATTTCATCCTCAAGAAAATCATGTGTCTTGCTACTTGATACGTGATACCCAATTAGCACATTAACCAAATGGAATACCACCCACTTACCCAGGCCATCAGGCTGCAGACAGAACGCACCAATGAGATGGAGCACTCCACGCCCATGTTCCTGACCAGCAGCTTTCTATTTGACAACGCCGAGGACATGCGCGCTGCCTTCGCCGATGAGACGGATGATAACATCTACAGCCGGTTCAGCAACCCCACGGTGCAGGAGTTCACAGACAAGATGTGCGTGCTGGAAGGAGCGGAGGCGGGTCATTCCACGGCCTCTGGCATGAGTGCGGTGTTTGCCTCGTTTATGGCCCTTTTGAAAGCCGGCGACCATCTGTTGGCCTGTAATTCCATCTTCGGGAGTACCCATACTATCATTACCAAATACCTGCCCAAGTACGGCATTGAGTATAGCTATGTGTCCGCTGACAACCCCGAGGAGTGGGAAGCCGCCATCAGGCCCAACACCAAGATGCTCTACATTGAAACGCCTACCAACCCCGGCCTGGATATTCTGGACCTGGAAGTGATTGGCAAGCTCACCAAAAAGCACAACATCATCCTTAACGTAGACAACTGCTTTGCCACGCCAGTGAACCAGCGGCCCATTGAGTTCGGAGCTGATCTGGTGGTGCACTCGGCTACCAAATGGATTGACGGCCAGGGGCGCGTGCTAGGTGGCGTGGTAGTGGGTAAGAAGGAGTTGATCAAAGAGATTTTCCTGTTCTGCCGAAGCTCGGGCCCAGCCTTGTCGCCGTTCAACGCCTGGGTGCTGAGCAAAAGTCTGGAGACGTTGGATGTGCGCATGGAACGCCACGCGGCCAACGCCCTGGCCATTGCCACCAAACTGCAAAACCACCCCAAACTGGCCAGCGTGAAATACCCGTTCCTGCCCTCGCACCCCAAAATGGAGATTGCCAGAAAGCAGATGAAAAACGGCGGCGGACTGTTCTGCTTTGAGCTGAAAGGCGGGCTGGATAGTGGGCGAAAGTTCCTGGACAGCCTCAAACTGATGTCGCTTACCGCCAACCTAGGCGATACCCGCAGCATTGCCTCACACCCCGCCAGCACCACCCACGCCAAACTCACTGAGCAAGAACGCCAAGCCGTAGGTATTACTCCCGGTTTGATTAGGATCTCCGTAGGCTTGGAGTATGTGGATGATATTCTGAATGATATTCTGCAGGCGTTGGAGAAGTGCTAGTTATTGGTTGTTCGTTTTTAGGAAGTCAGATGATTCCTTAAACAAATTGTCATCCTGAAAGGACCCTTCCTTATCTGTTGTCATTTTGGAAGGATCTCGGTAACGAACGGTAATATCATTGAATACATGCTACTTCCGTTCGCCCGCAAGATCCTTCCAGGATGACAAATAAAGTGAAACAGAAGAAGTAGAAACCGATATACAGGCGAGTCCAGGCAGACACTTGGGCCTGGATCAATGGCTATTAAAAGAAGAAGCGTTTCGGGGCTGTTTTAACAAAAACAGCCCCGAAACGCTTTCTGGTTTATAGGGCAATCCTTTATGGCTGCCCATTCATATTTGCCTTGTCTAAGCAATCAACAGTGATTGCCACTACACTACTTAAAAGCTATTCTTGATGCTATTGTGCAGCCCTTTGGAACTCCAGTAGCCGCTAGCGATAATTCGTCTAATAGTATACAACGGGTCATTAGGGTCACGCTTGGTGGCAAGGATATAGGCGGCGTCAAAACCACGTTTTTTCAGCTCTGGGATCGCCTCTGGATTCCAGAGACCGAATGGGTAGGCGAAGTACTTAATAGGTTTGCCCGTGATGGCCTCCAACTGCTTGGTGGGTTTCTCAATCTGGGTCACCCAGTCCTGGCCCTGGTATTTCTTTACATTATGGTGATCATAGGTGTGTGAGCCAATCACGTGCCCGGCATCAGACAATTCTTTGATCTGTGCCTTAGTCATGTAGTTAGGCCGACCGATGGAAACGGTCATGATGAAGAACACGCCCTTGAAACCGTACTTCTCCAGCTCGGGCTTGGCCACGGTGTATTGGTCCAGTTTGGTGTCATCAAAGGTGAGCATGATGGGTTTAGAGGGCAGGGGCGTACCTTTGGTGAGGTAGTCCTGCAGCTGGTCGGGCAGAATAGTATGGTACCCGCTGTCGGCCAGCATCTTCATCTGGGCCTTAAACTCAGTAACCTTCACAATGTAGTCTTTGCCTACCTTGCCGTCGCTCGCTTTCCACTCGCGTATCTGGTGGTAGCACAGAATTGGTACCTGCGGCCTGGCAAGAATGGTAGCGGCAGTGGCAGACTTACTCTCAGCGGCCGGAGAAGCAGTCTCGGTTGCCTGGGCGGTAGTCTGCGGGGCAGCCGGAACGGTTTGGCTGGCGGTGTTGACAATAGGCGCCACCGAGGCGGCAGAACCTGCCTCCTTCTTAGCATCTGGCTTAGAACAGGAGAAAAAGCCGATGCCGGCAGACAGCAGCAAAGAGGGAAAAAGGATGTTAAACGGACGCATGAAAAATAAAAGGTAAAGAAATCAGGCTAATGAAAGTGGGCACTACAAAAAGGAACGAAACTCCTTTAAACCAGTAGTACAGCTTTCATTATGTAATCTACTGAAAGAAGCGGTAAGTTGGACGAGTTTTACGCCAGATACTGTAAAAAAAACTGACCTTTCTGCGCCGCTTCCCTTACTACTGGGGGCTGCATGAAGTGGGCGGAGGAGCAGGGCATAAGACAGGCAAGCAGGGAACCAAATGGAATAAAAAAGGGCCTCACGATGGTGAGGCCCTTTTAGAGAACTGATATATATTAAAACTTAAGCAAGTTTCACATTTACAGCGTTCAAACCTTTGCGGCCTTCTTTCAGCTCAAAAGTTACATCATCATTTTCTCTGATTTCGTCCACTAGGTTAGACACGTGTACGAAATACTCCTCATTGGATTCTGCGTCTTTAATGAAGCCAAAACCTTTGGAATCATTGAAGAATTTTACTTTACCGTTTTTCATTACTGTTGATAATTATAATATGTACAAAGATATAAATTATCCAGAGATGTCTACTTTATTTGGGCAGATTGTTGCCCTTTTGCCCATGAAATTTCTAAAAATACCTGATTATGAGTATAGAAAGGCACTAATCAAAAGTTTGGGTTAGGTAATTCCACAAATCGGGAGTGGGTATTTTGTACAAAATTTTGGTATAAATACGGGGCGGTCTCACTATAAATACTGCCATTTTTAAACCCCAGGAAAGTGGCGGGTAGAAGAGAGAAGCTTTTGCCGTATGTTTGATCTGGGAACAGGCTATCAGTAGATATTATACATTCATAAGCATGCGTGAGACAGCAACAAATAAAATAAAAGTAGGCCTGATTGGCTTCGGGATGGCCGGCCGCATTTTCCATGGACCTTTCATTCAGTTAGTAGACGGGTTAGAACTGATAAGAATACGGGAGTCTCGGGAAGAAAACATCCAGATTGCCCACAGCCGCTATCCCCAGGCCCAGATCACTGCGCAGGCCGATGATATTATGAATGACCCGGCTATTGACCTGGTGGTGGTGGCCACGCCTAACACCTCGCACTACAGCCTGGCCAAACAGGCGCTCCTGGCTGGAAAGCACGTGGTGGTGGAAAAGCCGTTTACCACCACCACCCAGGAAGCCGATGAACTGATCCAACTGGCCCGCCAGCAAAACAAAATCCTTACGGTATACCACAACCGCCGCTGGGACAGTGATTTCAAGACGGTACAGAAAGTGGTAAATACCGGCATGCTGGGCAACCTGGTAGAGTACAAAGCCCATTTCGACCGCTTCCGGCCCACCCTAAAAGGCAACACCTGGAAAGAGGAAGACACGCCCGGCTCCGGTATTGTCTTTGACCTGGGTTCGCATTTAATTGACCAGGCGCTGGTGCTGTTCGGGAAGCCCAATGAGATTTCTGCCGATGTCCGGATTCAGCGGCCCCAAAGCCCCGTGATAGATAAGTTTGAAGCCCACCTTTACTATGATCAAGTCACAGTTACGCTCTCAGCGGGATTGCTGGTGCGCGAGCTGAGCCCGCGTTACACCCTGCATGGCGACCAAGGCTCTTTCCTGAAATACGGCATGGACGTGCAGGAGAAAGCCCTCAACGACGGCCTGCTCCCGCACCTGGCTCCTGATTGGGGCGTAGAGCCGGAAAGCATCTGGGGCCACCTCAACACCGAACACAAAGGGCTGCACTTCCAGGGCAAAATTGAAAGTGAAACCGGTCATTACCGCAGCTTCTATGAAAACGTGTACCAAGCTATTGTGGGGGAAGCCCCGCTGGCCGTTACCCCTGAACAGGCGCGTGATGTAATTAGGGTGGTGGAGTTGATTACGCTGAGCAATGCTGAGAAAAGGAGAGTCGCTTTTGGGTAGGGATTTCGTTTCTAGCCCCTTTTGCCAAAAACAGCTCCAAAACACCCATAAAAGAAGAAGCCCGACCATTTGGCCGGGCTTCTTCTTTTATCTATAAAATAGGCTGCTTAGTTGTTTCCCCAGCGCTTGCGCTCGTTCTCGTCTAAGTAGATTTTACGCATTCTAATGCTCTTAGGCGTTACCTCCAAAAGCTCATCTTTCTGGATGTACTCCATGCCTTCCTCCAAAGAGAATTGCTTCTTAGGAACAATCTTCACGTTGTTGTCAGAGCCGGAAGCACGCATGTTGGTCAGCTGCTTTCCTTTCTGGATGTTCACCGTCAGGTCATTCTGGCGAGAGTGCTCTCCAATTACCTGGCCCATGTACACCTCTTCACCCGGATCAACGAAGAATACGCCGCGGTCCTGAAGTTTGTCAATAGAGTAAGCCGTTCCTGGGCCAGTTTCCATCGCGATCAACGAACCGTTGATACGACCCGGGATAGTGCCTTTGAAAGGCTCATAACTCTGGAAGCGGTGGTTCATGATGGCCTCACCAGCAGTAGCAGTCAACACGTTGTTACGCAGACCAATCAGGCCACGCGCAGGAATGTTGAACTCTAAGTGCTGTAAGTCGCCCTTCGGCTCCATGATGGTCAGGTCACCTTTACGTTGGGTTACCAACTCAATCACCTTACCGGCAGATTCTTCAGGAACGTCAACCACCAAGTGCTCCATTGGCTCCATTTTCTGGCCGTCAATTTCCTTGAAGATAACCTGTGGCTGGCCTACCTGGAATTCGTAGCCCTCGCGGCGCATGGTTTCAATCAGTACAGACAAATGGAGAATACCACGTCCGTACACTAAGAAGGTATCTTCTTTATCGGTCTCGTCAACACGCAGAGCCAGGTTTTTCTCCATCTCTTTGAACAGACGGTCACGTAAGTGGCGCGATGTTACAAACTTGCCCTCTTTCCCGAAGAAAGGAGAGTTGTTGATGGTGAACAACATGTTCATGGTAGGCTCATCAATAGAGATGCGCTCTAATGGCTCTGGGTTCTCAAAATCCGCCAGAGTATCGCCAATTTCAAAGCCTTCAATACCGGTTACGGCACAGATCTCGCCAGCAGAAACAGATTCTACTTTCACGCGACCCAGGCCTTCAAATACCTGAAGTTCTTTGATTTTTACTTTCTTGATAGAACCGTCACGCTTGCAAAGGCTCATGTTAGCGCCTTCGGTGATGGTGCCACGCTTCACACGGCCAATGGCAATACGACCCACAAACGAGGAGTAGTCCAAAGAAGTGATCTGCATCTGAGGCGTTCCTTGCTCAGAAGGAGCCGGAGGAATGACGTCAACAATGGCATCTAAAAGAGGGATGATGTTATCAGTAGGTTTCAGGTAGTCTGTGCTCATCCAGCCTTGCTTGCTGGAACCGTACAGGGTCACGAAATCTAACTGATCTTCGGTGGCGTCCAGGTTGAACATCAGGTCGAAGACCATTTCGTGTACCTCGTCTGGACGGCAGTTTTCCTTGTCCACTTTGTTTACCACCACAATTGGCTTCAGGCCTAACTGGATAGCTTTACCAAGCACGAAACGGGTCTGTGGCATAGGGCCTTCAAAGGCATCTACCAACAAAAGAACACCGTCGGCCATTTTCAACACGCGCTCTACCTCACCTCCAAAGTCGGCGTGACCAGGCGTATCAATAATGTTGATTTTAACATTGTTGTAACGCACCGATACGTTCTTGGAAACGATGGTGATACCGCGCTCCCGCTCCAGGTCATTGTTGTCCAGGATAAGGTCGTCGAAGTGTTGGTGGGCGTCAAAAATTTTTGAGGCGTGGATGATTTTGTCTACCAGCGTGGTCTTACCGTGGTCCACGTGGGCAATAATCGCGATGTTGCGGATACTTTGCATTCAGAGGTTGTTTTCAGCCCGCAAAGGTAGTGGTTTTCCGGCGCTTTTTTATAATTAATATGAAAAAGTGCTTTTGTCCAATAACTTACGGGGTTCTTTAGTTGTTAGGAGAAACAGAAAGCCTTCCGGCTAAGTTCCGTGGCCGGCTGGTCTGGCCCAGAAGAAGGCCGGAAAGCCTACATCCGGGCAGTAGGGCCCTGTCGTATATAATAGCGTGAATGTCTCTTACCCATTTAGAAGAAGTGTTATGAAAACTCCCATCATATTTTCCCTTTTGGCCTTTGTCTGGCTATTCTCTGGCTGCGCGCAGCAGGAACCCGCCCGCACCACGGCCTCCTCTGGCCAGCAAACGCTCACCGCGCAGCAAACCCAGAACCTGAACCGCACCAACCTGCTGGATGCCTTGCCCAAGACTGATGAAGAGTGGAAGAAGATCCTGACCTCTGAGCAGTATTATGTGCTCCGCGAAAAAGGCACCGAGCGGGCGTTCAGCGGACCTTTGAACAATAACAAGCAGAAAGGCATCTATTCCTGCGCCGCCTGCGGAAACCCCATGTTCAGCTCAGATACCAAGTTTGACTCTGGCACCGGCTGGCCCAGTTTCTTTAAACCCCTCAACAGCGCGGCTGTGCTGGAAGAACCAGACACCAGTGATGGGATGCTGCGCACCGAGGTACTATGCGCCCGCTGCGGTGGTCACCTGGGGCACGTGTTTGATGACGGACCCAAGCCCACCGGCCTAAGATACTGCCTCAATTCCGTAGCCCTTAAATTCACCAAGAACTAAGCAGTTCATGAGTTAAAAGATCTTCGGCGGAGTATCCTCCTGCTAAGGATTTATTAATAAGCCCGGTTCTGTTTTGGGTCTGTTTTCTAAAAAACAGGCCCAAAACAGAACCGGGCTTATTTGTGCGCAAAGCTCAGGTAGCTCTCGGTCAAACCCACCCAAACAGATAGCACAGACATCGGCTTAGGTCCACACATATAGATAATTAATACTCTTCCTTAGTTATTGCCTTCCTGTTCCTTATTATATTTTTTGTCATCCTGAAAGGACCTTGTGGGAGGATGGAAGTAACGTGTATTCAATGCCATTACCGTTCGCTACCAAGATCCTTCCAGGATGACAAAGAAGGAGAGAAGCATTCAAAAGAGAATAAAGCCTCTAAAAATGCGTACCGGCACCAATAGACGCGTGCGCCAAGGCTGTATGGTCTTTGTCCTTTTTATGTAGCGTGTCAAATTATTTAGCACGTCACAAGAGGGGTAAAAAAAGAAAACTCCCGGTGCGTTTTAAGCCTGTTTTCCTAAAAACAGGCTTAAAACGCACCGGGAGTTTAGTGCTGGCATTGGTACGCTAGGTTACATTTTCAGGCGGTAGCCCACCATAATCTCATGGGAGCCGGAGCTGTAGTTGCGCATCGGGGAGACCGTGATGTCATAGGAGTAAGACACCTGGTACTGGCCCAGAAACTGACAACCCACCAGGCCTACCAGGGCATCCTGGGTACGGTAAGAAAGGCCGGCCCATACCTGGTCATCCGCTTTGGTTTTCTTCCGCTTGGTGAAGCTGTAAATACCTTTCACGTTCAGGTCTGCCTGCAGCGGGGCGGGGCCGGCATATTTCAACAGCAGGGAGGGAGACACAGTGATGTTCTTCTGCACGTCAAAATTATAGCCCCCAGACATGTACAAGTGCCGGGTTAAGCGGCTGGCATCGGTGGTATTCTCGGCTTCAAATATCTTGTTGCCCAGTACCTGAAACAAAGAAATGCCTACATAAAACTGCTCGCTGTGCAGAAAAGTACCAATGGTGAGGTCGGGCATAAAGGAGTTGATCATGCCGCTGCTGGTTACCGGGTCAATGCCGTTTGAATTGTCTGCCAATTGTACCTTGTTAGGGTCGAACTTGAACTGCTGAAACCCGGCAAAAACGCCGGAGGAAAGAAACAGTTCGCGGCTCAAAGGCACGTGGTAGGCATAGGACGCCAGCACCGCCGACCGGGTAGTAGGGCCGGTTTTATCGGTGTAGGCGTACCCGCCGGCCCCGTGAAAGGCTTTGAGCCTTCTGCGGTTTCCGCGGGACCGTTGGTGTTGGAAGAGCGCCGTTTCCCCACTCACGTAGAATGTCTTGGGCGCGCCCTCAAACCCTACCCACTGGTTCCGGAAACCCGCTTTCACGTTCAGGTCCTTTTCATACCCGGCCACCGCCGGGTTCAGCAGGAAATAGTTCGTCATGTACTGACTGGATATTGCCCTCTGCTGGGCCACTGCAACAGTGGCGCCAAGCAGAAAGAATAAGATGAACAGGTGCTTTTTCATATAGCTGATGATGAGTTATTGGCTAAAAACTATCGCATAATAGTAACAGACTTCTTAAGCGCGGGCTTGCCGTTTCCAAGCTCTATGATGGTGTAGTAAGTACCCACCGGAAGCGCTGCCCCGTTATAGGTTCCGTCCCATGCCTTTTGATAGCCTCTGGACTCAAACACCTTGCTGCCCCACCGGTTGTACACCTCTACTTTGCAGCTTGGGTACAGCAGGGATAGGTTTTTGAGAACCCACAGGTCATTGATTCCATCGCCGTTAGGGGTGAAACCATTCGGGATTTCTAGCTCAGCTGAGGCATCAATCACGAAGGAAGTTTCAGTGATACAGCCATTGCTGTCTTTCACCAACAGCGAGTGCGTTCCTTCTTTCAGGCCAGAGAAAGTCTGGGTGGTAGAGAAGGTACCGTTGTTGAGCATGAAGGTGTAAGGCGCCGTACCCCCGGTAATAGAGGTAATCTCTGCGTTACCCAGGTTACTGCCATTCAGGGTCTGGATAACCTGGGCTACTGTTACCTTAATTGGTTGCGGCTCTTTCACCTCCACGCTGCCAACAGTCACGGAGCAGGTAGCAGAGAATCTGGTCACCACCTGGTACACACCCCCGGCCAGGTTGTTGAACACCGGCTCTTTCTGGAAGGTCACCCCATTGTTGATGCTGTACTCCGTCTGGGTGTCTCCGCCAACGGTAGAGATAGTGATTCTTCCGTTTTTCTCACCGGCGCAGGTAATGTGCTGCACCGAGGCCACTTTGCTTTCCACCTTGCCTATTGTTACAGACTGCGCATAGGTGCAGCCATTGGCATCCTTCACCGTTAACTGGTAAGTGCCTGCCGTTACCCCGGTAAGGGTAGTAGAGGCCTGGAAGTTCACGCCATCCAGTGAGTAGCTGTAAGGAGCGGTTCCGCCAGTTACTTGATCTACAGTTACCTGTCCTTCGGTCTGTCCGCAGCCCGCAGCTTTGATAGTTGCTTTAAGAGCGGTAGGTGGCAGGCTGTTGGTTAGGGTAGTAGATTTTACCAGCGTGCAGCCCTGGGCGTCTTTCACGGTCACCTGGTAGGTGCCGGCCGCTAGACCGGTAAACTCTGGTGACCCCTGGAAGGTGGTGCCGTTGATGCTGTACTGGTAAGGACTCTGACCGCCTACGACTTGACTGATAGAGATCCGGCCATTGTTATCTCCGCAGCTGGCATTGATTCCTGCCAAGGTGAAGGACTCAGCCCCGGTGCTGTTGGTCACTGCCTGCGTCTTGGTCAGCACACAACCTTCCGCATCTTTAACGGTGATGGTGTAAGCACCGGCCGTTAGGTTAGCAAAGGTGGCAGACGTCTGGAAGGTGGTTCCGTTGATGCTGTAACTCAGCGGCCTGACGCCTCCGGTTACCGTGCCCACCGTGATGGATCCGTTCTTCCCGCCGCAGGTTTCCTGAGTCGCAGAGACCACCGCCTCTGTTATTCTGGTGGTGGCTACAGTTACCGTGAAGAAGGCTACGCAGTTATTGGCATCTTTTACATACACCTTGTGGTCTTTAGGGGCCAGGGGGGTGAAGGTATTGGAAGCCTGGAAGCTGGTGCCGTCCAGGGAGTAGGTGTACGGAGCCGAACCACCGGTAGAAGAGGTAATGGTGATGGTTCCGTTGTCAGAGCAGGATGCAGGAGTGGTAGACGAGGCAATGGCCGTTACGCCGCCCTTGTTGTCAACCGTTACCTGTTTCACTACGGTACAGCCGTTGGCGTCTTTCACCCTCACGGTATAGGCTCCCGCCATCAACGACCCGAAGGTGGCTGCACTCTGGAAGGTGGTGCCATCTACAGAGTAGGTGTAGGGAGCGGTTCCTCCGGTTACGTTGCTAGCCGTGATGCTTCCGTTGCTGCTGCCGCAGGTACTGGACACAGAGGCCAGTGTGAAGGCCGTCGGGCCTTCCACACCTTCTATAGTTACTTTTCTGCTGAAGATACAGCCGTTGGTGTCTTTCACCAGAATGGTGTAAGTACCAGCTGCCAGATCTGCCAGGGTAGCCGAGGCCTGGTACGTAGTGCCGTCCTTGCTGTAGGTGTATGGGGCTACGCCGCCGGTCACGTCACTAACTGTCACCTGCCCATTGGCATTGCCGCAAGAGGAAGTGCGAACCGTGAATCTGAAGTCTGAAGGACCAGAGGTGTTCCCCACCAGCACTTCTTCAGAATAGGTGCAATTACTGGCGTCTTTCACCACAAGGATATAAGAACCTGCCGCCAGCGAGGCGAAGACAGAAGAGCTTTGGAAAGCAGAACCGTCCAGGCTATAGGTATAAGGAGCTGTTCCGCCGGTGACCATGTTCACCGTTATTTTACCGTTGCTGTTGTTACAGGTTGTGGCTTCTGTGGCAGCCGAAAGGTCTGTTATTTTTGGAACATCGCTTACCTGTACCAGAGCCGTGAAGGTACAACCCTTGGCGTCTTTCACCGTGATGGCATGGTTACCCGAAGTTAACCCAGAGAAGGAAGCCGAAGCCTGGAAGCTTGAGCCGTCCTTGCTGTAGGTGTAAGGGGCGGTACCACCCGTGACTGCGCCAATGGTAATGCTACCATTGTTGTTGCCGCAGGTAGTGGCTGTAGTGGTGTTGGCAAAGGCGGTAGGAACATTCTTGTTAATGACTACTTCCTCTGTGGCGGTACAGCCGTTGGCATCTTTCACCGTGACGGTATAGGTGCCTGAGGCCAGCGCCGAGAATGTAGCGGAAGCCTGGAAGGTGGTGCCATTAATGGAATAGGTGTAAGGGGCGGTTCCGTCGGTTACGTTTCCTGCCGTAATGGTACCGTCGTTGTCCTGGCAGCTGGCCGGGGCCGAAGTAGCGGCTACCGCCGAAGGACCGGCGATGTCAGAAACAGTGAAGGCTTTGGAGAACGTACAGCCGTTGGCATCTTTCACTGTGATGGTGTAAGAACCCGCTTTTAAGGCCATGAACGTAGCCGATGCCTGGAACGTGGTACCGTCTACAGAGTAAGTGTAAGGAGCGGTTCCGCCGGTGGTGCCAGTGAAGGTCAACTCTCCGTTGCTGCTACCACAGGTAGAAGCCTTCAGGGAAGCCACCAGGTCAGATGGGCCCGCCACGTTTCCAATGGTGATCTGCTGCGTGATGGTACAGCCATTCGCGTCTTTCACCGTGATCGTGTGCGCCCCAGCCAACAGACCACTGAAAGTGGCTGAAGCCTGGAAGTTTGAGCCATCCTTGCTGTAGGTGAACGGAGCGGTTCCGCCGGTCACCGTACCTGCCGTAATGCTACCGTTGCTGTCGCCGCAAGTAGAAGAAACAGAGGTCAGGGCAAGTGCGGTAGGGCCAGGGATGTTCTCAACAGCTATCTGTTTCACCAATGGACAGCCGTTGGCGTCTTTCACCGTGATGGTGTGGGTGCCTGCTGCTAATCCTGTGAAAATGTCAGAAGTCTGGAACGTGCTGCCATCCTTGCTGTAGGTGTAAGGAGCGGTCCCGCCGGTTACACCCGTAACGGTTACCTGGCCGTTGCTGGCGCCGCAGGTAGAAGCGGTAGGAGACATAACAAAGGCAGAAGGCCCGGCAATGTCATTCACTTTTACCGCTTTCGTGATCACGCAGCCATTGGCATCTTTCACCGTGACAGTATAGTCCTTAGCGGTCAAAGCCGAGAACGTAGCCGAGGCTTGAAACGTGGTACCGTTGATGGAGTACGTGTAAGGAGCCGTGCCGCCGGTCACCTCTGTTACTGCCACCATTCCGTTGGGGTTACCGCAGGTAGAGGCATTGGCAGAAGCGATGATAGCCGTAGGGCCAGGGATATCCGTCAGGACTACCGGACGAGCAAAAGTACATCCTTTCGCATCCTTCACTGTGATGGTGTGGGTACCAGCTAACAACCCTGAGAAGGTAGCCGAGGCCTGGAAGGTCACGCCATCTTTGCTATAGGTGTAAGGTGCGGTTCCGCCGGTTATTGCGCCAATGGTAATGCTGCCGTTAGTGCTTCCGCAGGTAGAGGCGGCGGTAGTACTAGCAAAGGCGGTAGGGACGTTGGTTCCTACGTTAATGGAAGTAGTTACCTGACAGCCGTTTGCGTCTTTAGCCGTTACCGTGTAGGTGCCGGCCTTAAGCGCCGTGAACAAGGCAGAGGCCTGGAACGCATTGCCGTTGATGGAGTAGGTATAAGGTGCTGTTCCGCCGGTTACGGTGCCTATGGATATGCTACCGTCGTTGTCTTGGCAACTGGCCGGAGCAGAAGAAGCGGCTACCGCGGTAGGTCCTGCAATGTCAGAAACGGTAAAGCTTCTGCTGACAATACACCCGTTGGCGTCTTTCACGGTAATGGTGTAGGCACCGGCTATCAGATCGGCGAAAGCCGTAGCAGTCTGGAAGTTCACCCCGTCCTTGCTGTAGGTGTAAGGAGCCGTTCCGCCCGTTACGTTACCAATGGTCAGGGAGCCGTTGCTGCTGCCGCAAGTGGAGGAAACAGCGGTTGCTACCAGATTGGTAGGCCCGGCAATGTTCTCCACCACTACTTTCTTCACAAAGGTACAGCCGTTGGCGTCTTTCACGGTCACGGTGTATTCTCTGGCCACAAGGGAGGTAAAGGTAGCCGAAGCCTGGAAGGTGCTGCCGTCTATGCTAAATGTGTAAGGAGCGGTACCGCCGGTGACGCCATCAACCATGATAGAGCCGTTGCTGCTTCCGCAAGTAGAGGCATTGGAGGCCAGGGTTAACCCGGTAGGTCCGGCAATATCTTCCACTACTACTTTCTTGTTGATGGTACAACCGTTGGCATCTTTCACCGTGATGGTGTAGGTGCCAGCCAGTAACCCACCAAAAGATGTTGAAGCCTGGAAGTTTGCGCCGTCCTTGCTATAAGAGTAAGGAGCTGTTCCGCCGGTGATAGCACCAATGCTAATGCTACCGTTGCTACTTCCGCAGGTAGAAGAGGTTTCACTTGCTATAAACCCTGAAGGTCCCGCAATGTCAGAAATGGTGTAGCTCTTAGCGAAGGTACAGCCATTCGCATCTTTTACCATGATGGTGTGGGTGCCGGCATCTAGGGAAGAGAAGGTAGCGGAAGCCTGGAAGGTAGTACCGTCCACACTGTAGGTGTAAGGAGCGGTGCCACCGGTTACGCCACTAACAGTAAGAGAAGCATTGCTGTTACCGCAGGTAGAAGAACTCAAGGAAGCCACCAGATCAGAAGGACCGGCAATGTCACTTACTTTCACTGGTGCCGTGTAGATACAGCCCTTGGCATCCTTCACCGTGATAGTATGCGTGCCAGCCAACAAACCGGAGAACGTAGCCGAGGCCTGGAACGTGATTCCGTCTTTGCTGTAGGTATATGGCGCCGTACCACCGGTGATGGAACCAATAGTAAGGCTACCGTTGCTGGCCCCGCAAGTAGAGGCTACCGTAGAGCTGGCAAAAGCGTTTGGCACGTTGGTGCCTACGGTCACTGAGCCAGTTACCAAGCAGCCGTTCGCGTCTTTAGCCGATACTGTGTAAGTGCCAGCCTTAAGTGAAGTGAAAGAGGAAGAAGCCTGGAACGAAGTGCCGTTGATGGAGTAGGTATAAGGAGCAGTTCCGCCAGTTATCGTGCCTACCGTGATGCTACCGTCATTGTCCTGGCAGCTAGCTGGCAGGGAAGAAGCAGCGACGGCCGTTGGGCCAGCAATGTCAGAGACAGTAAAGCTTCTGCTGACAATACACCCGTTGGCATCCTTCACGGTAATGGTATAGGTGCCCGCTTTCAGATCGGCAAAAGCCGTAGCAGTCTGGAAGTTTACGCCATCCTTGCTGTACGTGTAAGGGGCCGTTCCGCCAGTTACATTTCCAATAGTCAACTTCCCGTTGCTGCTTCCGCAGGTAGAGGAAACAGCGGTTGCCAATACATTAGTCGGGCCGGCAATATCTGTCACTATTACTTTGTTGCTGAACGTACAGCCGTTGGCGTCTTTCACCGTCACGGTATACTCTCTGGCTAACAAGGCGGTGAAGGTGGAAGAACTCTGGAAGGTGCTTCCGTCTATCGTGAAGGTGTAAGGGGCCGTTCCGCCGGTAACCCCGCTAACCGTGATTGAACCGTTGCTGCTTCCGCAGGTAGAGGCAACTGAGGCCAGGGCCAGTCCGGTAGGTCCGGCTATGTCATCCACCTTAATTTGCTTCACCACTGTACAGCCGTTGGCGTCTTTCACCGTAATGGTGTGCGTGCCAGCGAGTAAGCCAGAGAAGGTAGCCGAAGCCTGGAAGTTCACCCCGTCCTTGCTATAGGTATAAGGAGCAGTGCCGCCGGTCACAGCGGTTATTAACAAGCTTCCGTTAGAGTTGCCACAGGTAGAAGAGGTTGCATTGGCGGTAAAACCGGAAGGTCCGGCAATATCCGTGAGGGTAAAGGTCTTGGTAAAGGTACAGCCATTCGCATCTTTCACCGTGATGGCATGGGTACCGGCCATCATTCCTGCAAAAGCAGTAGACGCCTGGAAGTTCACGCCATCTTTACTGTAGGTGTAAGGAGCAGTGCCACCCGTGACATTAGAAACGACTAATTCCGCGTTGCTGCTACCACAAGTAGAAGACCTCAAGGATGCCACCAAGTCTGACGGACCGGCAATGTCCCTAACCTGCACCGGTGCAGTGTAGATACAACCTTTCGCATCTTTCACGGTTATCGTGTGCGTGCCGGCCATCAGTCCGGAGAAAGTGGCCGAGGCCTGGAAGGTAGTGCCATCTTTGCTATAGGTGTAAGGTGCGGTTCCGCCGGTTACACCGTTTACAGTGATGCTACCGTTAGGGCTGCCACAAGTAGAAGAGTTTGTAGTGCTGGCAAAGGCGGTAGGGACGTTGGTTCCCACAGTCACCGAAGCCGTTACCTGGCAGCCGTTGGCGTCTTTAGCGGTCACGATGTAAGTACCAGCCTTAAGCGCCGTGAAAGAAGCAGAAGCCTGGAACGTAGTTCCGTTAATAGAGTAAGTGTAAGGGGCAGTTCCGCCTGATACCGTACCCACTGTAATACTTCCGTCATTGTCCTGGCAACTGGCCGGGGCTGAGGTAGCCGCTACCGCGGTTGGGCCGGCGATGTCAGAAACGGTAAAGGCTTTGGAGAAGGTACAGCCGTTGGCGTCCTTCACGATAATCGTGTGGCTGCCGGCAAGTAGGGAGGTAAAGGTAGCCGAAGCCTGGAAGTTTACCCCATCCTTACTGTAGGTGTATGGTGCTGTTCCGCCGGTAACGCTACTGATAGTTAATGTTCCATTTTTCGCACCGCAGGTAGAGGACTCTGTTGTAGAAAGCAGGTTAGTAGGTCCTGCTTTATCGGTTACCGTCACTTGCTTGCTATAGGTACAGCCGTTGGCATCTTTCACCGTGATGGTGTAAGAGCCAGCCAGTACGGCACTAAAGGTAGCCGAGGTCTGGTAGTTGGCACCGTCAATGGCAAACGTGTAAGGAGCAGTTCCACCGGTCACCCCACCCGCAGAGATGGAGCCGTTGCTGCTTCCGCAGGTAGAGGCTACCGAAGTAAGCGTCAAGCCTGCCGGGCCGGCAATGTCCGTGACCGTAATGGCTTTGCTGAAAGTACAGCCGTTGGCATCTTTCACCGTTATGGTGTGGGTACCAGCTAACAACCCTGAGAAGGTAGCCGAGGCCTGGAAGGTCACGCCATCTTTGCTATAGGTGTAAGGGGCGGTTCCGTCGGTTACCAGTTCCACCGTGACGGTGGCATTGCTGGCCCCACAGGTAGAGGCATTGCTGGCAAGACGCAAAGCGCTTGGGCCTTTTATGTCTTCCACCACTATTAATTGTGAAGACTCACAGCCGTTGGCATCTTTCACCGTGATGGCGTAGGTGCCGGATAGTAAGTTGCTAAAGCTGGTAGAGGCCTGGAAAGTTACGCCATCTTTGCTGTAGGAGTAAGGAGCCACGCCACCGGTTACGCCGCTAATGGCAACGCTTCCGTTGGCGCTTCCGCAGGTACTGCTGTTGGCAGCCACGGTAAAGGAAGGACCGGCAATGTTGCTTACCGCCACTCCCTGGCTAAAGGTACAGCCTTTGGCATCCTTCACCGTAATGGTGTAGGTGCCGGCTGCCAGGGAAGCAAAAGTGGTAATAGCCTGGAAGGTGGTTCCGTTGATAGAGTAGGTGTAAGGAGCAGTTCCGCCGGTTACAGCACCAATGGTAATGCTACCGTTGCTACCACCGCAGGTGGAAGTAACCGTAGAACTGGCGAAGGCGGTTGGTACATTCTTGCCCACTGTTACGGAAGCTGTTACCTGACAACCGTTGGCATCTTTGGCCGTCACGGTATACGTACCGGAAGCCAGTGCCATGAAGGAAGTTGAAGCCTGGAACGAAGTGCCGTTGATAGAATAGGTATAAGGGGAAGTGCCACCGGATACCGTACCCACCGTGATGCTACCGTCATTGTCCAAGCAGCTGGCCGGGGCCGAGGTAGCCGCTACCGCCGAAGGACCGGCGATGTCAGAAACGGTAAAGGCTTTGGAGAACGTACAGCCGTTGGCGTCCTTCACGATGATCGTGTGGCTGCCCGCAAGTAGGGAGGTAAAGGTAGCCGAAGCCTGGAAGTTTACCCCGTCCTTGCTGTAGGTGTATGGTGCTGTTCCGCCGGTAACGTTACTGATAGTTAAACTACCATTATTCGCACCGCAGGTAGAAGAAGTGGTACTGGCCACCAGATCAGTTGGGCCGGCAATGTTCTCTACCGTTACTTTCTTGCTGAAGATACATCCATTGGCATCTTTTACCGTGATGGTGTGCTCTCCGGCCGCTATGCCACTGATAGTGGCCGAGCTCTGGAAGGTACTACCGTCTATGGAGAAGAGGTAAGGAGCGGTGCCACCCGTCACCCCATTAATGGTAACTGAACCATTGCTGGCACCGCAGGTAGAAGAAAGGGTGGCTAGCGTTAAACCAGCTGGTCCGGCAATGTTTTCTACTACAATCTGCCTGGCAAGGGCGCAACCATTGGCATCTCTCACCATGATGGTATAAGTACCAGCCAACAGGTTGTTGAAGGTAGTGGAGGCCTGGAAGTTTGTGCCGTCCAGGCTATAAGAGTAAGGAGCAGTTCCCCCAGTCACGGCACCTACCGTGATGGTTCCATTATTAGCCCCACAGGTAGAAGATTGCGCGACAAGGGTAAAGGAAGGTCCTGCTATGTTGATCAGGGTGACATCCTCGGTGAAAATACAGCCGTTGGCGTCTTTCACGGTGATGGTATGGGTGCCAGCGGCTAAAGAACCGAAAGTGGCCGAAGCCTGGAAAGTCCCACCATCTACACTATAATTATAAGGGGCAGTACCACCGGTCACGTTGGTCACGGTGAACTCCGCGTTGCTGTTACCGCAGGTAGAGGCTTTGGTAGAAGTAACTAGATCTGAAGGACCTGCAATGTTGCTAACATTAACCTGCGCCGCAAACGTACAGCCTTTGGCATCCTTTACAGTAATAGTATAGGTGGTAGCCATTAAGCCTGCAAAAGTAGCCGAGGCCTGGAAGGTGGTGCCGTTTTTACTGTAGGTGTAAGGGGCCGTTCCGCCGGTTACCCCATTGATAGTAATGCTACCGTTGGGGTTGCCACAGGTAGAGGCAGTGGCTGTGGTTGCAAAGGCGGTTGGCACGTTGGTTCCTACATTGATAGAAGTAGTCACTTGGCAGCCGTTGGCGTCCTTGGCCGTCACGGTGTAGGTTCCGGCGGCAAGCGCTGTAAAAGAGGTAGAGGCCTGGAACGTAGTACCATTCACAGAATAGGTATAAGGAGCTGTTCCGCCGGTTACCGTGCCCACTGAGATAGTGCCGTCATTGGCGCAACCTGCTGGGGCAGAAGTTGCGGCCACGGCCGTAGGACCGGCTATATCTGATACAGTAAAGGCTTTCGCGAAAGTACAACCGTTGGCATCCTTCACGGTAATGGTGTAGGTGCCGGCTAGGATTCCAGAGAAAGTAGCAGAGGTCTGGAAGTTTACGCCGTCCTTGCTGTAAGTATAAGGAGCGGTTCCGCCCGTTACGCCACTCAAGGTGAGGCTACCATTATTGGCGCCGCAGGTAGAAGCAGAGGTGTTAGCTAATAAGTCACTTGGGCCGGCAATGTTTTCCAAGACTATTTTCTTACTAAAGATACAGCCGTTGGCGTCTTTCACCGTGATGGTATGCTCTCCGGCCGCCAATGCCGTAAAGCTAGCGGATGTCTGGAAGGAGCCTCCGTCCAGGGCAAAGGTGTAAGGAGCCGTTCCGCCGGTTACGCCACTAGCGTTGATGGTACCATTGGCATTTCCGCAAGTAGTAGAAGTAGAAGCTAATGTTAGACCAGTTGGACCGGCTATATCAGACACAGTCACTTGCTTGGCTAAAGAACAACCATTGGCGTCTTTCACCGTGATAGTGTAAGAACCCGCCGCCAATGCCGCAAAGGTTGCAGAGGCCTGGAAGTTGGTGCCGTCAATACTATAGGTGAAGGGTGCAGTCCCAGCGGTTACGGCGTTTACTGTAATGCTCCCGTTACTGGCCCCGCAGGTAGTAGACTGCGTTGCCAGGGTGAAGGCAGGACCCGCTACATTTTCTATGGTGACCATTTTTGAAATGGTACAGCCATTGGCGTCTTTCACCAAGATAGTATGGCTACCCGAGGCGAGCGAGGTGAAGGTGGCAGAAGATTGGTAGGTACCTCCGTCTACGCTGTACGTGTAAGGAGAAGTTCCGCCGGTGACACCGGTCACGGTAAGTTCCGCGTTGCTGTTTCCGCAGGTGGAGGCTTTGGAAGAGGCAACCAGATCAGTAGGGGCTGCTACATCGGTTACGGTTACTGTTTGGCTGAATACGCAACCCTTAGCGTCTTTAACGGTGATGGTGTAGGTTCTGGCCAGCATACCTGTGAGGGTAGCAGCCGACTGGAAGGTCACACCATCTTTGCTATAAGTATAGGGGGCGGTGCCGCCGGTAACTGAAGTAATAGTCACCGTTCCGTTAGGGCTGCCGCAGGTAGAGGCAGTGGTAGTGGTTGCAAAGGCGGTAGGAACGTTGATGCCTACATTAATAGAAGTAGTCACCTGGCAACCATTCGCGTCTTTGGCAGTGACAGTGTACGTACCGGCAGCCAGTGCCGTGAAGGAGGTTGAAGTCTGGAACGTAGTACCGTTGATAGAGTAGGTGTAGGGGGCGGTGCCGCCCGTTACCGTGCCTACTGAGATAGTACCGTCATTAGTACAACCGGCCGGGGCCGAAGTAGCCGCTACTGCCGTAGGACCAGCGATGTCAGATACAGTGAAGGCCTTGGCGAAGGTACAGCCATTGGCATCCTTCACCGTAATGGTATAGGAACCAGCCAGCAGCGAACCAAAGCTAGTGGCTGACTGGAAGTTTACGCCGTCCTTGCTGTAGGTATAGGGAGTGGTTCCGCCCGATACACTGCCAATAGTTAAAACACCGTTGTTTCTTCCGCAGGTAGAGGCTGTTGAAGTGGCTAACAGGTCAGAAGGACCCGCAATGTTGGTAATGGTGGTTTGCCGGGTAACCGTACAGCCGTTGGCGTCCTTCACGGTAATGGTGTAGGTGCCGGCCAGAAGTCCCGAGAAAATAGTGGAAGGCTGGAAGTTCGTGCCGTCCTTGCTGTAGGTGTAAGGAGCAGTTCCGCCAGTGACCGCGCCTACCGTAATGCTGGCGTTGCTGGCTCCGCACGTGCTGGAAGCATTAGTGAGGCTGACGCTGGTGGGGCCTGCAATGTCAGAGACTGTCACCGCTTTCGCGAAGATACAGCCATTGGCATCTTTCACCGTGATGGTGTGCGTACCAGCTAGCAATCCAGAGAAAGTAGCCGAAGCCTGGAACGTACTACCGTCTTTGCTGTAGGTATAAGGAGCAACTCCTCCTGTTACGCCGCTAACCGTTAAGCTACCGTTAGTGGCGCCGCAGGTGGAAGAAGTGGTATTGGCGGTAAAGGCCGTAGGACCAGCGATGTCAGAAACGGTGAAGCCCTTGGCGAAGGTACAGCCATTGGCGTCTTTCACCGTGATGGTGTAAGAACCTGCCAGTAAAGAACCAAAGGTAGCCGATGCCTGGAAGTTGGTGCCGTCCTTGCTGTAGGTATAAGGAGCGGTTCCGCCGGTTACAGGGCCTACGGTCAACTCGCCGTTAGTGCTACCGCAGGTAGAGGCCCTGGAAGAGGCGGCCAGGTCTGAAGGACCGGCTATGTTGGTTACCTGCACCTGTTGCACGGTGGTACAACCGTTGGCATCTTTTACCGTGATAGAATACGTACCGGCGGCTAATCCTGAGATTGAGGATGTGGTCTGGAAAGTAGTGCCGTCTTTGCTGTAGGTGTAAGGAGCCGTTCCACCCGTTACTGAACTTACTGAGATACTTCCGTTGCTGGCCCCACAGGTAGAAGAGGCTGCCGCAAACACAAACCCGGTAGGACCTGCAATGTTGGCAACAGTCACTGATTTGGTGGTAATACAGCCATTGACATCTTTTACCGTGATGGAATGCGTACCTGCGGTCAAGCCTGAGAAACTGGTAGATGCCTGGAATGAACCCCCATTTATACTATAAGTATAAGGAGCGGTGCCGCTCACTACATTTGAAACAGAGATACTGCCGTTGCTCGCGCCGCAGGTGGTTGCCTGAATTGAGGCAGTAAAGTCAGAGGGGCCGGCTATGTTTTGGAGCGTGATGGTTTTAGTGACAATACATCCGTTGGCATCTTTCACCTGAAGGGTATAAGAACCTGCAGTCAGGGCAGTGAACGTGGGAGAGGCCTGGAAAGTGGTGCCGTCTTTGCTGTAGGTATAGGGAGCAGTTCCGCCAATTACCCCGCTGATGGCCAGTTCCCCATTGCTGGCCCCGCAGGTACTTGCCTTGGGGGTCATGGTAAAGTCAGAAGGGCCTGGCTTCTCTACTACCGTAAATGACTTTGAGATTGCGCAACTGTTCCCGTCACTCACGGTGACAGTATAAGTACCGGCCGGCTTATTGGTAATAGAGGCCGTGGTTTCCCCGGTGTTCCATTTGTACGTGACCGTGCCCACGCCACCTGTGACCGCTGCGGTCACGCTGCCGGTAGATCCCGAACAGATAACAGGCGTGCCGGTCAAGGTCAGCTGCATGCTGTAAAAGGAAACAAGCACCTCATCCCGCACTGCCGTACAGTTTCCGTTGCCGGTTGAGGTTAAGGTAAGTCTCACAGATCCCGCAGCTATCTCACTGGCGGTAGGGGTATAAACGGCATTTAGAGCAGTGGCGCTGGGTGAAAAAGTGCCTGCCCCGCCGCTCCAGATGCCCCCGGTAGCCGCGGTGACTGCGCCTGTCAAGGAGACTGGATTTTGGGAACAAACCAGTTGGTCTGGACCGGCATTAACAGTAAGGTCTGTGACCACCTTGACCGAAGTGGAGAACTTGCTGCAGTTGGGGTAATTTTCGGTTCTTACTTCCAGAAAATACTCGCCTACAGCGGGAGCCATAAACGTTTTGTTGGTGCCTAGCAGATTGCCTCCGGCATCGGTCCACAAGTAGGTGAAATTCCCGCTTCCTCCTACCACATTGCCCGTAAGTTCCACCCCCGAGGAGCCCGGACAAATAATTGCAGGTTGCGGATTAATAGAAACTACTGGGGCCGGAAAGAAATAAACCCTTACTGTATCACAGAAGGGTGTGCTTGAGCAAGGGGACTGAACGGAAGACCCGCAGACTACATAGTCCACAAATTTCGGAGGATTGGTAAGCGGAGGAGTGACGGTTGGGGTGGAACAGCCAGAGATGCAGCTTAAATAACTGTTGTAAGCCCCGCCTCCGGTTATATCCTGCCAGGAAACTGATGCTTCATTGAAGGCAATAGGCGCCTGCAGTTTGGCAAAACAGCCTCCTGATACATATACGTCTGGTTGAGGAGTGAAAGCGGCAATAGACCTAACCCTAAATTGGTTTTTAGCATTGCCTGGCATACATATGGTCAATCTGTGAGGGCCTGGCCCTGAAACGCATATGGGCTGGCCTACCGGGACAGGTGCTCCGCATCCAATATTATAGGTCATAGAGCCTGAAGGCACAGGCCCCCCTACAATGCTGAAGTCTAGGCTACCAGCGTTTTTGTCAAGAATGATGTCAAACTGAACGCATTCTTCCTGTTTATCAGCACCACAAACCTGACCATTTCTATTTATCTCAGGAGAGGTCCACTCCCCGTTTGGCTGACCAGTCAGGTTTACGCTAAATACAGGAGTAACATTTCCTTGCGCAAATAAGCCCTGCAGGCTCACTAGCTGTAACAACCAGAAGAGGCAGATAGCAAATAATAAGGAGGACTTTTGAGTAGAGATTGTTTTCATCTAGTTCAATATGGGGTTCTTCAATAGTGCTTTGCTTTCTTTTATGAGAAGGTTAGTCTCAGGAAAGGGAAGCGGGTAAGGTGGTATGCGGTGTTAGTTTTAATTTTTCTTTGTTATCCAATCTGGGTTAGGGAAGCTTTTCCTTAATCAGGAAGCGCTTGATAGCCTCAGCAGGAAAAAAAATATGCGCATTTTTAAAACCTTCTGAAGCTTCTTCTCCTTTGAATAAATTCAAACGAGCTTTCTAACAGGTTTGAAAAAAGATCGCATTCAACCTGCTTGCGACCTTTCTGTGAAATAAGATAAATAGGTAAAAATTCCTGCTGTACTGCCTTTTAATGCATCCCTTCTTTCAATGGGGCAGCCTCTTGTTTTGACTTCTCTTCGGTAATTTTAAACGCCCTTAAAATAACTTCCAATCTTTCTATGCCGGGTTTCCAGCTATGGCACCGTTTCAGCGCAATACAAATAGACTTCAAATAGGTAATTACTTTAGGGCTTTGGTAAATGGGGTGCTTTTTTCTTTGCTGTATTTAACTTTTGTAATATTAATTTATATTGTACTTATTTAATTTTAATGCACTTTTGGCTTAAATGCCGGTTAATCTGATTCTTACCATTTTATATCTATTGTCCAAACTGCGGCAAAAGCTACCAGGTAAGTTGATTTTAAAAATCTTGTAACCTGGGCTAATTAGCCTGGTTTTAAGAATGATAAGCTAAAGTAAACAGGAAAATATGAGCAGAGCAATACAAAAGAAATTATTTCGTTAGAAACCCTTGCTGCCAAGAAAGGAATAATATTTAATTTAGATAAAACACAATCGTTAATTTATAAATATTCTGGTTAGAGCCTCTCTTGAAACATCAGGGGCAGACAAGTCATCTGGGGTGGTAAAGATTTCTGATAAGTACGTTTTGGATAGGGGCAAACCTAAAAGCAAGTAGAGAATACAACCAGGTCATGGTTGGTAAGGCAGTTGGTAAACCGCGTCTCATAATCTTAGAACAGCCTTGTTATAATGGATGGCTGGCATATATTCATCTTTTGACAAAGTCTTTAAAGCGCCGCTACTATGGCGGACTCGCAAAACAAAACATACTTGGCAAATAGGGGCTTCTTTCCTAAATTAGAGGAAAACGTGCGTTCGTTTTTCCCGTATGCACGAGCACAAGAAACCCTTAACTTAGGAGAGCCTTTCTGAAAAGGGGTAACCCTCTTTTGGCAGGGCCCAGGGTAATACCGCTGCTACGCTTTGTCTTTATCAATCTTCTTTTTTTTATGACCGCCATCTTGGAAAAAACCAGAACTCAACCCTTGCCCCTGCCCATTTGCCATGAACGCATTCAATGGCTCCAGTCAGAATTAAAACCCCACCGTGATGCCTTGATGGAGCACCCGTTGTATGAGTCTATCTATGACCTGGCAGACCTGCGGCCTTTCATGGAGCACCATGTGTTTGCTGTATGGGATTTCATGAGTCTGCTCAAAAGCCTGCAGCGGCACCTTACCTGCGTAGACGTGCCCTGGACC